>JBJHDM010000011.1:0-74224 GCA_050486545.1 Rhodocyclaceae bacterium | reverse complement strand
GGTGCGACCGAAGCCTTGCGCTACGGGGACTTGCAGTCCTCGTCCGGGAGCATTGCACGCGCGCTGGCTCGCGAGGGGGTGATGCCGGGACAGTGCGTGGCCTTGATGCTGCCGTCGGGACTGGATTTCTTCAGGTGCTTCTACGGGATTCTGTATGCCGGTGCGATTCCGGTCCCGATGTATCCGCCTGCGCGCCCGGCTCAACTCGAGGACCACCTTCGACGGCAGGCCGCCATTCTGCGAAACTGCCAGGCCCCGCTCCTGATCACGTTCGAGCAGGTTCGTCCGCTGGCACGTCTGCTGACCGGTCTGGCGCCGGAGATGAAGCGTATCGTCACCCCGGATGGCTTGCAGGGCGGTCCGGAGCACCGCGGCGAAGCCGTGCCCTCGTGCGCGACTGCCTTGCTGCAATACACGTCGGGTTCGACGGGGGTGCCGAAGGGGGTCGTGCTCACGCACGCCAATCTGCTGGCCAACATCCGTGCCTGGGGTACGGCGACCGGGCTGACCTCTTCCGATGTGTGCGTTAGCTGGCTTCCGCTTTACCATGATATGGGGCTGATCGGCACCTGGCTGGGTAGCCTGTACCATGCCTGTCCGCTCGTGCTGATGTCGCCGCTGGAGTTCCTGCTGCATCCGGAGCGCTGGCTGCGGGCGATTCATCAATACGATGGCACGGTGACCGCGGCGCCGAATTTCGCCTTCGATCTGTGCGTCAAGCGTCTGGCCGATCAATCGCTCGATGGGCTGGATCTATCGACGTGGCGATTGGCGGCCAACGGTGCGGAGCCCGTCAGCGCCGAATCGATGGAGCGGTTTGCCCGTACCTTCGCACCCTATGGACTGAAACGGGAGGCACTTATGCCGGTCTACGGCCTGGCCGAGTGCACCGTCGGACTCGCGGTTCCGCCACCGGGTCGGGGCGTACGCACCGATCGGGTCGAGCGCGAAGCGTTCAGTGGGCAGGGCCGTGCCGTGCCTGCCCGCGGGGACGACCCCCATGCGCTGTGCTTCGTCTCGTGCGGAGGACCGCTGCCGGGACACGCCGTCCGGATCGTCGACGATCACGGTGTGGAACTGCCCGAGCGCCACGTCGGCCATCTCGAGTTCCGGGGGCCTTCGGCCACTTCCGGCTATTATCGCAATCCCGCGGCCACCGCCGGGCTGTTCGATGACGGCTGGCTGGCCTCCGGTGATCTAGCGTATCTGGTCGACGGCGAGATCCATATCGCTGGCCGCTCCAAGGACATGATCATCCGTGGAGGACGGAATTTCTACCCGTACGAGGCGGAGGAAGCGATCGGCAACCTGCCCGGTGTGCGCAAGGGCTGTGTGGCCGTGTTCGGCGTGAGCGATGCGGAGCAGCCGGGAGAGAGACTGGTCGTCGTGGCCGAGTGCAGGGAGCGCGACCCGGTTGTCCGTGATCGGCTCAGGAAACAGATCGCCGAACGCACCGCCGACGTCCTCGACCTTCCCCCTGATGCGATCGTGCTTGCGCCACCGCACGCAGTGCTCAAGACGTCGAGTGGTAAGATCCGGCGTGCCGCCGTACGGGACGCCTACCTCGAAGGTACGCTGGGCGCTGGCGACCGTGCGCCGTGGCGTCAGGCTGTGGCGCTGCTACGCTCTGGGCTGCACGGGCATGTGCGGAACGCGCTCGTCGCCTTGAAGAACTGGTCTTACGGGGCCTGGGTATGGAGCTGCTTCGGGGTACTCGCAGCCGCTGCGGTGGTTTTCATCCTCGTGCTTCCACGCCTGGAGCAGCGCTGGGCCTGTTCGCGTGCGTTGGCACGCTTGCTTGCGCGGCTGGCGCGTTGCGAGCTATCCGTTTCCGGACTCGAGCATCTTCCCACGGACGCCTGCGTGTTGGTTTCGAACCATGCGAGCTATATCGACGCCTTCGTCCTTGCGGCCGCGTTGCCGCATCCGGTGCGCTTCGTCGCGAAGGCCGAATTTCGCCGGAATCGGTGGTTGTCCGGATTGTTCGCCCGGCTCGAGGTCCGCTTCGTCGAGCGTACGGACATGCTCAAGGGGGTCGATGATGCAGCGACCCTGGGCGAGGAGGCGACCCGAGGGCGTCCATTGCTGTTTTTTGCCGAAGGCACCTTCGGTCCTCGAGAGGAGTTGCTTCCCTTCCGGCTGGGAGCCTTCCAGGTCGCGGCACGCAATGCGCTGACGGTCGTGCCCGTCGTGCTTGCGGGAACACGTGGCATTCTTCGAGATGGTTCGTGGCTGCCGCGGCGAGGTCCGGTTTCCGTTACAGTGTTGCCTGCGGTGGCCTCGGCGGGACAGGATTGGCGTGCCGTGGTCGGCTTGCGGGACGCGGTCCGGTTGTCCATCCAGGGAGCGTTGAGCGGGGCCCTGGGAGATGAGCGGGCGTGATCGCGCATTCGTCGGAACGGTTTTTCCGCTCTGCGGTCATTTGGATGAAAGAAATCACTACATGTCGCGTGCATTGTTGAACGACTCGAAACCTTCTCCGCAATGGCTTGTCTCCGGCGCGCTGCTGGCGGTACTCGTGCTCGTGGGCGCGTTTCTGCTTTCGAGCCGATTCTGGTTGCCGGAAGCGCCAGCCGTCGTCGGAAGCTGGTCTGCGCAGGTCACGTACGAGCGTGGTCCCACGCAAGAGGAGCGGTTCGAGTTCCGCTTGACGGGAGGCGATCTGACCGGAAGTGCGACGTACCAGGGCATCCGGAGGGCAATCGAGAACGGGCGCCTGGAGGGGGATCGCGTGCAGTTCCATACGCGAAGTCGGGAGCGCGTCGGAATCGAGCAGCATGAAATGCGCCACGACTATGTCGGCGTCGTGGGGGGCGACGGGATTGCCTTCACCGTCGTGACGGCGGGCGGTGGGCGGGAGTACGGGCCCGTGCACTTCGAGGCCGTGCGCATCGACGACTGACCCCTGCAAACCTGCGAGCGATGGTCGCTGGGTCGATTGCGCCATCGTTTGCATCCGGTAACGCTTGGCCCTGTGTTCGGTGCCGGGGAGCCGCTAAAATTGGCCCTTCGGGTGCTGAAGTGTGTACAATCCGCAGCAAAGTGGATTTTGATAGGCATGATTTGACGCGAGTCAAGCGATTGACTCAACCGGTTCGGTAGCATCCGACCTACATTTCCCGGTGTGATCGCTCAGGCGCACCGGCATGACAGGAGACCCCTATGAAGAAGACGAGTATCGTTCTGGCTGCATCGCTTGCCGTTTTCCTGGCTGCTTGTGGCAAGCAGGAAAGCGCACCGCCTCCGGCCGCTGCGCCGGCCGCCCCGGCAGCAGCGCCGGCCGCAGCCCCTGCGCCGGTTGCCGACCACAGCGTTGGCCAAGGCGTGTACAACCGGACCTGCGCGCTGTGTCATGCGGCGGGTGTGGCCGGTGCACCGAAGCCCGGTGACAAGGCCGAATGGGAAGCGCGCATCGCGCAGGGCATGGATGTGCTGTACCAGCATTCGATCGATGGCTTTACCGGCAGCAAGGGCATGATGCCGGCGCGCGGCGGCGCGAGCAACCTCTCGGATGACGAGGTCAAGGCCGCCGTCGACTTCATGGTTGCGCAGTCGCAGTAAGCTGAAGCCGCTTCGATCCGAAGCGCGCAAGGGGCGGGGGACCCGGAGGGGTCGTCCGCCCCTTTCCTTTTCCCGGGAAGCGCTGAAATTCAGTGGTGGTGATGGGCTGAATGCGTCAGGGACTGGAGGATTTCCGGCGTGATTTCGCCGGCGGACAGGACCACTCCCCCACGTTCGGATGCAAAGCGTTCGGCGGCGTCCCGTTCTGCGAAGGCGGGCAGGTTGCCTTCCCGCATGGGACCCAGCACATTGGAGCCGTGGACGTAGGATGCATGCGTCGCATCCGTCCATGCGCCGGTCATGATGTCCGTCACGAAAGTGGCGACGACGTCTTCCGAACGATATCCGCTGCTGTAGCGGCCGACATCGCCGAGGAAGACGTGCAGATTGACCGGCGAGTCGAAGAACTGGGCTGCTCCGTCACGATAGATGGCTTGTGCGGCCCAGCGCGGGTAGCGAGCCGGGAACATGCCGCAGACGGGGCAGCGGGCTTCGTCCGGGATCGGACGTGCCGCGAATCGTTCCAGCCCCGAGGTGGGGTCGAAGGGAAAAGCGGGTGCGACGATGCAGTAGTCGTCGAGGACCTGAAATCCGGAATTGCCCCCCGGCCCGATCGGGAGCAGCAGCGCAGCGACACTCGCGAGCGATAGTGCGATCCCTGCCTGTACGAGCCGTCGGGGGGACAATTCCGCTCTCCTCTTAGCGCGATCCCGAAGTGCCTGCGACGAATCCCAGATCGGGGCTGCGCAGCAAGGCCTCGACCAAGGCCTTCACATTCTCTTCGGGGTCGGCTTCCGGCCGGGTCACTGGATCGGCCGAGACGGTACCGTCGGTGTGGTGCAGATGATTGGGAAAGGTCGACAACTCGCGGTGAAGTGGTGCGGTGTCGATCCCAGCCGTTTGGCCGTCGTGCAGCCAGCGCAGCGAGTATGCGTCGGGTGCTGCGTAATGGACCGTTAGTGCTACGCCGTTCTTGAGGTGGACGATGATTCCATCCTGCTTGCGTTCGACGGGGCGATCGAGTTCGTCCGCGCAGGAGGTGTCGATGAAGTCGGCCAGTTCGAGGTGCAGGCTCATGACTTGCGGGCCTCCTTGAGGTTGTCCGCAATCAGCATGCGGACGGTTTCCCGAGTTTCCTCGAGCGTGCGTGCCGCGAGGTAGTGTTCGTATGCCGGGTGTTCGGCGAGTTCGCCTGCATAGATCCTTTCGAGCAGCGCGACGGCATCGGCGACCCCGTAGGGCTCGAGCAGGGCCGTCCGGTTACATCGCAGTTCGTAGCTCAGGCGCGACAGGCGTTCGACATCCTGCGCCTTTTCATAATCCATGTTGCGAAAGAAGTCAGCCATCATTACATCCTTGTATCGTGAAGGGCGCCGCCGTCCAGGATGACCATGTCCGGGGTGACGTCGTCGAATCGTAGAACCGTACCTCCGAAGCGATCGGCGAAGGCGTCGGCCTGTGCCGAGGCTGAAAAGGATGCCAGTGTCGGCCCCATGGGGCCGAAACGCGAGGATCCGTGCACGTAATGGGCCTGCCTGGCTTCGATCCAGTGCCCTTGCGGCTCGTCCCATCCGGTCTTTCCGACATCCTGCACGAACAGTCCGCGGACATCCTGTCGGCGTGCAACGGCAAGAAACACATGAAACATCTCGACCGTGTCGCAGAAGAAGTCGGGGTCGGTGCGTCCCGCATAGTGGATCTGCGCCTTCGGGCCGGGGTAGTCGATGAGTCGCAAGCCGTCCAGTACGCACACGGTCTCCGTGGTGAAGTCGACCGCTTGAAGACGGCTGCCACTGGGCCGTCGTCCACAGGCCGCAAGCGCGCCCGCGCCTGCCGCTGCGAGCAGCAACTGGCGGCGGGTCGGGCTGAAGCGATCATGGTGACGGCACATCCTCGGTTCAACCTCCGATCTCGGGAAGTCCGTCATCCGGTGGTGCGACGACCTCGATCGTGACCTCGTCGAAGCGCAACACCCGGCCGCCATACTCTTCGGCGAAGCGTTGCGCATCCTTTTCTTCGGCGAAGGAGGCGAGGGTCGGCCCCATCGAACCACGCCGGCTCGAGCCGGCCACATACCAGGCGGAGCGGGCGTCGATCCAGTGTCCAACAGGTTCGTCCCAGTCGGCCTTGCCCATGTCCTGCACGAAGATCGCGCGAACCATCCGCATCTGCTCGGGTACGAGATGCATGTAGAACATGTCCGCCGTGTTGCAATAGAAGTCCGGCTCGGGCTGCCTGGCGTAATGCACCTGGGCCTTGGGGCCGGGGTAGTCGGCTAGCAGCATGCCGTCGATGACACTGGCCGTGCTGCGGGTGATCTCATGGGGGATGATTGCTTCCGCTTCGGTGGAGGACTGCCCGCATGCCGCAAGCAGCGCCCCCAGTACGGTGCAGAGCAGGAGGGTGCGAAGCGAACGGAACTTCATGTGCGGAATCTCCAGGCGGCGATACCGAGCGGTGCGGCGATCCACGCGAGCATCACCAGGGTGAGCACCCAGGTTTCCGCGATCGCGGTCGGGAAAACGGTGGCCAGCCCGTACAGGTTGCGAACGTCGTCCAGCGTGAAGATGTTCAGGATACGGAACACGCCGGCAGGGTTGAGCAGCAGCAGGTAAGGAAAGATCTCCCCACCGTACATGCCGCCGGTCAGGACCAGGGCACCGAGCAGCAGCAGATCGAAGATCAGGACGAAGAAGAACCAGACGGCGATCGCCAGACCCGACGCCCGCGTGCGCTCCTGGGAGAACACCGACAGCATGACCGCGATGCTGAGAAAGGCCATGCCGAGCAGGACCGAACTGATCATGAACCCGAAGTAGTGGAACAGTGCGCTCATGGTCATCTGCGTCGACAACACGACTGCGACGAGTCCGAACCCGGCGATGGTGGAGAACGCCAGTGCGGCGGACAGCCCGAGGTACTTGCCGATCAGCAGTTCGAAACGCGTGATCGGGAGCGACAGCAGCAGTTCCAGCGAGCCGCGCTCGCGCTCGCCGACGATCGCGTCGAAGCCAAGCACGAGTGCGATCAAGGGGATCAGGTAGATGACGAGGCTGACCAGGCTGGCGATCGTGAACTCGATCGAGCGAAAACCCACGGCCCCTTGCTGTGCGCCGCCGAAATAGGCGATCACCAGTGCGAACACGGTGAACACGAGCGCGACGGCCAGCACCCAGCGGTTGCGGATGCGGTCCCAGAATTCCTTGCTCGCGATCGTCGATACGGATCCGAAGTCCACTGTTGCAGATTCCTTAGTCGGAGAAACCGAAAAACACATCCTCGAGAGAGGGTTCGCGCACGACGACATCCTCGATGCTCGTCCCGAGTGCGATCAGGGCCCGCACGATGCCCATCTTCTGGTCCCGTCGGCACTTGAGCAGGATCGAGTCGGGACGCTCCTCACGGTCGCCGACCGCCAGCGCATCCAGCGTCGACCGCAGTTCGGCCATGGCCTCTTCGCGGGCTCGGACTTCGATGTGCAGCGGAAGGTCCATCCGTTCGCGCAGCGCCTGCACCGTACCGACCGCCTGGATCCGACCCGATGCCATGATCGCGAGCCGGTCGACCCGCTCCTGGATCTCGGCGAGGATATGCGAGGTCAGGATGACGGTCACCCCTTCGCCGCGAAGCCCACGCAGGATCGCATAGAACTCGCGGATCGCTTCCGGGTCGAGACCGTTGGTCGGTTCGTCGAGAAACAGGATCTGCGGGTTTCCGAGCAATGCCTGGGCAAAACCCAGGCGTTGGCGCATGCCCTTCGAATACTCGCGCACCCGTCGATGGGCGGCCTGCACGAGTCCGACCCGCTCGAGTGCCGCCGCGCAGTCGCGGGGTGAAGCATGCTTGAGCCGCGCGAAGAACAGCAGCGTCTCCAGTCCGGTCAGATTGTCGTAGAGCACGACGTTCTCGGGAAGGTATCCGACCTTGCGCCGTACCGTCCGGAAGTCGGAACCGGCGATGTCCCGCCCGGCGATCCGGATGCTTCCCGACGTGATCGGCGTGAGTCCGAGCATCATCTTGAACAAGGTGCTCTTGCCGGCACCGTTGTGCCCGATCAGGCCGAACAGCTCTCCCGGTGCGACGTCCAGGTCGACCCCGTCGACGGCGTGGATCGGTCCGAAGTGCTTGGTGACACCGCGGACCTCGATCATCGGGCTGTGGTCGGCCGCCTCAGCGGCTGCCTGGGAAATGCTTGCCAAGCCAGTCTCTCCAGTCGGAATGATGGGGTTCCATGCGTGGATTCGGATCCACGATGCTCGGAGCGCGCAGCAACGGGAACTGTCGCCCCACGAGCCGCAAGGTCTGGATGGCGGGGCTCGCGAGCAACAGCTTCATCATCGGATGGCGCCAGGACAGGCGATCCACCAGGTCGCTGGCCTCGTAGGGGATGTCGCCGATGCCGTCGCCGTTGCGGTCCCAGCCAAGATAATTGCTCCAGTGGTTGCCTTCCTTGATCCCCCACAATTGATCGGCAGCCGCAACGTAGCGGACCTGTTCGCGATTGCTGATGAAGTCGTTGCGTTCGATCTCGTTGTCCTTGGAGCCGGCCCAGACGTGCATGCCGACCAGGTTGTCGACGACCAGGTTGTTGCGCAGCTCGTTGAAGTACGCGTCGTACATGAAGAAACCGCGCTCGTTTCCGGCGACGATATTGTTTTCGACCACGGTATCCCAGATCGTGCGCAGCATGATCCCATGGTCCGAATTCGCCCAGACGCGATTGTTGCGCACGACCTGGTCGCGAACCTCCATGAGGGCCAGCCCGCCGCGATTCATGTAGACGTCGTTGTCCTCCCACAGGTTGCGGTACGAATTCATGTAGTGGGTGCCGTAACGACTATGGTGCAGACGGTTGCCCTGGAAGAGCGCGTCATGGCTGACGTCGACGTACAGCGCGTCGCGCACGAAGCTCACGTTGTTGCCGATGATGCGTGCGCGGCGCGTATTGTAGAGTTGGATTCCGTTGCCGCGCATCGGCGAGCGGTAGTCGCGCTTGCCCACGATGGTGTTGTTTTCGATCAATACGTCTTCGGCCTTCTCGATCCACAGACCGAACAGGTTGTAGACGAGGTCGCTGTTGCGTACGATCGCGCGGTGGGATCCGGGCCAGATGTAGATCCCCGAGTTCTGGTCGCGAAGACTGTCTCCGGAGTCGGCGACGATCATTCCGTCGATGACGACGTCCTCGGCGATGACCATGATGACGTGTCCGGACAGCCCCGCGCTGACGGTCGGGCGGTCGATTCCGCGCAAGGTCAGGGTTTTCTCGATCTTCAGGTTCTCTACATAGCGACCACGTTCGACCTCGACGATGTCGCCCGGGGCGGCGCGGTCGATGGCCGCCTGGATCGACTCTCCAGGTGCGACGCGCCAGACCGTCGCCGCGAAAGCCGCGGTGTCGAGGACGAAGGTCGCGGCGAGTATCGTGAGCGCGGCGGTAAAACGGCGAAACGGGAAAAGGGGCATGGCGCGGATCGGCTTTCCTACAGGTACAGCAACCCGGCCGTCTTCAGCGCGATGAAGAGCGAGGCCCCGATCAGCAGGTTCTTGAAGCCGACGTAGCACACCATGTCCATCCGCGTGGCCCGCCGGTAGTTGCGACCCCACCAAGGGCCTTCCTTGACGTAGGGCTTGGATCCGAGCCGGATCAGCACTTCGAACACACTCCAGCCGAACCACCAGCCGATGATCGCACCGGCTTCGATGCGCCCCATCGCCGCGAGGATCCAGGCGATGGATGCCGCAGCGCCGAGCGCAAGACCGGCTGCCTGGACCGCCGGGCGGCGTTTGAAGCCGTGGTGACTCCAGGGCCACAGATGATCCCAGATCTCGGCTGCCAGAAGGAGCAAGGGGTTGCCGAGACGGGCGTAGGGGGGTTCGACGGGGTCGGTCATCATCTTGGGGTCGACCATGTTCTCAATCTCCGGTTCTCAGGAATTCTGAGGCTGGATGGCCGCGGGTGTCGCCACCGGCTTGATCGGGATGTAGTAGCCGTCCTTGCCGATCGGGGTCATCGGCAGACCGGCGCGGGTCCTGTGCTTGCGTTCCTTGACCAGCGGCGGGCAGGCGTGCTCGTCAGTGTAAAGCACCATGCAGTCGAGGCACAGCATGCATTCGCGGTGGTCGATCCGCCCATTCCGGTCGATCGCGAGGGATCCGCAGCCTGCCGCGCAGGCCTGGCAGGTGTCGCATTCCTGCTTGCGCATGAGCCCGAACCAACGGAAGGTCGACGGCATTGCCAGCGCCGCACCGAGGGGGCACAGGTACTTGCAGAACGGGCGCTCCATGAAGATCGACAGCGCCAGCAGGCCGGCCGCAAACAGCGTGTAGGGCCAGGCGCGATTGAGCAAACCGACCAGGAACATCGTCTTGAACGGCTCGACCTCGGCCAGCATCTCCGCCCAGATCATCGAGAATGCCGACACCGCCAGAAGACCGAAGAAGATCCAGTACTTGAGCCATTTCAAGCGGTCGTGCATCGGCTGGGAGAGCTTGAACTGGAAGCGCTTGAGGCCGATCGCGCCACTGACCTTGTAGATCAGTTCGGTCAGCGAGCCGAACGGACACAGCCAGCCGCAGAACAGGCCTCGTCCCCACAGGAACACGGTGACGATGATGAAGATCCAGAAAATAAAGATGAACGGATCGGTCAGGAACAGTTCCCAGGTCCACTGGAACAGGAGAGCGTGGAACCATGTCAGTACCTGGGTGATGGACGGCTGCGCCATCAGGTAGAAACCGACGAAGCCGATGCTCACGATCCAGGCGGCGTACTTGAAGGCGTTGACCGGCCACTTGTTCTTGCGGGTCGATGCGCGCGTGAGGCGATCCCGGTTGGCGTAGACGGCCGCGACGCCGATCAGCAAGGCCACAAAGAGCCCGATCTCGACGATGCGCATCTTCCAGATGCGTACCCACGGGGCCGCCGGGCGCTCCACGCGGGGGCGTCCGCCGTCGAGATAACGCGCCGGCATCCAGAACTCGGTGTCGAAGTTTGCGAAGGTGCGCAAGCCGGTGTTGCGGTCGACGCGATTCCCCAGGAATACGAATTTCCACGGGTAGGCGGCCGAGAAGGCTTCGGACCGTACGATGAAGATGATCGATTCGTTGAAGGCGGGCGCGCCTTCGGCACGAATATCATACAGCGGCAGGGAGTCCAGGTCGCGGAAGGTGAACACGTCCATGCCCTGACGGACCTGAACCCGGTCGTAGAGACCGCCGCGCACGAAACCGGAACCCTTGAACGATTCCAGGCCGCCGGTCCGGATGACGAAGATCGCGTCCTCGCCCTCCTTGAGTCGGCCCATCAGGTTGCGCCAGGCCGCTTCGCCGAGTAGCGCCCGGCCGATGTCCGGCTGGTTCAGGTGACCGAACCACAGCTCGATGAAGGGTTCGTTCGAGCGGGGGAGCCCGACTTGCTCCGGCCGGACCGTGAGGCGCTGGACACTGCCTTCGCGCACGAGGGTGTCCCAGTCGGGGTTGTGACCATGCTCGAGGAACCGCGGTTGTTCGCGCACCGTGGGTTCGAGGATTCCGACCTGCCGGGCGGTGGCCGCACCGGAGGTCATCATGACCTGGTTCTGTGCGACGACCGTCACCGTCGCGCCCGAGATCGCGTCGAGGGCGATGACGTCGCGATCACCGCGCGACGATCCGATCTCGACGTTGTCACCGACGAACAGGCCCATGTACTGTTCATTGAAGCGGACCATTGCCGATTCAGGGATGCCCAGCAACAGGATCGGCTCCGAGTGCTTGAGGATGCGCACCCCGACGAATCGTCCGTCGGTGTCCATGCCGATCAACGTGATGATGGGTTTGCCCGAGTAGGCCGGTACGTCGGTGATGTCCGTCGACAGCATCACGTACCCGATCAGGTCTCCATCGGCGTCGTAGCCTTCGACATAGAACGGCCGGCCCTTGCGGTCGGAGAACGATACGGCGCCGGGAAGCACGTCGCGGCAGGGGGCGAGGTCGCACAGGTTGGGGGCGGTATGGATCCCGTCGGGGAGGCGGGCTTCGTACGCCGATCCCAGCACGAGTTGGGGGGCAAGCGCCATCGTTGCCGCGATGAGCGCATTCCGGATTCCGGAGAGTATCGTTCTCATGGTGCTCGGTCTGTTGCGGGGTTTGAAATAGTCTAGGAACCGCGGATCCACCTGTACTTGTTCCGGGTCAATTAAAAAATCACGAACTGCTTACATACCGGAAAAAAGACGAGGGGCGTGACGCCCCTCGGAAGATCACCCTATCTGAGCCGTCCGGTCATCGGACGGTACGCCACGCGGGTCCGCGACAGCCCGCCGCGGCGTGGAGTGTGCGGCCCGCCTTGCGGCCAGCCGCAGGTACGGCACGTCAGGCTTCGACGATCATCCGGCTGCGCATCTCGAGGTGCAGCGCGTGGCAGAAGTGCGTGCAGTAGCACCAGTACACACCCGGCTTGTCGGCGATGAAAGTCACCGAAGCGGTTTCCTGCGGGTTGACGATGAAGTTGATGTCATAGTCGGGAATCGCGAAGCCGTGACCCAGATCCTCGATGCGGTCGAGGTTGGTCAGGATGATCGTGACCTCGTCACCGCGCTGGACCGTGAACTCGCGCGGATCGAAAGTGGGTGCGAGCGACGTGATCCGGACCGTGACCTTGTTGCCGTTGCGCGTGACGCCGGCATCCTTCGGATCGGTGACCGCATGCGGGAACTCGTCGTGCGAGTACACCTTCTTCGGGCTCACCAGCTCGCGCTTGAACATGATGAAGTCGTGCGGCTCGGGACGGACCGGATGCTCGTGCACCAGCACCATCTTCTCGCCGGAGATGTCGATCAGCTGTTCGTTCTCGGCGTGCAGCGGGCCGACCGGCAGGAAACGGTCCTTGGAGAACTTGCAACCCACTGCCAGCCACTTGCCATCCGCGAACATGGTCTCGGACTGCGTCGCGTTGATGTGACCCGGCTGGTAATGCACGTCGATACGGTCGACCACGTACTGGGCGCTGGTGTCGCCGCTGTGGAACTTGATCGCAGCGTCGACATTCCACTTGACCACCTGGCTGTCCAGGAACAGCGTCGTGTAGGCATTGCCGCGGCCGTCGAAGGCCGTGTGCAGGGGGCCAAGGCCCAGTTCGACTTCGGCGACGATCGCGTCGTCGATGTCGGCGAGCTTGCCGTCGAACCAGTCCAGCACCTTCTGGAGCTCGATGACCGTGCCGGTCGGCGAAAGCTTGCCGGAGCAGATGAAGTACTTGCCATCCGGGCTGGCATTCACGCCGTGCGGGTTCTTCGGAACGGTGACGGTGGCGGTCAGTGCAGTGGCCGGATCCTGGTTGGCCGCGCGGGTGCCGTCGACGACCGGAACGCGCGAGCGGCCGATCGTCGTATAGCGGCCTTCCTTCACGGCCTGCTCGATGCGGGCGATGTTGAAGAAGATGCACGCGTCGCGCTCGGCGGACATCATGTCCTCGAAGTGGACGCCGTTCTCGGTGTTGTACTGGTTCGATGCCGCCAGTTTGCCGTCGAAGGAAGTTGCGACGAGGTCGCAGTTGCCGTCGATCAGGACCTGCCAGCGCACCTCCATGGTTTCGGCGTCGACGCACGAGAACAGGGCGCGGTACTTCTCGGGTTCGTAGAGGTCACGTCCGTCGTTGGGCACCGGGATATGGAACTCGCCGCCGCAGAAGACGCGAGTCGTGTAGTTGATCGCCGGGTCGACCGGGTCGCGCTTGTCCGGGAAGATCCCGTGGAAGCCCTGCACGTTCGGCAGCTTGGTGATCTTGTCGCAGACGAAATAGTCGAGACGGATCCGGGCGACGCGCGAGTTGATCTTGTCGTTGATCCAGGCGTAGCGGCCATCGTAGTTGCCGTCCCGGTACGATGCGTGAACGTGGTGGGTGTCGCCGACACGGTATTCCAGGCTGCCGTCGCGCTTGGTCCCCATGACCGCCTTGGATTCGTTGGTCTGGCCCCAGCCGACCAGTGCATCCGGAACGAAGCAGGGGATCCGGTGCAGTTCGCGGCCGGAAGGGATGCCCAGCACGCGGAAGTCACCCGTGTGACCGCCGCTCCAGAAACCGTAGTACGTGTCCAGTTCGCCCGGCTTCAGGTGAACGGCGTCATAGACCGACTTGGCCGCCGCGGTCGGAGCAGGCGCCGCGGCCGGGGCCGGGGCGGCCGGTGCGGCAGCGGGTGCCGGAGCCGGTTCCTGCTTGCAGCCTGCGAGGCCGATGGACAGGCCTGCGCCGGAAAGGCCGACGACAGCAGCGGTGTTCAGGAACTTCCGACGGCTCGGATCCGGCTGGCCGTCGAGCGTTTTGGTCAGGTCTTGACTCATGGTGGTTGACTCCGTTTTCACAGGTGATCGATCTTTTTTCCGGATACCATTCGGGGTGCCCCAAGCCACCCACTGCCTCATGGCGATCCCGATGCGGTGTTCTTGCTGCGGCGAGTTGTCGCTGCGGCGTATTGTCGCACCCGCACTCTAACGGATCCGAAGACGTAGATTCTTTGACCTAGGACAAAAGATCGGTGCATCGATGACGATCGGGCAGGGTTGCCCGCAATCCGGGCGGTTCCTGCGTGCGGCTCGAGGGTGAAACGCAGTCCGGAGGCGTTGTGTCGTCGGTGTCGACCGCCGGTTACCGGCTCGCCTGAAGCCCTCGCTTCGGCAATAATCCGCCGATGCGAACCGAAGTGACGGAGATGGGCGAGGATGTCGTCGCGGGCCAGGTCAGGCGCCTGGTGCTGCTGCGGTGGCTGTCGGTGTGCGCGATGTTGTTCTCGGCCCTGGCGCTTCCGCCGATTCTGCGGCTCTCGGTCCCGATTGGTCCGTTGTTGTCGGTCGCCCTGGCGATGGCCGCGGTCAATGCTTTTACCCTGGCCCTGATCGGCATGCGGCCGAGCGTGCCGCGCGGTCTGCCATTCGTTCAGCTCTTGCTCGATGTGCTGGGCTGGAGCGTATTCCTGTACTTCGCAGGAGGAGCGACCAATCCGTTGATCTCCCTGCTTCTCCCGCTCGTGGCGATCGGTGCGATGGCCTTGCCCGCGCCCCAGGCCTGGATCGTGGCCGTCCTTGCGGTCATGGCCTATTCCCTGCTGTGGAATTTCAATCATCCGATCCGTGTGCATGATGCCGAGGTGGCGGCGAGCTGGCATCTCGCGGGGATGTGGTTGACGTTTTCCCTTTCGGCGTGCGTGATCGTGGGATTTCTGTTGCGGATGACGTCCGCCTTGCGCGCCCGCGAGCGTGCCCTGGCCGATGCACGTGAGGCGCGTATCCGCGACGAACGGATCGTCGCGCTCGGCAACCTTGCGGCCGGTGCCGCACACAACCTGGGAACACCTCTGGGAACGCTTCGGATCCTCGTGGACGAGATGCGCACGCGCGGTCGGCTCGATTCCGACACGCGGGCCGATCTGGACCTCATGAGCGAGCAGATCGATCATTGCAAGCAGACCTTGTCGATGCTCACGGCGTCCGCGGGGAATCTTCGTGCCGAGGGAGGGCGCGCGCGGAGCGCACGGGCCTGGCTCGCCCACGAGATCGCGGCCTGGCAGTGTCGGCGTCCGCACTCGCAGGCCGTATTTTCCAGCGCTCCCGAGTTGGATGAATTGTCGGTCGTCGTCGACGATACGCTCGGCCAGGCCCTTCATACGCTGATCAACAATGCCGCTGACGCAAGTCCCGAAACGGTCGAGATCGAGGCGGTCGTATCCGACGGATTCCTCGTCGTGGAGATCCGCGACCGGGGAGCTGGCATTCCCGCCCGCCTGCGCGATCTGCTCGGAAAGGCGCCGATCGAGGATCGCCCGGCAGGGATGGGGATCGGACTGTTCCTCGCCCACGCCGCACTCGGCCGGTATCAGGGGCGACTCTCGTTCGATGCGCGACCGGGAGGCGGTACGATCGCACGAATGCACTTGCCGCTGGAGCACCTACAGAAATGACGCACACCGGTTCCGACGCCCCGCAACGTCTGCTTCTGCTCGTCGATGACGACCCCGCTTTCAACCGAATCCTTGGCCGCGCATTGGGACAGCGTGGCTTCACCGTGCTCAGCGCCCATTCGTCGAGTGAAGCCCTGGACCTTGCCAGCCGCCACGAACCCGAATTCGTGATTCTCGACCTGAATCTGGCCGGCGAATCGGGCCTGCGCCTGATTCAGCCCTTGCTGGAGGTGACGCCGGAGGCACGCATTCTGGTGCTGACCGGCTACGCGAGCATCACGACCGCGGTCGATGCGGTGAAGCTCGGTGCGACCCAGTATCTGGCCAAACCGGCCGAGGTCGAGGCGATCGTCAAGGCGCTGATGGCCGACGAGGTCGTGATCGATGACGCTGCGCCCGACGAGCCGATGTCGGTGGACCGGCTGGAGTGGGAGCATGTCCAGCGCGTACTGGCGGAGAACGACGGAAACATCTCGAAGACGGCACGGGCATTGAAGATGCACCGCCGGACCTTGCAGCGCAAGCTTGCGAAGCGGCCGGTTCGGGCCTGAGAAGGCCCCTTCAGGCGTCCTGGCCGGCCTGCGGGCGCGTTGCGATATGGGCCTTGAGCTTGCCGAGCAACCCGAACAAATGCGCTTTTTCGTCGGCGTCCAGGCCGGCAAACAGTTCGATCACCCACTGTTCGTGGGATTGCGCCATCCGTCGGAAATGCCGTTTCCCGGCCGCGGTCAGCAGCACCGTGTAGACACGGCGGTCCTTCGGGTTCTCGCGGCGCTCCACCAGGCCTTCCTGCACGAGCTTGTCGGTCAGGCCGGTGACGTTGCCACCGGTCACCATCAGTCGCTTGGAAAGTTCGCGCATCTTGAGACCCTTCGGATGCCGGTCGAGTTGGGCCATCAGGTCGAATCGTGGAAGCGTCGAATCGAATCCCGTGCGCAGGCGCGTGCGCAAGTCGGCTTCGATATGGTTGGTGCAGGCGAGGATGCGCAACCACAGGCGCAAGGCCTCATGGTCGTCCTCCGTGATCCGGGTCTCGTGGTCGACGGCCTCGGGTGCCGGCGAGGCCGATTGGGGGGCAGTAGTCATGAATGTGCCTATGGCATTTCCCGCAGCTTGAAGCGTTGGAGTTTACCGGTCTCGGTACGGGGGAGCGAGTCGACGAAGCGGATGGCCCTGGGATACTTGTAGGGCGCCACCGTGCGTTTGACGAAGTCCTGCAACTCGCTCGCGAGGGCCTCGCCGGGCGAGAACTCCGGCTTGAGCACGACGAACGCCTTGACGATCTGGCCCCGATCTTCGTCGGGAATGCCGGTGACGCCGCACTCGGCCACCGCCGGGTGGGCGAGCAGGGCCCATTCGACCTCCGGGCTCGCGATGTTGTAGCCGGACGAGACGATCATGTCGTCGATTCGTGCGTGGTAGTAGAAGTAGCCATCCTCGTCCATGTGAAACGCGTCGCCGGGAAGGTTCCAGCCGTCGCGCACGTAGTTCGTCTGCCGCTCGTCCGAGAGGTAGCGGCAACCGGTCGGCCCCTGGATCGCGAGCTTGCCGACCTTGCCGGGGGGGAGCGGGTTCATGTCGTCGTCGACGATCCTCCCGCGGTAGCCGGGCAGCATGCGCCCGACCGCCCCCGGTCGGTAGTCTTCCGGTCCCGAGGCCAGGTAGATGTGCATGACTTCGGTCCCCCCGATGCCGTCGTGGATCTCGATTCCGGTCGCCTCG
The DNA here is from genome assembly GCA_050486545.1 of Rhodocyclaceae bacterium. Classification (GTDB taxonomy): domain Bacteria; phylum Pseudomonadota; class Gammaproteobacteria; order Burkholderiales; family Rhodocyclaceae; genus DAOMNN01. Next base: position 57,005 of record JBJHDM010000011.1, on the reverse strand, counting down.
CGCCACTTGTCCCGGGTGTCGGTCGGCAGGGCCTCTCCTGCCGATACGCATTTCCGCAGGCAGCTCAGGTCGTGGCCCGCGGCCATCGTCGCCATTTGCCGATAGGCGGTGGGGGACGTGAAGCAGATCGTCGCCCGGTACGCCTCGATTGCCCGGAGCAGGGGTTCCGGGGTGAGCTTTTCGAGCAGAACGGTACTGGCTCTCGCCCACAGGGGAAAGCACAGCAGCCCGCCCAGCCCGAAGGTAAAGGCCAGAGGAGGCGATCCGATGAAGACGTCGTCGGAGGCAGGCTTGAGGCAATGGCGCGGGAAGACCTCGCACATCGCGAGGACGTCGCGGTGGAAATGCACCGTTCCTTTCGGCACACCGGTCGTCCCCGAGGTGAATGCGATGACGGCCGGATCGTCCGCGGCGGTATCGATGGCTTCGAAAACCCCGGATTTCGTCGCGGTCCGCGCTTCCAGATCGCCTCCCGGCCCGAACAGCAGACAGTGGTCCAGGCCGGGCGATTCGGAACGTGCCGCCTCCAGTTCTTCCGCAAGCGACGCCTCGCACAGGGCGTGCGTGACAGCCGCGATGCGGAGGATGTCCTTGAGTTCCTTCGCGCGAAGCAGGGGCATGGTTCCCACCGCGACCCCGCCCGCCTTGAGGACCGCAAGCCAGCAGGCAGCCAGCATCGGACTGTTGGCACCGCGAAGCAGGACGCGGTTGCCCGGCACCATGCCGAGATCCTCGGTGAGTACGGCGGCGATCCGGTTGACCTGCTTCTGCAGGTCGCCATAGGTCCAGCGGAGCCCCGTGCCGAGGATCGCGGGGCGGTCCGGGTGTCCCTCGGCGACAGCCCGATCGAGCAGTTCCACGACGGCGTTCATTCGCTCGGGAAACTGCAGTTCGGGCCGGTCGAAGATGAACTCCGGCCATTGATCGGTCGGGGGCAGATGGTCTCGAACAAAGGTGTCGACGTGCGCACTTCGAGTCATGACGTACGTTCTCCGATGCTGGAGGCGGGGGCACGGGTCCGTGAACGTGCGAATTCGCGCAACGGCGTCACGAACATTTTCGGTTCGGCTGTTTCAGTCTTGGAGAGTTCAAACGAGTTGTCAAGGCCTGAAGTGTTGGAGATCCATCGGACGATGGGTGTTCTCTCGTGGAACGAGGGTTTGTTTACTAAGCTGATAGTTGCGCAGCGTGCTCGACGATCCCGCGAAACGGAGGAGATCATGGACAGGACACAGGTGGCGTTGATCGTAGGGGCCGGACCCGGCCTCGGGTGTGCACTCGCCCAGCGATTCGGGCGCGCCGAGATGAACGTCGCCCTTGCCGCGCGCAACGCGCGCCGGCTCGACACGCTGGCGGTCGAATGCTCCGGCATCGGGCACCACGGGCGGGCGTACGAGTGCGATGCCACCGACGAGCAGTCCGTTCGCAACCTGTTCAGACGGGTCGCCGACGAGCAAGGCGAGCCGGATGTCGTGATCTACAACGCCGGCGCTTTCGTCGAACGCAGCATACTCGACACGACCACCGCGGAGTTCGAGTCGTCCTGGCGGGTCGGTTGTCTGGGGGGCTTTCTCGTGGGGAAGATGGCTGCACGACTGATGACCGAACGCATCGAGCGCGGCGGGACTGGTGGTGCGATCCTCTTCACCGGCGCGACGGCGAGCGTGCGCGGCAGCGCACGATTCCACAACGTCGCGGTCGGAAAGTTCGGCTTGCGTGCGCTCGCGCAGAGCATGGCGCGGGAACTTCATCCGCTCGGGATTCACGTGGCTCACGTCGTGATCGACGGGCGGATCCGGCTGCCGGAGGTGGTCCAGCAGCTCGGTGGGGAGGTAGACGACGGTCTGCTCGATCCAGCCGCGATCGCCGAGGCCTATTTTCAACTCTGGCAGCAGCCGCGCACGGCCTGGACCCACGAACTCGACCTGCGTCCCTGGATCGAACGATTCTGAACATCGTCGCGAGCGAGGGGACGATCCAGCCGGCAATCCGGGTTGACGAAATAGTTTAAGTATGAAATATTGAGGCGCGTCAGAGTACCGGGAACGGGAGGCACGGCATGCGCATCGTCTGTATCGGAGGAGGTCCGGCGGGGCTGTACTTCGCGATCCTGATGAAGAAGCTCGATCCGGCGCATCGCATCACCGTCGTCGAGCGCAACAAGCCCTACGACACCTTCGGCTGGGGCGTGGTGTTCTCGGATGCGACGATGGACAACATGCGCCAGTGGGATCGCGAGACCGCCGACGCGATCGAGGTCGCGTTCAACCATTGGGACGACATCGAGCTGCGCTTCAAGGGGCGCACGATCCGCAGCGGCGGCCACGGCTTCGTCGGCATCGGGCGCAAGAAGATGCTCAACATCCTGCAGGCGCGGGCCGAGGCGCTCGGCGTGGAGCTGGCGTTCGAGCGCGAGGTCGATTCCGACGAGGAGTTCCCCGAAGCGGACCTCGTCATCGCCTCGGACGGCATCAACTCGAAGATCCGCAACCAGTACGCCGAAATCTTCCGCCCCGATATCGTGACCCGGCCCAATCGCTACATCTGGCTCGGCACGAACAAGCTCTTCGACGCGTTCACGTTCTTCTTCGAGAAGACCGAGCACGGCTGGTTCCAGGCCCACATCTACAAGTTCGACGAGAACACGACGACCTTCATCGTCGAGACGCCGGAGCATGTCTGGAAGGCCCATGGGCTGGACGGCTTCGATACCGAGCAGTCGATCGCGTTCTGCGAGCGCCTGTTCGCGCATCATCTGGACGGCCATCACCTGATGAGCAACGCCCGCCATCTGCGCGGCTCGGCCTGGCTCAACTTCCAGCGCGTCAAATGCGAGCAGTGGCACCACTTCAACGGCCGCAGCCATGTCGTGCTGATGGGCGACGCGGTGCACACCGCGCATTTCGCGATCGGCTCGGGGACCAAGCTCGCGCTCGAGGATGCGATCGAACTTACCCGGCTGTTCCAGGAGGAGGGCGACACCCGCGAGCACATCCCGGCGGTGCTCGAACGCTATCAGGCGGTACGCAACATCGACGTGCTGCGCCTGCAGAATGCGGCCTGGAACGCGATGGAGTGGTTCGAGGTGTGCGGCGCGCGCTATTGCGACACGCTCGAGCCGGAGCAATTCATGTACTCGATGCTGACGCGGTCGCAACGCATCTCGCACGAGAACCTGCGCCTGCGCGATGCGGGCTGGCTGGAAGGCTATGAGCGTTGGTTCGCCGAGCGGGCCGGCGTGCGCAACGACCCCGCGGCGGCGCCGCCGCCGATGTTTACGCCGCTGCGCCTGCGCGGGCTGGAACTACCGAACCGCGTGATCGTTTCGCCGATGGCGATGTATTCGGCCGAAGAGGGTACTCCGGGTGACTTCCATCTGGTGCATTTCGGCGCACGCGCGCTGGGCGGGGCGGGCCTGTTGTATACCGAGATGACCTGCGTGTCGCCCGACGCGAGAATCACGCCGGGCTGCGCGGGCATGTACGAACCCGGACACGTCGCGGCCTGGCGGCGCATCGTCGATTTCGTGCACGCGAACTCGCCGGCCAAGATCGGCATGCAGCTCGGGCACGCCGGGCGCAAGGGCGCGACCCGGCTCGCCTGGGACGGCATGGACGAGCCGCTCGACGATGGCGCATGGGAGCTGATCTCGGCCTCCCCGCTGCCCTACCTGCCGCATTCCCGGGTCCCGCGCGCGATGACGCGGGTGGACATGGACCGCGTGAAGGAGGACTTCGTGGGCGCCACGCGCATGGCGGCCGAGGCCGGCTTCGACATCCTCGAGTTCCATTGTGCCCACGGCTACCTGATGTCGAGCTTCCTGTCGCCGCTGACCAACCGCCGTGAGGACGAATACGGCGGCCCGATCGAGAACCGTGCCCGTTATCCGCTCGAGGTGTTCGCCGCGATGCGCGCGGTGTGGCCCGAGGACAAGCCGATGTCGGTGCGCCTGTCGTGCCACGACTGGTTCCCGGGCGGCAACACCGCGGATGATGCGGTCGCGTTCGCGCGGCTGTTCAAGTCGGCTGGGGCGGACATTCTCGACTGTTCGTCGGGACAGGTGTGGAAGGGCGACAGCCCGGTGTACGGGCGCATGTACCAGACGCCGTTCGCCGACCGCATCCGCAACGAGGTCGGCATTCCGACCATCGCGGTGGGGGCGATCTTCGAGGCCGACCACGCCAACAGCATCATCGCCTCGGGCCGCGCGGACCTGTGCGCAGTTGCACGCCCGCATCTGGCCGACCCGATGTGGACGCTGCACGAGGCGGCGAGGATCGGGTACGGGGGCGTCGAATGGCCGAAGCAGTACCAGTCCGGGCGCGGCCAGTACGAGACCAATTTGCGCCGTGCGCAGGCGCTGGCGACCGGCTGACGCGACGGAAAGACACATGGACGATGATCGCGTGCTCACCGATGAATGCCTCGAAGGCCGGCATGCGCTGGTGACCGGTGCCGGCAGCGGCATCGGTGCGGCGATCGCCCAGGCGCTGGCCGCGCGTGGTGCGATGCTGACCCTGCTGGGGCGGCGTGCTTCCGCGTTGGAGGCCACGCGCGAGTCGCTCGCTGGCGAGGGGCACGGCGTGGCGGTTGCCGACGTGAGCGACTTTGCCGAGGTGTGCCGTGCGTTCGAGACGGCAACCGCTGCGCGCGGACCGGTCGCGATCCTGGTGAACAACGCCGGCGCGGCCAGGAGCGCACCGTTCACGCGCACCGACCCCGCACTGTGGCAGGAGATGCTCGCGGTAAACCTCACCGGCACGTACCACTGCAGCCATGCGGCGCTGCCGGATATGCTGGCGGAGGGCTGGGGGCGCATCGTCAACGTCGCGAGCACTGCCGCGCTGACCGGATACGCCTACGTCGCAGCCTACTGCGCGGCCAAGCACGGCGTGCTCGGGCTGACCCGCGCGCTCGCGCTGGAAGTGGCCGCGCGCGGCGTGACGGTCAACGCGGTGTGCCCCGGCTACACCGACACGCCGCTGCTCGACGCCGCAGTCGGCAACATCGTAACGAGCACCGGGCGCAGCGCGGACGAGGCCCGGGCCACGCTTGCGCGCGGCAATCCGCAGGGCCGGCTGGTACGCCCGGAGGAGGTCGCACACACCGTCGCGTGGCTGTGCCTGCCCGAATCGGCATCGATCAACGGGCAGGCCATTGCGGTGGCGGGTGGCGAAGTGATGTGCGGCTGAGCCGCAGGGACGAGGAGAAGGGCCATGGCCGAACGCTCGATGCAGGACCACAAGCGCAGCTTCAAGGACTATTCGGCGCGACACTTCCGCTGGGAGTGTTCCGAGGACGGGCGGGTTGCGACGATTACGCTCGACCGCCCCGACAAGAAGAACCCGCTGACCTTTGATTCGTATGCGGAATTGCGCGACCTGTTCCGCGGGCTCGTGTACGCCAGGGACGTGCGTGCGGTCGTCCTCGCAGGCGCGGGCGGCAACTTCTGCTCGGGCGGCGACGTGTTCGAGATCATCGAACCGCTCACGAAGATGCCGATGCCGGAACTGCTCGAATTCACCCGCATGACCGGCGATTTGGTCAAGGCGATGCGCAAGGCGCCGCAGCCCATCGTCGCCGCGGTCGACGGCATCTGTGCCGGCGCCGGCGCGATGGTCGCGCTGGCCGCGGATTTCCGCCTCGGCACGCCGGCGGCGAAGACCGCCTTCCTGTTCACGCGGGTCGGCCTGGCCGGCGCGGACATGGGGGCCTGCGGCCTGCTGCCGCGCATGATCGGCCAGGGCAGGGCGACACAGCTCCTGATGACCGGGCGTGCGATGAGCGCCGAGGAGGGCCTCGCCTGGGGATTTTTCGGCAGCCTGCACGAGCCGGAGGCACTGTCCGGCGAAGCGCACGCGCTCGCGCGCAGCCTCGCCGATGGTCCTTGGTTCGCACACACCGTGACCAAGACGATGCTGAACCAGGAATGGAACATGGGCATCGAGGAGATGATCGAATCCGAGGCCCAGGCCCAGGCGATCTGCATGGCCGCGGGGGACTTCCGGCGCGCCTTCGAGGCCTTTGCGGCGAAGCAGAAACCGAAGTTCGAGGGCAATTGAGAGAACACATGGACCGGTCTACCCTCGATCTTCCCTTCTTCGGGCCCGAGCACGGGCAGCTGTCCGATGCCCTCTTCGCGTGGGCCTCGACCGCAATGCCGGCGATCGATCATCACGACACCGACGCCGCTTGCCGGGAACTGGTGCGCGCGCTCGGTGCGGCCGGTTTCCTGCGTTACTGCGTGCCGAAGGCGTTCGGCGGTGCGCTGGACGAACTCGACTCGCGCGCGCTGTGCATCGCGCGTGAAACGCTGGCGTACCACGACGGTCTGGCCGATTTCGCGTTCGCGATGCAGGGGCTGGGCAGCGGAGCGGTCACGCTCGCCGGCAGTGCGGAGCTGCAGCGCCGCGTGCTGCCGAAGGTCGCGAGCGGCGAATGGATCGCGGCCTTCGCGTTGACCGAACCGGAGGCCGGCTCCGACGTCGGCGCGATGGCCTGCGCAGCGCGGCGCGACGGCGACGAGTACGTGCTCGACGGCGAGAAGACCTGGATCTCGAACGGCGGCATCGCCGACGTGTATTGCGTGTTCGCACGCACCGGCGATGCGCCGGGCACGCGCGGGCTCTCGGCCTTCGTCGTGTTTCCGGACCAGCCGGGCTTCGAGGTCGCCGAGCGCCTGGACGTGATCGCACCGCACCCGCTCGCGCGCCTGCGCTTCTCGGGCCTGCGCGTACCCGTTGCGAACCGGCTCGGCGCGCAGGGCGAGGGCTTCAAGATCGCGATGCGCACGCTCGACATCTTCCGCGCGTCGGTGGCCGCCGCCGCGGTCGGCTTCGCCCGGCGCGCGCTCGACGAAGCCCTCTCGCATGCGCGCAATCGCCGCATGTTCGGCCAGACGCTGGCGGATTTCCAGCTCACCCAGGCGAAGCTCGGCGAAATGGCAACCGACCTCGACGCGGCGGCGCTGCTGACGGCCCGGGCCGCCTGGGCGCGCGATGTCGCGCGCCGGCCGACGACGCGCGAGGCGGCGATGGCCAAGATGACGGCGACCGAGAACGCCCAGCGCATCATCGACGCGGCCGTGCAGATGCATGGCGGGCAGGGGGTGCGCGTCGGGGTCAAGGTCGAGTCCCTGTACCGCGAAATCCGCGCGCTGCGCATCTACGAGGGGGCGACCGAGGTGCAGAAGCTCATCGTCGCGCGCGAACTGCTGCGTGCGGCGGAAGGAGGGCGTGCATGATCCTCGACATCAGTCCGACCATCCATCCGGGGCTGCCGGTGTGGCCGGGCGACGCCCCGGTGCGTTTCGTGCGCACCTGGACGCTGGGGCCCGACTGCCCGGTCAATGTCTCCGAGGTGAGCTTCTCGACCCACACCGGCGCGCACGTCGATGCGCCGTTCCATTTCGACGCGGCCGGTGCGGCGATCGATGCGGTGGCACTGGAGACCTATGTGGGGCCGTGCCGCGTGATCCACGCGATCGGCGCACGTGGCGCGGTACGCCCGGAGCAGATCGCCGCCCGCCTCGATGCCTGCCCGCCGCGTGTGTTGCTTCGCACCTACGCGCAGGCGCCGCGTGACGCGTGGGACAGCGCGTTCTGTGCGGTCGCGCCCGATACGGTCGAGCTGCTCGCCCGTGCGGGCGTGCGGCTGGTCGGGATCGACACGCCGTCGCTCGACCCCGAGCAGTCGAAGACGATGGACGCGCATCTGGCCGTCTGCCGCCACGGCATGGTCATCCTCGAAGGCCTCGTGCTCGATGCGGTGACCGAGGGCGATTACGAGCTGATCGCCCTGCCGCTCAAGCTTGCCGGGCTGGATGCGTCGCCAGTGCGGGCGATCCTCCGTCCACTGAAGACCTGAAGGTTTCCGATGACCACGACCGATTTCGACGCGCTCGACCGCAAGGATCCGCTGGCCGGTTTCCGCCACCGCTTCCGGCTGCCTTCCGGCGTGATCTATCTGGATGGCAATTCGCTCGGCGCACTGCCTGCGGAGACGATGGCGCGCCTGCAGCGAACGGTCGAGGCGGAGTGGGGCCGGGAACTCATCCGAAGCTGGAACAGCGCCGACTGGATCGGCCTGCCGACGCGCGTCGGCGACAAGATCGGACGCCTGATCGGCGCCTTGCCGGGCGAAACCGTGGTAGCGGATTCGACGTCGGTGAACCTCTTCAAGGTGCTTGCGGCCGCACTGGCACTCAACCCGGGTCGGCGGCGGATCGTCTCGCAGCGCGACAACTTCCCGACCGACCTGTATATCGCGCAGGGCCTGTCGGCCTTTCTGGGTCGGGGGCACGAACTCGTGCTGTTGCCCGACGATCCCGATGCGGAGACGGTCGAAGCGGCACTCGACGGCGACACCGCGGTGCTGATGCTCACCCATGTCAATTACCGCAGCGGACGCCTGCACGACATGCTGCGCTTGAGTATGGCGGCGCGCCGTGCCGGGGTGCTGACGGTGTGGGATCTCGCACACTCGGCTGGCGCCGTGCCCGTCGACCTGAATGCCGCCGGAGCCGACTTTGCGGTCGGCTGCGGCTACAAGTACCTCAACGGCGGTCCCGGCGCGCCTGCGTTCCTGTGGGTTGCCGAGCGTCACCAGGACCGCTTCGCTCAGCCTTTGTCGGGGTGGATGGGACATGCCGAACCCTTCGCGTTCGATGCCGACTACCGGCCGGCGGCGGGGGTCGGCCGCTACCTGTGCGGTACGCCGCCGGTGCTGGGCGCGGTCGCTCTGGAATGCGGCGTGGAGCTCCTGCTCGAAGCCCACATCGCCGCGATCCGTGCCAAGTCGGTGTCGCTGACGACGTGCTTCATCGAGGCGGTCGAGGCTCGTTGTCCGGGCCTCGCGCTGGCCTCGCCGCGCGAGGCGGTCGAGCGCGGCTCGCAGGTGAGCTTTCGCCATCCGCAGGGCTACGCACTGATGCAGGCGCTGATTCATCAAGGCGTCATCGGCGACTTCCGGGCGCCGGACATCGTCCGCTTCGGCTTCGCGCCGCTGTACCTGAGCCATCGCGACGTCGCCGATGCCGCGGACGTGCTCGCCGACCTGATCGCCACCGGCGACTGGGACCGTCCTGAATTCCATGCCCGCTCCGCGGTGACCTGAGGAGGCCGGAGCATGAGCGCCGAAAACGGACCTGGTGGTGCCCGGACGGCGTTCGAGGGGAAGATGAGCTATACGGACTATCTTGCCCTCGACGAGATCCTGAACGCCCAGCATCTGCGCTCGGACGACCCGAACGAGATGCTGTTTATCGTCCAGCACCAGACCAGCGAGCTGTGGCTGAAGCTCATGCTGCACGAACTCGACGGTGCGCTGGCCTGCCTGCGCAACGATGCGCTGCCGCCCGCGTTCAAGGCCCTGGCACGCGTCTCGCGGATCATGGAGCAGTTGATCCAGGCCTGGAACGTGCTGGCGACGATGACGCCTTCCGAATACACGCGCATCCGCGAACGGCTTGGCCATTCGAGCGGCTTCCAGTCGTGGCAGTACCGACTGCTGGAATTCGCACTCGGCAACCGCAACCGCGACATGCTTGCGCCGCATGCGCATCGTCCGGATCTGGTCGTACGCCTGGAGGCAGCGCTGGAAGCCCCGTCGCTCTACGACGAGGCGGTGCGAATCCTCGCCGCGCGCGGCTTCGAGATCGACGAGGCGGTGTTCGTCCGCGACCGCAGCCGTCCGTGGCGGGCGAATGCGAGCGTCGAGCGCGCCTGGCTCGCCGTCTATCGGGACCCCGACACCCATTTCGATCTGTATGAACTGGCCGAAGAACTGGTCGACCTGGAGGACGCCTTCCTGCACTGGCGATTCCGTCACATGCAGACGGTCTCGCGCATCATCGGCGGCAAGTCCGGCACCGGCGGCACGGCCGGTGTGCCCTATCTGCGGCGGGTGCTCGACACCGAGCTCTTTCCGGAACTGTGGCAGGCCCGCACCGACCTTTGAGCCCCAACCCCAAGGAGACCCGACATGCACAGGACGCTTCAGCCGGACGGATGGGAACGCCCCCGTGGCTACGCCAACGGGATCGAGGCGCGCGGACGACAGATCTTCGTCGGCGGCCAGATCGGCTGGAACGGTGCGTGCCGGTTCGAGACCGACGATCTCGTGGCGCAGGTTCGCCAGGCCCTCGAAAACGTGCTTGCCGTGCTGCGGGTGGCCGGCGCCGGCCCAGAGCACGTCGTGCGAATGACCTGGTATCTCGTCGACAAGCGCGAGTATGGCGCTCGGCTGCAGGAGATTGGCGCCGCCTATCGCGAGACCATGGGGCGCAACTTTCCGGCGATGACGGCCGTGCAGGTGGCAGACCTGATCGAGGACCGCGCCAAGGTCGAGATCGAGGTCACGGCGGTGGTGCCGGATTGAGCGATGACCCTGTCCGTCATCGGGGGCGCGCACCGAAGGGGTCCGGCCACTCGTCGGTCGCGTCGTTGAACAGTTCCGCGATCTGGCCGCGTAGCCACTTGTTGCGCGGATCGTGATGGTAGCTGCGGTGCCAGTGCTGGTAGAGATCGATGCGGGGAAGCTGCAGCGGAGGTTCGACGATCTTGACGTTGGCTCCGATGCGAGAGAAATACTGGCCGATGGCATGCGGCAGGGTGACGACGAGGTCGGATTGCCCGATGATGGTCGGGATGCTCATGAAGTGCGGTGTGTGCAGCACGATGCGCCGCTCGATGCCGTGGCGTTCGAGGTACTTCTCGAAGATCTCCTGGCTCCGCCCCTCCGCCTGCACGACCGCATGACCCAGTTCCAGAAACTGGCCGAGGGTGAGACGGTTTCCGCGTAGCGGATGGTCGGAGCGCATCAGGCACACGAAGCAGTGGTTGAACAGATGCTGCTGGTGGAACTGCGTCGTGGCCAGGTCTGGAAAGTAGCCCACCGCCAGGTCAATGTCCCCGCGCTCCATTCCCTGCTCGATCTGTTGCGGCGGTAACGCGATGGATCGAACCGATGCGCCGGGCGCCTCGCGCTGCAGGCGTTCAACGATCTTCGGCAGGAACACCATCTCGCCCACGTCGGACAGTGCAAACGTGAATTTGCCCGACGTAGTGGCCGGATCGAATCCGTGATCGGTCAACACCTCGTCCGATACCCGGGCGAGCATTTCGCGTGCATGGACTGCCAGCGTGTGGGCACGTGCGGTGGGGCTGACCCCGGCGGCCGTCTTGATGAACAACGGTTCCCCGAAGGTCTTGCGCAATTTCCCGAGAGCGGTGCTCACGGTCGGCTGGCTCACGCCCAGCGATTGTGCGGCACGGCTTACGCTGCGTGCGTCATAAACGGCAACGATGACCCTCAGCAGGTTCAGATCGAAATCTTTCATCCGGCGTTATTGAGAATATCGATAAAGGTAATCGGGTCTTTGGGATTGTGCTGCCAAACCGCTACGAGTGTAATGCCTCCACATAAAAAAAACGAATACGGAGATAAGGAGGAGGGTTGGCAATGGCGCTTTCTATTGCCGGGGTTTCCGTTTGCTTTGGAAAGGACTCGTCGCAGTGCGACCGTGGGGTGACGGGTGCAGTGCGGGGAGTGCCGGGAGCCGTTTCGCGGTGAATGCTGCGCAGATGCTCCTGGCAGGGGATCCGGATGCGATCGCACTCATCGAGGGCGATGCGGCGCTAACGTATGCGGATCTCCATGACCTGGTCGCACGGTGCGGCGCTGCGTGGAGCGAGCGCGGTATCCGTCCGGGCGATCGTTGCGTACTTGCGTTGCGCGACGGTGTCGATTGGGTCGGCGCCTTCCTGGGGCTGGTCTGGGTCGGGGCGCTGCCGATCGCGGTCAGTTCGCGAACGCCGCACGCGCAGCTTCGTGATCTCGTCGCCGATTCCGGTGCGGTAGCCTTGCTGCTCGAGGACGAGGCCGCAGGGACGTTCGGGGATCTGCGTGCCTTGGCGCGCTCGGAGTGGTGCGCCGCAGTGCCCGTGGTCGTGCAGGATTCCGAACCGGTCGCCGCCGACGACGATGCGCCCGCTTTCCTTCTGTATTCATCGGGAACCACCGGAAAGCCCAAGGGCATCGTGCATGCGCACCGTGCGGTGCGCGAGGCACATGCGTTCGCTCGCGACGTGCTGGGTGCCACGCCGCGAGATCGCTTCTACGCCACCTCGAAGCTGTTCTTCGCGTATCCGCTGGCCAACGCGCTGTTCGCCGGCTTGCGGCTCGGTGCATCGGTGGTGCTCGATCCCGAATGGCCGGATCCGGAGCGGGTCGCCGAACAGTTGCGGCGTCATCGGCCGACGCTGCTCTTCAGCGTGCCAACCCTGTATCGGCGCATCGTCGAAGCGCGAACCGGCGGCTTCGCAACGGTGCGTGCCGCAGTCTCGGCCGGTGAGGCCTGTCCGCCGGATCTCGCGGAGGCCTGGAGGGCGCAGACCGGCATTGCGCTGGTGAATGGCTACGGCACTACGGAAACGCTGTCGCTGGTGCTCTATCGTGCCGCAAAGGACGGCGGCGCGCTCCCCACGCCCTGTACGCATGTAGCGATCGAGCCTGCGGTCGATGCCGGCCAGGATGCGTTCCGGCTGTGGTTTTCCCACCCGGCCGTGGCGTTGGGTTACGCACGGGCGGTCTCTCATGACAGCGCACGTTTCGGTGACCGCGGATTCTCCCCGGGAGATCTGTTTCGACGCTCCGTCGAGGACGGCGGGTGGCGTTTCGCCGGGCGTTCGGACCAGTTGCTGAAGGTGTTTGGCCGATGGGTCGACACACTGGCGATCGAGCAGCGATTGCTCGATGGACTGAAGTCCGACGTTCGCGAACTGTGCGTGGTGCCGTGTGGAACCGGGGACCGGCACATCACCAGCCTCCACCTGTTCGTCGTGCCCGTCCAGGAACCGGAGCCGGCGCTGCGCGCGCTTGTCGCTGCGGCGATCGCCGGTCTGCCCGCCTATCAGCGGCCGACCGAAGTGCATTTCGTCAAGGAATTCCCACGTACCGAGACCGGCAAGCTGCGCCGTGGCGAACTTGCCGCGGCGACACGCTGAAGGGTCGCGGAGATGTCCGGAATGCTCTGCAACGCACCAGGAGGAGACTAAAACCATGAGAACCACGAAGTTCCTGCGCGGCTTCGCCGCGATGCTGTGCCTGGCCGCGGCGCTGCCCGCAGCCGCCCGTGAGGAGGTCTTGCGGGTGCATCATTTCCTGCCGACCGGCTCGACCGCCCATGCGAAGTTCATCACGCCATGGTGCGACAAGATCAATCGGGAATCGGACGGCCGATTGAAGTGCCAGATTTTCCCGGCCATGCAATTGGGTGGAACGCCGCCGCAACTGATCGACCAGGTGCGCGACGGCATCGCGGACATCGTGTGGACGCTGCCGGGCTACAGCGCAGGGCGCTTCCCGATCGTCGAGGTTTTCGAGCTTCCGTTCATGATGACCACGGCCGAAGCGACCAGCCGTGCGGTGTGGGAGTTCGTAGAGGAGCACAATCGGGACGAGTTCCGGGGGGTGCGGCCGCTGGCGTTCCACGTTCATGGCGCCGGCCACTTCTTCATGGTGCGCAACCCGGTGACGAGTCTCGCCGATCTGCGCGGCACCAAATTGCGCGCGCCGACCCGACTGACCAACCTGATGCTCGCGTCGCTGGGTGCCTCGCCCGTCGGCATGCCTGTACCTCAGGTGCCGGAGGCCTTGTCCAAGGGTGTGATCGATGGCGCCATCATTCCGTATGAAGTCGTGCCGGCAATCAAGGTGCATGAACTGACCCGCTTTGCCAGCGAAGGGGATCCGGATTATGCGGGTCTGTATACGACCGTTTTCGTCTTCGCGATGAATCCGGCCCGGTACGACCGGCTTCCGGACGATCTGAAGAAGGTGATCGATGCCAACAGCGGGGTGGAAACGTCGGCCTGGATCGGGTCGGTCTGGGACGCAGCCGACGGACCCGCTCGCCAGCAGGTCGCGGACCGTGGCAACCCCATCAACACGATTCCTGCGGCCGAGCTGGAGCAGTGGCGACAAGCCAGCGCCCAGGTCGTCGACACCTGGATCAAGGATGCGAATGCGAAGGGTGCGGACGGACCGGCCTTGCTCGAGGCTGCACGCGCACTGATCGCAAAGCACAGCAACTGAGTAGGCGTGACGGGTGTCGTCCGCGCGGGCGCACCCGTCTTGTCTCACCGTTCGAGAAAGGCGCCCCTGCAGCGCATCCATCGACCCACACGGACCGGATACATGGGTGATCGAATCGTATTCGAAAGCGTTCGACCGGCAGGACCTCTTGGCAAGGTGCTCGATTATGCCTGCCGCGGGTTTGCCATCGGCGGCGGACTGGTGCTGGCCGCGATCGCGCTGACGTCGGTGGTCAGCGTGGTCGGTCGTGCTGCCTTCGGCAAGCCCGTCCTTGGGGACTTCGAACTTGTGCAGCTTGGTTGCGCAATTGCCGTATCGATGTTCCTGCCGTACTGCCAGATGGTAGGTGGTCATGTGGTTGTCGACTTCTTTACGGCACGGGTGGGCCCGCGCAAGCGGGCCCTGCTCGACGCGTTCGCCGCGCTGGTCCTTGCGCTGGTCGCGTTCCTGGTGGCCTGGCGACTGTCCATCGGGATGGCCGAGATTCGTGGAACGGGCGACAGCTCGATGTTGCTGCGCATCCCCACCTGGTACGCCTTCGTGCCCATGGTGCCGTCGTTCTGCCTGCTCGGTGCCGCCGCCCTGTATACGGCGTTCGTCCATATGCTGCAGGTGCGCAGGTGACGGGGGTCCAGCTCGGACTGCTGTCGTTCGGGGTCCTGATCGGCCTGCTGGCGCTGAGGATTCACGTCGGTGTGGCCATGCTGGTCACCGGCATCGGCGGTTACGTGACGCTGATCGGCTGGTCTCCGCTGCTCGCCTACCTGAAGACCGCAGCGTTCGGGCGCTACTCGGTCTACGACCTTTCGGTGGTGCCGCTCTTCCTGCTCATGGGGCAGTTCGCACTGCGTGGCGGATTGTCCAAAAGCCTGTTTGAGGCTGCAAACGCTTTCATCGGACACTGGCGGGGAGGGATCGCCATGGGGTCGGTGGGTGCCTGCGCCGGGTTCGGCACGATCTGCGGCTCCTCGCTTGCGACGGCGGCGACGATGGGCCAGGTCGCACTGCCCGAGCTGCGCCGCCACCGGTACGCGCCGGGGCTGGCCACCGGGGCACTGGCCGCAGGCGGCACCCTCGGTATCCTCATCCCGCCGTCGGTCGTACTCGTCATCTACGCGATCCTGACCGAGCAGAACATCGCGACCCTGTTCCTCGCCGCCTTCGTGCCGGGCATCCTCGCGGCACTCGGCTACATGCTTGCGATCATGGTTTACGTTCGCCTGTTCCCGGATTCCGGCCCGCCGGGGCCACGGTGCGACTGGCGCGAGCGTCTGCGTGCGCTCGGGCGCGTGTGGCAGGTGATTACGATCTTCGTGGTCGTCATCGGTGGCATCTACGGCGGTTTTTTCACCCCCACGGAGGCGGCTGCGATCGGTGCGATCGCGACCGGTCTGGTGGCCCTGCGGTCGGGAGCCCTGAAGGGGGGCGGCTGGGTTGCTTGCATCTACGGCACCGCGCAGGCGACCGGGATGATCTTCCTGATCCTGCTCGGTGCCGACGTGTTCAACGTGTTTCTCGCGCTCACGCGCATGCCGATGGAACTGGTGGCCTGGGTCGACAGTGCCGGCTTGCCGCCGCTCGGCGTGTTGTTCGGCATCATCCTGATCCTGCTGTTGCTCGGCTG
Organism: Rhodocyclaceae bacterium; assembly: GCA_050486545.1. Classification (GTDB taxonomy): domain Bacteria; phylum Pseudomonadota; class Gammaproteobacteria; order Burkholderiales; family Rhodocyclaceae; genus DAOMNN01. Next base: position 41,287 of record JBJHDM010000011.1, on the reverse strand, counting down.
CATCATGGACAGCCTTTCGATGATCCTGCTCATGGTGCCGATCTTCTTCCCCGTGATCATGGGGTTGGAGTTCTTCGGCCTGAGCGATACCGAGAAGGCGATCTGGTTCGGCATCCTCGCGCTGTCGGTGGTCGAGATCGGGCTGATCACACCGCCGGTCGGCATGAACATGTACATCATCAGCAGCCTCGCCCGCGACGTGCCCATGGCGGTCGCGTTCCGAGGCGTCGTGCCGTTCCTGTGCTCGGACGCGATTCGTGTCCTGCTCCTGGTATTCGTCCCCTCGATCAGCCTGTTCCTGGTGCGCCTGTTCGGATGAAGGGGACCGCACTCCGTGACCGTGTTGTACCTGCAGTGCCTCCGGTGGGGGCAGTGCATTCCATAAGCAAGTAACAGAGACCAAAGGAGAAGATCGATGCAGAAACGTCAAATTGCGATTGCGGCGGGTGTTGTCGCTGCCGCACTCGTCGGAACGCCCGCCCTGGCGCAGTCCAACGTGACGGTGTATGGGGTCGTGGATACGTTCCTCGCGCACGGCAAGACGGGAAGCGCCAAACTCACCGGGGTACAGAGCAGCGGCTGGACCGGCTCACGCCTGGGTTTTCGCGGATCGGAAGATCTCGGAAACGGCTTGAAGGCCGTATTCACGCTGGAATACGGGATCAATCCCGACGAGAACACGGGGCTCGGCGCAGCGCCCAATCTGGCGCGTCAGCAGTACGTCGGTCTGCAGGGCGGTTTCGGCTTTGTCGGTCTCGGCCGCCAATACCATCCGGGATACTACGTGTTCCGATACGACGCGATCACGCCCGTTCCGATCAGTCCGCAGTTCGTGCTTGCGGCCAGGGCAGGCTCCCGGATCGTAGCCGGTGGGGCGGCGCGCATCAACAACGCGGTCAACTACAAATCACCCAGTTTCGGGGGGCTGTCGCTCAATGCCATCTATGGCTTCAACGAAGTGAATCAGGTCAGTGATCGGCGCAAGGGGGATGTGGCAGCCCTGGGTATCGATTATGCGGGGGGCCCCTTTGCCGCCAGCCTGATCTTCAGTCACGAGAAGGAGCCCGTGAGCAGCAAGGACAAGCGCGAGATCTATCTGGGAGGTTCCTACGATTTCGGCGCCGTCAAGCTGTCGGGCTCTTATCAGCATATCAAGAACGCGACCGTCCAGGAGGATTCGGACAAGGTCTGGCATATCGGTGCCACCATGCCCGTCAGTGCCGCCGGCAAGGTGTCTCTGGGCTACGGTCGTCTGAAGGCCGATGCCAGCAATGCCGACGCCAGATCCTGGGCTGTTGCCTACTCCCACTCGCTTTCAAAGCGCACTCTGCTCTATGCCGGTTTTGGCCATATCCGCAACGATAGCGGGCAGAGCGTACGGTCACCAGCCTTCGTCAGTGCGGACAACATGTCCCCTGGCGATTCCAGCCGCAACTTCCTGGCCGGCATCAATCACGCGTTCTGACCGTCACTCCTCACGGTTGGAACGGGACGGGCGCTTCGGCGCCCGTCTTTTTTTGGCGGCATCCCCTCGAACGGTCATTGACCGGAGGGTGGAGGCGACGTAAGATGAAACTAAAACGTATCTTATAAGGTTGTACGCCGTGAATACGGAGACCCCGACCCCCAATCCGGAAGACCTGCGCGAGGCCCTGCGCCAGGTGATCGATCCCGAGATCGGCATGAACATCGTCGATCTCGGCCTCATCTACGATATCGACGTCGGTGCCGACGAGGTCAAGGTGAGCATGACCATGACGTCGCCCGCCTGCCCGATGGCCGACATGATCATTGGCGACATTGATGCCGTGCTCGATGTGGTTCTGCCCGAGCACTACCGCGTTACGGTGCAACTGGTGTGGGACCCGCCGTGGACCCCGGAAAGGATGCAACCCGGTGCGAAGAAGCATTTCGGATGGTGACCGTGGCCGGCGTCGGTACCGAGGACGTGGGTGAGGAGAGCCGCCATGCGGACTGACCTTCCTCCACTCGCCCGGGCGCCGATCCTGGTGATCGGGATGCTTTCGCTCGTATTCGGCATCCTCGGAGGCCTCGCACGGCTCGGCGTTGCCGTTCCCCCCGTGGCACTCGAGAATGCCGCCCTGCATGCGGCGTTGATGATTCCGGCCTTCTTCGCGACCGTGATCAGTCTCGAGCGTGCGGTGGCACTGGGGAAGGGGTGGGCCTATCTGGCACCGTTGGCTGCCGGTGCGGGTGGGTTGGTCCTGTTGTTCGGGGCAGGGGTCCTGCTCGCACAGTCGCTTTTCCTGGCGTCCGCGGCGATCCTGCTGGCCGCCAGCGTCGTGATCGTGCAACGCCAGGTGGCGCTGTTTACGATCATGCTGGCGATCGCGGCGGCGTGCCTGCTCGCGGGCAATCTCGCCTGGACGGTGACGCACAACCTTCATGGGGCTGTTGCCCTGTGGCTCTCGTTCCTGGTCCTGACCATTGCCGGCGAACGCCTCGAACTGACCCGTTTCCTTCCACGTCGTTCGATTGCGACGCCTGCGTTCGTGCTTGCTTCGGCAGTGACCCTGACCGGCGCGACGCTGAGCCTGTGGTTCGAGCTTGCCGGTCTGCGTCTGTTCGCCGCCGGCCTTCTTTCACTTGCATGCTGGCTGCTGGTCTTTGACATCGCCCGGCACAATGCGCGTCAGCAAGGCCTCACGCGATTCATCGCGGTCTGCCTGCTCTCCGGCTACGCCTGGCTGGCGCTGGCGGCGGTGCTCGGCCTCGGCGGGGCGTTCGAACCCGGTCATGCGATGCGTGACGCGTCGATGCATGCGATTGCCCTGGGTTTCGTGTTCGCCATGGTCTTCGGACACGCCCCGATCATTTTTCCGGCCGTGCTGCGCGTGCGCATTCCCTACCATCCCATCTTCTACGTGCCGCTGTTTTTTCTTCACGGCTCGCTGGCAATGCGCGTTGCCGGAGCGTTCGCCGAGTCGTTCTCCCTGCGCCAGCACGGCGCCATGATCAATGCCCTGGCGTTGGTGTTTTTCATTGCGACGATGATCGCGAGCGCCTACCGTGGTCGTTCGGGCATGTCAGGGCGCAGCCGCCAGGTGTGACCGAATCGCCGTAACCAGTTTTTCTTCCGAATCGAATGGAGATGCCGTTCATGCAATTGCCCGCCTTCTATGCCGCTGTGGAGAGACTTCGCGTACGTGATCCGCTCGCGGATTTTCTGGGTGCCGCCGAAGACGGGATCCTGGAGTACGGCTACGAGGATGCCGTCCGGCTCGCGGGGCATTCGTGCCCGACCGTCGGGTCGGCCTATGTGCTCACCTGTCGTGCGCTTGCGGCCCTGTATCCGGATGAGTTGCCGGAGCGCGGCGGCGTCGAGGTGGCGTTTCGCAATCCGGTCGACGAAGGGGTCACGGGCGTCGTGGCCAGCGTCGTGACCCTCTTGACCGGTGCGGCCGGAACGGGGGGTTTCAAGGGGCTGGCGGGGCGTTTCGTGCGGCGGGAACGGATGCAGTTCGGGGCCGACGTACCGTTGGCGATGCGCTTCAAGCGTCTCGATAGCGGCGTCGCGGTCGATGCGGAGTCGGATCCGGGTCGGGTGCCGGCCGATCCGGAGATGTCGATGCTGATCGGGCGGTGCGTGCAAGGGCAGGCCGATACGCACGAGAGGCGTCGCTTCGGCACCTTGTGGCAGGAACGTGTTGCGCGAATCGTCGTCGACCATGCAAGGGATCCGGAGGTTTTCCGGATCGTGCCGGTCGCGGGATGATCTCAGCAAGGCGAACGGGATCGACAGTGGAGGGAGTGACGAGATGAACCAGTCCAGGTTTTCCGTTCCCAAGGAACGACTTCGTTTCGTGCTGCTGGAGGGAATCCATGCATCGGCAGTCGAAGCGCTGACCTCCGACGGCTATACGTCGATCGACGCACGCAGCGGCGCCCTCAGCGGAGCCGAACTGGCCGACGCCCTGCGGGATGCACATTTCGTCGGGATCCGCTCGCGTACCCGGCTGACCGAGGCCGTACTCGACCTGGCGCCGAAACTGACCGCCATCGGATGCTTCTGCATCGGCACGAATCAGGTGGACCTCGATGCGGCTGCGCGCCGGGGCGTTCCGGTGTTCAACGCTCCGTTCTCGAATACGCGCAGCGTCGCCGAACTGGTTCTGGCTGAAATCATCATGCTGATCCGCGGTATTCCGGAGAAGAATGCCGTCCAGCACCGTGGAGGCTGGATCAAGAGCGCGGCGAATTCCTGGGAGGCACGCGGGAAAACGCTGGGGATCGTCGGGTACGGCCATATCGGGACCCAGGTCGGCGTTCTGGCCGAACAACTCGGCATGAACGTCGTGTTCCACGATATCGAGACGAAGCTTCCGCTGGGCAACGCACGACCGCTCGGTTCGCTCGAGGCCTTGCTCGCGACCGCCGACGTCGTCACGCTGCATGTTCCCGATACGCCGGCGACGCGAAACCTGATCGGTGAGCGCGAACTCGCGGCCATGAAGCGCGGAAGCTTCCTGATCAACGCGTCGCGTGGAACCGTGGTCGACATCGATGCCCTGGTCGGCGCCCTCGATTCACGTCATCTGCTCGGTGCGGCGGTCGATGTGTTTCCCGTCGAGCCGAAGAGCGTCGACGATCCGTTCGTGTCTCCGCTCACGCGCTTCGATAACGTGATCCTGACGCCCCATATCGGCGGCTCGACGGCGGAGGCGCAGGCCAATATCGGGCGCGAGGTCGCGGCAAAGCTGATTCGCTACAGCAACAACGGGTCGACCGTGTCCGCAGTCAATTTCCCGGAAGTCACGTTGCCGGAGCACACCGGCATGTGCCGGGTACTCCATATCCACCGGAACGTTCCCGGCATGCTTGCGCGCATCAACGAGCGCTTCTCGGCGGCGGGAATCAATATTGCCGGCCAGTATCTGCAGACTACGCCCGAGATCGGTTACGTGGTCATCGATGTGGATGCGGCGGCCAGCCAGGTCGCCTTCGATGAGCTGAGCGCGATCGAGGGCACGATCCGCTGCAGGATCCTGTACTGATCCGGGCAGCCTGTCCCGGCCGGCCTCACCGGGACCTGCTTGAATGCCAGGGCCCGGGCATGTGTCCGACCGGTGTTCAGGCGACCTGGCGCATGACGTGGAGCAGGCGGGTGTTCGGCGTGCCGAGCAGGTCGGCGAGGGTGACTTCGTCGAGACTCGTCAGAAAGGCCTTCAGGGCGTTGGCCAGGGCGGTCTTGAGCTTGCAGCCCGGATCGAGCAGGCAGTTGTTGTTCTTGCCGAAGCATTCGACCAGATTCAGGCCGCGTTCCATGCGGCGGACGACGTCGCCGACCTTGATCCGATTTGCGTCCTTGCCGAGCCGCAGACCGCCGCCCTTTCCGCGGAGACCCTCCACGAAGCCCTCGCGTACGAGCTGGTTGACCACCTTCATCAGGTGGCTGCGCGAGATCTCGAATCGCTCCGAGATCTCGGCGATCGTAGCCAGGCGTTCGGGGTTCTCGCCCAGGTAGATCAGGACGCGCAGGGCGTAGTCGGTGTGCTGGGTGATATGCATCGGGCAGGCTCCGTGTTCTTGTGCCAGTCGTTGTACCCATTATAGGGGCTTCGGATAAAAGATGCACAAAAGTTGACTCTTCGAAAGAATCAAAATATATTCATCTTCAGTGTTGCGTTTGACCCCCGAACCCAGGAGAAACTGCCATGCACGCCTGTCATCAGCCGCTCGCCGGAAATCCCCCCTACGTCTTCGACGCGTCCGGAATCGCCAAGCGCTTTCGCCACGCGGCGATCTTCGCCGCCCTGGAAGCGCTCGGTCCGGGCGAGACCATGCGTTTCCGCAACGATCACGATCCGCTTCCGCTGCTGCAGCAGATTGCCGCACGGTACGGCGATGCGGTTCGTGCCGAGTATGTTTCGCGGGATGTCGACGGCGTCGTGATCGATTTCCTGATCGCGGGATGAGGACTTCGAAATGAAGCGACACGATCGATTGGTGGATCTTTCGCGTGAGCACCACGCTGCGCTGAGCCTTGCGCGCCGGCTGCGCATGGCGCCGGCGTCGCCCGGTGCCGCCACCGAGGCCGTGGCGGCCGTCGAGAAGTTGCGGATCGACCTGGAGTTTCATTTCGACGAGGAAGAAGTGCGTCTGCTGCCGGTACTCTGGCGCTGTGGGCGGTCCGATCTGGCCGAACGCTTGTGTGCCGAACACGTCGAACTGCGTTCGCTGCTCGCGCAGGCCGTTCAGGGCAGGGCACTGGATTGCCTCGGACGCCTCCTGGAGTCGCACGTTCGCTTCGAGGAACGTGAGATGTTCCCATTCCTGGAAAAGTACTGGAATGCCGATCGTGACTGCGACGGTCGCGGCGATCCAGCGTTCGATCGCGACGCACCGGTGTGGATGGGCGGCCGTGCCGCCATGCACGGCGTGAATCTCGGCGGGTACTGACGATGGCGGTGTTGCTCCGGATCGACGAGCCGGCACGCGGAATCGACCAGCGTCCGGGTTGGAAGCCGTTCCTGTCGATGGCGTTCCGACCGTTCTATCTGCTGGCCGCGATCCAGGCAGCTCTGTTCATTGCCGCATGGGCCTTCGGCATCGGCGGAACACGGGCCTTGCCGGGATTCCTGTGGCACGGCCACGAGATGATCTGGGGCTATGCTGGCGCGATCATCGTCGGCTTCCTGTTGACCGCGGTTGCGACGTGGACGGGGCAACCTCCCGTACGGGGCGCCGTGCTCGCGGTCCTGGCGGTGGTGTGGGTGCTGGCGCGGGTGTTGCTTCTCGCGGTTCCGGGGTCGGCGTGGTGGGGAGGCGCCTTCTCGGTCCTCTTCTTCCTGACGGCTGCATGGCTGCTTGCGGTGCCGGTGCTGCGTACGCGCAACGTTCGGAACTACGTCGTGCCGTTGTTGCTGGTTGCCTTTGCGAGTGCCAACCTGGTGTTCCATCTCGCGGTCGCGGGGCAGTGGATGCTGAATCCGCGTCAATTGCTGCACGTGGGACTGCTCATCGTTGCGGCAGTGATCTTCTTCATGGGCATGCGCGTGATCGCCTTCTTCACCAGTCGCGCCCTGCAGACTCCGCAAGTGGTGAACCACCGTGCCCTCAGTTTCGTTGCCGTGGCCGCTCCGCTCGCGATGGCCATGCTGGTCGCCCTGGACGGTCCTCCGCCGGCCAGTGTTGCACTCGGGTTGGTCGGGGCGGGCGTCAACCTCGTCCAGCTCGCTCGCTGGTGGAGCCCGAAGGTGATCGGCCAGCCGTTGCTGTGGGTGTTGTTCGCCGGGTACGGATGCACCGCGATCGGAGTCGGCCTCTATCCGATTGCGCTGGCGTGGTGGCCTGCGCTCACCAGCGCGGCGATCCACAGCATCGCGGTGGGAGGGATCGGGCTGCTGACCCTGGGGATGATGAGCCGAACGGCGCTCGGACATACCGGTCGGCCGCTGCGCCTGCCGCCCCCGATGTCCGCTGCATTCTGGTTGGTTCTCGCGGCGACCGTGCTGCGCCTGGTTTCCGTGGCGCCCGGTCCGCTGGCGTCGATCGCCCTCGTGGCGAGTGGGCTGTGCTTTTCCGCCGGCCTGGCACTGTTCGTATTTCGCTTCGGCCCCTGGCTCATCCGGCCACGGGCGGACGGCCAGCCCTGAACGGGAGGTCCGTTGCGGTTCCGGGCCGCTGACCAAGAGGTCCGCGTCCCCGGGGCGAGTCTACTGGTCGGGAGGCAGGCCGATGCCATGTTCGACTGCGTAGACGGCGGCCTGTACCCGACTCGAAAGGTTCAGCTTGCGCAGCATGTTCTGCACGTGAATCTTGACCGTGCTCTCCGCGACTTCCAGTTCCCTTGCGATTTCCTTGTTGCTCAGGCCGCGTGCGATGAATGACAGGATCTCGCGTTCGCGGGGTGTGAGCTTGTCGCGGTCGGCCGGCTTCATGCCGGCGAGCGCAGTCCGCGGCGACTCCGACCCGCTGGCGCTCCGGAGCAGTTTGGCCATCATCTGGGGAGAGATCACCGATTCGCCGTGTGCAGCCGTGCGTACGGCGGAGAGCAAGGTGTCGGCTGCGATGTTCTTCAGCAGGTAACCCGATGCCCCGGAGCGCAGGGTCTCGAGCAGGTCGTCCGCATCCTCGGAGACGGTGAGCATCAGCACGTGCGATTCCGGAACCTCCCGCGTGAGCAGACGCGCGGTCTCCTTGCCCGAAAGCCCCGGCATGTGCAGATCGAGCAGGACGACATCGGGTCGAAGCTGTCCTGCGCGCTTGACTCCTTCCATGCCGTCACCCGCTTCGCCGACCACTTCGAAATCGGGGTGGCGCTGCAGCAGGGACCGGATTCCGCTGCGGAACAGTGCGTGGTCGTCGACGAGCAGTACGCGTATGGTCTCGGACATCAGTGGGTCTCCTCGTTCAGTCTGGGTATCTCGAGACGGATTTCGGTTCCCCGTCCCCGCGATGAGCGTACTTCCACCCGGCCTCCAACGCGCGACGCCCGCTCGCGCATGATCTCGAGTCCGATATGGTCGGGTTGCGCGTCTTCCTTCACTTCCGCTACGTCGAAACCGCTGCCGTCGTCGCGCACGGTGACCGTGAGGCCTTCCAGCGTGCGACGCAGGATGACGGTGATCGAGCGTGCCTGCGCGTGCTTGCGCACGTTCGACAAGGCCTCCAGCACGATGTAGAGCATCTGGGTTTCGGTCTCCGCTTCGAGGGGTGCGGCGTCGCCCTGGACGTCGAAATGGGTCGAAATGCCCGTCTGTTCGGCCAGTCGTGAAAGTGCGGCGGAGATGGCGGCATCGAGATCCTGCTGATCGACGCGGGCACGGAAATGAACCATCAGCTCGCGTACGTCATCGTAGCCCTCCTGCACGCCCTGTCGAATCATCGCGACGATTCCCTTCATCTCTTCCGTATCGTCGTTCTCGAGAGCGCGTTCCAGAAGCTGAACCTGCAGGTTCAGGAACGCCAGCCCCTGTGCGATCGAATCGTGGAGTTCGCGCGCGAGCATGTTGCGTTCCTCGAAGACCGCGACTTCGCGTGATCGCGCCTGCAGTCGCAAGCTCTGGATCGCGGTGCCCAGTTGTTGCCCGAGTGTTTCGAGCAGTTGCTCGTCCGACTTGTCGAGCGGGCTGGGGTCCCGGAAATACAGATTGAAGACGCCGATCGGGCGCTTGTTGACCGTAATGGCCGCCACGGAGACGGCGCGGAAACCGGCTGCGCGACAGGTGTCCATTTTCATCGGCGCATCCGGGCGGTCGACGTCGACCATGATGGTCAGGTTGCGACGGGCTGCCTCGGTGCACAGACAGGATCCACAGGACAGCACGGCTTCTCGGTCCAGAAAGGGTTGATCCAGCCCTTCGGAAACCGTGATGTACAGATTTTCCGATTCCGCATCGAGCAGGCGTACCGAGCTTGCCGTCGCACCGAGGGTGCTCTGGACATGTTCGAGGAATCCCCTGCACAGGCTGTCGATGTCGTTCGGCTCATGCAGAAAGCCGCTCGTGGCGTAGAGAATCTCGAGTTCGCGATTCTTGGTGGTCAGGTCATGCGTCTTTTCGGCAACCCGCTCCTCCAGTGTTTCGTAGAGGCATTGCAGGTGCGTAGCCATCTTGTTGAAGCCTTCGGACAGTTCGCCGAACTCGTCCCGGGTCAGGATCGGCACCCGGGCCGAGAAATCCTCCTGCTCCATGCTCCGGATCGCCTTGGACAGTTCGTCGACCGGGCGGACCACGAGCGAGTAGAAGAAGCGGATCAGGATTGCCGTACCCACCAGGGCGAGGACGACGAGCAGGGCCTGCGATGCGCGGAGCACGTTGAGCTGGCGGACGTGACTTTGCTCCATCTTGAATACGACGGCGTTGACGCTGTCCACGAAGGTCTTCACGTTGCGATCCATGTCCCGCATGGTCCGGCGAAGGATCCCGGGGTTCGGGTCGTTCATCAGCACGAACAGGACCGGACGGATCCGGCTCGACCAGAAGTCGGTGAATTGCAGCACGTCGTCCGGGATCCCCTGATCCTGGGGGACGAACAGAGGCCGCGTCGGGTCGCCCTTTGCGAGGCGCTGCAGGATCTCCTCGACCCCCTCTAGCTCCTCTTCGATTCGGGCTGCGAACGCGGCGGGGTCCTCCATGTGCGTGTCGGCACGTGCGAGCTGGTGTGCGATCCGGTAGGTCCGGATACGCAGGCTGCCCGTGTCGTTGATGGCCGCCGCGCCGCCTTCCAGCTTCCACGAAGCCAGTAGCGTCATCCCGATCGCGGTCAGCGAGACGATGAAGAACGCCACCAGGATGCTGATGATCTTGGTGGAGAGCCTTTGCGCACCGGTCATCTTTCGGGGTGTGAGCAGGGCGGCGTATTCCGTGTCATTGCGGATTCGATTGCATGCGAAAGGATGAGACCCGCTCGCAGTCGCCAGCATCCGGATGGCCGGCCATCGAAACTCTACAAGACATTGAATTCACGCGTCGTTGACAGGAGTCAAACGCCCGCGGGCGGTGGGCGTTTCGGGAGGCTCGAGGGTTTCAAACCGTGTCGTGGGCGTCCGCACAAAGCATTCGGGTCAGTCCCTGGCGGTCGTGAATCCGGATCCTGCGACCACTGACCATGAGGAGTCCCGCGTCCTTCATGCGACGCAATACCCTCGAAAGGCTTTCCTGCGACAGGTTGAGCAGCGATGCGATCGTGCCCTTGGACGCGGGCAGGAGGACCGGTCCATCGGGCGAGCCGGAACGTTCCGCAAGTTCGAGCAGGTATGCCGCGACGCGAACCCCGGCCGTGCTGGGCGAAGTGCAGCTGATGCTGTCGATCAGTTGCTGGGTCCGCATGGTTACGGCGGTGAGCATCCGAACGGCGAGCTTGTGATCGTAATCGACCGCCGCCAGCGCGCAGTCCCGGCTGACTTCGAGCAGCGTCGAAGGCGCGATCGTCTGGGTCCAGGTGCGGTAGGCGGACCCGGTGAAGACGCCGATCTCGCCGAACATTCCGCATGGTTGGAACAGTTCCACGACCCGGGCGCGTTTGTCCGGTCCGAGGGACATCAGCTTGACTCCCCCGGATACGACGAAGTAGAGGCCGGCTGGATGCGAACCACGGTCGAAGACGCGGGCGTCGCGCCCCAGCTCGAGTATGCGGGTGCCTTTTGCGAGCAGCGCGATGGTGTCGAAATGGATGTCGCGCAGGATGGGCATCTCGGCCAGCATGCGATGCGTTGCCGGAAGTGCGTCGAGCGTGTTCCGACGCGCTTGCGGCGCCATCCTGGTCGGAAGGTCGAAATCGATACCACCCATGGCGAAAAATCCTGAAAGGGGCCTGATGGAACAGTGCTTTAGCCCGACAGGTCGATGCTAGGGTGATGGCCGACCGATGACAATTGGTCGGATGGTCTAGGAACTAGGCCGAAAGAACTAGGTCTGGCTCAGGTCGCCTGCGCCACCCGGTAGGCACGAACGACTCGGACGAGGTTGGCCGCGAGCCATGCGAACTCGACGACGACGACGATCGCGCCCAATCTAATCAGGGTTTCGTTGCCTACGAGCGTGGCCACTACAACGGCCACCACGGCCGCCATGTGGACGCGCATCTGCCACCATACGGGTGCGTCCGGCTGGAGCTTGCGCATGTTCGGAGCCTTGATCCCGTCCTGAACCAGATGGAGCCATGCCAGAAACGGGACGATCTTGTAGAGCATGCCCTCGATGACGCTGACGAAACCGCCGTACAGGATCAGGATGCCGGCCAGGACCGGCAGGACGCGGTGGTCGAAATACTGGGCCGCCAGGACGCACGCGATGCCGGCGGCCAGGCTTGCCATCCCGAACTGGAACATCCGGAAGGTGGCATCCGGATTGGAGCGCCGCGAGCGCAGTTGCAGACGCAGGGTCGCGCCCACGAACACCGCGCCGAGAACGGTGAGCAGCAGGATCAGGAACGCTTCCACTGCAGACAAGCCGTACACGACGCCGATGCTCCAGAGAACCAGGGCTCCACAGGTGGTTGCGGCCCAGTAGCGGGTCATCCAGGCAGGGTAGGGCGGCGTGATCTGGAACATCGGAACGACGATCCAGCTCGTTGCGGCGAGCAGGATGCCGACGCCGCCGAGCCAGGCCCAGCCGACATGCAGTTTCAGCAGGGTCAGCAACGGCAGCGGCAGGCCGCGCGAGAGCACCATCGCCAGGGCGAGTCCGAGCATCAGTGCGATGCCCAGGGAGGCCAGGGCCAGGCGCATGTCGCGCTGGCTGGCCTGCGAGATGGGCGCATGCCACAGCGCCCAGGACGCACCGGCCAGGAACAAGGCTGAACTGGTGCCGAGGAGAACCACGGCGGCGAACAGGAGGTCCGGGGTCATGCTGGCAAGTCCCCAGACCAGGCTGATCGTGCCAGTGACCAGTCCGAGGTGGATCACGGTCGCGAGCGTTCCGGCGAAGGGGAGCGACGCACCCATGACGACCGGCAGGATCTGGAACATCGCTCCGACCATCACCATGAGCATGAACCCGACCGTGATCAGGTGGGTGATGGCCAATGCGCCCGGGGTCCAACGAGAATCGAGCAGGTCGGGAAGCAGCAGCAGCATGATGCCTGCGGCCATGCCGAAGACCGGGGCGGTCAGAAAGAAGCGCAACGGGGTCGAGAACGACGGGGCCGCGTCGTAGCTGAGGGAACTGCCTGCCGTCATCATGGTGCCGTGATTCCGATCTCGACGGCGCCGTCTTCGCGGATGCAGTGTTCGTACTGGTAATTCTCGCGGTCGAGCACGCGGAACAGCGGCCACGGCATCCGATCGAGGATCAAGGTCATGCGCTCGCCGGACGGCAAGTCCGCAAGTGCTTCCATGACCAGTTCGAATGGACGCGGAGGTTCGAGTCCGCGTGCGTCGACGACGATGCTCATGCGCCCGACGCTTTCAACTGCCGCTTGATTTCAGGTTCCAGGGTCGCGAGCTCCCCGGCAAGATGGTTGTCGCACATCGGATAGAGGATGTTCTCCTCCTTCATGTTGTGTTGCTGCATCATGATGAGCAGGGTTTCGCCTTCACCGGCGAAATCGTCCTTGTCCTGGCGTTCGAGCGCGTCCTTCATGGCCTCGAAGCTTCTGCGCATCTCGACGTGTTCGTGGCGCATCATCTGCGTCGGGCCGCCGGTCATGCCGGAGGCCGATTCGAAGCGCGGGAAAAGGGTGTTCTCCTCGGCGGAGAAATGGGCTTCGACGGCGTCAACGAAAGCCTGAAGGGCGGATTTCGCCGTGTCCCAGTCGCCTTTGGACGCGGCATTCTCTGCCTGGGCGAAGAGTTCATCGCATTCGCGATGATCGTGACTCATGAAGTCGGTTATGCTTGACATGGTTGTTTCTCCGTTTCGTGCGGTCATTTTCCGAGCACGGTGAAACGGCGCCTTGATGTCCATCAAACCATCGGATTCCGTATGCAGAAGTCTTCGGCTCCCTTCCGTTCCGGGCCGGAATGGAAGTTGTCCACGTTTTTGACTGTAATCAAAAACATTGAGAATTCAAATAGTTCGAGTCGGGGCGTTCCGGCTCATCCGGCTCGGGACGGGCTCGGAGTGCAGGCGCACGGAGCATTGCGTCACGCATCCTGATACGGAGAACGGTCATGACGAACACGTATCGTCCGAACCCGTTCGGAACGATCTTCCTGCCGTTTGCGCTCGGCTACTACCTTTCCTACTTGCTGCGCACGGTCAATGCGGTGATTTCACCGGACCTCACGCGCGACCTGTCGCTGTCCGCCGCGGACCTCGGCCTGCTGACCAGTGCCTATTTCCTCAGTTTCGGTGTTGCACAGATCCCGCTTGGCATCGCGCTCGACCGGTTCGGGCCGCGCCGGGTCGAAGGCGGTCTTCTGCTGCTGGCCGCCCTGGGCGCGGTGCTGTTCGCGCTCGGGGATTCGCTCCTGGAACTCGGATTGGCGCGGGCCTTGATCGGACTTGGGGTTTCGGCCTGCCTGATGGCGGGCCTCAAGGGTTTCGCGATGTGGTACCCGCCCGAGCGCCAGAGTTCGATGACCGGATTCATCATGGCCGCGGGCGCCCTGGGCGCCCTGACCGCGAGTGCTCCGGTGGAGGCATTGCTTCCGCTGGTCGGGTGGCGGGGTGTCTTCTGGATCATCGCGGCCGTTGCGGGAGGCATCGCGGCCTACGTTCTGCTTGCCGTACCCGAAGAGGCGGAACACCGTGCGCGGGAGAAGCTTGGCGACGCGTTCCGTTCCGTCGCCCACATCTTCGCTTCGGCCGCGTTCCTGCGCATGGCCGGATCGGCGATGTTCTTCACCGGCGGCTTCATGGCCTTGCAAAGCCTCTGGGCCGTACCCTGGTTGATGAATGTCAACGGCATGACGCTGACGCAGGCGGCGGCCCATCTGATGATACTCAACGTCGGGATGCTTGCCGGGCAGATGTCGATCGGCCTGCTCGGAACGCGTCTGGCCCGGCGCGGCGTCACGCCCTTGCGGCTGATGCAGGTCGGATTCACGGCGATGCTCGCGGTGCAGATCCTGATCCTTGTTTCCGCGGGACCGCCCGCGCCGCTCTGGTTTGCGCTTGGCGTGCTGTCGTCGGTCAACGCGCAGGCCTATATCGCCACCGCATCGCACTTTCCGAAGGAAGCGTTCGGACGCGTGAGCACGGCGATCAACCTCATGGCCTTCTTCGGCGCCTTCGGCGTGCAATGGGGTCTGGGGGGCGTGCTGGACGGGCTGCAAGGCATGGGATGGTCGGTGTCCGGATCCCTGGTGGCAGCCTATGGATCTCTCCTGATCTTCCAGGCGGCCAGTCTCGTGCCGTTGCTGTTGTCGAGACGAACGCGACCCGGTCAGGCGAACTGACCGGCGGCGTGGCCGGATGACCACGCCCACTGGAAGTTGTAGCCGCCCAGGTGACCGGTCACGTCCATGACCTCGCCGATGAAGTAGAGTCCCTTGCAGGCGACGGCCTCCATCGTCCGTGACGACAGCGACCGGGTGTCGACACCGCCCAGCGTGACCTCCGCCTTGGCGTAGCCCAAGGTGCCGGAAGGTGCGATCCGCCAGCTCGTGAGGGTTTCGGCGATTTCGCGCAGGGTATTGCGGCCGAACTGGTTGATGGGTTTCGTCCAGCCGTGAAGTTCGCACCAGGCGTGGGCGAACCGGCGCGGCAGGTATTCGGCCAGCAGGTTTGGCAGGAGGCCGCGGTCGTGCGCGTGGGCTTCGAGCCAGGCGGGCACGTCCAGGTCGGGCAGCAGGTCGATGCTGACGGGGTCCCGCTGGCCTTCTTCCTGAGCCTGCCAGTAGCTCGAGATCTGGAGGATGACCGGCCCCGACAGCCCTTTGTGGGTGATCAGCATGGCCTCGCGAAAGCGGCCGCCGTTACACCGTGCCTCGACGTCGAGCGATGCGCCCGCAAGCGGCTGGAGCCGGCGCAGGGTTTCCGGGCCGAGGGTGAGCGGGACAAGGGCGGCGCGTGGGGGAACGACGGGAATCCCGAACTGACCGGCAATCCGATATCCGAACGGAGTGGCGCCAATGCGCGGAATCGACAGGCCGCCCGTGGCAATGACCAGGCTTTCACAGACGAGTGGTCCACGTGAAGTGACCAGCCGGAAGCCTGCACCGTCGTGATCTGCACGATCGATCGCCTCGACCTGGAGCGGCATCGCCCAGTGTACGTTGCCTTCGTCGCACTCGCGGCGCAACAGGTCGATGATCCGTGCTGCGGAGTCGTCGCAGAACAACTGACCGTGCTCGCGTTCGTGAAAGGCAATTTCGTACCGTTCGACGAGTTCGATGAAGTGCCCCGACGTATAGCGACTCAGCGCGGAGCGTACGAAATGGGGGTTCGAGCACAGGTAATGTTCGGGGCCGACGCGCCGGTTCGTGAAGTTGCAGCGCCCGCCACCCGAGATCCGGATCTTCTCGCCGACCTTCGAGGCATGATCGACCAGCAGCACACGGCGACCACGCTGGCCGGCCTGTGCCGCGCACATCATGCCGGCGGCACCGGCGCCGATCACGATAACGTCGAAGTAGTCGGGCATGCTGGAGGCGGTTCTGGCGATCGAAGCCGGTGGAGGATACGCGCGAGGGCGGGTCCGTGCAATCGGGACGCCGATCCGGATCGATGTGATCGACACCATCGCCGAGACGGCGAACTGGCGTGCGCTGCACGAGTCTCATTCACATTCCGGGGGCGCAAAGGAGCGTGAAATGAGCCAGCGATTGACGGATGACGAGCGCGGTGCGGCACTCGAAACCTTGCAGGACTGGGAAATGGTCGATGGGCGGGAAGCACTGACCCGAACGTTCCGGTTCCGCGACTTCAACGCGGCTTTCGGCTTCATGGCCCGCGTGGCACTGATGGCGGAACGGATGGACCACCATCCCGAGTGGTTCAATGTCTATAACCGGGTCGAGGTGACCCTCGCGACGCACGATGCCGGCGGTGTGACCGCGAAGGACGTCGAACTCGCCCGGTTCATGGACGCAGTCGCCGGAGGCGTGCCTCCGGCCCACTGAACGGGCCGGTGCGGGCCGTGCCGAGTCTCGGTCGCAACGGCCCCGGACCGGTGGCTTTCAGACCCTGAAGCGTCCCACGCTTCCGAGCAGGTCGCTCGCGAGGCCTTCCAGGCGGTTTGCCGTGTGATGGTTTTCCGAAGCCGTTCCGCTGTTGCGTTCGGCCATCTGTGCGATCGTCTCGACGTTGCGTGCGATGTCGGTCGAGGCCGCGCTTTGCTCGCGCAGGGCATCGGTGATCTCGGCCACCGTCTCGACGACCTTGCGGGCCCCCTCGCGGATCGAATCCATCGCCTCGCCGGCCTGACGGGCGCGCTCGACGCCGCCGCTGACCCGACCGACTCCCTCGTCCATGGATTGCACCGCGCCACGTGTGCCATGCTGGATGCGCTCGACCATCTGGGCGATTTCGGTCGTGGAACTCGCCGTGCGCTCGGCCAGCTTGCGGACTTCGTCGGCCACGACCGCGAAACCGCGCCCCTGTTCGCCCGCACGGGCCGCCTCGATCGCCGCGTTCAACGCGAGCAGGTTGGTCTGGTCGGCGATTTCCTTGATCACGCCGACGATGGTCGAGATCTGCTCGGAATCCTTCCCGAGCTGTTCGATGCTGCGTGCCGAGGTACCGACCGAATCGGCGATCTCCTGGATCTCCCGGATCACGGAACTGACGATGTCGCTGCCCTGGCTCGAGAGCCGTCCCGATTCCTGTGCAAGCTCGGTCGCATGCCCCGCATTCGTCGTGATGTGGTCGATGCCGACGGTCATCTGCTCGACGGCCGCCGCCATGCTCGAAGCCGATTCGCTCTGGCTCATCGAGGCCTTGTCGATCTCTTCCGAGGAGGCGACCATGTTCTTGGCTGCGTCGGCGACGTGCCCGGAGTTGCCCTGGATGCTGGCGATCAGCTTGCGCATGCCGTCGGCCATGTCGTTGAAACTCGTGGCGACATTGCGGAGTTCGTCGCGGGTGTCCAGGTTGATGTGGGTGGTCAGGTCGCCTTCGGCGAGTTGCCGGCTGCCGCCGACGAGCTTGCGAATGCTGTCGATGACCGACAGGTAGGCGCCGACCGACAGGTAGCCGATGATCAGCAGCACCACGGCAAGAACGATGACGTTGAAATACAGCACGCTCTGGGCGTCGTCGATGCGTTCGTGGAGCAGTTCGTCGAGCGTCGGCAGCAGGATGTCGTACATCTGCTCGTAGCCGACCTCGAGTGCCGCCGTGGCCATGTCGAAGTACGCCGCCGGGGTCGTGGACCGGAAGTCGCCGATAAAGACCATCTGGTTGATCACGCGCTCGACGTTCTGCAGCCGCTCCTTTAGGTTCATGAGACTCTGCGTCAGGCGTGCGTCGAGATCGGGGCGCTGGGCGACCACCTTGCCGAGATTGATTTCGAGCTCCTCGACGGCTGCCTTCACTTCGCCCGACAACACGCTCAGCCCGATCCTGGCCTGCTCGGGCAGGTTTCCGGTCGCCAGCGCACCGGAGCCGCGTGCGCGTAGCTGGCCGATGCGTTCGAGCATGTAGGGCAGGCGGATGACCGCGGTCGACATCAGGTAGTACGTGTCGGCCTGTGGATCGAAGGTGAGGCCGTACTCATCGGCCAGCGCGATCTGGTAGGCAAGCAACTGTCCGATCATGCGTGTATGCGCCTGGACGTTTTCCAGCTGGGTCCAGAAGATCCCGTCACGGCGCAGTGCGTTCCACTGGGACAGGATCGACTGCCATTCCTTCGATTCGCGATGGGGTGCGTCCAGTGCGGCTTCAAACCGGGCGACCGCGTCTTCCACCTCGCGCTGCTTCGCCTCGCGCCGTTCGCGCATCGACGCGTCGCCGCCGAGGAAGGCCGAGGACATGCCGCGGTGTTGCTGCATGAGTTCGACCGTTTTCGAGAGCGGGCGGGACAGCTCGGTTGCGACGAGCTGGTTGCGCGTATGGTTGATCGTGGTGGTGAGCTGCTTGCCCAGGGCCAGCATGAGGCTGGCGAAGGCGATGAAGGTGATGAAGCCCAGGACGGCGAACTTCACCGGATAGCTGAGGCGGTTCATTAGGCCTTCAGCCGGCGCGAAAATCGATCTCATCATCTACTCCATTGAAGCCGTCGGGTATTCGGACGGTTGCCAAAGCGTTGGCGTTGCAATGATATCGTCTTCAGGAGCAAATCCTTGAGCGAAAAGTTGTCGGATCGTGGAATGTTATCTCGGACGTGGGAGGATAGCCCGAGCGGCCGCCAACCGTCCCCGTCAGCGGGGTGTCGCGTGTGCAAACCGGCGAAAACCGCCGTGCTCAGATGCTTTGTGCCGGTTCGTCCGACCGGGCGTTTTGACGTGCGGCCTCCGGCAGCATCCGGTCGGGGCGGCCGATGTGGTAGCCCTGCGCATAGTCGATGTGCAGGTCGCGCAGCATGTCGAGCACCTCCTCGGATTCGACGAACTCGGCGATCACCTGGATGTTCAGGGCACGGGCCAGGTCGTTGATCGAACGCACGAAGATGCGGTCGCGGTCGCTGTGCAGCATGTTGGCGATGAAGTCGCCCTCGATCTTGAGGAAGTCGAACGGGAAGCGGCGCAGGTAGTGGAAGGACGAAAATCCCGAGCCGAAGTCGTCGATCGCCAGGCCGAAGCCCTCGGACTTGATGTCCATGAAGAAGCGCTCGAGCAGCGACAGATTCTTCACCGTGTCCCGCTCGGTGAGTTCGAATACGATTCGTTCCGGAGCGATGCCGGAGTTCTGAACGATGGTCCGCAACGAACGGGTGAACTCCGACAGCACGAGGGCGCGTGGCGAGAGGTTGAAGAACACGTAGCCGTCGAAACGGCTTTCGACCACCTGCTGCAGGGCCGCTTCGATGACGATCTCGTCCAGCCGGTGGATGATGCCCATCTTCTCGGCGATCTCGATGAACTGGTCGGCGCGCATGAGCTTGCCGTCGATTTCCAACCGCGACAATACCTCGACCGCGGCAATCCTCCCGTCCCCCACCGCAGCGATCGGCTGGAAGAACGGAATCATCCGGCGCTCGTTCACCGCGGCCATGACGGCGATGCCCATGTCCGAGATGTTCCGGAAGGCCGCCATGACGTCTTCTTCCGTCGGTAGCGCGACCCGTTCCTTGCCTTGGGACTTGGCCCGGTACATCAGCGTGTCGGCAAACAGGAACATGTCCTTGGAGTCGGTCGCATGGTCGGGATAGACCGCAATACCGATCGAAACCGACGCGCTCGCCTTGCCTTTCTCGCCGGCATCGATCGAGACGCTGCGGGCGGCGTCGAGCACGCGCTGCGCGACGACATGGCCTTGCTCGAGATCGGATTCGGGTAACAGGGCGACGAACTCGTCCCCGCCGTAGCGGGCGAAGATGTCTCCGCCGCGCAGAGCGGCCTGGATCGCACGGGCGAACTTCTGCAGGAATTCGTCGCCGACGGCATGACCGAAGTGGTCGTTGATGACCTTGAAGTTGTCGAGGTCGATCATCAGCAAGGTCGTCTTGGCATCGTGACGCTTGCAGCGGCTGATCTCGTAGTCGAGCAGTTCCCAGAACACGCGCTGGTTGTAGAGATCGGTCAGCGGGTCGCGCGTTGCGTAGTACTCGAGATCGCGCGTGTACTTGTGGATGGCCTTGATCGAGCCGACGACGTTGAGCAGGGTCGACAGGATGCTCTCGAGGACCAGATGGTGGGTCGGGTCGCGCAGCGTGTCCGAATGCACCCCGATTCCGACGATGCTGCCGATCTTGGGACTTTCGACGAAGAAGGACTTGATCTGCAACGCCAGTTCTGCCGCATCGAGTTGTACCGGCTGGCTGGATCCGTCATTCCGGAAGTGGTGATGGATGTTCAGCGACGCCGGGGCGCTGAAGCGCGAATCGTTGCGAAGCGCCTCGATCACGGTGGCTTCGACGTGCTCGCGGGTCGCCTGGTCGGGCTCCCGATGCCAGAAGATCTCGATGTCGAACAACTCGTCATCGATCTGGAACACCGAGAACAGCACATGGGCCTTGAGGATGCCGTTGATGTCGGACAGTAGCTGGCTGACGTATTCGCGCCAGTCGCGGATCACTTCGGAGGTGATCACGAATTTCTCCAGCAGCCCGATCTCGAACATCAGGATGTCCTTGTCGACGGCAATCCCGCGCAGCCGTGCCGCCAGCGCCGTGATCGCGCTGTGAATGCGGTTGAGTTCGACGAAATCGTAGCGCTTGTCCACCACTTCGAGGTGCTTGAGATCCGCCAGGCTGTTGATCGAATCGAGACTCGATTCGACGTCGGTGACGCCCAGCGCGATCCTGCGGCCGACCCACAGGACGGCCAGGGTGGCGAACAGCAAGGCGGCGATCAGGCTCGGGATCGCGCCTGCATAGAAGGCCTGGCGTGCCTTTGCGACCACCTCCCCATAGGGTTGACCGATCTCGATGGCCCCGAGCACGTCCCCGACCTGTGCGTTGTCGTGACAACGCAGGCAACGGGCCTCGGCCTTCAACGGATAGGTGCTGCGCGTGCGTCCACCGGTGACCTCGTCCACCTGTCTGCCGGTCCTCAACGCCTCGCGAACGTTCGGACCGAGTTCGGGTTGCGGAATCTCGCCATAGATCTCCTCGACGAGCGGCCCGCGATAGAGCTCGACCGACATGCCCTGGTTGGACGAGGTCGCGCGCAGGATGGAGAGATACTGCTCGGCCTGCTCGCGCGTCCATCCCCGGTTCATGATCTCGTACATGGACGAGAAGGTGAGCCGCGCGACGTCCCCGGCGCGTGAGCGGGTCTCGGTCGCGAACAGGTCCTCGAAGGTCTTGCTGACGAAGAATCCGCTGATCCCGAAGAAGATGGCGCCGACGACTGCCGAAGTCGCGAAGATGAAGGTGCGCAGTCGCATCGCAGGAAGCATTCCTCTTGATCCGCGGGTAAACCCGTACGGCCCGAATTGGGGTGTCGGGCGATGGTACCGAGCCCGTTTGCCGCGAAGTTTGCCGCAAGTCAAAAAGTCTTCAGTTGCAGGTGGGGCGACGGGGTACTTTTCCGTGGTGCGTGAAATACGTCACGCGACCGGTTCGGGAGGCGCGGGTCTTCGTGGAAAGGTGTGCGCACGAACGGCGCCAGGAACGCGGGTGCCCCGTACGACTGTCGGGACGCCCGCGTTCGATTCAGGCGTGAAACTCAGGCCTTGGACAGCGCCTGGTCGAGGTCGGCGACGAGGTCGTCGATATGCTCGATGCCGACCGACAGTCGGATCATGTCCTCGGAGACCCCGGCCTTGGCCATTTCCTCCGCACCGAGCTGGCGGTGCGTGGTCGAGGCCGGGTGGCAGGCGAGCGTCTTGCAGTCGCCGATATTCACGAGGCGGGTGACGAGTTGCAGGGCGTCCTGGAAACGGGCGCCAGCCTGGCTTCCGCCCTTCACGCCGAAGTTGAGGATGCCGGACGCGCGCCCGCCCATGTACTTCTGCGCGAGTGCGTGATCCTTGTGATCCTCGAGCCCGGCGTAATTGACCCAGCCGACCTTCGGGTGATCCTTCAGGAAACGTGCGATCTTCAGGCTGTTCTCGCAGATGCGTTCCATGCGCAGCGTCAGCGTCTCGATGCCTTGAAGGATCAGGAAGGCGTTGAACGGCGAGATGGCTGCGCCCATGTTGCGCAACGGCACCACGCGGGCACGGCCGATGTAGGCGGCCGGCCCCAGCGCCTCGGTATACACGACGCCGTGATAGGAGACGTCGGGCTCATTGAGCCGGCGGAACTTCTGCTTGTGGTCGGCCCACGGGAATCTGCCCGAGTCGACGATGACGCCGCCGATCGAGTTGCCGTGCCCCCCGAGGTACTTGGTGAGTGCGTGCACGACGATGTCCGCGCCGTGCTCGAAGGGCCGGCACAGGTAGGGCGAGGGCACCGTGTTGTCGACGATGAGCGGCACGCCGTGGCGATGGGCGATGTCGGCGAGTTGCTCGAAGTCGGTAATGTTTCCGAGCGGATTGCCGACCGATTCGCAGAACACCGCCTTGGTCCGCTCGTCGATCAGGCCTTCGAAGGCATCCGGATCCCGATAGTCGGCAAAGCGCACTTCGACGCCGTATTGGGGCAGGGTGTGGGCGAACAGGTTGTAGGTCCCGCCGTACAGCGTGCTCGACGTGACGATGTTGTCGCCGGCCTCGGCGATCGTCTGGATCGCCGCCGTGATGGCGGCCATCCCGGAGGCCATCGCGAGCGCGGCGATCCCGCCTTCCATCGCCGCGACGCGCTTCTCGAGCACGTCCTGGGTCGGGTTCATGATGCGGGTATAGATGTTGCCCTGGACCTTCAGATCGAACAGGTCCGCACCGTGCTGCGTGTCGTCGAAGGCGTACGAAGTCGTCTGGTAGATCGGTACCGCAACGGCCTTGGTGGTCGGTTCCGGGCTGTATCCGCCATGGACGGCAAGGGTTTCGAGCTTCATGGTGGTTCCTTGGTGGGAGGTTCGCAGGAGTATAAACGGCCCCGAAATCATATCGAAAGAATGCCTGTTCATGATCCACGGGCTCGATCGTCCGCGCGAACGTCTTGCGTCGTGCGGGCCAGGGGCTAACATGTCGGCATGCAGGATCGGAGGGCGGGGATGAAGGCGGGCGGGCGCGTGATCGCACTGATCTCGCAAAAGGGCGGGGCGGGAAAGACGACGGTTGCGATGCAGCTTGCGGCGGGGTTCGCGCTGCGCGGCCGGTCGACGGCGGTCTGCGATCTCGACCCGCAGGAGAGCGCGCTGCGGTGGTCCCAGTCCGCACCCGCCCGGGATCCGTTTCCCGCGCCGGTGTTCGCGGTGAGCGAAGCGGAAGCGGCCGACCGGATCGCGGCGTTGCGGCGATCGACGGCGATCGTCTTGCTCGACTGCCCGCCATCGATCGAACAGCCGGGCGTACTCGCCGCCCTCGAGCTCGCCGATGCGGTGCTCGTGCCGGTCGTGCCCAGCCCGCCGGACCTGTGGTCGGCACGGGCAGTCGAACGCCTGGTCGTGCAGCACATGCGCCGGCGCAAGGGCCTGCGCGCAGCCTTGCTGGCCAATCGCGTCCAGCGCACTGCGCTGTCCGCATCGGTGATCGAGGTGCTGCGCGAGTTCGAACTGCCGGTGCTGCGCGCCGGCCTGTCGCAGCGCAATGCGTTCGCGCAGAGCGCGGCGATCGGCGGTTCCGTGTTCTCGCTCGGCAAGGCGGCGGCAACCGCCCAGGTCGAGGTCATGCGCGTCGTCGAAGCGGTGGCGGCGATGATGGAGAGACGACGGTGACGACGAAACGCAGACTGGAATCCGCGCTGCGCGCGGGGGTGGCGAAGGAGGATGCCGCGCTGGAACGGCGCCTGCCGGACGACGCTGTCTCAGCGGAACGCCCCTCCGGGCGGTCAAGGCCGGTGACGCAGGGAAAAGTGGTCCTGGATCGGTCGGCCGGGTCCCGCCGCACGGTGCGGGACGGCGGCACCGCCACGAAGACGAAAAGGTCCGCGTTGGCGGCGAACCCCCCGACGCCCGCTCCGGCGAAGGCACCACCTGCTCCGGTCAAGCGGGTGCGCAAGACCTTTTCGCTCGGTCGCAGCGACCTCGAGCGACTGGATGCGCTCAAGGCGACGATGACCGCGAGCGGCCTGAAGTGCCGGCGCTCGACGCTGGTGCGGGCCGCGCTCGCTGCGCTCGCGCGTGAGGATGCGGCGGCGATCGAGGCACTGCTCGAGACGCTGCCGCCGTTGCGCGGGAGCAAGCGCTAGCGCGGTTAGCCGTCCAGGTTCCCTGCGCCGGTCGACGGATCGTCGAACCGGACCGGAAACAATCCCCGCAATGCGTTGGCGACGAACAGCCCCTCGGCGGCGTACAGGTCTGTACGCGTCAGCCGCGCTTCGCGCGCCGCGCCCTCGTCGAGCAGCTTGCGGCGGAACACGCCGTCGAGCACGCCGGCGTCGAGCGGGGGGGTGAGCAGGACGCCGTCGCCGCGGTCGACGAAGACGCTGCTGCGCGCGCCCTCGGCGAG
Organism: Rhodocyclaceae bacterium; assembly: GCA_050486545.1. GTDB lineage: Bacteria > Pseudomonadota > Gammaproteobacteria > Burkholderiales > Rhodocyclaceae > DAOMNN01. Next base: position 16,841 of record JBJHDM010000011.1, on the reverse strand, counting down.
TTCTCCCCGGTCGTTGCAGAACAGCACGTCGAAATGTCCCGCGGCGGCGGCCTGTTCCAGTTCCCTGTCGTAGTGCGTGCGCAGCGTGGTCTTGTGCTGCTGCAGCGGATCGGTTGCGCGCACGGGCGTGGACGACAGGACCACGCTCGGCACGGCTTGCGGCAGCGGGTCGAGCGGGGCGGAGTCGATGTTCCAGCGGCCGTCGGCTTCCAGGACGAGACGTACGCGGTGCGTCCCGGGGGCGAGTTCCGCGGCGTGGGTGAGCAGGGCTGCCCGAACGGCCGGGAGGTTGCAGCTCATGCCGAAGAACGCGGCCGAGCGTCCGAGCCGGTCGAGATGGCGCGCGAGCAGCGGGTAGGCGGGATCGGCCTGCGCCTCGCAGCGTAGGGTCTCGATCAGCCCGAAGTCGGGCCGGAGGCCGGTCAGGAAGCGGGCCTTGAGCAGGCATTCGTCCCACTCGCGCCGCGGGTCGGAGTCGGCGACGATGCCGCTGCCGACGCCCAGTCGGAAACGCCCGTCGGGTGCCGCTTCCAGGGTGCGGATCGGTACGCTGAAGTGAAAGTCGCCGTCGGGGGCGATCCAGCCCAATGCCCCGCAATAGAGTCCGCGCGCTCCGGATTCGAGCTCATGCACGATCTCCATCGCGCGCAGCTTCGGTGCGCCGGTGATCGAGCCACAGGGGAACAGGGCCCGGAAGATTGCTTCGAGGCCAGCCTCCACGGGTTCGGCCGAGACGGTCGAGGTGAGCTGCCAGACGCTCGGGTAGCGTTCGACCTCGAACAGGCGCTCGACGCGTACGCCGCCCGGCGGTGCGAGGCGGCCGAGGTCGTTGCGGATGAGATCCACGATCATCAGGTTCTCGGCGCGATCCTTGGCGGAGGCGGCGAGCAGGGCGGGGTCGGTCTCGGCGGGGGCGGTGCCCTTCATCGGCCGGCAGGTGAGCCGGCCGCCGTGGCGTTCGACGAACAGTTCGGGCGAACGCGACAGGAGATGGCCGCCGGGGTGGTGGATGAAGGCGCCGTGACGTACCGGCTGGCATTCGCGCAAGGCACGATAGAGGGCGAGCGGGTCGCCCAGCACGATGCCGGTGAGCGCCAGGGTCAGGTTGACCTGATAGCAGTCGCCGGCCTCGATCCAGTTGCGGATGCGTTCGATCGCGGCCAGATGCTCCGCTTGCGTGCGCGACCAGGCGACCCCGGCCACCCCCGCGTAGCGTGCGTGCTCGTCGAGCCCGGCGAGACGGTCGTCGATCCAGTGCGCCGTCTGCGGGGCGGACAGGTGCCGCGCTGCCTCGAACACCCAGGCCTGGAGCAACGGCCCACCGGATTCGGGCAGGCGGCTGCGCAACCGCGGTTCGAGCGCGTGGCCCAGTTCGTAGCGCGCGGCCAGTGCGATCCAGCATCCCCGCGCACGTGCGGCGTCGATCGCCGCGAAGGCTGCGCGGACCGTTTCCGGCGTGCGGCATTCGATGTGCTCCACCAGGCCACTCAGCAGCAGGTCGCCGCGGGCGTCCAGGTTGTCGTCGAAGAGTGCGAAGGAGGGTGCGTGCGGTGGCATCGGCGGGTGGAATCGGTGGGCGAAAGCGGCCGGTGGTCGATGAAGGGCTGGCATGGTAGCGGAAAACGCACCGGACTTACTGGAAGTCGCGACTGCGTGTTTCGAGCGCACCGAGCAGGCGGGAATGGTCCACGACCCGGCCGGCGGTCAGATGCACGACCTTGCCCTGGCGGCTGATCTGGCCGAATACACCGAGCAGGCGGGCGCCGAGCAGTTCGCGGCGCTGGCGTTCGATGAGATCGGGGCGGACGATGATGTTGATGAGGCCGGTCTCGTCCTCGAGCGTGACGAACATCGTGCCCTTGGCGGTGCCCGGGCGCTGGCGGCAGGTGACGATGCCGGCGGCACGGGCGAGCTGGCGGTCGGCGCAGCGCGCGATCTCGGCAGCGCTGAGAAAACGCATCGCGGCAAGCCGGTCGCGCAACAGCGACAGCGGATGGCTGCCGAGCGTGAAGCCGAGGCGGGCGTAGTCCTCGACCAGATCCTCGGCGATATCGGGGGCCCTCAGTTCGGGCGATGTGTCCGCGGTCGGGGCGCCGCGCAGCACGCCCGGGGCGGGCAGGCTGCCGGCCGCCTGCCACAGCGCCTGGCGCCGATGGCCGGCCAGGGTGGCCAGGGCACCGGCGGTCGCGAGCCGCTTCAGTTCTCCCGCTTCGAGCCGCGCCCGCAGCGCCAGATCCTCCACCGTTGCGAAGGGCCGGGCGCTGCGGGCGGCGGCGATGCGCTCGGCAGATTCTCGCTGCAGACCCTTCACCAGACGCAGGCCGAGCCGGGCGGCGGGCCGTGGCGCCGGGGGAGACGGCGTTTCGAGCGTACAGTCCCAATCGCTTGCGGTGACGTCCGGGCCAAGTACGATCACGTCGTGGCGCCGGGCATCCTGGATGAGCTGGGATGGCGAGTAGAAACCCATCGGCTGGCTGTTGAGCAGCCCGCACAGGAAAGCGGCCGGCTCGAAGCGTTTGAGCCAGGCCGAGAAATACACCAGCAGTGCGAAGCTTGCCGCATGCGACTCGGGGAAGCCGTAGCTGCCGAAGCCCTCGATCTGGTCGCACAGCCGGTTCGCGAAGTCCGGGCAGTAGCCGCGTTCGGCCATGCCGGCGAGCAAGTGGGCGCGGTGGCGTTCGAGTTCCCCCTTGCGTCGCCAGGCGCCCATCGAACGGCGCAGCGCGTCGGCTTCGCCGGCGGAGAACCCGGCGGCGACCATCGCGAGCTGCATGACCTGTTCCTGGAAGATCGGTATGCCCAGCGTGCGTTCCAGCACGCGGCGCACGCCGTCGTCCGCGTTCGTGTCCCGGGTGCCGGTGGCGCGGGCAGGATCGGGGCGCGGGTAGTCGATCGCCTCGCCACGGGCTGCCCGTTCGCGCGCCTTGAGGTAGGGATGCACCATGCCGCCCTGGATCGGACCGGGGCGCACGATCGCGACCTCGACGACGAGATCGTAGAAACGGCGCGGCGCCAGCCGCGGCAGCATCGTCATCTGCGCGCGCGATTCGACCTGGAATACGCCGATCGAATCGGCATTCGAGAGCATCTCGTACACCTCCGGCACCTCACGCGGGATCTCGGCCAGCGTCAGCGGTTGCCCGCGCCAGGCCGATATCTTCGCCAGCGTGCGCCGCAGCGCCGAGAGCATGCCCAGCGCGAGCACGTCGATCTTGAGCAGGCCCACGGCATCGAGGTCGTCCTTGTCCCACTGGATCACGGTGCGCTCGGCCATCGCGGCGTTCTCGACCGGCACCAACTCGTCGAGCCGTCCGCGGGCGATGACGAAACCGCCGACGTGCTGCGACAGGTGGCGTGGAAAGCCGATCAGCTCCTGGACCAGTTCGATCAGCTTCAGAACCATCGGGCTGTCCGGGTCGAGTCCGGCTTCTCGCAGGCGCTCGGGCAGGATCTGCCGGCCATGAGTCGTGCCGGCCGACTGGCCGGCATCTCCTCGCCACGAGTCAGGGGAGCCTACGGCTCCAGTCGTATCGATCTCGTTGGCCCCGGCTTGAACGCCGGGGCTGGCACTTGATCCGTGGTCGAACCAGCAATGATCGCGCGTCAGGCGCTCGATCTGCGCCGGCGCGAGCCCCAGCGCACGGCCGACATCGCGCAGCGCGCTGCGCGGCCGGTAGCGGATCACGGTCGCGGCGAGCGCGGCACGCTCGCGGCCGTACTTGCGGTAGACGTACTGGATGACCTCCTCGCGCCGATCGTGCTCGAAGTCGACGTCGATGTCGGGCGGCTCGTTGCGTTCGCGCGAGATGAAGCGCTCGACCAGCATGATGCCCAGTTCCGGGTTCACCTCGGTGATGCCCAGCGCCCAGCACACCACCGAGTTGGCGGCCGATCCGCGCCCCTGGCACAGGATGTCGCGGCTGCGCGCGAAGCGCACGATGTCGTGCACGGTCAGGAAGTAGGGCTCGTAGCCGAGCTCGCCGATCAGCGCGAGTTCGTGCTCGATCTTCTCCCGTACGTGCGGCGGCGCGGGATCGGATGCCTGGCCGGATGTCCGCGAATCCATCGGGGCGCCGCGATAACGCCAGCGCAGGCCCTCCTCGACCAGATGGCGCAGCCATCCGCCCGCCGACCAGCCTTCGGGCACCAGTTCGGCGGGGTACTCGTAGCGCAGCTCGTCGAGCGAAAACGTGCAGCGTTCGGCCACGCGAAGGGTCTCGGCAAGCAGTTCGGGCGGATAGCGGCGGGCCAGCGTGGCGCGATCGTGCAGGCGCCGCTCGGCATTCGGCGCGAGCGCCAGGCCGGCTTCCATCACCGTGGTGCGCAGTCGCGTGGCCGCGAGCACGTCGGCCAGCGGGCGACGGGCGGCCTCGTGCATCCGCACCCCGGTCGCTGCGACGCACGGCAACGAGGCCCGTGCGGCGATCGCCCGAAGCCGCGCGAGACGGGTGCGGTCGTCCGGGCCGCGAACGAGTTCGACGGCCAGCCATGCAGCGCCGGGAAAACGGGTGGCGAGCCAGCCTGCGTCGGCGAACACGGCCTCGTCGTCGAAAGGGTCGTCCTCGGACGGGACGAGCAGGGCGAGGCAGCCGTCCAGACCGGTCTCGAGATCGCCGCGCACGAGTCGGTAGCTTCCCTTCGGACTTGCACGCCGTCCGCGGCTGATCAGGCGGGAGAGCTGTGCATAGCCGCGACGATCGGTTGCCAGCAGCACGATGACCGGCCCGTCCTCGAGGCGGATCTCGGTGCCGATGACGAGCTTCAGCGACAGCGCATGCCGCCGGATCTCCTGGTGCGCACGGACGATCCCCGCGAACGAGCACTCGTCGGTCAGCGCCAGGGCGGTCATGCCCAGTTCCGCCGCACGCCGCACCAGTTCCTCGGGGTGCGAAGCGCCGCGCAGGAAACTGAAGTTGCTCAGGCAGTGCAACTCGGCACACGGGGGGGCAGCCGTCAGGGCAAGCGGATCTTTTGGCGTGTACATCTATACAGTATAGCGTGGGAGGTCGATTGGGCAATCCGCTGCCAACGCATAGAATCATGGCTTGTGCGAACCCTTTCGATCCGCGATGACCAAGCCGATCCGCTATTCGATCCTTCCCTCCCGTCCAGAAGCCCACCTGTTCCGCGTCACGTGCACGGTCGATGACCCGGATCCCGCCGGACAGGTCTTCCGTCTGCCGGCCTGGATTCCGGGCAGCTACATGATCCGCGAGTTCTCGCGCAACCTCGTCACGTTGCGGGCCGAATGCGATGGCCGACCGGTGGCTGCCGAGAAACTCGACAAGCACACCTGGCGGGTCGTGCCGCCGCGAAACGGCAAGCGCATCGTGCTCGACTACGAGGTCTATGCCTGGGACCTGTCGGTACGCACCGCGCATCTCGACCCGACCCACGGCTTCTTCAACGGCACCAGCGTGTTTCTCGCCGTGGCGGGGCGCGAGCAGTCGCCGTGCCTTGTCGAACTGCGCGCCCCGGAAGGCAAGGGGTATGCGAACTGGAAGGTCGCGACCACGCTCGCGCCGGCCCGTGGCGAGAAGAACGTTGCGCGCCCGATGGGCTTCGGGCTGTACCGGGCCGCGGACTACGACGAACTCGTCGACCATCCGGTCGAGATGGGCACCTTCACCCACGCCCGTTTCGAGGCCTGCGGCGTCGGTCACGAGATCGCGATCACCGGCCGCCACGACTGCGACACCGACCGCCTGTGCGCGGACCTGGCGAAGATCTGCACCTGGCACATCGACCTCTTCGGCCGGCCTGCGCCGGTGGACCGATACCTCTTCCTGGCGATGGTCGTCGGCGAGGGCTACGGCGGGCTCGAGCACCGTGCATCGACGGCGTTGCTCGCCAGCCGCAAGGACCTGCCCTGGCACGGCATGCCCGACCTGCCCGAAGGCTACCTGTCCTTCCTCGGACTGTGCAGCCACGAGTACTTCCACACCTGGAACGTCAAGCGCATCAAGCCCGCGGCCTTCGTGCCGTACGACCTGGGGTCGGAGAACTACACGCGGCTGCTGTGGGCCTTCGAGGGGTTTACCTCGTACTACGACGACCTGGCCCTCGTGCGCTCCGGCGTGATCGGTATCGATGCCTATCTCGGCCTGCTCGGCAAGACGATTTCCGGTGTCCTGCGCGGCAGCGGGCGCCTGAAGCAGAGCGTGGCCGAGTCGTCCTTCGATGCGTGGACCAAGTACTACCGCCAGGACGAGAACGCGCCCAACGCGATCGTGAGCTACTACGCCAAGGGCGCGTTGATCGCGCTCGCGCTCGACCTGCAGTTGCGCCGGGCCAGTGCGGGCAAGCGCAGTCTCGACGACGTCATGCGCCTGCTGTGGCAACGCCACGGCCAGACCGGTGTCGGCGTGCCCGAAGAGGGGATCTTCGAATGCGTCGCGGAGGTCGCCGGCGAGGCATCGCAGGCGGAGGGTCGCAAGCTTGCGAGCTGGCTGCGCCGTGCCGTCCAGGGCACAGAGGATCTGCCGCTGGCCCGTTTGTTCGCCGGGTTCGGCATCGAATACCGGGCCGAGCCGGCCGGCGTAGCGCCGGTGCTGGGGATGAAGCTGGCGGCCGGCAGTGGCGAGGCGAAACTGGCGCAGGTCTACGACGACGGGCCGGCCCAGCGTGCAGGCCTGTCCGCCGGCGACGTGCTGGTCGCAATGGATGGACTGCGCGTGACCGCGGAAGCGCTCGATGCGATGCTTGCCCGCCGCAAGGTCGGCGATCGGGTGGAAGTCCATGCGTTCCGGCGCGACGAGCTGATGCGCTTCGACGTCGAACTGGCCCCGCCCCCGGTGGCGACGGTCAAGCTTGCGTGCAAGCCCAAGGCAACCCGTGAAGCGGCCCGGCTTCGCAAGGGCTGGCTTGGCGCCTGAGCGTTCCCCCGCACGGCGGTCGATGGCGGCCGTCGCTGCCGGAGCCCGTTCGGGCCGGCAAGCGGGGGCACGGTATCACGCCTTCGCGGAATAGACGCGAGTGCAGTTGCGCCCGGCGTTCTTCGCGTCGTACAGCGCTTCGTCGGCGCGCTGGATCAGGCGCTCGAGCGTGTCGCCCTGCGGCAGCATCTCGGCGACGCCGATACTGATCGTGACCGTGAGCGCCTTGTCCTCGATGTAGTCGTGGCAGGCCTCGACCTGCTTGCGCAGATGCTCGGCAGCGGCCCGCGCCTCGGTGGCATTCGCGTTCGGCAGCACGACGACGAACTCCTCGCCGCCGTAGCGGGCCAGCACGTCGGCGCTTCGGACGTGGCGGCGGGCAATGGCGGCAATGCGTTCGAGAATCGCGTCGCCGACCTGATGCCCGTAGTTGTCGTTGATCCGCTTGAAGCGATCAAGATCGAACATCAGCACGGACAGGGGGGTGCGGTAGCGTCGGGCCACCTCGAACAGTTGCTCGCCGAGTTCGAAGAAATGGCGCCGGTTGTACAAGCCCGTGAGCGGGTCCGTGCGTGCGCGTTGCTGCTCGCGCTCCAGGGCCTGCTTCAGTTCCCGGTTCATCGCATCGATCGCAGCGTTGGCCTGCAGGAGTTGCTCCTCGATCTGCTTGCGTACGCTGATGTCCTGGTTGACGATGATGGCGCCGCTGATCGCGCCGTTGGCGTCGCGCAGCGGAATTGCGGAATTGAGGATGATCTTGCTGCTGCCGTCGAAGCACTGGATCCGGATCTCTTCGTCGATCGAGGTCTCGCCGTCGCGGATCGCCCGTGCAGCGGCCCAGTCCTCGGCAGCGATCGGCTCCCCGGTGTCGAGCCACCAGCCCTTGTACTCGCCGAACTGCTCGGGCCCGACGTAGCGCGCTCCGGCCCAGATCTTCAGGCCTGCGGAGTTGCCGTGCACGATCTTCCCGTCCCGGTCCATGATCCACACGCCGACCGGAAGGGCTTCGAACGCCTGGAGCAGGACATCGGTTTCCAGTTCGACGCTGAGGGTGTGGAGCAAATCGTTGTCCGGGGGGTGTGTCACGAAGGGGCTCCTGGGCGTGCGCCCGGCAGACAGGCACGGGGGTCGGCCTTTCTGCCCATCTTCGCATGGTCGGCCGGCCGACTGGATCGCCGGTTGCTCTTGTCGGGCACTGGGGCGGGCTCCGTCGACCGTTCCACAGGCCTCATCCCTGCGGGCTCGACGTCATGTTGGCACAGTATTCCTGCAGTTCGTCGGGCAGCTCCGCGGGACAGACACCGCACTGGCGGTTGCCCGGCAGGGCATGGTCGATGAACTTGGGGTAGGGCAGGTCCAGCCCATTCATCAGCGCGACGAAGTCTTCCAGGCTGCGGCGCCCGCCCAGCCGCGGGTTTCGCGCCTTTTCCTGCGCGATCGTCGACACGCGGCGTTGGTTGTAGTCGTGCGCCGGATAGACGAGGCAGTCGTCCGGCAGCGAGAACAGCTTGTCATGGACGCTGCGGTAGAGGGTGGCCGCATCGCCGTTCTGGAAGTCCGTGCGGCCGCAACCGTCGATCAGCAGCGCATCGCCGGTGAAGACGCGATCGTCCAGCAGATAGGCCAGGTGGTCGTCGGTATGCCCGGGCGTAAACAGGGGGTCGAGCCGGAGGCTGCCCGCTTCGAACGGCTTGCCTTCCTCAAGCGCCCGATCCGCGCAAGGCAGGCCTGCCGCGGCCGGATAGGCGATCCGGCTGCCGACCTCCCGCTTGAGCCGGGCAGCCGAGGTGATGTGGTCCGCGTGCACGTGCGTCTCCACCGTCCACATCAGTTTCAGGCCGAGTCCGGCGATCTCCGCAAGGTCGCGCTCCCACGCGGGGAGCACGGGGTCGATCAGGATCGCGGTTCCGGTTTCCTCGCATCCCAGCAGATAGGTGAAGGTGCTCGACAGGGGTTCGAAGAGCTGCCGAAAAACGGTCATCGTGGTTTCTCCGGTGTGGGGCTGCGTAGCTTCGGAACGATCCTTCCGACAGGAGTTCCTTACTGGAGGCGGGGTTCCATGAACCGGGTCACGATTCCGGTCGTATCGACGGTCCGGGCGGGGTGCGGGCGGCCTTGCCCTTGATCACCAGCGCGATGCCGCCGAGGATGGCGACCGAGGCGAGCAGCAGGCGCAGCGTGATCGGTTCGCCGAGCAGCACGACGCCGCCCATTGCGGCAATGACCGGGACGCTCAACTGCACGGTCGCCGCGCTGGTGGAGCTGAGGGCGGGCAGGGCGGTGTACCAGATCGCGTAGCCGATCGCCGAGGCGAGCGCGCCGGAAGCGACGGCATAGGCGATGCCGGCCGCATCGGTGGAGAAGTGTCCGATCATCAGCAGGCTCAACAGGAGCGTGATCGGCACCGTGCGCAGGAAGTTGCCCGCCGTGACGCGGGTCGGGTCGCCCATGCCCCGGCCCCGCAGGGAATAGACGCCCCAGGCGATCCCCGCCGCCAGCATCAGCGCGGCACCCTGCAGCGGCGGCGCCGAAAGCCCCGGCAGCAGCAGACCGACCAGGCCCGTTGCGGCCAGTGCGAAGCCGGCGAGTCGCACCCCGTGCAGGCGCTCTCCCTTCCACAGGCCGTATCCGATCATCGTGACCTGGACCGCCCCGAACAGCAGCAGGGCGCCGGTCGCGGCGGTGAGGCTCAGATACGCGAACGAAAATGCGGCCGCATAGGCGAACAGTGCCAAGGCCGATGGCCAGCTCCCCGCGCCGTCGGCGACGCGGGTGCGCAGGCGCACGATCAGCCACAGCATCAGCGCCCCGGAGAGCAGCCGGATCGTGGTGAAGCTGGCGGCATCGATCGCCATGTCCCGCAGCGCGATGCGGCAGAACAGGGAGTTGAGCGCGAAGGCGAGCATGGCCAGCGCGGTCAGCACGAGGGTGCGGGTGGGGGTCATTCAGTGGTCCGCGTTGCGTTCCAGTTGCTGCAACAGGGCGTGGACGTCGCCGAGCACCCACAGGTCGGCGATCCGGTCTTCGCGGAAGTAGAACAGCGCCGCGCCGGCCCATTCGATCTTCTTCCAGGTCGGCGGATAGCTGAAGAACGGGCCGCGGTGAACACCCGAGAAGCGCATGCGCGCAAAGGCCTTCGGCGGTTCGATCACGAGATCGAGCAGGTCGCAGTGGTAATCGCCCAAGGCCTCGTGCACGAAGTCCACGTAGGACGCGAACCCGTCATGCCCGTGCCGCGTCTGCCCGAGCGAGCCGCGAAAGTTGAAATCCTCGTGGATCAGCGCGGCGATCCGGCTCTTGTCGTGCCGGTTCCAGATGTCGGCGTAGAAGCTTCTGACCGCCATGCGGATGTGGGTGGCATCCATGGATGGCTCCGCTCGAGTCGGGTCACGGGCTGTGGTGCGGCCCTTTCGCTGGCAAGCGTACCACCAACCGGCGGTGGACGGATGTCCGCGGCGATGGTGTTCCTCGCAATGGTGCTAGGGACGGGGCATGTGAGCCAGCACCTGTCTGCCGAACAGGGTTTCGACCAGATCGACGAGCAGTTCCGCGGTCGCGTTGCGGTGATCCCGTCCGGGGTCGAGCTCGACGAGGTCCAGCGACGCCAGTTGTCCGGTGTCGGCGATCCGCTCCATGCACAGCCGCGCTTCGCGGTAGGCCGGGCCGCCGCGCACGGGCGTGCCCACGCCGGGTGCGATCTGCGGGTCGAGAAAGTCGGCATCCAGGCTCACGTGCAGCCAGGTTTCCGCATCGATTCCGGCCAGCGCCCGCTGCATGACGGCGCTCATCCCGTTCTCGTCGATGGCGCGCATGTCGAAGGTCTCGATGCCCAGCTCGTGCAGAAGCTGCCGCTCGCCCTCGTCGACGCTGCGCAGGCCGATCATGCGGATCGTGCTGGGCCGCAAGGCCGGCACGGTGCCGTCGAGCGCGGACAAGGGTTCGGGCCCGAGGCCGCACAGGCAGGCCAACGGCATGCCGTGGAGGTTGCCGCTCGGCGTGATCCATCGCGTATTGAGGTCGGCGTGGGCATCGAGCCAGAGCACGCGCAGGCGTCGCCGCAGTGCGTGGCAATGGCGGGCGACGGCGCCGATCGAGCCGATCGCGAGCGAATGGTCGCCGCCGAGCAACACGGGCAGGCGTCCCGCCGCGAGTTCGTCGCGGGTAGCCTCGTAGACGGCGCGGTTCCAGGCCGTGACTTCCGGCAGATGACGCAGGCCGCCTTCGTCGGTCCGTTCCGGATTCGGCGGCCCGTGCAGATTGCCGCGGTCGTGCACCGTCCGGCCCAGGCGGGCGAGGGCGCGGGGCAGGCCGGCCACCCGCAACGCGTCCGGACCCATGCGCGCGCCGATCGTGCCGGCGCCGACGTCGGTCGGCGCGCCGATCAGGGCGATCGCGGGCGTGTCCATGGCGCTCACCGTACGGCGGCCAACGGCCGCCCGGCTTCGGGCGCATCCTCCCCCAGCCGGTCGACCAGTCCATACAGGTCGCGTGGATCGTCCAGCGACGGAATCAGCTCGATCGTCTCGCCCAGGCCCAGCGCATCGGCGGCGTCGCGCAGGTAGCGCAGCGCGGAGTAGTCTTCGAGCGCGAAACCGACCGAGTCGAACAGCGTCACTTCCTCCGGGCTGCGCCGGCCCGGGTGGTCTCCACGCAGCACCGACCACAATTCGACGACCGGAAAGTCCGCGGGCATCTGCTGCACGTCGCCTTCGCAGCGGCTCTGGGGTTCGAACTCCACGAACACCGACGCACCGGCGACGACATCGGGCGCCAGCTCGGTCTTGCCGGGGCAGTCCCCGCCGAGCGCATTGAGGTGCATGCCCGCTTCGATCGTCTCCGCGGTCAGGATCGTCGCCCGGGTCTTGTCGGCGGTGACGGTGGTGACGATGTCGCAGCCGCGCACCGCCTCGGCGGTGGTGTCGAATGCCTGTGCGGCGATGCCCAGGCGCCGGAGGTTGGCGAGCAGCCGGGCCGTCGCCTGCGGATCGATGTCATGCAGATGGAAGGTTTCGACCCCCAGCAGCGCGTGGAAGGCGATGGCCTGGAACTCGCTCTGGGCGCCGTTGCCGATGATGGCCATGCGCCGTGCGTCGCCACGGGCCAGCGCGCGGGCGGCCACCACGGAGGTGGCCGCGGTCCGCAGCGCCGTCGTCAAGGTCAGCTCGCTCACCAGCACCGGCATCCCGGTCGCGACGTCGGCGAGCACGCCAAAGGCCATCACCGTCGGCAGCCCGCAGCGCGGATTGCCCGGGTGTCCGTTGACGTACTTGAAGGAATAGGTGCGGGCGTCGGACACGGGCATCAGCTCGATCACGCCTCTGGGGCTGTGCGCGGCCAGGCGTGCGGACTTGTCGAAGGTGTCCCAGCGCCGGAAATCCTCGGTGACGTTCGCGGCAATGCCCGCGATGCTTGCGGCCACGCCTTGTGTGCGCACGATCCGTGCGACGTGCCGTGCGGACAGGAAGCGCGTTGCGGGCCGGCGCGGAATCGAAAGCGGATTCATGGCAGCCTCCACGGTCTGGTCGGTTGTCCTTGGGGAAATCCTGAACCGGACCGCGGTCAAACGGAATGACAAGAAATGGGAGAAATCGCCAGCCCACTGGCGAATCGTCAGTCTCGACGAACGGAATGCACAAGATGGATACGCTGGACCGCCAACTCATCGCCCTGTTGCGCGCGAATGCACGCGAGACCGTCGCGACCCTCGCCCACCGGCTGAAGGTCTCGCGCGGGACCGTCACGAACCGGCTCGCACGGCTGGAGCGCGAGGGCATCATCGTCGGCTATACGGTGCAGTTGCGTCCCGACGCCCGTCCGGACGAGATCCGTGCATGGATGAACATCCTCGTCGAAGGCAACGAGATGCGCGCGGTGCTCGCCACCTTGCTCGGCGAGCCGGGCGTGGCCGAGCTGCACGACACCAACGGCCACTGGGACCTCCTGGCCGGACTGCGTGCGGCGAACCTGACCGAACTGTCGACCGTGCTCGAACGCATCCGCCTGATCAAGGGCATCCGCGCCTCCGAAACCAGCATCCACCTGAAGACCTACCGGCTGTGAGGGGCGCGCTCACTCCGCCCGGTGACACACTGCCTCGACCCGGTTGCCTTCCGGATCCAGCAGAAATGCGGCGTAATAGTGCTCGTGGTAGTGGGGGCGGAGACCCGGAGCGCCATCGTCCCTTCCTCCATGCGCCAGTCCGGCCGCGTAAACGCTGCGGACGATCTCCCGGTTGCCGGCCTTGAAGCACCAGTGGCGGCGCGGGTCCGTGTTCGCGCCGGGAGAGGCGAGGACCGTCAGGTAGGAATGGGCGTCGTCATCCGCGTTGCAGCGTGCCCCGAAACCGACCGCGTCCGACTCGTCATATACCTTTTCGGCCCCCAGCGCGTGCATGATCGCTTCGTAGAACGGCTTGCAGCGAGCGAGGTCCTTCACGGGGATCGATACATGATCGAGAAGCAGCATCCCGGCCTCTCCTTAAAATGTTGATGTCATCGATGGCGAAGCGGCTTGGCATGCCCGGCAGAGTATGCACCGCGAACGCGAGTCACCTCGTCCCCGATACCTTATCGGATGAGCCCGTCTACGACCATTTCGTAATCGCCTTCTCGATGCGCGAACAGAAGGCTTGAACCTGCGGAGTGGTCAGGCGTTCCGCCTTGTAGAGCGACAGCATCTCGAACTTCGAAGATGGGGCGCAGGTGCCGAGCAGCGCGGTCTTCAGCGTGCGTTCCACGGGCTGGCGCAACACGAGGCGATCCACCCACCACGGCGAGCCGAGCGACGTGATGGCCAGGGTGTGTCGCAGCCGGTCGAGCCGGGGCTGGATTGCACCGAGGTCGGCGGCGTGGTCGTAGGCGATGCCGGGCGCCCAGACCCGGTCGAACCAGCCCTTCAGGATCGCGGGAAAACCGAACCACCAGGTGGGAAACGCCAGCACGAGCGCTTCGGCCGAACGCAAACGTCCGACCTGCTTTTCGAGCGCGGAGGCGTCGAACGGGGCGTCGTAGTAGCTCAAGCGCTCGGCCACGGTGAGCGACGGCGAGAACCCGGACTGGTAGAGATCCTCGACCTCGACTTCATGCCCGGCCGCGGTGGCGGTCCGGATCGCGCACTGCGCCAGCGTATGGCACAGGCTGTCGGCGACCGGGTGGGCAAGCACGACGAGGCACTTCATGCCGCGTGCCGTCCCGGGCGCGTCGGTCGAACGTCCGCAGTTGCCCGCCGTCCGCATCCGGGTGTGTGTCGCGTGCGTCGCTTCGTCACGCCTCTTCGTCCTTCGGCCCGACCCAGAAGAGGGGATTGTGCGCCACCTCCCAGAGATAGCCGTCCGGATCGGCGAAATATCCCGAATACCCGCCCCAGAACACCTTCTGCCCCGGCTTCACCAGCCGCGCACCCGCTGCAACGGCCTGCGCCAGCACGTCGTCGACCGCCGATTCGGAATCCACGTTGTGCGCGATCGCGATCCCCGCAAACCCGCTCCCTTCCGCCGAAACCCCGGCATCCTCCGCAAGCGCCTCCCGCCCGAAAAGGCCCAGCCAGGTGCCGTTGAGGGTAAAGAACGCCACTTCCGGCGGCGACTCCATCCGCGGCAGGCCCAGCCCCTGTTCGTAGAACCGAACCGATTTCGCGAGGTCCGTCACCCCGAGCGTAAGCATGCTGATCCGTGGCTTCATGCGAGCCTCCTTGTCGTCGCGTGACGTTTGAAGTCCGTGCGCAGCACGGATGGGGCGCGTCGCGTCACGTTGGATTGTCCGTCTCCCAAGCCCTCACCGTCACGGCGCCCGCGCGACGATGAAGGGGCGAATGTCGTTCTTCTTCGAACCGTGACGCTCGTTTGCCACGATCTCGAAACCGGCCGCACGAATCGCTTCCTCGAGCGCGGCGGCCGAGAAGGCGGTCACGCTGGGCGCGAGGCCCACAAGGCGCATGAGCGGAACGGCGAGGCGAATGAGCGGGTTCATGTCCCCGATGCAGGGCGTCTTGGAGAGGAAGAGGCCCCCCGGCACAAGCAGGCTGCGGAGTTGGCCGAGCAGGGCGGGCAGGTCTCCGCCGAGGTGAAGGAAGTTGAACGTGAGAACGAGGTCGTAACGAGCCTCTTCGCGCGCCAGTGCGTCGGCGGTGGCCTGGCGGAAACCGAGTGGAAGGCCGACCCCCTCGTCGCGGGCCTTTGCGAGCTTTTCCTCCGCAATGGCGATCATGCGCGCGGAAAGATCGGCCGCAAGATAGCTCTCCGCGGCATCTGCAAGCCGCAGCGCCACCGTGCCCGTCCCGCAGCCGAGTTCCAGCACCCGCGCGCCCGGCTGGATGAGCGCGCGCGTGCGCGCCAGCGTCCTCTCGAACCCCGCCTCGTCCCGGATGGGTGAAGCGGCATACTTCCGGGCGGCCTTGTCCCAGAACCGCGCGTCCTTCTCGATCCTTTGCGTTTCCTGTTCCGTCTTTGCGTCGGGCTTGTTCATAATGCGTGCGGCGGACTGTCGTTCGAATCAAAGTGCACGGTCACTCCTGAGCCTTGAAACTCAGCCAACGGCGTCGCCGAATGCTTCAACCGGTCGCTCAAGGAGCAGGCCATCCCCGGCCGCATCTTCAAGAACATCGAGTCAGTGTGCGCAGCCGTGACCGAGTTCAAAAACCGCTACAATCGCCATTGGCATCACTAAAAACTGGGCTTCATGTTACCCCGCGAAGCTCGTCAGAGCTTATACCATGTGAAAGGCCGCATGAATTTCAAAACCGTGTCTAGACAACCCGAGTCGGTACAATGTTAACCATTTTATATGCGACTATATCATTCACATTGGTTTTTATTACTTATTACACTACAAAAAAAATATACAAAAATAGATACAAAAATGCCTACCGAAGAAACAATAATCAACGGCTTAATTCTGTTTACTTCCCGCCAAGCCAGAATGACATACTAAATCTGTACACTGTTGCAACCAGCCGAACCCAAGGCCTTGATCGCCTAATCAAATCATGCAACGATCACGGGATTGGAATCCATGTACTTGGCATTTCGAATAAATGGCAGGGATATGGAAATAAGTGGCTTTGGGTTGCCGAATATATCAAGTTGCAAAATTTGCCAGATGACTCAGTCGTTGCGTTTGTAGATGCATATGACGTACTAGCGCTATCAAATCCAGACGAAATATTGAATAAATTTAAATCATTTAATGCAAGAGCTGTGTTTTCAGCAGAAATACATTGCTATCCAGACCCTAATTTGAGCAAGGACTATCCATTTTCAAATTCACGATTCAAGTATTTAAATAGTGGCGGAGCAATCGGATATGCCAAGGATATTGTTAGGATAATTGATGCAATCAACTTCCAAACCACCGACGATGATCAAGGAGCCTTTACAAATTACTACTTATCTCACCCAGGTGAGATTTTTCTTGATTACGACTGCAAGATATTTTTCTCTCTTTTTGGCGTTTCCGAAAATGATTTTCAATTAGACGATTTCGAATCGAGAGTAATTGTCATGGAGTCCAATCAGAAGCCATGCTTTATCCACGGAAATGGCACTTCCACCAAGCTACTGGACGCGCTTCATGATGCGTTATCAACCCGGCAAACAAATAGCTGATTGTGCAATTCTGGCATGGAACGCCGTGTACGCCGGCCCGCCGCAGAAGACGGCGCGCTGACCGGCGCCACGGTAACGCTCGGCCAAAATCTGCCGGAATAGCGCGCGCCGGGCCAAAGAAGGGGAAATAGGAAGGGGAAATAGGGGGCAGCCCCCGGTTCTCTGCATACACCTGTTCGCTGATCGCACCTTGACGGCGACGATGCGGGCCAATCAGCTGCGGCTGTGGTTTGCCTCCTGTCAGCGGTAATCCAATAATCCCCACTTGTGGTAATCGAATTTTCCCCACCCATCGACCTGAAGGAGTCAGAGATGGAAAGGGAATCGGTGGTGTTCGATGTGGAAGCTGTCCTGGGTCCGCGGAC
>JBJHDM010000010.1:0-78381 GCA_050486545.1 Rhodocyclaceae bacterium | reverse complement strand
GTGCCGGGCACGCAGTTCGGCATCGGGCGGGCCTACAACCGCCTGGTCAAGCGCCACTTCGACGCCGCCGGCATCGAAATCCCGTTCCCGCACATGACGGTCTATTTCGGCGAGGACAAGCAGGGCAGGGCGCCACCGGCACACCTGCGCCTGACCACCGACCCGGGGGCGCCGGCGCTGGAACTGCCCACCGCGCCCAAGACCGGCTCGAGCGCTTGACTCCGTAGCGGCTACGGGGTTTTCAATGGAGGCAAGCTCCTCCAGACGGGAACCCCATGTCCGCCTGCTGCCAATCGCACTGCACCCCTCCGCGCGGCGTCACCGACCCGCGCTACCGCCGCATCCTGTGGATCGCGCTCGTGCTGAACGCAATGATGTTCTTCGTCGAGATCGCCGGCGGGCTCGTCTCGGGATCGGTTTCGCTGCTGGCCGATGCGCTGGACTTCGGGGGTGACGCCGCCAACTACGGGCTCTCGCTCGCGGTACTGTCGATGGGGCTGGCCTGGCGTGCCCGCGCCGCGCTGGTCAAGGGCGCGACGATGGCCGTCTACGGTGTCTTCGTGCTTGGCAAGACGGCGTGGGCGACGAGTCGTGGCATCCCGCCCGAGGCCCTGACCATGGGCGCGGTCGCCGCGCTCGCTCTCGCGGTCAACGTCGGCGTCGCGATCCTGCTCTACGCCTGGCGTGACGGCGACGCCAACATGCGCTCGGTATGGCTGTGCAGCCGTAACGACGCGATCGGCAACCTCGCGGTCATGGCGGCCGCGGTCGGCGTCTTCCGCACCGGCAGCGCCTGGCCCGATCTGCTCGTGGCCGGCGTGATGGGCACGCTGGCAATCACCGCCGGGGTCAGCGTGGTGCGGCAGGCGCGCGGGGAACTGGCCGTGGCGCGGGGGTCCGTATCCCGACCGTCCCCGTCGACGTCGATCCGGTAGCCCGCCCCGACGCCATCGTCCGGTTCCCGGACCGGCCCAAAGAAGGTACATTCGCGCTTTCCCCGACCCCATCCCCGACATGAAGCGCAACCTCTGGCTGCTGGCCATCGCCCAGGGCCTGTTCCTGACCAACAACGTGGTCTTCATCGCGATCAACGGCCTCGTCGGGCTGTCGCTCGCGCCGGTGGCGTGGATGGCGACGCTGCCGGTGATGGGCTACGTGGTCGGCGGCTCGCTGTCGACCGGGCTGGTCGCACGCAGCCAGCGGCGTTGGGGGCGCAAGGTGTCCTTCCAGCTCGGCCTTGCGGTCGCAATCGCGACGGTGCTGGTGTGTGCGCTAGCCCTGCACGTCCAGAGCTTCTGGCTGCTCGTCGCGGGGACGGTGGCGGCGGGCTACTACAATGCCAACGGGCAGTTGTACCGCTTCGCCGCAGGCGAACTCGCCCCCCCGTCCTTCCGCGAAAAGGCGGTATCGCTGGTGCTGGCGGGGGGCCTGATCGGCGCGGTGGTCGGCCCCAACCTTGCCAACCACACGCGCGACACGATCGGCCTGCCGTTCCTGGGCTCGTATCTCGCGCTCGCCGTGGTCGCGCTGCTGTCGATGGTAGTCATCGCGGGGATCCGGTTCCCGGACGAACCGGCGCGCGCGGGCGGGACCGGGGGCGGCGAGGGACGCCCGCTGGCCGAGATCATGCGCCAGCCCGTGTTCATCGTCTCGACGATCGGCGCGGCACTGGGGTTCGGCGTGATGAACCTGCTGATGGCCGCGACACCGCTGGCCATGGACATCTGCGGGATGCCCTTCTCGGACGCCGCGCTGGTCCTCCAATGGCACGTCATCGGGATGTTCGCACCGGGTTTCATCACCGGCCACCTGATCAAACGCTTCGGCGTGCTCACGATCATGGGTGTGGGCGTGGTGCTCAACTTCGCATGCATCCTCATCGCGCTGTCGGGACAGGACCTGCATCAGTTCCTGATCGGCCTGTTCCTGCTCGGCGTGGGCTGGAACTTCCTGTTCACCGGCAGCACGACGCTGGCGATGGACGCCTATCGGCCCGAGGAGAAGGACAAGGCGCAGGCGGCGATCAACTTTGCCGTGTTCGCGGTGATGGCACTGAGCTCCTTCGCCTCCGGCGCGCTGGTCACCACCCAGGGATGGGCGCTGCTCAACATCGGCTCGCTGGTGCCGGTAACGCTGACCGGCGCCGCACTGGTCTGGCTGGCCCTGCGGCAGCGACGCGAAGTCGTGCGGCAGATCCCGTAGGAGCGGCTCAGGACACGGGCGTCCCGACGACCGATCGCCTTGCGCTCCGCGCGACATCCTGGAGAAGCGTTCGTTCTTGCACAGGCAATCACCGGAATCGACCGGGCGTTCAGGCAGAATGTCATCGGAGGAACGCGAGGATCGGCATGGAGGTAGCGAAAACGCTCACGACCGTGGACGGCGCCCGCATCGCCTATCGGATGGCGCGAAGCGGTGACCCCGGGCGCACCCTCCTGCTGCTGCACGGACTGGGCAGCAACCTGACGCGCTGGTCCGGGTTTGTCGCAACAACCGGTCTCACGGCACGATGGAACCTGCTGCGCCCGGACCTGCGCGGCCATGGCGATTCGCTGGACCGCGGCCGCGTCGGCATGGACGTCTGGTGCAGGGACCTGGCCGCCTTGCTGGATGCGGAGGGCGTCGAGCGGGCCGAGCTGGTCGGTCACTGCATGGGCGCCAACCTCGCGCTCTGGTTCGCCTACCGCAGGCCGGAGCGCGTTTCCGGCCTGTTGCTGATAGAGCCCATGCTCCGCCGGGCCCTGACCGGAACCCTGGCCCGGGTAGCCACCCTGCGCCCCTTGCTGACCGCACTCGTGCTGCCGCTTCGCCTGCTCGCAGCGATCGGCGTCCACCGCCGTCGCCTGGCGCCGCTCGACCTGGCCAACCTGGACCACGACGCACGAGCGGCAATGAAAACCGTCGGGGCGGAATTTCCGGTCGCGCGCTATGCCTCCCCCATGGAGGATCTGCGAAGCCTTCCCACGGTCATCTATCTCCAGGACCTTGCCGCCGTCACCGGTCCACTGCCCGAGCTCGCTTCGATCCGCTTGCCAACGCTGACCCTGCTTTCGTCCGGCGGCGGCTTCGGCGACCCGGAGCGCACCGCGCGGCTGCTTGCAGCTCTCCCCAACGGCCACATCGAACGCATCGCGGCGAAGCACTGGATTCCGACCGAGCAACCGGAAGTGATGCGCGAAATGATCGAACGCTGGTGCAACCGTCCGGATCCCGATCGGCGATGAAAACGGAATGGCATGCGCAAGGAGGCCCCCACCGTGCTTCCTGCGATAATCAAGAGTTGAACCCGGACGACACTTTCCACCCTGGCAGACCGGCGACAGGCAAGCCGACAGACGGACTGCCCACAAGTTGCTCAGATCGACATGTCAGATCCTGATCCGGCCACTCACGCACAGGCGCGCCCACCTCCCGGGGCCGCCCCCCTGCCCCCGGTTCGCAGCACCGAGTTGCTGCGCAACGTACTCGACGCGGCCACCGAGTTCGCGATCATCGCGACCGACCCCGACGGCCGCATCACCGTCTTCAACAAAGGAGCCGAACGCCTTCTCGGCTATGAAGCAGCGGAACTCGTAGGGCGGGCCACCCCGGAGGCCTTCCACCTGCCCGCGGAGGTCGAGGACTACGGACGGGCGCTCAGTGGCCGCTTCGGCACGACGATCGCGGGGTTCAGGGTATTCGTCGAGATTCCGGAGCGGGACGGAAGCGAGCAGCGCGAGTGGCACTACGTACGAAAGGATGGGACGCATATCCCCGTCTCGCTCACGATCACCGCGATGCGAGACGAGGAAGGACGGATCAGCGGCTATCTCGGGATTGCGGAGAACATCACCACACGCAAGCAGGCAGAACGCAACGCGGCGCGCGAAGCGGAATACCGCGAACTCATGCGGCAGCTGTCGAGTTCGTTCATCAGCCTTCCGCTCGAAGGCATCGACACGGCGATCGACCGCGCACTCGCCCGCATCGGCGCCTTCTTCACGGCCGACCGGGTCTATGTGTTCGCATACGACTTTGCTTCGGGCACATGCACCAACACCCATGAATGGTGTGCCCCCGGTGTTGCCCCGTCCATCGACGCACTGCAGGGCGTGCCACTCGAACAGATCGATGGCGTCGTCGCACACCACCGACGCGGCGAACCGCTCGTGATCCCGGACGTTGCCGGACTTCCGCCCGGCCCCATGCGCGAGCATCTGCAGGCGCAGCAGATCAAGAGCCTGCTGACCTATCCGATGGTGCACGAAGGCGCGTGTCTCGGATTCGTCGGCTTCGACGCGGTCACCGATCTTGCACGCTACGGCGCGGACGAACTCCAGTTGCTCGGCCTGTTCGCGGGCTTGCTCGCGAACCTCGAAGACCGCCGCCGGAGCGCCGAGGCCCTGCGCCGCAAGAGCGACAAGCTGGTCCGCAGCAACCGCCATCTGAAGAACATCTTCGACAGCATCCATGCGGCCATCTACGTGGCAGACATGAACACGCACGAGATCCTGTTCGTCAACAGCTTCCTGCGCGGAGCCGTCGGAGACGTCGTCGGCACGACCTGCTGGAAGGTGCTGCAGGCGGGCATGGAGGGCCCGTGCAGCTTCTGCACGAACGATCGTCTCCTGACGGCTGCCGGAACGCCCACCGACACCGTTGTATGGGAGCATTTCAACGCGCGTATCGGCCGGTGGTACCAGTTGCACGACCGCGCCATTCCCTGGGACGACGGACGCTACGTCCGCATGGAGATCGCCCTCGACATCACCGATCGCAAGCGGCTCGAAGCCGACCTGCTCGCAGCGAAGCAGGCCGCCGAGGCGGCAAGCCTGGCCAAGACGAGATTCCTGGCCGCGGCCAGCCACGACCTACGCCAGCCCATGCAGGCGATCAGCCTGTTCCAGTCGGCCCTCGAGCAGACCGTGCTCGACGAAGAGCAGCGCAGGATCACCGGCTTCCTGGGCACGTCGGTACGCTCTCTCGGCGAACTGCTCAATACGCTGCTCGACATCTCCCGCCTGGACGCCGGCGTGGTCCGTGCGAACGTGAGTGCCGTGCCGGTCGAGAGCATCTTCACTCGTATCGAAGCGGAATTCGCCGAGACGTTCCTCACCAAGGGCTTGCGTTTCAAGCTGGCGTTCCCGTACGCGTCGATGGCCGTGCATACGGATGCGCAGATCCTGGTCAGCATCCTGCGCAACCTGGTTGCCAATGCCGCCGAGTACTGCAAGGAAGGCGGCGTCCTGATCGGCGTCCGCCGCCGCGGCGAGCGGGCACTGTTCGAGGTCCGGGACACCGGAATCGGGATCGCCGCAGACGAACTGGAGCGCATCTTCGACGAGTTCTACCAGATCGGAAACGCCGAACGCGATCGCAGCAAGGGCCTGGGCCTGGGCCTGTCGATCGTCCGGCGGCTCGCTCGCCTGATCGACGCCGAACTGCGCGTCCGTTCACACCCAGGCAAAGGCTCGGTATTCTCCGTCGCCGTCCCGCTCGCGGCTTCCCGCAACGGTGTGGTCGCACTCCCCGACGAAATCGATCCGGCCCACTTCACAGGCTGCCGGATCGTGATCATCGACGACGACCTGTGGGTCGGACGAGCAATCGAAGCCTCGCTCGCCGGAATCGGGATGCTCGTGACGCTCCATGGCTCATCCGACCAGGCACTTGCCGATCCGGCGGTGTGCGAGGCCGACTATTACGTATCCGACCTTCGTCTTCCGGGTCGCCACGACGGACTGGAACTCCTCGCCACGATCGAACAACGGGCTGGCAAGCCCATCAACGCCGTGTTGCTGACCGGCGACACCTCCCCGGAGCGCATCGAATTGGCCCGCGCCGCCCCCTGGCCGGTGCTGTTCAAGCCGGCTGAACTTCACACCCTGCTCGCCACCTTGGCCCGCAACGCCCGACGTAAACCGGCGTAACGGATCACGAAACCGTTGACCTTCCCATGAGGTCAAGGTCTACACTGGGGCCTGAAACCCATTCGCCGTCGGAGCAAGACCCTATGGACCAGATCGTCACACCAGCAGGCGAGTCGCGCCGGCTGGGCATCGCGGGCATGAACTGCGTGGCCTGCGTGGGGCGCGTCGAGCGGGTGCCGGGCGTGATCGACGCGAGCGTCAATCTCGCCGCGCGGCACGCCCACATCGAGACATCCGGAACTGCGCCACTCGCCGCGTTGATCGAGGCAGTCCGAAAGGCGGGCTTCGGCACCCGCCCGGTCGGCGACGCCACCGAATCGGCCCGTGCCGCGACGGCGCAGGCCGAGGAGCGCAACCTGCAGCGATCGGTCTGGATCGCAGCCGCACTGAGCCAGGCGTCTTGCCCGAAGGCACGGTCAACGTCTATTACGAGGCCTCCGCGGTGATCATCGCGGCCGGCGTGTTCTATGCCAGCGCCGGCTTGCTGCTGTCCCTGATCTTCGCCGCGGCGGCGATGTCGCTATCGCGCGTGTTCGTGCTCACGAATGCACTGCGCCTGCGCCGCTTCACGGCACCGGTTTCCGCCCTGCAAGGGACCGGAGTCGGTGCGGGGACCGCGTCGAGCCGGATCGCCCAGGCATGAAGACCGACCCGAGGAGGACCGGATGAACATCGGCAAGGCCGCCGACGCCTCGGGCGTATCGGCAAAGATGATCCGCTACTACGAATTGATTGGCCTGATCGCGCCGGTACGGCGCACCGGGTCCGGCTACCGCGACTACCGCGACGAGGACGTACACGTGCTGCGATTCATCCGCCGTGCGCGAGACCTGGGCTTTTCGGTCGACGACATCGGAGGGCTGCTCGCGTTATGGCAGGACAAGCAGCGCGCCAGCGCCGACGTCAAGCAGATTGCCATGGGGCACGTGGCCGCGCTTCGGCGCAAGATCGCCGAGTTGCAGGGCATGGTCGACACGCTGCAGGCCCTGGCTTCGCACTGTCACGGCGACGACCGGCCCGACTGCCCCATCCTGGCCGACCTGGACGCTTCTCCGGGATCGTGCACCGGACGCCCCGCCCGAACACCGGGAGCGCCGTTCGGCAAGCGCTGACCTACAGAACGGGGGCGGTCAGGTAAGCTGCGCGCGAGGCCGCCCGGAACCACCACGGCTTGGCCTCGACCCCATCCAGGGTCATGGTCCGGGAGCGCTCGAAGTCGTGCTCGAACATCGTCTCGACCTCGGACGTGAACGCCTCGTCCAGGACCCATGCCGTGATCTCGAAGTTGAGACGAAACGACCGGTTGTCGAGATTCACCGTCCCCACCGCCGCCGCGTTGTCGTCGACGAGCATCGACTTGCCATGCAGGAAGCCGGCCCGATAGCGGTGGATCGACACCCCGGCCTCGAGGAGCGGGCCGACGAAGGCATAGGCGGCGTAGTAGGCCAGGACGTTGTCGGGCCGCTCCGGAATCAGGATCCGCACGTCGACCCCGCGCAGCGCCGCGAGCTTGAGCGCGCCGAGCACGCCTTCGTCGGGAACGAAGTACGGACTGGAAATCCATAGCCGGCGCTGCGCGGCACCGATCGCATGCTGGACCATCAGGCTCGCGGTCTCGAAGCGGTCGGCCGGGCCGCTCGGCAGCACCAGTACCGGCACGTCGCGTCCGGCAGCCGGTATCGCATTCCATTCCAGTTCCAGGATCTGGCCGGTAGCCCAGTGCCAGTCCTCGACGAAGGAAAGCTGCAGGCACAGCGTGGCCGGCCCCTCCATCTTCAGGTGCGTATCGCGCCAGGCGCCGAAGCGCTCGTCACGCCCGAGGTACTCGTCACCGACGTTCAGTCCGCCCACCCATCCGTAGCGTCCGTCGACGACGACGACCTTGCGATGATTGCGAAAATTGAGCTGGAAGCGGTTTCCCGACCCGCGCGTGGAATGGAAGCGTCGGACCTGGACGCCGGCCTCGGTCAGTTCATGAAGATAGCGGACCGGCAAGCGATAGCTGCCGATCTCGTCGTACAGGAAATGGACCGCGACCCCCTCGTTTGCCTTCCGCTGCAGCAAGCGCTGCAGTTCGCGACCCAGTTCGTCATCGCGCACGATGTAGAACTGCACCAGCACGAACTGCTGCGCCGCGGCGATGCCTTCGAGGATGCTGCGGAAAGTCGCCTCGCCATCGATGAGCAGTTCGACGGCGTTGCCACCGACCATCGGCATTTTCGCCAGGCGCTCGACCGCCTCGACGCGCCCATCCCCGGGCGGCCTCACGACACGGAACGGGTGTACGTGCGTCATCTTGTCTTCGAGCTCGCGAAACAGCAGCGTATCGTCCTCGCGGCGACCGATCACGTAGCCCTGGAACTTGCTGCGCCCGAACACCCAGTAGGCCGGCACCGCAGCGGCCGGAATCGTGTTCAGCGAAACCATCCATGCCACGGTGCCCTGTGCGGTGCGCGTGGACATCAGCGCATCGAGCGACGACAGGAATCCGATTGCATGCACGACGATCATCGCGGCGAGCAGGTAGCGATGTCGCCACCGACGCACGGGTACGGGGGCAGTCATTCCCTCAGAACTCGCTCGAAGCGCCGACGGCCGGCCGGAAGATGGGCCGCAATCCGATGATTTCCATGCAAAGGATACTCACGGGAACGACATTCTTTCCATCCTAGCAGATCGAATCCGCAAGGCATTGCCCCGGCCGGCGCAAACGCCCTGCACACTCGACGAAACGCCCGACTCGGCTCCGCCCGTCCCGCCTTGGCCATGACGATGACAATTGCAAGATCGTCGACCTGCTCTATAGTGAACCAGGACTGCCGGATAGCACAAAGTCATTTGCCCGGATCGTCGGAAAGAATGGAGAACGCCGGCAGGCTCTCTAACCCCGGGATGGAGGAAGCGCGCATGTTCATCGTCACCAACCGCGAGGTCGACGAGACCCGGACCGAAGTCGACAAGGCCTTCGGATCGAGCCCCAACCGTCACGGCCCCAACGAACTGCGCTTTGCCGAGGCCGTCAGGAAGGGCAAGCGCTGGCAGGTGCGGATCCTGCCGGACCGGATCACCGAAGCGATGGCTGCGGAAGTGGGCCTGGAGATTCCGTCGGACCCCGATTCGGGCGAGAGACTTCCTGTCTATGCCAGCAGCTACGTTGCACGCAAGGTCCAGGAACGGGTCAACCCTCAGGCCTCGGGGAAGCCGGGAAAAGGCTGCAACCTGCTGTTCTTCGTCCATGGCTACAACAACGATGTCGGCGCCGTACTCGACCGCGCCGAGCAACTCGCCTCCAATTACGGCGTCGAGGTCATCCCCTTCACCTGGCCGGCGCATGGAGGTGGCGCCCGTGGCGTCGTCAGCTACAAGAGCGACAAGCGTGACGCGATGGCCTCGACCGGCGCGCTCGACCGCGCCATCGCACGCATGGAGCAACTGCTCCACGGCATCCACGCCGAACACGTGCGCCGCACCGAGGACGAGGCCAACCGGCGATTTCCCGACGATGCCGAGAAGTGGGACCGGTTCTTCACCACCCAGGCCGAAAAATGGTGCCCGTTCTCGATCAACATGATGCTGCACAGCATGGGCAACTACGTCTTCAAGCACCTGCTCAAGTCGTCGGTATACCGCGGCGACCATCTGGTGTTCGACAACGTCGTGCTGGTCGCGGCCGACACCAACAACGAGGGGCATCCCGAGTGGGTCGACCGCATCCAGTGCCGCGGCCGGATCTACATCACGATCAACGAACGCGACAGCGCACTGGCGGCCTCGCGCATGAAGCTCGGCGAGCAGCAGAAAGCCCGCCTCGGCCACTATCCCTACCGCCTCGACTCCCGCCAGGCGGTCTACGTCGATTTCACCGACCAGCCCCACGTCGCCCGTTCCCACGCGTACTTCGAGGATCGCCCGCTGCGCAACCCGCAGATCCGGCGCTTCTTCCACGAAGCCCTCAACGGTGAGTTTGCCGAGGCGCGTCTGCACTTCGACATCGGGCGAAACATGTATCGGTTCGGGTAGAGCCTTCCGACCAGGCGCCAGGCGCAGTGCGCCGCGTCAAGCGCACAGCCCCGTCGCGCATCAGTCGCGCGCACCTTCCCTGCGCTCTTCGCGCACCTCGCGTACGACCTCGCCCTCGATGACGATCCCTTCATTCGGTGCAGGGCCTTGCGATGCCCGTCGCTCCGCCTCGGCCCGGACCTCGCGCATCGCCTTGCGCAGTGCACGCGTCTTCCACCAGACCACGCCGGAAACGACGAGACCGACCGCCACCACGACGGCAAAGAACAGTACGGAGACGGTCAGGGCCAATGCAAACACGACAATGCCGGCAAGGACTGCACCGATCTTCTGCATCAGGCCGACCGGCCGGGACGGGGTGTGCTGCATCTCGCGCAGCAGGGCTTCGAATCTCGGGTCGCGTTGCATCAAGGTTCCTGGTTGCGGTTCGCTCTGACGGGTGGACCGTCAACCGCGGAAAAATTCCCTGCTCGCCATTGCGGCGCCGCCTGCCGCCCTTGGGCGTCTTCCAGACTCACATGCCCAGGGACCGGAGAAGATCCTCGCTGTCGGTCGCATCCGCGGACGGCGCCGCGGATTGCGACTCCCCGTTGGCCTGGGCGAACAGGTCGTCCGGATCCGCTTCGTCCGACTCGAAGTCGTGCAGCTTGATGAACTCGGTGCGGTCGATCGCAAGTTCGAGGTAGAAGATGTTGTTGCGGGCGGTGTAGAAGGTCACACGACGCGATTCGGGCTGATCGAGGTTGGTATCGACGCTGAGCATGACCTGCTTGGTGAGCGCCAGCATCTTGGGCTGGTTCTGGGTGATGTGGGTCTGCAGTTCGCGTGCCACCTTGCCTGTGAAGTCGCCGACGATCTGGTTCATCAGCTCGCCCATCACGTTGCCGACTTCGTCCGAGGTATAGGCGCTCGCCAGATCCTCCTTCGCCATCCCCATGTTCAGCATGTAGGTCTCGTACAGCTCCATCGCCGCGCGCGAAGAAAAGTTGGTGACGACCAGGCCCGAGAACCCCCCGTCGAAGAGGACGAAGCAGCCGATGTCGGGCTTGAGGCAGGTCTTGCTGATGCGCTGGACCATGCCCGAATAGCGGATCGGGGTATTGGTCGCGGCAGTGAGCACCTTGGTCACCGAATTGCACAGGCTGCGCAGCAAGTCCTCGGTGCCGAATACGACAGTATCTTGTTCTGCGTTCATGGGTGGGTCCAGGGCATGCCAGGTGAAAGTGAGGTTCTACGTATAACACAGCCGCGGGCACAGGGTCGTGCGATTCTGCCCATTCCCGGACGACTCCTCGCCCGGCCTTCATCGCGATGCGGTCTTGCCGCACGCGCGCTGCCGGCCCCGCCCCCCCGACGGATGCGGCCGGCTGCCTCGGACGACCGGACCGTTCGGCAGTCCGCCGTCGCGCGCTCCGGCCGGTTGCTGGTGCGGCACGAGCTGGTCGGGGCGCCTGCCGATCAGGTCGGCGCGGCCCATCGCGATCAATCCCTCGCGGATCAGCGGCCAGTTCTCCGGGTCGTGCCAGCGCAACAGTGCCTTGTGGAACTTGCGGATGCGGCCCGCACGAGCCGTTTCGACGGTCTCGGAGTCGGCCGACACCTTGCGCAGCGGGTTCTTGCGGCTGTGGTACATCGTCGTCGCGAGCGCCATCGGCGTGGGCAGGAAAGTCTGCACCTGATCGAGGCGAAAACCGTTGGCCTTGAGCCACAAGGCCAGGTTGACCATGTCCTCGTCGGTCGTACCGGGATGGGCGGCGATGAAGTACGGCACGAGATGCTGCTTCTTGCCGGCCTTTTTCGAGAACCTCTCGAACATCTCGCGGAACCGCTCGTAGCTGCCGATGCCCGGTTTCATCATCTTGGCGAGCGTACCCTCTTCGGTGTGCTCGGGGGCGATCTTCAGGAGGCCGCTGACGTGGTGGGTGACGAGTTCCTCGACGTATTCGGGCGAGCGCACCGCGAGGTCGTAACGCAGCCCCGAGCCGATCGTGATCCGCTTGACCCCGGGAATCGCACGCGCCTTGCGGTACAGCGAGATCAGCGGCGCATGGTCGGTATTCATGTTCGGACAGATGTCCGGATACACGCATGACAGGCGCCGGCAGGCGGCTTCGATGGCGGGATCCTTGCACGCCATGCGGTACATGTTCGCGGTCGGCCCGCCCAGATCGGTGATGTGCCCCTTGAAACCCGGGGTCCGATCGCGAATCTCCTCGATCTCGCGCAGGATCGAGGCCTCGGAGCGGCTCTGGATGATGCGGCCCTCGTGCTCGGTGATCGAACAGAAGGTACAGCCGCCGAAGCAGCCACGCATGATGTTGATCGAGAACCGGATCATCT
Organism: Rhodocyclaceae bacterium; assembly: GCA_050486545.1. Lineage (GTDB taxonomy): Bacteria > Pseudomonadota > Gammaproteobacteria > Burkholderiales > Rhodocyclaceae > DAOMNN01. The sequence goes on along the minus strand of JBJHDM010000010.1, from coordinate 66,112 downwards.
CCCACGCCGGGATGCGCGCATCGCCGTAGGCCGGATGCGGGCTGCGCGCATAGGGCAGGCCGTAGACGAAATCCATCTCCTCGGTGGTCAGCGGAAGCGGCGGCGGGTTGAGCCAGACGTCCTGCCGGCCCGGCCCCTCGCCGTGCGCCTGCACCAGCGCGCGCGCGTTGCCGGGGTTCGATTCGAGGTGGAACACACGCGAGGCGTGGGCGTAGAGGACCGGGTCGGCCACGACCTCCTCGTACGACGGCAGGCGGATCACGGTCTTCGCCCGCTGCGCGCGCCGTTCGGCTGCACGCTCGCGGGCGGAGACGATGCGCACAGGTTGCGCCGTGTCGGCCGCGCCGGCCGACGCGACGGGCGCGGGGGCGGTCGCCTCCATCGCGTAGGGATCGGGATGCGGAGCGAGCGGGCCGGGCCGGTCGAGCTCACGGCTGTCGACCTCACTCCACGCCTCGTCCGGCAGCCAGCCGGGCTTGACGCGCATCGCGGTGCCGCGCAGGTCGCGGATCGACTCGATCGGCTCGCCGGCCGCCAGCCGGTGCGCCAGCGCGACCAGCGCGCGCTCGGCATTTCCGAAGATCAGCAGGTCGGCCTTGGAGTCGACCAGCACCGAGCGGCGCACCTTGTCCGACCAGTAGTCGTAATGTGCGATGCGCCGCAGGCTGGCCTCGATGCTGCCGATGACGACCGGGGTGCCCGGAAAGGCCTCACGCGCACGCTGCGCATACACGGTGACCGCTCGATCGGGCCGCTTTCCGGCCTCGGCATTCGGCGTGTAGGCATCCTCGGAGCGGATCTTGCGATCGGAGGTGTAGCGGTTGACCAGCGAATCCATGTTGCCGGCGGTGATGCCGAAGAAAAGCCGCGGCCGGCCCAGCGTCCGGAACGGCTCGGCGCTCTTCCAGTCGGGCTGACTCAGGATGCCGACGCGACAGCCCTGCGCCTCGAGCAAGCGCCCGACCAGGGCCATGCCGAAGCTGGGGTGGTCGATGTAGGCATCGCCGGTGACGAGCACGACGTCACACGCATCCCAGCCGAGCGCATCCATCCCGGCGCGGGACATCGGCAGGAACGGTGCGGGGGTCGCCGGCGCACGGGCGCGGGCGAGAATCGGTTCCGGAGTCATGATCCCGACCATTGTACGCCGCTACCTCGCGAACCTGCGCCGGAACGGGCTGGGGCAGCGTCCGCCGGCTAAACGTCAGTCGGGATTGAACACGAGCTTGTCCGGACCGGCTTCGATCACGTCGCCGTCGACGAGCAGCATCGGCTCGTCGCCAACGGGACGTCCGTTGATGCGCGCGCGCGACGTGCCGCCGACGTGGACGAGGAAGCAGCCGGTCGGCCTGCGGTTGATGACCGCGAGGCCGAGGCCGCGCTGCCCGACCGGAAGCAGGATCCGCTCGACGTCGAAATCCTGGCCGGCGTAGCGACCATCGATCCCGCGCACGCTGCACTGCGCGAGCCGTGCGCGGGCCGCATGCGCAGCCGCCGAGGCGGTATCGAGGGCAAGCCCGCGGGCATCGACGGCAGCGGCATTCCCGAGCCCGCCGGCGACGTCGGGATCGAGCAGCAGGGTGCGATCCAGACCCAATCCCGCCGTCGCGGTACTCACGTACTTGAGACGGTAGTCACCGAGGAACACGACATCGCCGTTCTGCAGCAGATGGCGCGTGACCGGCCTGCCGTTGACGACGGTGCCGTTGGTACTGCCCAGATCCTCGATGAAATGGTCGTTGACGACGGCGGAAATGGACGCGTGCCGCTGGCTCACCGCAGCCGACGGGACGACGAGGTCGCAGGCAGCGTCGCGGCCGATCACGATCGGCTCGTCGGACAGGAAACGCTGGTCGATGATCCGGCCGTCCAGGCTCAGCACGATCTTGGCCATCGCATCAGCCCCCTTTTCCGAGCCATCCGCGCAGTCGCGCAAAAAAGGATCGCTCCGACTGCGTCGACGCCCGTGCGGACGCCGGAAACGACGTATCCACCCGTACCAGCGCTACCGAAATGTTGTCGTGGCCGCCGCAGTCGCGCGCGATCATGACGAGTTGGGAAGCAGCCAGCTGGAGGTTGTCGCGCATCGTATCGAGCACGAGTTCGAGGTCCTCCCCGTCCACCATGTCGTTGAGCCCGTCCGAACACACGAGGAACAGGTCGCCCGGTTCGGTCGGCAGATCCCGGACTTCGACCGCCTCGGCACCCTCTGCCCCCAGTGCATGGGTGACCAGATGGCGATTGTGGCTGCCTGCAAGCCCCTGCGCGTCGATCACACCGGACTCGAGTGCCTGCTGCGCGGGAGAATGATCGCGAGTCAGTCGTTCGAGCCGGTCGCCACGCAGGCGGTACACACGGGTGTCGCCGACGTGGGCGATCCAGGCGCGATCGTCGTGCAGCAGCAGGCAGGCAATCGTCGCGCCCATACGCTCGCGTTGCCGGTCGGCATGCCCGGCCTGCTCGACCTGGCGGTCGGCTTCGACCAACGCGGCGCGCAACCCCTCCCCGACGCCCCCGGCCTGTTCGAGCAGGCTTCGGATCTGCCTTTCGACGACATCGACCGCCAGGCGCGCCGCCATGTCCCCTGCGTTGTGCCCCCCCATGCCGTCGGCCACGATGGCCAGACCGAGATCCGGCACGACGCGCACGACGTCTTCGTTGAGTGCTCGCAGGCAGCCCGGGTCCGTCTGGCTCACCATCCTGAAGGCGTTGCGGATCGACACGACAGACGTCACTCCTCAGGCTTCGGGGCGGAAAACCCGCGTTCCGGTTGGGGTGGTTCGAATTGCGGATTATCCCACACGCACCGCAAACCCGCGAGGAAGGGGCGCTCCGCACTGCAGCTAGCGCAGTGTGTCACGGCGCCCACTCGGCGCATGTGATAACTTCACGCTCTGCGTGCTCTTGTCCGACCGAACTTCGAGATGGACCCTACCGAACCCGTGTCGCCCGAACCTGCCGCCGGCCTCAGGCCGGTCGGCCGCTACATGCTGACGGGCTCGCTCGGTCGTGGCGCAATGGGGGCCGTGTATCGCGCGATGGACCCGCTGATCGAACGGACGGTGGCCATTAAGGTCCTTTCCGTCGAACTGCCCGCATCCGAGCAGGCGGACTTCCGGGATCGCTTCTTCCGCGAGGCCAAGGCAGCCGGCCGGCTCAATCACCCGAACATCGTGACGATCTACGACGTCGGCGAAAGCGAAGGAACCCCGTACATCGCGATGGAGTACCTGCCTGGTCGGACCCTGCGCGAAACCCTCGACAGCGGCGTGGTCCTGCCGATCCGTCGCGCCGTCGAAATCGCGATGCTCGTCGCCCGCGGACTCGACTACGCGCACGAGCAGGGCATCATCCACCGCGACATCAAGCCGGCGAACATCATGCTGTCACGCAATGGTCTGGTGAAGATCATGGATTTCGGCATCGCCACGGCCTCGGACAGCAGCCGCACCCACACCGGCGGGCTGGTCGGATCGCCCCGGTACATGGCGCCCGAGCAGATCACGAACGAAGCAGTCGATGGACGGACCGACATCTTCGCGCTGGGGGTCACGCTCTACGAAATGCTCACGGGCAAGGATCCCTTTGCAGGGCAGACGATCCCGGAAGTGATGCACAAGATCCTGCACGCAGAACCCGAAGCCCCGTCGGCCCTCAATCCCGACATCCCGGAGAGACTCGAGCAGATCGTCTTGAAGATGCTGGCGAAGGAACCGGCGCAACGCTTCGACCACGCGCGCGAACTCGGTCTCGCACTGGGCAGTCTGCGGCGCAAGCTGAGATCGAGTGCGGCCCGCTCGAACCCGCGCCAGGACGCGCCGCTCCCGGCCGGGATGGCCACCCAGGTGGTCGGGCGCGATGCGCTTCCGAAGACCTCGGCCGGCCCCATTCCGACACCGGGGCCGTCGCACCATTCCGGGAACCGGCTGTCCCTGCTCCTGGCCGCGGCAGCCTTTGCGGTCACGGTGCTGGTCGTGATGATCGTCCCCGATAGCCGCACCCCGGCACTGGTCGACCCGGTACCCGTCGGGGCGCCGATCGCCGTAGAGACGGCAAGCGCCCCATCCGAGACGTTCGTGGGCGAGCCGGCCGAAGGCGGACAGGTCACCCTCTTCGACAGCGATTCCGACATCGTCGCGGAAGCGGCCTCCACCGAATCCGCGCCTGCACCACCCGCATCCGGCCCGACGGCAGCTCCGCAACCGGCGCAACCGACCGCGACTGCTGCAGCCGCGGCACCGCAACCGGCTGCACGACCAGCGACGATCACTCTTTCGGTGCTTCCCTGGGGAGAGGTACATGTCGGCGGCAGGACCCATGGTGTCACTCCGCCGCTCCGCGAACTCCAGCTGCCGCCCGGGCGCTATCGGATCGAGATCCGCAATACCGATTTCGCCCCGTACGTCGAGACGGTCACGCTAGAATCGGGACGTACCCATCGAATCCAGCATCGCTTCCGCTAATGACCCACAAGCCATTTCCGTTCCGACACTCCTTCGTGTGGATTGCCTTCGCACTCGTCGCGGCGCTGCTCGGCGGTTGCGCGTCCGAACCGGCACGCCAACTCGGGCTCTCGAAACTTGCCGTCGGGGAGGCCGAGAAGTCATTGGTCGCGGGCATCGATCACTACGAGAAGGGACGCTACGGTCCGGCGATGCGGGACTTGCTGCATGCGCTCGATCAGGGACTGCGCTTTACCAGCGACGCCGTCCAGGCGCACAAGCATCTGGCTTTCATCCATTGCATCTCGGGCCGTCCCGGCGCCTGTCGCGCCTCCTTTGACGAAGCCCTGAAGCTCGACCCGCGGTTCGAACTGTCGCGGGCCGAGATCGGACACCCCATGTGGGGCCCTGTGTTCGATGAGGCCAAGCGGGCCTCCGAAGCCGCCCACCGGAGTCGGTAGGCAGGACTGCACTCCCGCACCTCGCGGGTTCAGGCGAAGTAGACCTCGTGGGGCACGTCGTGCCCGCATTCGAATTCCGCGACGGACTCCGTGTCGTAGATTTCGATGATTTCGATGATTTCGGCTTCGAGATATTCGACATTCATGATCTGTGTCTCCCGGGACGCCGCTCCGAACCGAAGGAATGCGGCCATGGGAGTAGATTACGGCCCCCGTTGTCACGTCGAAGCGCCGAACAGCGCATCAAAAACCCGCCAATTCGATGCTTCGACGCCTGCCGAGGTCACCGGCTGCGGCGAAAGACCCGAACGCCGGCCAATACCCCGGTTACGAGCAGTACGATGCCTGCAACCTCGAGGCCCGAGGGCCATCGTCCGTACCAGACGAATGCATACAGCAGTGCCGCCAGCGTCTCGAAAACGATCAATTGCCCGACCAGCGCTGCCGGCAGCAGATGACTGGCCCGGTTCCAGAGCAGGGTCCCCAGCCAGGATGCCGCGAACCCGGTGATCAGCATCAGCGCAAGGAACAGGTCGGGACGCGGGCCGAATGGCCATTCGTACGCACGCTCTCCGCCCCCCGATGCAAGATCCCACATGGCGAACCCGGCCGCCGTGAGCAGTGCCAAGGGCAGCGTCGCCAGGCCCTGGGCCGTCGCCCAGGGGCGTGACATTCCGGCCGGACGTGCGCGCAGCCATCGGCTGTTGCGGATCGGATACCACGTCCAGCACGCCACCGCGACCACGGCCAGACCGAGCCCGAATACATAGCTCGCGACATCGTCCGAGGCGCCGAATCCCACGGCACCCGCGGGACCGAACTGGACCACGGTCAGTCCGCCCAGGATCAAGGCCAACGGCAGTGCGAGCCGGTGCCACGGCACCGAGTCGAGTCCGTTTCCGCTACGGCGTTCGATCAGGTTCGCACACACCGCGATGACGACCGGCAAGGTTCCAATGATCAGCGTGGGCACCGGTGCCCCAGACAGCTGGATCGCGGCCGCCAGCGTACTGTAGTACAGAAGGTTGCCGACCATGGCGAGGCGCGCCGCCTCGACCCAGTCCGCGCGCGTGAGCTGGGCCAGTGCCCGTCGGTCGAACCAGGCCAGCCCGAGCGCGAGCAGGCCGAAGGCCGCATAGCGGCCGAAGGCCAGGACCACCGGCGGGTAGTCCCATAGGACGAGAGGCACCAGGAAGATCAGCCCCCAGAGCGAACCCGCACCGAGGGCGGCGAGCACACCGACGAGCATTGGAGAATCCTTTCACGAACTACGCGCAGTCTATTCCGACTGAAACACCGGAGCGACCGGTGCCGGACGTGCCGGCGACACCCGTACAGTTGCAGCCGGACCGATGGTTACAGACAGGAGATTCTCCGTTCTGTACCAGTACACATTGCAGCTCACTGCATCTGTTTCCTGTTGCCGACGTCATCTAGTCTTGGCATATGGCGGGCTAGCCATGCAGAACCAAGGAGCGCATGATGTTGATCATCGACCTGTTTGGATCATTCCTCTTTCGCCTGGAGCGGATCCGCACGCGGCTGCGCGGCCGCCGGGCCTTGCTCCAGATGGATCAGCGCATGCTCAATGACATCGGCGTACGTCGCGAGGATGCGATTCGCGAGGGCAACAAGCCTTTCTGGCGTGCCTGAACGAAGCCGGCATAGGTATTCGTGCTCACGGACCGCTCCGTCCCCGGTCACGGATCAGCGGTGCCGGAACCCACTGCCGTGACGGGGTCTCGCACACCGTCCGCCACGCGCGCGGCATCGATCCACACGCAGCCCAATTCGGCGGCTCGCACCGGATCGAGTCCGAGCGCGTGCATCGACGCCCAGGTCGGAAAATCGACCAGGTGGCGCGCCGTGGTTTCGAGTGCACCGGACTGCACGGCCGACCGGCCGAATCCGTCCAGCAGATCCGAGGCGGCCTGCCCGAGATAGGCGCGGAAGGCCTTCATCGGCTCGTGCATCGCCTCCACCTCCGCTTCGTCCCGATACGACACCTCCCACATCCGCTGCGTGGTGGCGAAATAGGCGTACAGCGCACCCAGCGCGGCGCGGCAACGCTCGCGCGGATCCGGCAGGGTCGTCCACACCGACCGGTCGGGCGGCGGGTTGAGTTCGAACCATCGGGAAGTGCACGCCTGCAGCAACGCGGCTTCGTCCGGGAAATGACGGTACACGGTGAGCCGCTGGACCCCCGCACGCTCCGCGATCGCACTGATCGTCGTGTTCCGCGGCCCCAGTTCCTCATGGAGGGCCATCAGCGCCTCGACGATGCGTGTGCGCGTCGCCTCCTGCGATTCGGCCCGTTTTCGCAGCCGGTAGGGTCGTCGTTCCATATCGGTGATCATATATGTTCATTCATTTATTGACAAGCATGTCGTACGGGACTAGAGTTCGCTCACATTGCTAAACAGCAGTGTTCAACGAATATAACCCTACAGCGGAGAACGACATGGAATCCCCCACCCTCACCGGCACCCGTGAAGTCGCCGCGGACACGCATGAGATCGCATCCTTCATGCCCGTGGCCGATCTCGGCATCATCGCGATCAACGCCTTCCTGATCCGCGGGCGCCAGCCCGTGCTCGTCGACACCGGCATCGCGGCCCTGCGCAACGACTTCCTGGCCGCCCTGGAGACGCTGATCGATCCGCGCGAGTTGCGCTGGATCTGGCTCAGCCATCTCGATGCGGACCACGTCGGCAACCTCGAAGCGGTCCTCGAACGGGCACCGCAGGCCGAGATCGTCACGAACTTCCTGGGAATGGCGAAGATGAGCTTGTCGGGGTTGCCGACCGCCCGCGTACGCCTGCTCGATCCGGCCGCCCGACTCGACGCCGGAGACCGGGAGCTCGTACCGCTGCGTCCGCCCTATTACGACGCGCCGGAGACGACCGGCTTCTTCGATACGCGCACACGTACGCTGTTCGCCGCCGATGCGTTCGGCGCCCTGCTGCCCGCCCCGGCAAACGATGCGCGCGAGATCGAAACCGGAACGCTTCGCGAAGGCATCGCCGCCTGGACGGCGATCGACGCCCCTTGGCTGGGCCTGGTCGATCGAAACGCGATGGGACGGGTGCTGGACGCAATCGGCCGAGCCGATCCCACCGTGATCCTGTCGGCCCACCTGCCGGCGGCACGCGGCATGACCGGCGCGTTGCTGGACCACGTCGCGCACGCCTGCGCGGCAGCGACGGCTTCGGCTCAGGCCGTCACCCCCCTCGAACACATCGAGGAACTGACGCGCGAGGCGGCTGGCTACCCGTCGGCCGACGTCGCTCCGGAAGGCGTCCGACTCAGCCGGCATGCCGCGTACTTGAACTCCGGAATCTTGCCGAAGGGGTCGAGTGCCGGGTTGGTGAGCAGGTTCGCGGCCGCTTCCGCATAGCAGAACGGCACGAACACCATGCCCTCGGGCATTCGCGGATCGACGCGTGCGCGAAGCGTGATGCGGCCGCGGCGCGTGGTGATCGTGAGCGCCTCGCCCGGCAGCAGTCCGAGCCGGTCGAGTTCGCCCGGGGCGAGCATCGCGACCGCTTCGGGCTCGAGATCGTCGAGCACCCGCGTGCGCCGCGTCATCGCACCGGTGTGCCAGTGTTCGAGCTGGCGCCCCGTTGTGAGGACCACCGGATAGTCGTCGTCGACCGGTTCGTCGGGCGGCAGCGGGCGTGTCGGCGAAAAGCGCGCCCGCCCGTTCCGGGTCGGAAACCCGTCGCTGCAGACGACGTCGGCACCCGGGGCGTCGTCGGAGGGGCACGGATAGGTGACCGAGCCCTCGCGCTCCAGGCGTTCCCAACTGATGTGGTCAAGCGAGCGCATGCCGCGCTTCATCTCCGCGAAGACCTCGCGGGGATGGCGGTAATCCCAGCGCAGGCCGAAGCGGCGCGCGATCTCCTGGACGATCCACCAGTCCGGCTTCGCCTCGCCCGGCAGCGGCACGGCGGCACGGCCCAGTTGAACCTGGCGGTTGGTATTGGTCACCGTCCCGTCCTTCTCTGGCCAGGCCGATGCGGGCAGGATCACGTCGGCGAACTGCGCGGTCTCGGTGACGAACAGGTCCTGCACCACCAGATGCTCGAGCCGGGCCAGTGCCGCACGCGCGTGATCCAGGTCCGGATCGGACATCGCCGGGTTCTCGCCGAGGATATACATGCCGCGGACCTGCCCTTGCGTGATGGCGTCCATGACTTCCACCACCGTGAGCCCGGGACGCGCCGGCAGGGTACCCCCCCACAGCGCCTCGAAGGCCGCGCGCACCTGCGCGTCGGCAACCGGCTGGTAGTCGGGAAGGACCATCGGGATCAGGCCGGCATCGGAGGCGCCCTGCACGTTGTTCTGCCCGCGCAGCGGATGCAGGCCGGTGCCCGGCCGCCCGATTTGGCCGCAGGCGAGCGCCAGCGAGATCAGGCAACGCGCATTGTCGGTCCCGTGGGTGTGCTGCGAGATGCCCATACCCCAGAAGATCATCGCGCGTTCGGCGCCCGCGTAGAGGCGGGCGAGCTCACGGATCTCGTCGGGGGAAACACCACAGACGGGCGACAAGGCCTCAGGCGTCATGTCGGCGACGTGTGCGGCGAGCGCTTCGAACCCCTCCGTGTGGACCGCGATGTAGGCGTCGGCGTACAAGCCTTCGCTGACGATCACGTGGAGCATCGCATTGAGCAGCGACACGTCGCTACCCGGATGGAAACGGACCATGCGATGGGCGTAGCGGCCCAGTACCTGCCCGCGCGGGTCCAGGACGACGAGCTTCGTGCCGCTTTTCGCGGCCTGCTTGAAATAGGTGGCCGCGACCGGATGGTTGACGGCCGGATTGCAGCCGATCAGGAACACGACGTCGGCGTTGCCCGCCTGCATGAACGAGGCCGTCACCGCCCCCGTGCCGATGCATTCGATCAGCGCCGCGACTGAACTCGCATGACACAGCCGCGTGCAGTGATCGACATGGTTCGATCCGAAGCCCGTACGCACGAGCTTCTGGAACAGCCACGCCTCTTCGTTGGAACACTTGGCGCTGCCGAACCCGGCCAGCGCATCCGGCCCGTGGGCATCGCGCAAGGCCCTGAGCCCGCCGGCCGCCAGATCCAGGGCCTCGTCCCAGCTGGCCTCACGAAAATGCGTGAGCGGACGGGCCGGATCGAACGCCGGATCGATGCACTTGGCCACCCCCTCGCGCCGGACCAGCGGCCGCGTCAGCCGCGCCGGATGGGTCGGATAGTCGAAGCCGAAGCGCCCCTTCACGCACAGGCGGTTCTCGTTGGCGGGCCCGTCGCGCCCCGAGACAGAGACGATCCGGTCGTCGCGGACGTGGTAGCTCAGCTGGCAGCCGACGCCGCAGTAGGGACAGACGGAATCGACCACCCGGTCGACGGCGGCCGAGTCGCCGCGGCCCTCGCCATCGACCAGGGTCGCCGGCATCAGCGCGCCGGTCGGACAGGCCTGCACGCACTCGCCGCACGCCACACAGGTGCTCGCCCCCATCGGGTCGTCGAAATCGAACACGACCTTCGTCTCGGCGCCGCGATGCGCGAGTCCGATCACGTCGTTGACCTGCACTTCGCGGCAGGCCCGCACGCACAGGTTGCACGCGATGCATGCGCCGAGGTCGACGTGCATCGCCGGATGCGACGCATCGGGCCGCGGCGCATCCGACCGTCTCGCCGGCAGCCGCTCCCGCACGGCCGCAGCGTCGAGCCCCGCCCGCTCCACCGTTTTCCAGAAATGGCTGGAGCGGTCCGGACCCTGTTCGCGACCGGGCTGATCCGCGAGCAGCAGCTCCAGTACGGCTTCGCGAGCCCCCTTCGCACGCTCGGAAGTGGCGCTCTTCACGACCATGCCCGGAGCGGCCGGGCGGATGCAACTCGCCGCGAGCACGCGCTCGCCTTCGATCTCGACCATGCAGGCCCGGCAGTTGCCGTCGCTGCGGTATCCGGGCGCATCACGGTGACACAGATGCGGGATGGTCTCGCCTGCCCGCCGGGCGACCTGCCAAAGCGTCTCGCCGGGGAACGCCGTTACCGACCGCCCGTCCAGCGTCAGCTCGAACGGGGTCGACAGGGCGGCGGCTTCGGTCCGTGCGCTCATTCCGCACCTCCCGCCTCGCGAAGCACGATTCCCTGCTTCGCCAGCGGATCGCGGAAGTACCGCAGCAGACCCAGCACCGGATTCGGAGCGGCCTGCCCCAGCCCGCAGATCGAGGCGTCCTGCATCACCTGGGCGAGCCGCCGCAGAACGTCCGCATCCCACGCGTCCCGTTCCAGCAGCGCGAGCATCTTCTCGGTCCCGACCCGGCAGGGCGTGCACTGCCCGCAGGACTCGTCGGCAAAGAAGGCCATCAGGTTGGTCGCGACCGCCCGCAGGTCATCCCGGTCCGAGACGACGATGACCGCCGCCGAGCCGATGAAGCCGCCATGCGCCTGCAAGGTGTCGAAGTCCAGCGGTACATCCGCGAGCGACGCCGGCAGGATCCCGCCCGACGCCCCTCCGGGCAGATAGGCGAGCAGCACGTGGCCCTCCTGCATGCCGCCACAGTACTCGTCGATCAGCTCGCGACAGGTGATCCCGGCGGGCGCCAGATACACGCCCGGCCGCTTCACCCGGCCCGAGACCGAGAAATGGCGCAGCCCCCGGCGCCCGTGCCGGCCCTGGCCCGCAAACCCATCGGCACCTCGTCGGAAAATCAGCGGAATCCAGGCCACGGTCTCGACATTGCTGACCAGCGTCGGGCGCCCGAACAGGCCGCACTGCGCGACGTAGGGCGGACGATGGCGCGGCTTGCCGGGCTTGCCCTCGAGCGACTCGATCAACGCCGACTCCTCGCCGCAGATGTACGCCCCCGCTCCTCGGCGCAGGACGATGTAGCCGGGCGCGGCGATGCCTTCGGCCTCGATTTCGGCGATCGCCTCGCCCAGCACGCGATACAGGCCGGGGTATTCGTCGCGCAGATAGACGTAGAGCGCCGTCGCATCGACGGCCCACGCGCTGACGAGCGCGCCTTCCAGGAAACGATGCGGCGATTGATCGAGGACGTGGCGATCCTTGAAGGTCCCTGGTTCGCCTTCGTCGGCGTTGATGACGACGTAGCGCGGGGCCGGTTCGGCCCTCACGGCCTGCCACTTGCGAAAGGTCGGGAACCCCGCGCCGCCCAGTCCGCGCAGGCCGGCCCGTTCGAGCAGATCGACGAGTTGTTCGAACGTGACTTCGCCGCGACGAAAGGCCTTGAGCAGTTCGTATCCGCCTTCTTCGAGATACTCGGCCAGGCGCGGCCAGGCCATGGATTCGGGTTCCAGCGTCCCGGCGTCGAGCACCTGCCGAACGCCCTCGAGATCCGCCGCGCCGACGTGCCGGCGCCCGACCGCGACGACCGGCGCCGCATCGCACCGCCCCATGCACGGCGCCCGCAGCACCCGCACCCGGGCCGAATCGAGCCCGGCAGCGAGCGCTTCGTGCAGCACCCGCGCACCTGCAAGCTGGCACGGCAGGGAGTCGCACACGCGAACGGTCACGGACGCGGGCGGCGCCTCTCCGTCGCGAACGAGATCGAAATGGGCATAGAAGCTGGCGGTCTCGAACACTTCCGCCATCGGCAGGTTCATGCGCTCGGCCAGCGCACGCAGATGTCCGGTCGACAGATGACCGAAGCGGTCCTGCAAGGCGTGAAGATGCTCGATCAGCCGATCCCGCCCAAGGACCCCCGCCAGCAACGCATCGACCGCTTCGAGCGCCCCGGGCTCGGGCTGACGCCCCCGCGGCTGTGCCCGTGTCTTCCGTTTCCCGATGTTCGTGTCTTCGCGGCTCATGCTGCGCTGACTCCCGTCACGACTCCGATCGATGATCACACAGGCGGCCGGCGAGGACAAATCGGGCAACGCAGCGCCAGCTGACGCCTCTCGGTCACCAGAATGGTCCGGACCGATCGGGTGGACTATGGTTAAAGGCGGGGGTGCGTTCTCACGCACCGGCTTTCGTACAAGGAGGAACAACAGCCAAGAGGAGAGAAGACCGATGACCCATGTATGTCGACAATGCAGCGCCGACGCGTCGATCACGCGTTTCGGGCATCTGGAGGGCGAGGATGGCGGCGTCCAGGTGGCGATCGAGGGCCTGACCGCCTACGACTGCGCGAACGGCCACAAGCGCTTTCTCACCCCGGATTTTCCGATGAAGTTCATCGAGAGCCTGATGACCTCCGACGAACTGATCACACCACCGCCCGCTGTCGAGAAGGGATTCTTCCGCAAGCATCAGCACTGCCCGGAATGCGGCCAGGAACTACCGGACGAAGCCACTTCGACCGCCAGCGCTCACGCGGACCTTACCGTTCCGGATGCCGATCCGATCGGAGTCGACGTGAAGATGCCGCTGTACGTCTGCCCGGGCTGCAATCGCGAGGTGACGCTCACGCAATCAGGGGTGGAGCGCGGCATCATGCAGGCCGTGGCCAACGCGTTTCGCAGCGCGAACATCCCGCCGGGCTGACGGGCTCTCCCCAACACTGTGCGCAGCGCCGCGACCGTGCACCGAAAGCGTGCCGGCGCGGGGCCGGCGCATCCGTGAGGCAGGGCAACAACAAGCCGGCGGGCGGGCACGAAGACCGCTTCCGCGCTGGCGTGCGACTTGCTTCGTCCATCCCGACACTGCCTTCGCCACCGGACCCGCCAGCATGTCGATCGACTGGAAAACCTACGATCCCGCCCCGTTCTACGACGAACTCATCGCGTGCCGCGGCAAGTCGCGCACGGCCGCAAGACGGCTGACCGACCATCTCGCGCAACTCGACGACGACGAACTGCGCGCGCGCAAACAGGCGGCCGAACTGGCGATCGTCGAGATGGGCATCAGCTTCACGGTCTACAGCGAGGGCGAGAACATCGACCGTGCGTGGCCGTTCGACATCATCCCGCGCGTCATTCCCCGCCGCGAATGGCAGCACGTCGAGGCCGGGCTGGCCCAGCGCCTGACCGCGCTGAACCTGTTCATCGACGACGTCTACAACGCCCAGCGCATCGTCCGCGACAAGGTCGTGCCCGAGTGCGTGCTCGCACAATCGAAGAACTTTCGCGCGCAGTGCAGCGGCTTCACGCCGCCGCTCGGAGTGTGGGCGCACATCTGCGGCTCTGATCTGGTGCGCGACGGCGACGGCACGATCTACGTCCTCGAGGACAACCTGCGCGTGCCTTCCGGCGTCTCCTACATGCTGGAGAACCGCCAGGTCACCAAGCGGGTCTTCCCCGAGCTGTTCGAGAGTTCTAGCATCCTGCCCGTGGACGAGTACACCGCACAGCTCTTCGACATGCTCGCGTCGATCTCACCGCGACCGCAGGACTATCCGCAGATCGCCGTGCTCACCCCGGGCATCTTCAACTCCGCCTACTTCGAGCACTCCTTTCTCGCCCAGCGCATGGGAGCCCAACTCGTCGAAGGTGCCGACCTCGTCGTCGGGGAGGACGACTGCGTATACATGCGCACGATCGGCGGGCTGGAGCGCGTGGACGTGATCTATCGCCGGATCGACGACGACTTCATGGACCCCGAGGCGTTCCGGCCGGACTCCATGCTCGGTGTGCCCGGCATGATGCGCGCCTGGCGCAACGGCAAGGTCGGCATCGCCAACGCACCGGGTTCGGGGGTCGCCGACGACAAGGTCCTGTACACCTTCGTGCCCGAGATGATCCGCTATTACCTCGACGAGGATCCCGTCCTGCCCAATGTGCCCACCTGGCGCTGCGTCGATCCGAAGGAACGCGCGCACGTGCTTGCCCACCTGGACGAACTCGTCGTGAAGCCGGCCAACGAGTCCGGCGGTTACGGCATGCTCGTCGGCCCTCACTCAACCCGCAAGCAGCGCACCGAGTTCGCGCAATGGATCGAAAAGGACCCGCGCAACTACATCGCCCAGCCGACGCTGCGCCTGTCGGTCGCGCCGACGCTGTGCGACGACGGCCTGGAGCCCCGCCACCTCGACCTGCGCCCGTTCGTGCTGCAGGGCGTGCGCACCGATGTCACCGCCGGCGGTCTCACCCGGGTGGCGATGAAGAAGGGGTCGCTGGTCGTCAATTCGTCCCAGGGCGGCGGCAGCAAGGACACCTGGATCGTGGACGAGGAGGATTGACGTGCTCTCGAGAGTGGCCGAACGCCTGTACTGGATGGCGCGCTACATCGAACGCGCCGAGAACACCGCACGCATGACCATCGCGTTCCACACCCTGGCGCTGGACATGCCCCGGACGGTCGAGCTCTCGTGGAAGGGCCTGGTCGCCGTGACCGGCATGGATGGACTGTTCGACGAGCGCTACCAGCGCGAGGACGAGCGCAACTGCGTCAAGTTTCTCGTCGCCGATCCCCACAACCCGAGTTCGGTCTTCAGTTCGCTGCGGTCGGCGCGCGAGAACGTGCGTACGACCCGCGACCTCGTGCCGACCGAGGCCTGGGAGATCGTCAACGAACTCTACCTCTTCGCCCGCGACAACCAGGACGCCGGCATCAACAAGCGCGGTCGTCACGAGTTCCTGTCCGAGATCGTGCAACGCTGCCAGATGTTGACGGGCCTCATGGCCGGGTGCATGAGTCACGACGCGGCCTACGATTTCATTCGCCTGGGCCGCAACCTCGAACGGGCTGACATGGCCACGCGCCAGATCGATGTCGGGGCAATCCGCCTGCTCGAGCGCCGCAAAGATCCCGAGCCCTACGAAGGACTGCTGTGGACCAACGTGCTGCGCTCGCAGAGCGGCTTCCAGATGTATCGCCAGCACGTCCGGCGGCGCATCAACGGGGTAGACGTCGTGCGCTTCTTGTTGCAGGACGTCCCGTTCCCGCGCTCGGTCGCCCATGCGCTGACCCATTCGGAGAATGCGCTCGCGGCCCTGCCCCACAACGAAATCCCGATGCGGGTCGTGACCCAGGCCCTTCGCCACGTGCTCGATGCCGACGTCGACGAGCTCATCGCCGACGACCGCCTGCACCACTTCATGGACCGGTTGCAGCAGGAGATCGCGGGGCTGCACGAGGTCATCGCGGAATGCTGGTTTCCGCAGGCCTTCGATCCGACCGAGGGCAGGCAGGAAGACGTTGCACGACACGCTGCGGTCCGGCAGGTGCGGACGGCCGATGCATGACCGGCGCAACCGGTCGGGGAGGCGGCAAGGATGAGACTGTTCACCTGCAACCACTGCGGCCACCGCCTGTACTTCGAGAACGTGTCGTGTACGCGATGCAGCGCGACGCTCGGTTTCATCTCGGATCGACTTCGCCTGATCTCGCTCGAAGCGTGTGGAAATGGTCTCTGGAAGCCGTCCGGCGAGGGCTCCGAATACCGCATGTGTGCGAACTACGAGCGGCACGCGGTGTGCAACTGGATGGTGCCCGCGGCCGAGAGCGACGCATTCTGTCCCGCCTGCCGCCTCAACCGCACAATCCCCGACCTCGGAATCGAGGGAAACCTCGAGCTGTGGCGAACGCTGGAAACCGAGAAGCGACGCCTGGTCTATTCGCTGTTGCGCCTGGGCCTGCCGGTCGTGCCGCGCAGCCAGGACCCGACCGCACTGGCATTCGATTTCCTGGCCGATACCGCCCCGACCTTCAGCGAGCACGACAAGGTCTTCACCGGCCACGCCGAAGGCCTGATCACGATCAATATCGCCGAAGCCGATCCGGGCGAGCGTGAGCGCATGCGCGACCGGATGGACGAACCCTACCGCACCCTACTCGGCCACTTTCGGCACGAATCAGGCCATTACTACTGGGATCGACTGATTTTCGGCACCCCTTGGATACACGAATTCCGAAGCCTGTTCGGCGACCACACGCTCGACTACGCCGAATCCCAAGACCGCCATTACCGGGGCGGTTCGCCACCGGACTGGCAAGAGCGTTTCATCAGCGCCTACGCCTCGATGCACCCATGGGAGGACTGGGCCGAAACCTGGGCGCACTACCTGCACATCGTCGACACACTGGAGACGGCCTGGCAATTCGGATTGCACATCCTACCGCGGGCCGGAGACGACGGCGGCGCGCCCGTCCGGCACGATTTCGATCCGTACCGCGAGGACGCCATCGACACGCTGATCGCGCACTGGCTGCCGCTCACCTTTGCGCTGAACAGCCTCAACCGCAGCATGGGCCACCCCCATGCGTACCCCTTCGTGGTGCCACGGGCGGTCATCGACAAACTCGGGTTCGTGCATCGTGTGATCCGGGCATTGCGCGACCGCTCCCCTCCGTGACCGATCGGCACACACACGAGCATTCGCCAACCCTTCCCCTCAGGTAAGGCCCCATGACCATCCACGTCGCCCTCCACCACGTCACGCGCTACCGCTACGACCGGCCGGTGAAGCTCGGCCCGCACGTCGTACGCCTGCGCCCCTGCCCGCACAGCCGCACACGCATCCTGAGCTATTCGCTACGGGTGCGGCCGGAGGAGCACTTCATCAACTGGCAGCAGGATCCGCAGTCGAACTACCTCGCACGGCTGGTGTTTCCCGAGCGGACGACGACGCTGGACATCGAGATCGGCCTCGTGGCCGAGATGGCCGTCATCAACCCGTTCGACTTCTTCCTCGAACCGCAGGCCGAGCACGTGCCGTTCGACTACGAGGCCTGGCAGCGCGACGAACTGGCGCCGTATTTCCGCAAGCTGCCGCTCACCCCGGCGTTCGCAGCCCGGCTCGACGCAATCGAATTTGAGCCGACGCGCAGCGTCGACTTTCTCGTCGCACTCAACCGCGAACTGTGCGCCGAGATCGACTACCTGATCCGCCTCGAGCCCGGCGTACAGACGCCGGAGGAGACCCTGGAGAAACGCTCGGGATCGTGCCGCGATTCGGCCTGGCTGCTGGTGCAGCTGTTGCGCCACCTTGGACTGGCCGCACGCTTCGTGTCCGGCTATCTGATCCAGTTGAAGGCCGACGTCGCGTCGCTCGACGGACCCTCCGGCCCGGACGCCGACTTCACCGACCTGCATGCATGGTGCGAGGTCTACCTGCCGGGAGCCGGCTGGATCGGGCTGGATCCGACCTCGGGACTGTTCGCCGGCGAGGGCCACATCCCGCTCGCGTGCACGCCCGACCCGTTCTCGGCCGCGCCCGTGACCGGTGCACTCGAACATTGCGAGGTCGAGTTCGTGCACGAGATGCGGCTCACCCGCATCCGCGAGGCCCCGCGCGTGACCCTGCCCTACACGGACGCGCAGTGGTCGGCGATCGAGCGGCTCGGCCACGACCTCGACCGCCGTCTCGACGACATGGACGTGCGCCTGACCCAGGGCGGCGAACCGACCTTCGTCTCGATGGACGACTTCGATTCGGCCGAATGGAACACCGATGCGCTGGGGCCGACCAAGCGCGCCCGCGCCGCAGAGCTGTACCACCGCCTGCGTGCGCGCTACGGTCCGCACGGCCTGGTGCATTTCGGCCAGGGCAAGTGGTATCCGGGCGAGCCGTTGCCGCGCTGGTCGCTGAACTGCTTCTGGCGGCGAGACGGCCAGCCTGCATGGGAGCGGCCGGAGCTGATTGCCGACGAGGCCGCCGACTACGGCGCCGACGAAGCCCTGGCTCACCGATTTCTCGCGCGACTGGCCGAGCGGCTCGGACTCGACCCGGCGCGCGTCTTCGCTGCCTACGAGGACGTGTTCTACCTGCTGTGGCGCGAACACCGCCTGCCGGTCAACGTCGATCCGTTCGACTCCCACCTCGACGACCCGCTCGAGCGCGCCCGCCTCGCACGCCTGTTCGGCCGCGGCCTGGAGCGGCCTGCCGGCCACGTGCTGCCGCTCGCCCGCGACCCGCGCAGCGGTGCCTGGCGCAGCAAGCGCTGGTTCCTGCGCGACGAACGCTGCTACCTGATCCCCGGCGATTCGCCGATCGGCTACCGGCTTCCACTTGATTCGCTGCCGTGGACCGACGACGCGGATCCGGAGCGCATCCACCCGCCCGACCCGTTTGCGCGCACACAGCCGCTGCGCCGTACCGTCGAACTGCGGCGCCAGTTCGCACCGGACAAGAACGGGCCGGAGCGCGAGGAACGCTTCACGACTGATACCGACCGCCCCCCGCAGCCCGGCGAACCGGCCACCGACCTCTTGCGCACCGCGCTGTGCGCCGAGGCCCGCAACGGCGTGCTGTACGTGTTCATGCCGCCGACCGCAAGCGCGGCCGACTATCTCGAACTGGTGGCCGCGGTGGAGGCCGCCGCAGCCGCCCTGGAGCAGCCGGTCCTGCTCGAAGGCTACGAGCCCCCGCGCGACCCCGCCCTGCAGCACTTCCGCATCACACCGGACCCCGGCGTGATCGAGGTCAACATCCACCCGGCCCACGACTGGAACGAACTCGTCGACCAGACCACCTTTCTGTACGATGCGGCGCGCACGTCGCGTCTGGCGACCGAGAAGTTCATGCTCGATGGCCGCCACACAGGCACCGGCGGCGGCAACCATTTCGTGCTCGGCGGGCCGACCGCGGCCGAATCCCCCTTCCTGCGCCGCCCCGACCTGCTGCGCAGCCTGGTGAGCTACTGGCACAACCACCCCAGCCTGTCCTACCTGTTCTCGGGCCTGTTCGTCGGCCCCAGTTCGCAGGCGCCGCGACTGGACGAGGCGCGCAACGACGCGCTCTACGAGGTCGAGATCGCGTTCCGCGAGATGAACCGCCTGTGCGCCGACGACCGGGAGTTCCCGCCGTGGCTCGTCGACCGGCTGCTGCGCAACCTGCTCGTCGACGTCACCGGCAACACCCACCGCGCCGAGTTCTGCATCGACAAGCTGTACTCACCGGACGGCCCCGCCGGGCGACTGGGCCTGCTGGAGATGCGCGCCTTCGAGATGCCGCCGCACGCACGCATGAGCCTCACCCAGCAGTTGCTGCTGCGCGCGCTCGTCGCGCGCTTCTGGGACACGCCGTACGCGCCCGCACGGCTGGTGCGCTGGGACACCGAACTGCACGACCGCTTCCTCCTCCCGCACTTCGTGTGGCAGGACTTCGCCGACGTCATCGACGAGACCCGCAGGGCCGGCATCGCGATCGAGCCGGAGTGGTTCGCCCCGCACTTCGAGTTCCGCTTCCCGAAGATCGGCGACTACGACGTGCGCGGGATGACGCTGGAGCTGCGCACCGCGATCGAGCCCTGGCACGTCCTCGGAGAGGAAGGGACGAGCGGCGGAACGGCGCGCTACGTCGACTCGTCGCTCGAACGCCTGCAGGTCAGGCTCGACGGCGCCGCACCGGAGCGCTATCGGGTGACCTGCAACGGCGTGCCGCTGCCGATGCGCCCCACCGGCACGCGCGGCGAGTTCGTCGCCGGCGTGCGCTACCGCGCGTGGCAACCGGCAGCCTGCCTGCATCCGACGATCGCCGTCGACAGTCCGCTGGTGTTCGACCTCGTCGACACCTGGTCCGAACGCAGCCTGGGCGGCTGCCAGGTTCACGTCGCCCACCCGGGCGGACGCCATTTCGAGACACGCCCGGTCAACGCCTTCGAAGCCGAGAGCCGGCGCATGGCCCGCTTCTTCCGCTTCGGCCACACGCCCGGACCATTCGAGACCGGCGAGCCACGGGTGAACCCCGAGTTCCCATTCACCGCCGATCTGCGACAATACTGAATCGCTTCCCGCGCACCGTTCGCGCCCGCTCCCCATGCCGTCAGGCCTGATCGACGCCTACCCCTTCTCCTCCGACCGCTACGACGAGATGCTGGTCGGCAGTGGCACGCCGCGCCCGCCATGGGAGGCCTTCGCCCGGCGGCTCGAGGCGGTATCGGACGACGAACTGGCGCAACGCGCGGGCTTCGTCTCGGATGCAATCGAATCGGACGGGGTGACCTACAACGTCTACGCCGACCCCCAGGGCATGAGCCGCCCGTGGGAACTCGATCTGCTGCCGCTGATCCTCGGCCCCGACGAATGGCGCACGCTGTCTGCCGCCGTGGTGCAGCGTGCGCGGCTGCTCGACGCGATGCTCGCCGATCTTTACGGCGCACAGACGCTGCTCGCCGACGGACTCCTGCCGCCGGCCCTGGTATTCGGCCAGCGCGGCTACAAATGGCCTTGCCGGGGCATCGTGCCGCCGGGCGGACGTCACCTGCACCTGTACGCGGTCGACATCGGCCGCGCACCGGACGGCAACTGGTGGGTCATCGCCGACCGCACCCAGGGCCCGTCGGGAGCCGGCTACGCGCTGCAAAACCGCATCATCATCTCGCAGGCCTTCCCGGACACCTTCCGCAACCTGCGCGTGCACAAGCTCGCCGGATTCTTCCGCAGCCTGCAGGAGAGCCTGCTGCGCATGGCCCCGAGCGGTGCCGAGACCCCGCTGTGCGTGCTGCTCACGCCGGGCCCGTTCAACGAAGTCTATTTCGAGCACGCCTTCCTCGCACGCTACCTCGGCTTTCCGCTCGTCGAGGGGCAGGACCTCACCGTGCGCGAGGACACCGTCTACCTGAAGACCCTGCGCGGCCTGCGCCGCGTCCACGCGATCGTGCGCCGACTCGACGACGAGTACTGCGATCCGCTGGAGCTTCGCGCCGACTCGGCCCTGGGCGTGCCCGGACTGCTCGGTGCGGCGCGTGCCGGGCGGGTGCTGATCGCCAATGCACTGGGCAGCGGCGTACTCGAGAGCGGCGCGCTGTTCGGATTCCTGCCCGCCGTCTGCGAGCGCCTGCTCGGCGAGCCGCTGGCGATGCCGTCGGTCGCGTCGTGGTGGTGCGGCGAAGCGCCGGCACTCGAACACGTGGTGAACAACCTCGACGCGCTGGTCATCAAGCCTGCGTTCCCGAGCATGCGCATGGACGCAGTCTTCGGGCACACGCTGGGTGAAGCGGAACGCGCCGCGCTCGTCGACAGCATCCGCGCGCAACCGCATGCCTACGTCGCCCAGGAATGGGTGCGCCTGTCGCAGGCCCCGGTCTGGCGGCGCAATGGCGAGGGCCGGCTCGGGGCGCGCTCGGTCGGCCTGCGCCTGTTTGCTGCCGCGACCCCCGACGGATACGTCGTGATGCCGGGCGCGCTGACCCGCGTCGCTCCAGAGGCGGGCGTCGAGGTCATCTCGATGCAGCGCGGAGGGCTCTCCAAGGACACCTGGATCCGAAGCGACCAGCCCGTCCAGCGCGCGACCCTGTTGAAGAAGCGCCTCGGCGTCATCGACCTCATGGTCCAGGGCACCGACATTCCGTCCCGTGTCGGCGAGAATCTCTTCTGGATGGGTCGCCATTCCGAGCGCAGCGAATCGTCGGCACGCATCCTGCGCGCGGCGCTCACGCGCATGGTGGGCGGCGGAGACGAACTCGACCGGGAACTGTCGGGCCTGCTGCTCGCCGCAAGCCGGATCGGAGCCCTCAACGCCGACGACAACGGCGTCGAGGAAGACCCCGAGACGAGCCTCGAACAGCGCCTGCTCGCCGCCGTGTCGGATCTCGATCAAGCCGGGTCGATCGCATCCAACCTGCGCGCCCTGGCGCTGAATGCCAACCATGTGCGCGAGCGCCTGTCCCCCGACAACTGGCACGTCCTGAACCGGATGGAAGCGGCCGTGCGCCCGCCTCCGACCACCCTCGACCAGGCGCTGGGCGCACTGGACCAGGTACTGCTCAGTTGCGTCTCGCTTGCGGGGTTCGCGATGGACGGCATGACCCGCGACGAAGGCTGGCACTTCCTCATCCTGGGCCGTCGCATCGAACGTCTTGCCGGCCTCTCGGCGCTGGTTTCGGTCGTGCTGCACGCCCGCGAGAAGGACCGCGAACCGATGCTCGAATGGCTGCTGGCGGCGGCCAACTCGATCGTCACCTACCGGGCCCGCTACCGCCGCGCTCCGGAACTCCTGCCGGTCATTCACCTGGTGGTGTTCGACGGTTCGAATCCGCACTCGATCGGCTTCCAGGTCCAGTCGCTCAAGCGCTATCTCGTGAGTATCGCGCAGGACCTCGGTCATCCGATGCCACCGCAGATCGCGCAGATCGAGCACGCCCTGGCCCGCTTCGACCTGACTGCTTTCGAGGCCCTGCACTGCGAAACGGCGTGCGCGAAGCTCGCCAAACTGCTGGCGAACGCGGAATCCACGGCCCATGCGTTGTCCGACCACATCCACCACCGCTTCTTCATCCATACGGTGCGCCCGTCCCACCTGCGGAGTGTTGCATGAATCCGGTGCGCTACCACATCCGGCACGAAACCCGGTACCACTACGACCAGCCCGTCGGCGAATCCCGTCAATTGCTGCGACTCGCACCGCGCACGCTCGGCTGGCAGCGCTGCGTGGGCCATCGGATCGAGGTGCGTCCAGAGCCATCGCAGTCCCGGGATTTCGTCGACAGCTTCGGAAACACCGTCCGGGCGCTGCATTTCGACGCCGATCACGACGAGTTGCTCGTCCATAGCGAAAGCTGGGTCGAACTGCAGCCGCGCCCGCTGCCCGAACTCGAGGACTCGCCGAATTGGGAGTCGGTCCGCGACGCCTTGCGTTATCGCGCCGGCCAGCACATCGACCGCGAGGCCCTGGACGCGACGGGTTATCTCTACGAATCCACCAACGTGCGACTGAAGCGGGACTTTTCCGATTACGCCGCCCCGAGCTTCGCGGCGGGGCGACCGCTCCTCGCGGCCGTCGACGACCTGATGCGGCGGATCTTCGACGACTTCGCCTTCGACCCCGAAGCGACGGAGATCTCCACCCCGGTGACCGAGGTGTTCGCCAATCGCCGCGGGGTATGCCAGGATTTCGCGCACTTCATGATTTCGTGCCTGCGCACGCAAGGCATCCCCGCACGCTATGTCAGCGGCTATCTGCTCACGCGCCCGCCACCGGGCAAGAAACGCCTCATCGGCGCAGACGCCACCCATGCCTGGGTCTCGGTCCATTGTCCCGGCTGTGGCTGGATCGACTTCGATCCGACCAACGCGGTGCGACCGAACCTCGAACACATCACGATCGGGTGGGGCCGCGATTTCAGCGACATCTCCCCGATGCGGGGCGTCTTGCTGGGAGGCGGCGGACATGAACCCGAGATCGCCGTCACCGTGGTTCCGGAAGACGAGTTCGTCGACTTGTACTCGGATGCTGGGGTGCCCGGGCTCGAACTGCGATTCCCGCCTGGCTGATCCATCGACCGGATCCGGACAGGGACTTCGACCGGTGGAACGGGATCCGCGGCGAGGCTCAACCGGCCCGCCCCGCGTCAGCGTCGTTTCCGCGCTCCAGGCGGTCGATCGCCTCGGCACCTTCGGCGGCCAGCGCGTCAAGCCGGTCGATCTGGGCATCGAGCCGGGGCAGGGCCTCGCGCCGGTAGCGCGCGACCTCGTCGATCGCCCCGAGCACGTCGGCAAATGCCGCTTCCAGCTTCTCCATGTCCAGGACGGTCGACGCGGCGCGGTTCTGGATGTCCGCACCCTGGGTGCGCAGCGCCTTCGCGGTCCCGGCGATGAGGTCCGAAGTCGTCGCGTTGATCGCCTCGACCCGGTCGAGCACGAGCCGCTGGTTCGCAAGCGCCAGCGCCACCGTCACGGCGACGTTCAAGGCCGCTACGGTGACGTTGATTGCACGATCCACCCCGCGGATCAGCTCGCGGTTGTTGCGGATCACCACTTCGAGCGCGAGCACGCCCTGCTGGCTCACCGCGAGTTGCTGCTGCAGATCGACGATGCGCTGACGCAGCGGGAAGACCAGCTCCTCCTCGATGAACCGGCGCTGCGGATCCTCGGCCGGCAGCTCGCCGGCAGTGCGCACCAGGCGGCGGTCGATCAGTCGGCCGAGATCGACCTGACGGCGCAATTGCACGAGCAGTCCGCGCAGGGCCTCCTGGTCGTCGGCCAAGGTGACGTTGTCCCGGCGCAGCATGTCGGCGCCGGCCTCGAGATCGTGCAGGATCCCGTCGAGCGCATCCTGCGCGTTCTCGAACTTTCGGAAATAGCGCTGCATCGGTGCGCCCACGCCCGGCAGGAAGGACAGCGCACGCGCAAGCCCGGTGGTAGACAACGCATGTCGGCCCGGATCGAGCTCCTGCATCTTGCCGCGCAGATCAACCAGCGCACGCGCCACCGGACCGCCCTCGTCGCCCTGGTGCGCAAGCTTGCGGATCGGCGCCTGCAACATCGCACTGCGATGCGCGGCCAGGCGCTGTACCTCGATGCCCATGCCGTCGATGGCCTCGCGGTGACGATGTACGTCCGATCCGCCTTCGGCGAGCACGTCACGCACGAAAGCCTCGGCCATCGCGAAGAGTTGCGGATCCTCGTCCTGTGCGATCGCACCCTGTGCCTCGATTTCACGTGCGATCTCGTCGACCGGCAGTGACAGATCGGTACCTTCGTTGCCGGCCGGAATCCGGTCGTCAGTCTGCATCCTGTCCTCCCAAGCTCGCATCCCGGTCGAATTCGGTTGAACGTGAGCTGTGCAAGAATGCCCACCTTACACGATCAGGTCACCCATCATGCCGAAATCACCCCGTTGCGACGATCCTTGCGCCGCTACGCACGCACCCGAAGCCGAGGCCGACCGACATGCCTGAAGGCCTCCGGTCCGCGTCGCGATCAGAAGTATCGACTCGGGCGCGGGAAACCGTGATCCTCAGCCGATCAGGCTACGTCACCCGAGCCGTCCTCCGGACCATACACCGCCTGCACACGCGTGTAGAACTCGCGATCCCAGCGTCCATGCTCCGCAACGCCGGTTCCGGACGATTTCCAGCCGAGAAACGGGGCATCGATATCGATCCGGGTCGCAGCCTCTTCGAGGTGGACCACGCCGACCTCGATCTTCTCCACGAACCGCGCGCGCTCCACTACGTCGTCGGTGTACAAAATCGCGCGCAAACCCTGCCGTACGCCATTGCACAACGAGATACCGTGGTCGAAATTCGCCGCCTGCTGGACGACGACCAAGGGACCGAACGTCTCTTCCTGCACCACACTCGCATTTTCGGGCAATCCGGTCAAAACGGTCGGTTCGAACCAACAGCCGTCCTGAAAGCCTTCCGGCACTTTTCCTCCCGCAAGCAAGCGACCCCCGTTTCGCAGCCCCTCCTGCACCCAAGCACCCATCATCGCCTGCCGCGATCGCGAGATCAGTGGACCGATCTTGGTGTCTTCCTCACCTGGGCGTCCGACCTTCAGTGCATGCGTGGCATGAGCCAGCGCTTCGCAAAAACGTTCGAAGACCGCTTCGACGAGAACGATGCGCCGCGGCGCCGTGCATCGCTGCCCTGAAAAGCTGAAAGCCGCGGCAGCCAATTCCCGGGCCGCCCGTTCCACATCCGCGCTTGCTGCCACAAGTGCGGCATTATTACCGCCGAGTTCGGATTGCAGGGCCAGCCCATGCATGCTGCACGCCACTGCAATCTCGCGTCCGGCATCCTCGGATCCCGTAAACGTGACCGCTGCGATTTCGGCACACTGCAACACCGACCGAGCCGTATCGGGATCGCCGAATACGACATTGAGACAGCCCAGAGGCAAACCGGCCTCGGTTGCGGCCTCGACGATCGTACGCACCAGTTCGGGTGCCTGCAGGGCAGGTTTCCAGACCACAGTGTTTCCGTAGGCCAGCGCAGGCACAATTTTCCCGATCGGCAGTGCGAGCGGATTGTTCCATGGCGTGACGACCGCTACGACCCCGCGAGGACGATAACGGACGACGACATCACCACGACGCTCCGCGCTTTCGCAGGCAACCTGTTCGATCGTGGCGCGCATCAGGTTCGTCGCGAAGCGGAACTCGGCTTCGGACTCGACACGGGGCTTGCCCACTTCACGGATGAGCAGTTCGATACACTCCGCCTCGCGGCGAGCGAGCGCGTTCGTAAAGGAGCCGAGCATTCCGAGCCTTTCGCTCCGCGCGCGACCAGCCCAGTCGGTGAGCGCCTTCGCACTTGCCGCAGTGGCACGGCTGACGTCCCCGGAACACGCAATGGGCACACTCCCGAGTATCCGCTGCCAGTCACACGGATCGCGCATCTCCCACATCCGATGACCCGATGCCGACTCCCAACGCCCATCGATATGCGCCACCGCGAAGGTTTCACCCCGGGAGGACGCATTCCTCCCCGCAGACATGGGGAACAGCTCCGGTATGGTGGTGCAGTCGCAAACACGACCAGCGAGATGGCGGATCGTCAGATCGGCGTGCAGCGGCGCGTACGAAGAGATGGCGTCGGTCACCAGACGAACCGCATAGCCCAGCCGGTAGGCATCGAGCACCGTCGCGTAGACGCATGCGTGCGTATGCACCCCGGCCACGAGAACTGTGCCGACTCCCGCATCGCGCAGCGCAGCATGCAGTTCGGCGCTGTCGAACGCGCTGTGGAAACGCTTGGTGAACACCACTTCGGGTGGACGTTCCTCGAGTCCCTCCGGCGGCTCGGCACCACGCGATCCAGCAACGCACCGACGGTCGTCGTTCCGGCGCCAATGCGGCATACGGTCCGATCCGTCCGGCGCAACGATGGTCCGGATGTGCATCACGGGCATGGCGGCAGCGCGGCAGTTTCCAAGCAATTCCACAACCTTGGGCACGACCACGCCAGCAGGCGGAAACAGCGACGGCACTTCGATGAAGTCGCGTTGCAGGTCGATCAGAAGCAATGCCGTGGCGTCGTTCATCCCATGCGCACCTCTCCAAGCGCATCGACGATCCGGCGCCCCATTTCCCGCGTACCGACCACTGTGCTCCCAGGTCCCGCAATGTCCGCGGTTCGCATGCCACGCCCGACGACGGACTCGATCGCCTTCAGGACGAGATCGGCTGCCTGCGGCAAGGCGAAGCTCTCGCGCAGCATCATCGCCACCGACAACGCCTGCCCGATGGGATTCGCGCGATCCATCCCGGCCAAGTCGTGAGCAGCCCCGTGCCCAGTCTGGTAAACCGCCCGTCCCCCGGCGCCAAAATTGCCGGAATACGACATCCCGCGGGACCCAAGCAGCAACGACCCCGCATCCGCGAGGACATCACCGAACATGTTCGGCGAAACCACGACATCGAAAGCAAGCGGATGTGCGATCAACTGGTAGACCGCGTTGTCGATCTCGAGAACCGACAACTCGATCCCGGTCGCCTCGGCCAGTGCTTCGGCCTGGATCTGCCACAGCCGACTGATCGCCGGCACGCCACCGGGCTTGACCGTTACGCACACCTTGCACCGACGGTGTGCGGCCGCCGTAAACGCGCTTTCCAGAATACGTCGGACCTGAGCAGACGTGTATTGGAAGCAGTGACGCACGATCTGCTCACCGGCCTCGTCGGTATCCGACAATGATTCGCCAAGGTACAAGCCGCCGGTATTCTCCCGCACGGCCAGAATATCAACACCCGCCAGACGCTCCGGCCGCAGACATCCCGCATCGCCCAGGCAGGCGAGAGGCACCAGGGGCGTAAGCTTGCAGAAGAGGTCGAAGTGCGCGCGAAGCTCATAGACGAAGCGGCCACCACCGGGGCCACACAGGATCGCGCCGCCCTCGGCGAAGACTGCGTTGCAGAACGCGGTCGCTTCGTCCGTCAACGCCTTTCCAGTGGCCGCGATCGCCGGCTTGCCGATCAGACCACCGTGGCGTATTTCCAGCTTGCGCCCGACCCGCTCGCAAACGTCACGCAAAAGATCGAGGGCGATCGGGACGATCTCTGCTCCGACCCCTTCACCAACGAAGCACCCGACCAGCAATCGATCTCGGGAGGACGGAGTCCGCCAGCCAGCAATCGCCTCCACGATGTATCCACGACCACTCATTCTGTACTCCCTTGCCAAAAACCATCGTGCAGCAGGTCGTGCTGCAATCTGTCCGACTCGACACGGTCGACGGCGATGCGACTGACTCGATCGGAAAAGCCGGGCACCGGCACAGTCGCGATCTTCACCCCAGTGAACAACGCGATGGCCAGTCCCACCTCGTCGTAGCCCATTAGCCTCCGCGCGGCCGTCGCGCCCGAGAAACGGGCATTGAACTCATAGATGAACAACGCACCCTCCGGTGCCTTATGGCACTGAATGTTGACCGGGCCGCGCCAGCCTGCTTTCGCGAATGCGGTCGCGCAACACAGGCCAAGTTCGCGTGCATCTTCTCCGGAATATCGCTCGAGCTGCGTACTCGTGCCATGCCGATTGACGTTGATCGAGCAGAAATTCCCCGCGCACCGTCCGTCGGGCCCGATCATGATCTGGATGGAGTATTTGAGACCTTCAAAGGTGTGAAAAAGCGGCAGGCCGATATCGTCGATCTCACGGCGCCAGTCGAGCACGCCCTCAGGATCTCCCAGGTAGCGCTGAATCAACATGCCCGGGGCCGATGCAGCCCGCAGCAGTTGCCCCTCGTTCAACACCAGCCGAACATCGCGCGACGCGTACCCGCTCACCGGCTTGACCAGCAACGGATAGCCGTGGATCCACGCAAACGTCACTGCCTCCGAGGACACCGCAGGCGTCGCCAATGTCGGAGCAAAGGGCAACCCATGCTCCGCGCAGAAGCGTCCGCTCGAGGCCTTGTCGAAGGTCGCCTCCGCGACCTCGGGTGTCCCACACAGGATGCACCGCTCGAGGTCGGGTCGGCGCGTTCGCAGGTCGGCGAGAAACACCACGTCATCGTCACGGCATGGAATTACCAGATCGGGCAAGACCCGATCGATCACCTCGATCAGTCGTCGCTCGAACTCCACCGGATCCTTCACCGTTGGAGGCGTCAGATGCACGGTGTCGAACCGCTCGAGTCCACAGCCGGATGCCGCGCTGTTCGTCGCATGCACCTCGATGGCCTCGCGCCGCCCTTCGAGCGCATCCAGGATATTGCCACCGACAAGGCTTCCACCCGACACGAGCAGTAACTTCGCAACCTCGGTCATGACCGACCTCCTCCCTCTTCCCTGATCTGGGACGGATGGGCGTACCGCCCCACACCCTCGGCAAACCTGCGCAGCTCGTCAAGTGCCTGATCGGCGGCTACCGTCGCCCGCTGCCGCCCGGTCTCGAGTGCGGACATCGACACAGCGAGGTCATCCAGGGCGGTCAGGGCGGATTCATTGCCGCCGAGCAGCGCGCGGATTCGATTCTCCGTGCCCTCTACGAGTTCAATCCGGCGCTCCAGCGCACTGCGTTCCTCCTCGGGAAGGTGCTCGAATTCGCGCGCGAGGCGGCGGCGCACGTAGTTTGCATCGATGCCGGTTACCGTCTCGGCCAGCGACGCGATCGACGCCAACCGGTCGAGCACGGTGCGGCACACTTCGGCAACCAGCCCCTGTGCGCGCTCATAGGTCAGCTCGTTCGCGTCGAAACGCGCGCCGAGCACGTCGAGCACCCGGACATAACGGCTGTAGACCCGGTCCGCCTGCACCGCCAGGTCGGGACGGCGCAAGTCAAGCAGCCTGCGTTTGGCGGCGCACAGCCCGAGGACGATCTCATCGGCCTGCTCCGGTGGCCGATCGGGATCGAGCACGCGCAGGCCGGCCTCGCGTTCTTCACGCTCCAGTTGCGCACGTCGCCGCGAAGCCTCTGCATCGCGCTCCGCGGCCCGGCTCCGTTCCACCCTGCCCGCACGCCAGCGACGCCAGCGCCGCTCTGCGAAGACCTCGAACGGAATCGCGGCCAGACCCGCCAACCATCCCCCGAGGGTGGGATCGAATCCGCCCCACAGGGACGTGATCCAAAGCAGCAAGCCGATGAAGGGTGCGGCAAACCAGTAGCGGACGAAGACCTGCCAGCGAGACGGCGGATCGGTCGGCAGCGCAAGCCGCGGATCGTACATCCCGACGGCAAACCACGGCAGGCAGGAAACCAGCAATCCGTACGCGAAGCCCTGGAGGAAGCCGAACATGTGCATGCACACCCGAATGATGCGAACCCGAACGCCCCGATGCGGAGCGCATTCGCCACACCGACATCATGCCGCCAGCCCCGGTCCGCGACAACCGTCCGCAAGGATCCGAAGCACAGGCGACCACACGCGCGAACTGTTGCACAATGGGCGCCAACGGCGACTGCTGCGACCCTCGGCCACCGACCTGGGCCCTGCGGCGCATTCAACTGGGGGCGGACATCATGGGCGTCATCACCCGCAACATCCTGACCGGTCTGATCACGATCCTGCCGATCGTGCTGACGCTGTACCTGATCTACTGGCTGATCGTTTCGACCGAAACACTGCTCGGGGGCGAACTGGGCCGTGTCCTGCCCGAAGGCGTCTACCGTCCCGGCTTCGGCGTCGCGGCGGGGTTGGCCCTGTCGTTCATTGTCGGAATGCTGATGAACACCTACGTCGTGCAGCGCCTGTTCTCGCGCACCGAACAGGTGTTCCGGCGCCTGCCGCTGGTCCGGCTCGTCTACCCTGCGATCCGCGACTTCGTCGATTACTTTTCCCCGATCAAGAAGAAGGACTTCGAGCAGGTGGTCGCCGTGACCCTGGGAACGACCGGCATGCAGGCGATCGGCTTGGTGACCCAGACCGACGCCGATCGCCTGCCCGAGGGCTTCCGCGGCGACGATGCCGTACTCGTCTACCTGCCCATGAGCTACATGATCGGCGGCTACGCCGTGCTGGTACCACGCAGCGCGCTGCGTCCGCTGGACATGAGCATGGACGAGGCGATGCGCTTCATCCTGACGGCCGGCGTGACCGGGACCGAACCCAAGCCGGCGCCTCCCGCGGCGAACGGCACACCAGCATGAGTACGCATTCGCGCCACCGGACGACCAGACCATGAACCGATCACATGCTCCCTTTTCGCCCGAACCGCTCGAATCCGCACGTGGCATCGTCCTGCCCGAATGGATCGACTACAACGGCCACATGAACGTCGCCTACTATGTGCTCGCCTTCGACCTGGGCACCGACCGGTTCCTGGGCCTGCTCGGCATGGACCCCGGCTATCCGCAACGCGAGGGCGGCTCCACGTTCGCGCTGGAAATGCACGTCACCTACGACCGCGAGTTGCACCGCGACGACCCCTACGTCGTGCACACGCAGCTCGTCGATGCCGACACCAAGCGCATCCACCTGCACCACGAGATGCGTCACGCCACCGAAGGCTGGCTCGCCGCGACCAATGAAGTCATCACGATGCACATCGACATGGCGCAGCGGCGCTCGACCCCCTTCCCGCCCCACATCCAGCCCCGCGTCGACGCACTCAAGGCCGCTCACGCGGGACTACCGAGGCCGGACGGACTCGGTCGCGTAATCGGCATCCGGCGCCGGCCGGCAACATCCTGAACCGCCTGCCACGGCCGCAGCACTGACCGCCCCCCCACCCCGGCGAGCGTGCCCACAACCAGCCGGCCAGGGCCCCGGCAATGCATGGGTCAGCGTATCCATGGCGTCTTCGTATCGGCCACTTGCCCAAGATTGCGGGCACCTGCTGCTTTCGACCAGGACCTGCCACTGGAATGGAGCTCCGGTAAGCGGACCGTGAGAACTTGCCCTTGGAGGGCCGAGCGATTGCGTCAGGCGAAGGCGTCAGGGTCCTGCATCCAGACGGGAATGTCGCGCTGGCCGTGGAGTACGCGCCAGACATCGATGTGGTCCGGTCGTTCGACGTAGAAGACGAGGTAGGGGTAGGGCGACAGCGTCCAGGAGCGCAGGCCAGGAAGGTCCAACTCATGCCCATAGCGCGGCGAGCCCGTGCCAGGATGGTGGGCGATGTGGGTATAGCTCTGTTCCAGTGCGTCGATGAAGCCGAGCGCAACAGATGAGGAAGCCTCTTCGAGGTAGTAGGCTATCGCGTCGTCGACGTCCTGGTTGGCCTGCTCACGCGGAACGACGGGTTTGACCTTCACCCGTGAGAAACCGGCTTGGCAGCCCTACGTACCCGGTCACGCAGACCTTCGAAGTAAGCGGAATCAGCCGGCGATGCCGGCGCAGCGGCTGCGCCGGCCAGCAGCACTCGACGCAAGCGCTGACGATCCTGATCCTTACGGATCAGTTCGCGAACGTATTCGCTGCTGGTGCTATAGCCCCGCTCGCCCACCTGCTCATCCACGAAGGATTTCAGACTGTCGGGCAAGGAAATGTTCATCGTGCTCATGGGCACAGATTAGCTGGCTTGGCAAAATTTGGCAAGACGGCGCATCCGACTTGACCCCGCCAGTCACGCTGCACGACCGCTTCCCTGCAGCGCCGGTGACTGAAACGGGTCGACAGTGGTCGACCTGGGATTGCCGTCCCACCCGGATCCCAGCCCCGCGCTCCTGCCACACCGCGCTAGTTCAACCCGTCCGTCGGTACGACCCACTGGCGATGCCACGCATCGATAGGCACGGGCTTGCCGTACAGGTAGCCCTGGAAGACCTGGCATCCGTTGGATTTCAGGTAGTCACGCTGGGCCGGCGTTTCGACGCCTTCGGCGACGACCTCCATGCCGAGCGATTCGCTCATCGCAAGCATTGCACGCACCAGCGTGCCGCTGCTGTTGTCGACCATCAGGTCGTGGATGAAGGATTGATCGATCTTCAACTGGTCGAAGGGCAGGCGCTTCAGGTAGGACAGGGACGAGTAGCCGGTTCCGAAGTCATCGAGCGCGAAGCGCACGCCCAGTGCGCGAATCCGCTGCATGGTGGCGGCAGTGTCATCGATGTCGCCAAGGATCACGCTCTCCGTCAGTTCAAGCTTTAGGCCGGACGGATCGACACCGCTTCCCTCGAGCCTTTGCTGGACCTGGGCGGTGAAATCGGGCTGGTGAAACTGCTTGGCGCTGACGTTGATTGCCAGCGTCAGATGGCGCGTATGCGGGCGTTGCTGCCACTCGGCAAGCTGCGCGCAGGCCGTGTCGAGCACCCAAAGCCCGATGGGCACGATCAGGCCGGTTTCCTCGGCCAGCGGGATGAACTGGTCGGGCGACACGTGGCGCCCGTCGGCCGGACGCCAACGGATCAGGGCTTCGGCGCCGAGCACCCGGCCGTTGCGGTCGACCTGCGGTTGATAGAGCAGTTCGAACCCCCCGTTCGCGATCGCCTCGCGCAGGCCGCGTTCGATGGCCGCCCGCGATTCCACCACTGCCTGCATATCGGGGTTGAAGAAACGCAGCAGATTGCGACCGTCGTCCTTGGCCTTGTACAGCGCCATTTCGGCTTGCTTGAGCAGTTCGTCGGCCTCGATCCGCCTGCCCTTGAACAGGGTGATGCCGATGCTCGCGCTGCACGTATACTCGCCGCCGGGCACGTCCAGGGGGTAGCTGCGGCTGACGGCGCGGTGGATGTGTTCGGCGATCCGTTCGGCCTGGGCGACGGCGCTGGCCTGATCGTTCCCGAGGTTCTCCGCGATCACCGCAAAGTCGTCACCGCCCAGACGGGCGACCGTATCGTCCTCGCGCAGGCAACCGCGCAGATGCTCCGCCACGCTCTGGAGCAGGTGGTCGCCGACATCGTAGCTCTGGGTATCGTTGAGCACCTTGAAACGGTCGATGTCGAGCAACAGCAGCATGCCATGCTGGGCGCTCCGGTTGGTCGACAGCATGGCCTGGCCGAGGCGGTCGAGGAATAGCTGCCGATTGGGCAGACCCGTGAGCGGGTCGAAATAGGCGAGCTGGTGCACCAGCGCCTCGGAGCGCTTGCGCTCGCCGATTTCGACGACCACCTTGATCAGGTAGTCGGCCGAAGCCTCCGGCATGCGCACGTGTGCAACCGTGACCCCGACCCAAACGGGAGAGCCGTCCTTGCGCAGGAAACGCTTTTCGACCGTGTAGGCGGGCAGCTCGCCGCGCAGCAGTTGTTCGAGCCGACTGCGCTCGACGGGCACATCGTCCGGGTGGGTCAGTTCGAAGACCGAGTGGCGGAGCAGTTCGTCGTGATCCCGACCCAGAATCTCGCACAGCTTGCGGTTTGCCCGCAGCCACTGTCCGGAGATGTCGGTCTCGGCGATGCCGACCGCTGCCTGCTCGAATGTGGCCTCAAAACGCATTTCGCTGCGGGTGCGCTGCCGGCGCTCCTGCAGCAGGTTCCTTGCCATCCGGTTGAAGGCCGCGCCGACGCGCCCGAACTCGCCCGGCAAGCCGTCAATGCGTTGCGCCAGATCCCCCTTTCCGACCTTGCGGATGTATCTCTCCAGCACGCCGAGGGGCTGGAGTACCTGTTGCCGGAAGATCCAAGCGATGCCGCCGCCCAGCAGTCCGAGCATCAGCAGCCCGATTCCCAACACGACGGCAAAGCCCTCGCGCGCCTGAGCCTCGAGCGCTGCCGCCGGCACCTTGATGCTGAGGATTCCGCGCAACTCGCCCACGCGATAATCGAACGCCTCGTCGTAATGGCTCTGGATCGTCGCCGGCGCCTCCAGCTGCTCGCCGTGGCATTGCAGGCAATACGCCT
This sequence comes from Rhodocyclaceae bacterium, assembly GCA_050486545.1. GTDB lineage: Bacteria > Pseudomonadota > Gammaproteobacteria > Burkholderiales > Rhodocyclaceae > DAOMNN01. Next base: position 30,942 of record JBJHDM010000010.1, on the reverse strand, counting down.
CGACGAAGATCGGCTGGGCATAGAGGTAGTACGGCTTGCCGGCTGCGTCGGCGAAGCGGATGAAGCGCAGTTTCTGTTCCGGATTGGCGCGGAAGTATTCGATGGCCTCCATTTCCACCGCATCGGCGCGATTGAACGGATTGCGGGGCCGGTCCGACACGTTGTTGAAACTGAAGCCGGTTTCGTCCCAGTGCCGCAGGTCCTCGGAGATCCGCTGCATCGCATGGGCGGGCAGAAAACCGAGGGTGTTCTCGCTCAACGGCAGGCCGCTATCGACGAATTGATGATGGTAGATCCGGCGCGTCGCCATCAGGACGTTACGGACCTTCTCGGCACTGTTCAGCAGATTGGTCTCGACCCACTGCTCGACCAGGTAGCGCCCGCTGACCAGCATCACGACGACGATCACCGCAAGAACGGCCGAAATCATCAACAGGAGTTTTCGGGACAGGTTCATCGCGAATCGGCCGCCAGTAAGGAAATCAACCGCAACCGCGGATTTTAGCCGAGATCAAAACTCATCGTTGCTCCAGTCCGTAGCGGGATCGTTAAGAAGTTGGCAATACCAACAAATTGGATTCCTCGGAAAGAGGGTTCTCGCGGTCGGAGACGAACCGGAGCGGGTCGTTCGACGGAGGGTATCGCCTGGGCTGCAGGCGCACCCTCCCGCCCACGGCAACGTTCGAAGCCGGTGGCGCTTCGCCTATACTGATCCGCACGCGCATGCAGCGCCTTGTCCATCACCGCCGGGAGATGCCATGTCCTGCTGTCACCATTACGCCCTTGCCGAAGGCGGCGATGCCGTCTTTGCCGTCGATGTTTCCGCGATCACCTTCGGACCGGGCTGTCTGGCCGAGGCCGGGGATCATGCACGCAACCTGGGCTTGAAACGGGTCGCGCTGTTTACCGATTCACGACTGGCGGAACTGGAGCATGTCGACGTCGTGCGCCGCGCGCTTGCCGATGCGGGGCTGGACGCGGTGGTCTACAGCGACGTGACGGTGGAGCCGACCGACCAGGCCTTTCTGGAGGCGGCGCGCTTTGCGACCGACGGACGCTTCGACGGCTTCGTGTCGGTGGGCGGCGGATCGGTGATCGACACCGCCAAGGCCGCCAACCTGTATGCAACCCATCCTGCCGAACTGGCCGCGTACGTGAATGCGCCGCTGGGCGAGGGGCGTGCGGTGCCCGGCCCGCTCAAGCCGCACATCGCCTGCCCGACGACCTGCGGCACCGGCGCCGAATGCACCGGCATCGCGATCTTCGACTGGGTCGAGAAGGCGGTGAAGACCGGCATCGTGTCGCGCCGGCTGCGCCCCACGCTCGCCCTGATCGACCCGACGACGACCTGGACGCTGCCGGCCTCGGTGGTCGCGGCATCGGGCTTCGACGTGCTCTCGCATGCGCTGGAGAGCTATACCGCACTGCCCCACACCTGCCGCACGAAGGCCGAACGGCCCAGCCTGCGGCCGATGAGCCAGGGCGCCAACCCGTGGAGCGACTTCGGCTGCGAAAAGGCGCTGCAACTCACCGGCACCTATCTCGAACGCGCCGTGCGCGATGCGGCCGACCGCGAGGCGCGCGACGGCATGATGTGGGCGGCGACGCTGGCGGGCATCGCGTTCGGCAACGCCGGCGTGCATCTGCCGCACGGCATGGCCTACGCGGTGGCCGGAGGCGTGCGCGAGTTTCGCGCGCCGGGCTACCCGCAGGAAGAGCCGATGGTGCCGCACGGCATGTCGGTCATCGTCAACGCGCCCGCGGTGTTCCGCTTCACCGCCGACGCCTGCCCCGATCGGCATCTGGACGCGGCCGCGTGGCTGGGCGCGGACACGCGCGGCGCGGCGGCGGACGACGCGGGCGAGATCGTCGCGCGGCGGCTCATCGAGCTGATGCGCGTGTGCGACATCCCCAACGGCGTGGGCGGGGTCGGCTACCACGAAGGCGACATCGCCACCCTGACGGCCGGCGCCTGGGCGCAGCAGCGCCTGGTGAAGAACGCACCCAAGCCGGTCGCCGAGGCCCATCTGTCGGAGCTGTTCCGCGGCGCGCTGAAGTACTGGTAGGGTATCCGGAACCCCGGATCCGCTTCACCCCTGCTGGATCGCCTCGCCCTCATCGTTTCCGCCCTCCGCGCGAAACAGGCTCGGCGTGAGCGCGTGGCGCTGGAGCAGCCGGTAGAACTCGGTACGGTTTCGGCCGGCCAGGCGTGCCGCGTCGGCCACATTGCCGTCGGTCAGCTTGAGCATCTGGATCAGGTAGTTGCGCTCGAAGCGCTGGCGCGCCTCGGCATAGCGCAAGGGCTCCATGCTGCGCACGCGCAGCGCCCGCTGCACCAGCGCGAGCGGGATCAGCGGCGTCGTCGCCAGGGCGCAGGCCTGCTCGACGACGTTGTGCAACTGGCGCACGTTGCCTGGCCAGGCGGCCCCCGCGAGTGCGGCGAGCGCCTCCGGGGCGAAGCCACGCAGGTTCTTGCGGTACTTGCCGGCAAGCTCGCCGAGGAAACGTTGGGCGAGCAGCGGGATGTCCTCGCGACGTTCGTCAAGCCGCGGCAAGGCCAGCGTCACCACATTGAGCCGGTAGTACAAGTCTTCACGGAACTCACCGGCCGCGAGGGCGGCCTCGAGGTCGCGATGTGTGGCCGAGAGGATGCGCACGTCGATCGGCTCGGGTCGCGTCGAACCGACCGGGCGCACCACGCGTTCCTGCAGCACCCGCAGCAGCTTGACCTGCAGCGCAAGCGGCATGTCGCCGATCTCGTCGAGGAACACGGTGCCGTGGTTCGCACTCGACAGCAGGCCGGCATGCGTCCCCACGGCACCGGTGAAGGCTCCACGCACATGGCCGAACAGCTCGGACTCGAGCAACTGCTCCGGAATCGCCCCGCAGTTGATCGCAACGAAGGGCGCGCCCGCCCGCGGACTCGCACGGTGGATCGCGCGGGCGAGCAGTTCCTTGCCCGTCCCGCTGTCGCCCTGGATCAATACGCTGGCGTCGGAGGCGGCCACCAGGCGCGCCTCGTCGAGCACTGCGGCCATGCGGCTGCTGCGACTGACGATGCCCTCGCGCCAGGCATCATCGTCGGTGCGCTCGCCGGCCGGCTCCGGTCCGGCGAGCGCCAGTGCGCCGGCAATCTTGTCCAGCAGGGCCTTGCTGTCGAATGGCTTGGTCAGGTAGCCGAATACGCCGCGGGAGGTCGCCTCGACCGCATCGGGAATCGTGCCATGGGCGGTCAGCAGAATCACCGGAAGGGCCGGGCTGCTGCGGCGGATGTCTTCGAACAGGGCCAATCCGTCGCGGTCGGGCAGGCGCACATCGCTGACGACGAGCGCGAAGCGCTCGACCTCGACCAGTGCGATGGCTTCTTCGGCACAGCCCGCAGTGCTGACCCGGTAGCCGCTGGCGCGCAGGCGCATCGACAACAGCCGAAGGAGGTCGGCATCGTCATCGACGACCAGCAGGTGCGGACCTCTGGACGGTTCGCTGTCCGGCACCGGGGCGTCATGCGACGGGTCGGCACTCATTGCGGGGTGCTCCGGGGTGCGGGATTGGTGGGCGCAGCGGGTGGATCGGGAAGGGCCGCATCGGGATCGGGGCGCGACGGCAGGCTGCGTTCGATTTCGGTGACCGCATCGAGCTTCTGCTGCAGTTGCAGGCGCTCCCGTTCGGAAGCGGCCAACCTTGCTCCGACTCGCTGATTCTGCGAGCGAAGACGCTCCCGGGCAAGCAGCTCGTTCGACAGCAGCACAGCAAGGGCGCGCAGTTCGCGCGCTTCGTCGTCCTGCGAGGCCAGTACGGACTGGAGCAGCGCATGGGCGCGGGAAGGATCCGTGGGGGCACGCGGATGACCCAGCAGCATTGCGTGACGAACCTGCTCGAAGGGCCCATCGGCCGTCTCCCCGAGCGCGCTCTGGGCTGCTCGCAGTTCGTCCGCATCGAGATCTTCCAGCATCCGGTAGTAGATGATCAGGATGCGGCCCGGGTCGACCGCCCGAACCGCCTCGTGCTCGATGCACACGCACGGCTCGGGGGATGCGGGCGGTGGCGAAGGCATCCCGAACATCGAACAGCCGGAAAGCAGTGCCGCCAGCAGGCAGACAAGCGGAACGCATCCACGTGTTCGGCCACGCAGAAGGGCCATCCTCGACTTTTCACGATTCATGCGGCAACTCGACTCTGAAGTGGGCGCCTGCATCTGCCGGCAACAATTCGATGGTCCCGCCGTGCGCGATGACGAACTCGCGCACGATGGACAGTCCCAACCCGCTGCCGTTCCGGTCCAAGGCCGGCTGGCGGCTGCCCTGAAAATACGGATCGAAAATCCGCTCCGCCTCCTCGACCGGCACACCGGGACCCTCATCGCGGAAATCGATCCGCACCCTGCCCGGCGGGGACGACAACTCGATGCGGATCTCGCCGCCGTCCGGGCTGAAAGACACCGCGTTCGCAATGAGATTCGCGAATACGATCTCGAGCTTGTCGACGTCCGCGCTGACCTGCGGTGCGGTGCCGCGGACCGTCGCACGCAGGCCCCGGCCATGGAACAGCAAGCGTTGCTCGGCAAGCACCGCCTCGATCACGTCACGCAATGCGACCGGCCGGCGACTCAGTTTGCGGGCGTCGAAGATCGCGGCGTTGTAGCCCAGCAGCACCTCGATGCGCTGCTGCAGCGAACGTGCGCTGTTCTCGAGAATCGATACAACCTCGCGCTGCCCGCCCGTGAGCCCGCCCAGCACATGGTCGTCTAGCAACGCGATGCCTTCGCGCAGCGATGCGAGCGGGGTCTTCAATTCATGCGATACATGCCGCAGTACACGGGTGCGGTTGGCTTCGAGTTCCGCGAGGCGCTGGCGCAACCAGTCGAGCCGGCGTCCGACCCGACGCAGGTCGGCCGGGCCGGAAATTGCAACGACCTCGTCGAAACGGCTCCCTCCAAGAGCCTCGATTGCCCGCTCGACTCCTTTCAAGGGACGCAGAATCCACCATCCGGTCAGTGCCGCAAGGGTGCCGGCGGCCACGAACGCGGCAAAGACATGGCGTGCGAGCGTGTTGCGGTTGTTCTCCAGTTCGTCGAGCAGACGCTGCCCGTCCCGGCCGATCTGTACCCGCACGGCGGTCGCCAGTTGCTCGTTGATCGGCGCGAGGCGCTCGAGCGAGGACATCAGCCGGTCGTCGGCATCCGGATGGTCGTCGAGGGCCATCGCAGCGGCGGCGGCGGCATTTCGCCAGTCATCGACCAGGGCGCCGACATGCGGCAGGCCCATCGCCTCGATGCGATCCAGTGCCGACCACGCGTCGCGGTAGGCCTGTGCGAAGCGCTCCAGCAATACCGGATCGTCGAGGACGAGAAACTGCCTTGCGCTGCGCTGCATGTCCACGCTGCGTTCGGCCAGTTGCTGCACCGCCGCGGTCGAACGCAGGGCATCGTCTGCCCCCGCGCGGCTGCGTGCAGCGAACTCCTCCAGCGCCACCAGCCCCCCGACGGCGGCCGACCCGAGGATCGCGGCGATCAGCAAGAAGCTCGCAAGGAGGATGTGACTGAAGGAAAGTCTGGACATTCGGGCGGCGCACGACCGTGGCTGCGACGCTTACAGTCTAGCCCGCGCCGCCCGGGTGCGATCGTAAGCGAATGCAATTCGACTGAAGGGTGGTATCCAAGAGGGCCTGCCTGTGCGTTCGACTTCCTCACGACCCGTGCCGTCACCACCGGAGCCTACCGCCGCCGGTCACCAGAATCCCGCCATCCGCCCCAACGACGTTGACCCGATTCACCCGATGCCTCGATACTCCGGACTGCGCAGGCGAGCTTCCGGCCCTTCACGGGCCGTCAACAAGAACGTCGATTCCCCGGCGCGGGATTCTCGTCTCCCGCATGCTTCACACACGAAGGTTGGACCTTGGCGTGCCTTGGCGACACGCTGGAAACTCCAACACAACTTCCGGGGAAACGGATCGATGTCCAGGCTCTTGCTGCTTTGCTTCACCCTCCTTGCCACCAGCGGCGCGCTCGCCCAGAAGGGCGAGTTCGGCACCTCGATCGACATGAGCGACCGGGGCGGTGCGACCTTCTACGTTCCAGGCCAGATTGCCGGCTTCGGCGCGGTCGACCTCATGGTCGACACCGGCTCGGGCTACATGACCATCAACGAGCGGATGCTCGAGGAACTGGAGCGAAACAGCCAGGCTCGATTCGTCCGAAACCTGCGCGGGCGGCTTGCCAACGGCAGCGAACTCGAGGTGCCGGTCTATGCGGTCGACGCCATCAGCATCGGTGAAGCGTGCTGGCTGCGGGACGTCGAGGTCGCCGTCTTTCCGGGCGACACCCGACCGATCCTCGGCATGAACGTGCTCCGGCGAGCAGGCCCCTTCATCTTTTCGTTCGAGCCTCCTCGCCTCGTACTCAGCCATTGCGTCGACGCACCCACTCCCGCAGAGATCGCGGCACTCGAAGACTGACGTGCGCCCGGGCCCGCGTGAACGAGCCCGGGGCGCACCCCTGATGGCCGACTCCTGGCCAGACACTTGAACGACCGGCTTCGGCCATCTGCCGAGTGAGCTTACTGGGCCGGCGCAGCCGGATCCCGCGGCATCGTGGGAAGGCGAACCGGCTCTTCCTGCATCGGTTCGAAGGCCGAGAACTCACTGATCGGCCGCTCGGGGTGCAGCTCCACGTACTGATCGGGGACGTAGTCGTCCCGTGCCTGGAGTTCCTCTCGCGTCGCACCGATTTGAAGCTTGTTCTCCTCGGTGACGTTCAGGTCGTCGAGCGGCACGAGCACTTCCTTGGCGCCGAAGCCGAGGAAGCCGCCCGAAGAAATCACGGCGTGTGCGCTCTCACGATCGGGTGCGAGGACCACGGTCTTGACGCGCCCGACCCGCTCACCGGTGGGGTCGATGACCTCGACACGGCGAAGCTCGTCAGGCGTGTGCGCATACAGGGGGTTCCCCGCCGAAATCGGCCCCGGCACCTGCGGCTGTGCTTGCGGCATCGTCTCCATCGGCGCCGGCGACTCGGCCTGAGGTACGTCGCCTGCACTGCCGGATGCATCCCCGGCTGCCCATGTCGGCGCTGCGACCAGCGTCGCCACGGCAGCCCCGATCAGGGTCTGGCGAAGTCTGGGTTTCATCTCGTTCTCCTGTCGTTCAACATGCTTTCAAGGCTTTCCCGGGCCGGGCCAGGCAGGCCGGAACAGGCCCATGCGATGAACCCGCAACCGGCACCGGCGGCATACCCGCCCGGGATGCTCCCGGTCAGTACTCCGTGCCGCTCACTTCCTCCCAGGCGGAAAACTCCTCGGGGGTGATCACGCCGGTGCCCGCCGTATCGATCTCTTCGAACGCGGCCGCGACCTCAGGATCCACCGCAGCCTCTTCACGGTCGATCACCCCATCCTGGTTGGCATCGAGTTCCACGAACCGATCGGTGTCGGCCTGCGCAAGCACGATGGTGTTGAGATGACGATCCGGGCCCGGCACGATCGAACCGGCAAAGGCGACGATCGGCAAGGAATAAGCGACGGCCAGGCTTGCGACGAGCAGCTTGTTGAGTTTCATGGCGATTCTCCTGTGTTGGATTCGGGATGCCTCGTTACTCCGAGGTCGGGCACCCTTTCGCAAGCCGCGTGCCAACACATCATTAGCGCCGGCATTTCAATGCCTTGTGGAATATCAGCAGGGCCATGAAGAACCGTCTAAGTTGTGCTTGCGAGGAAACCGGGCGAAATGCGTCGCCGATCTGCGACGGCCTTCCGGCCGATTCCGCACAACCCCTTTCCGGACGGCGGATTGCGATGTCGCCGATTGCCGACACGCCTCGGGAAGCGCCCGGCCGGCCGTTGGGAACCTGCGGGCTTCGCGCCGTACCACGGCAGCGAACCGCTCGTATCTCAGCCGCTTTCCCGTTCCCGTCCGGCCAGCATGCGCAGCCCTTCGAGCGCAGCCTTCATCGCCGCATCGCGGCGCTCCAGCGAATGGACGAGATACGCCGGCAGCGACAGGACCGGACTGCCGGGGACACGGTGCAGATGCCCGGCGGCGATCGGGTCGCGGGCAATCCGGCGCGGAATGAATGCGGAACCGCCCGAGTGCAGCACCTGCTGGATGGCCAGCCAGCCGACATTGGCGAGCAATGCCGGCGGTTGCAGGTCCGGGAAGTGGGTGGTGAACTGCGCCTCGAAATCCGGCCCCCAGTCGACGTGTACGTAACGTTCGTCACGCCATTCGGCACCGGGCTCCGTGCTGACCAGCAACAGGCTTTCGTCGAACAGGTACTCGATACCCAGCCCGGGCCGGTTCTCGGGCGTGTACATTAGGCCGAGATCGACCGTGCCCTGCACCAGCCCCTGCATGATGTCCTCCTCGAACCCGATCTCCAGCCGCAGCGAGATATCCGGCATGCGCCGCCGCATCCAGTCGGCCCAGGCCGGAAGAAACCCCTCCCACAGCGCAATGCGTCCGCGCAGGGTCAGCGTGCCACTGTAGCCTTCCGGCAGCCCCACGTCGTGACGCGCCTGTTCGCTCGTACGCACGAGGTTCTTCGCGTGACGCAAGAAGCGCTGCCCCGCCGGCGTCAATCCCGCCCCACCACGCCCGCGCCGCAGCAGCACGGCACCCAATTGCCGCTCCAGGGCCTGGATGCGCGCACTCACCGTCGACTGGGTGACATGCAGCCGCTCGGCCGCTCCGACGAAGTTGCCGGCAGCGACCACCGCAAGAAAGGTCCGGGCAAACTCGGTATCCATCTCGATCAATCGAATATTGCGATATTAGATATCAATTAATTCCGTTTGTTAAATGGAAGTACTGCCCATAGATTGTGCACAGGTTCCGGTGTGCGGCACTTTCCGCTTGCCGGACTTTCAGGAGCAGGCGATGAGCACCCACACCATCGAAGACAGGATTACCGATTCCAAGGGCATTGCGCTCGAAACCGATGTCGAAGGCTACCTCTTCGATCCCTTGCGCTGGGACGAGACCGTGGCCGAGCAGATCGCTGCGCGCGAAGGCGTCATCCTGACCGACGAGCACTGGCAGATCCTGCGCTTCATGCGCCGGTACTACGAGGAACACCAGATCGCCGCCGACGCCCGCTTCGTGATCCGCCACATGGCCGACGAAATGGGCCTGGGACCCAAGGCCCGCAATTACCTCTTCGAACTCTTTCCCTACGGCTACGTCCGCATGGCCTGCAAGATCGCCGGCATGAAACGGCCGCGGGCGTGGAGTACGGGGTGAGGGCAGATTTGGTTCTCTCAGCCGAACGCCTCGCCATGCCAGCCTTGTGGTGAAAGGCCCCGCGCCACGGCGTTGATCCTGAGCGCTTCGAGCAGTTCGGCCGGCGCGACTGCATAGACATCGGTCCGCGACAGGTCGGGATGACGTTCGAGGATGGTGGCGACCACCTTGTCCACGCCACCCTGCACGTCGAGCGGCAGGTAGTGAAATTCGTCCATGGCGTCGGTCCACGAGCGACACAGGTTGCCGAGGTAGTGGCCGGTGTGTTCGGCGACCCAGTACAGGTGCATCGCCTCGGCGATTTCCAGCGACATCGCGTGCTGGATGAGGCTCTGGACCGGGCCGAAGCCGTCGTCCCAGGCGACGAAAACCGCGGTGCGGCGTGAATCCATGTCATAGACCAGACCACCGTGCGGACCGTCGATGGTCACGACGTCGTCCTTCGCGAGCCGGGGGAACACCTGTTGCGAGAATGGGCTGTCGTCCTTGCGCACATGGAGGGTGATGTGGCGGTCCTCGCAGGGACAGCTGGCGACGTGATAGTCAGCCCGGACCCCGCCCGCCTCGAGGGTGACGGACTGGCCGGCCAGGAAGCGCAGGCGCTGACTGCGGGGCGTGGTCAGGTGGAGCGCGGCCACATGCTCGCCGAGCCGTTCGATCGACCGGACGCGCGCCGGGATCGTCTGCCGCGGAATGTCCGACGCACCAGCCAGCACCGCCTCGATCACGACATCGGTCACTGCCGTATACGAACACAACAGGAATTCTCCGTTGCCCTTTTCCTGTTCGCGGAAGGTGAAGTCGTGCGGGTGCACCTTGCGTACCTGCCCGGTGACGAGGCGCGCGCGACAAGCGCCGCAGTTGCCGTTGCTGCAACCGTACTCGAGCGGCAGGCCGACCCGCAGGGCGGCCTCGAGCAGGGTGTCGTTGCCTTCGAGCGTGAACTCGTGGCCGGAGGGCAGGACCTTGACCTGCGCGGACATCATTCGCATCACGTTCTCCCTCGCCAACAGCGACTGGGCCCGTTCGGCCTCCCCGGGCGCGGCGTCGAGTTCGCGCCTGAGCCATTGCTTGACTTCCGCGACTGCCTCCACGGTAGCCGCATCCCCCGCGTCGGCCAAGTCGTCGAGCTTGTCGTGCAGGAAGCCCAGGATCCCGTCGTAGTGCAGCAGCAAGGCCTTGGCGGCGGCGAACTCCCTGCCCATCTCGAACAGACGTTCGGCCAGCACTTCCTTTTCGGGAAGCACACGCTCGAGAATACGGCGCCCGAACGCCTTCTCCTTGATCTCCTGCACGCGACGGTACTCGCCGTCGTCCTCCCAACGTACGTCGGGAAACACACGCAGCAACTCATTGACATCGACCATCCCGTCGAAGGTATCCAGCTCGCCATCGTGGATCATGCGCTGGATCGCCGACCGGGGTTGACCGACGAGACGGGCAACACGCGACAGGGGAAGCAGGTGGGCCATGGTCTCCTCGAGCGAAGTGCTTCTCTCACGTTTCATCATATCCGCCACTCAGTGGCGAACCAAGGCATGCCACGGTGTTGAACTAGCGCCCCGCCCCACGCTGGAACTTCGTCAGCAAGCCATCGAGACGGTTGGCAAACGCCTGCCGGTCGGCGGCCGAGAAACTGGCCGGGCCGCCGGTCTCGACCCCGCTGCCGCGCAATTCCTCCATGAAGTTGCGCAGGCTCAACCGCTCCTGGATGTTGCCTGCATCGAGGAGTTCGCCACGAGGATCGAGCACCCGTGCGCCCTTGTCGATGACCTGTGCGGCGAGCGGTACGTCTGCAGTGATCACGAGGTCGCCCGCGACCACTTCCTCGGCGATGCGCCGGTCGGCCACATCGAAGCCCGAGGGCACCTGCAGTGCCCGAATCCATGGCGAAGCCGGTACCCGCAACATCTGGTTGGCAATCAGCGTCAGCGGGATCTGGGCACGATTCGCCGCGCGAAACAGGATTTCCTTGATCACGGCGGGACAGGCGTCGGCATCGACCCAGATCTTCATGTTGGAGGCCTTCGGGAAGAGCGTTCTACAATACCATCCCGAGCCCCGCACGAACCCGCCATGCGCCCCCGCCCGACCATCTCCCCCGAGGAAGTCGAATTCACCGCGATCCGCGCGCAGGGGGCGGGCGGCCAGAACATCAACAAGGTGTCGAACGCCGTGCATCTGCGCTTCGATATCCGCGCCTCCTCACTTCCGGAAGCGCTCCGCGAGCGGTTGCTAGCGCTCGACGATCGCCGGATCACCCGGGAAGGCGTCGTCGTCATCAAGGCACAGAAATTCCGCAGCCTGGAGAAGAACCGCAGCGAGGCGATGCGCCGCCTGGAAGACCTGGTGGCGGCCGCCGCAACGGAGCGCAAACCCCGCATGCCGACACGTCCGAGTCGCGCGGCGGACCGGAAACGGCTCGAGGCCAAGGCAAGGCATGCCCGGCTGAAAGCCGGGCGGAGCCGGATCGACGAGTAAGTGGGGTTCGAGCGAGCTTCGCAGCGACTAACGCGTTTCGACGTTCACCCGTACACCGTCGCGCACCCGGTCGCCCGGATGGGTGACGACGATCTCGCCGGCGGCGAGCCCGTCGAGGACCTGGGTCGTCAGGCCGCTGCGGCGGCCGGTCTCGACGGTTCGCAGCACGGCCCGGCCCTCCCCGGTCACGACGAACACCGACCAGCGGCCGTCGTCGCGGAACAGCGCACTGGTCGGGACCTGCAGCACGGCGTCGCCCTCCCACAGCAGAAATTCGGCCTCGACGCGATACCCCACCCCGAGCACCTTCGCGGCCTCGGCCGGCTCGGCGAAGTCGACGATCACCGGCACACGTTGCTCGTCCACCCCCAGTGCCGAGGTGCGCGTGAATCCGGCCGGCTCGACGCGCCGCACGCGACCGTCAAGCACGCCGTCGCCGCCCCAGCCGCCAATGCGTACCCGCATGCCGGATCGTACGCGTACCGCGTCCATCGACAGGAGGTCGACCTGGACCTCGAGGTCCTCGAGGCTGCCGACGTCCATGACCGGATCACCAGCATTGACCGCCCCCTCGCAGCAGCGATGGCGGCGCAACACCAGGCCCGCGGCGGGCGAGCGGACGTCGAGCACCGGATAGTCGTCAGCCGGACGCTGGCCGCTGGAGATCTCGACCACGGCCCGCACGCTCTCGACTTCCGCGCGGGCGACGTCGACCGCGTGCGCCGCCGCATTCTCGATCGCTCGGGCGCGGTCGCGCACGCTCTGGCGGCGTTCCATCTCGGTGGCCGAGATCAGTTCGCGATCGAAGATCTGGCGGTAACGCACATACTCGGATTCAGCGAACCGCGTCTCCGTCCGCGCCGTTTCGAGGTTGGCCTGGGCGCTCTGCAGCCGGGCACGCGCCGCGGCAAGATGATCGCGCGCCTGCTCCAGGCTGCGCGCGTCCAGCGCCGGCGCCGGATGCGGTTCGAGGCGGAAGAGCACCTGCCCGAGTTCGACCGCATCGCCCGCTTCGAGCTCGACCCGCTGCAGGAAGCCGCCGATCGGCGCCGAAACCGTGTAGGAGTCCCGCAGGCGCGTGCGCCCCTCCTCGTCGACCGACTCGACGAAAGGCGCAGGTGCCACCTTCACGCCGACCACGGCAACCGGTGCCGGCCGCAGCGCCCAGACCAGCAAGGCGGCAGCGACCAGCACGAAAACGAAGGTCAGCAGCTTCTTGGCGATCGTCATGTCCTCTCCACTTCCTCGGGTTTCATTCTACGGCCTTGAGCACCGACACCTTGTCCAGATGCCGCAGGCGCCGCAGCACCAGGAAACCGGCCAGCACGGAGGCGGCCAGCACGCCGGCAGCGGCGAAACCAAACGCATACGGGGTAATGACCAGCGGCACGCGGAACAGATCCGTGCTGAAGGCCTGGTTGATGGCCCAGCAGAACCCGGCGCCAATCGCCCAGCCCACCGGCAGGGCCAGCACGGTCAGCAGCGCGATCTCCCCGATCAGGATGAAGCTCGTCTCACCCCGCGTATACCCGAGCACCTCGAGGGTAGCCAGTTCGCGGGCACGCTCGGCGAAGGCGATTCGCGCATTGTTGTACACCACTGCGAACGCGATCGAGCCGGCCAGCGTGACGAACACCAGCGCAAACGCCAGGATCGTGTCGCCCATGTACTCGCGAATGTTGCGCTCGGCCTCGGAAATCATCCCGATGCTGGCCACTGCGGGATGCGTCCACAGGCTTGCGAACAGCTCGGGCTCGCGGTCGCGGTCGGTGAGCAGCCACGCCCCGCTCACGGTCGGCCCCTCGCGCAGGATGCGATTGAGCGCGCGGCGTTCGATATAGGCCCCGACGCCGATCGGCTCGTCCACGACGCCCGCCAGCGGCACCTGCACGATGCGTCGGTGCCCTTCGAGCACCTCGACCTGCACGAGGTCGCCGACCGCCAGCTCCAGTCGCTCGGCCAGGTAATCGGTGAGCAGCAATCCGTCGGGCGGCAGCGATTGCGGCCGTCCGCGACGGTCGAGCAGTTGGCGCAGTTGCGGTTCGGACTCGAGGCCGAGCACCGCGGTACGATAGTCGCGATGTCCGGCAATGAGGCGGGCCGGCACGCTGCGATAGCTCTCGACGCCGAGCACGCCGGGCTGGTGCAGCAGTTCGTTGCGGACCTGTTCAGGCACGGGATCGGTGAACACCAGATGGACGTCCATGCGTAGCACGCCGCCGTACTGCGTGTCGAGCATGTGGTCGACGGCATCGATCTGGTAGGCGCCCATCATCAGCAACCCGGCCGACAGCCCGATCCCGGCGATCGACAGCGAGGACTTGACCGGGTGACGGGCGACGTTGCGCAGGATGATGCGGCCGGGCTGGTCGAGCCAGCGCGCCGGTACCAGCCGCTCGATCAACCCGCGGCGAAAGCGCGGCGGCGCCGGCGGTCGCATCGCCGCAGCGGGTGCGAGGCGCATCGCCGACCACACCGCACGGAAGGTGCCCGCGAAGGCCGCCCCCGCCGCAGTCGCGAAGGCAAGCAGCAACACCCACGGCTGCAAGCGGAAACCCATCTCCGGAAAGCGAAAGTATTCGGCATACAGGCCGGCCAGGCCGCTTGCCGCCCAGCTGCCGAGCGCGATGCCCACGGCCCAGCCGGCGAGCACGATCAGCCCGGTCAGCAGCCCGTAGTGCAGCGCGATGTCGCGTCCGCCGTAGCCGAAGGCCTTGAGCACCGCAATCTGCTCGCGCTGGGTGCGAATGATGCGTCCCATGACCACGCTGAGCAGAAAGGCGGAAACGAACAGGAAGATGGTTGGCAGGATGGCCGCCTGGGCACGGAGCTGCTGCAGCTCCTCGTGCAGGAAACGATGCGAGTGCTGGTCGTAGCGCCCGTGCGCGCCGATCGCCCCGTAGGCGCGCAGCGCACGGTCGAGTTCGTCGATGACCTCGGCTTCGACTGCGCCGGCCTGCAGGCTCGCCACGACGTTGTTGAACGCGCCTTCCATGCCGTAGGCGCTGGCCAGTGCGCGACGGTTCATCCACAGGATGCCGTAACGCTCGTAGTCCGGCAGCAGGTCGGTCGGCGCGATCTGGTAGACGAACTCGGGGCTCAGCACGATGCCCGAGACCCGCAGCCCGGTCAGACGACCGTTGATGATCGCGCGCAATTCGTCCCCCGCGCGCAGGCCATGCGCCTCGGCGAAGGCCTCGCTCACCGCGACCTGATCGGCGCGCCCGGATTCGGGGAGGCTACCCTCGCGCAGGTACAGGCGGTTGAGCAGCGGCTGGCGCCCGTCCGGAATCGACACCAGCAGGCCGCGCACCGGATCGCCGAAGCCGGGCACCTCCATGCGCACCGGCGCGAGCACGCGCGTCTCCACCAGATTGACGCCCGGAATTTCGCGCAGCCGCTCGACGAGGCTCTCCGGCGCGCGCTTCAGGTCGGCGAAGACATCGGCGAAATGCTGGTCCTGGTAGAAGCGCTGCTGCGTCAGCGTGAGCGCATCGAGCGTGGTCACCGACACCATCAGCGTCATCACCCCGCTGGCGATGACCAGCGCGATCGCCGCGGCCTGGCCCTTGAGGGCGGCCAGATCGCGCAGCAGCTTGCGGTGGATCGTGCGCATTGCGCCCCCTACCAGCGCACGGCGTCGGGGGCAACGCGCCGGGCATTCACCTCGATGTGGTCGACCTGCCCGTCGCGCAGGCGGATCACGCGGTCGGCCATCTGGCCGATGACTTCGTTGTGGGTGATGATCGCCACCGTCGTGCCGGTGCGGCGGTTGATGTGCTCGAGCGCCTCGAGCACGCGGATGCCGGTCTTCGAGTCGAGCGCCCCGGTGGGCTCGTCGCACAACAGCACGGCTGGCTGCTTGGCGATCGCACGCGCGATCGCGACGCGCTGCTGCTCGCCGCCGGAGAGCTGCGACGGGAAGTGGTCGAGCCGGTTCTCGAGACCGACCAGCGCGAGCGCCTCCTCGGGCGGCATCGGATTGCGGCTGATCTCGGTGACGATCGCGACGTTCTCGCGTGCGGTGAGGCTGGCGATGAGGTTGTAGAACTGGAACACGAAGCCGACGTGGTCGCGGCGAAACGCAGTCAGCACGCGCTCGGACACCGCGGTGAGGTCCTGGTCGCGATAGCGCACGGTGCCGCCGCTGGCCACATCCAGACCACCCAGGATATTGAGCAGCGTGGACTTGCCCGAACCGGACGCGCCCAGCATCACGACCAGCTCGCCCTCGTACAAGACCAGATCGACCCCGCGCAGGGCATGGATGGTGACCTCGCCCATCTGGTACACCTTGGTCAGGCCGACCGTCTCGAAGACGACCCGACCGCCCCCGGGAGCCGGCGCTGTGGGCTCGGCACGGGCTTGCGAGGAGGCTGGTGAAGAGACTCGGGAGGGGTCCGTGATGGGTCACCTCGTATCGTGCGGCGCCATGTGAACAGGATACCCCAACCCGATCGCGTCACCGGCGCCGGATCCCGCTGCAACGCCGACCGGCGCCCTCCCGTGCGTTCGATCACGTCACCGACGTGACGCAGTCGGCATCGTGACGCATCCCTGGTTTCAGTCACGTGGTCAATAGCGCTATACTGGCATCCATTAGCGTTCCGCCTGAAAAATCCGGCGCACACCGATCCTGACGCACCGACGGACGAGGAGAATGAGCATGATCGACGCCTCGCTGAGAATTGCGAACACCGACAACGACATCGTGCAGCCGCTGCGCGCGCAGCCGCGCGCGGAGACGGCCCCGCCGGCCGCTCCGGGGCAGGATGTCCGCGTCACCCTCAGCGCCGAAGCGCGCGCTGCGGAACAGAACGCGCGGATCGCGGGCCCCGATCAGGGCGCCGCGACGCAGGGTGCAGCCGATCCGGCCAGCGCCTCTCCGGTCCAGCCCTCGGCCGCGGCGACACGGTCCGATGCGGCGGCGGGCGCCGTCTCCATCCCGGCGACACAGGGCGAATCCGGGATGGCCGCGGGGCTGGCTCCTGCGCGAGACGATCTGGCCGCGAACCTGCAAGCGCCCCGCGAACCGGATGCCCCGACGAGCGAAGGCAACCAGGCGGTCCAGTTGTACCTCGAGAATGCAGTCCGTCCGGACAACCGCCCCGCGCCCAGCGCACTGCGCGATTCAGCCTGATCGCTCTTCCCCCGGCCGCAGCGCGGCCGGGATGACTTCGTTTCAACCCCTGCCTGAAAATGCTTCGCTTGGCGCCGACCGCGCGCCTGCTTAAGATGTCCCGTACAAGTACAACGGAGACAGCCCATGAGTGACAGCCCGGGCAAGGGCGCCCGTATCGGCCTGTTCGCGACCTGCCTGATGAATGTCTTCAGGCCCAGTATCGGCTTTGCCGCAGTCAAGCTTCTCGAGGACGCAGGCTGCAGCGTCGAGGTTCCTCCAGCACAGACCTGTTGCGGACAACCCGGCTACAACAGCGGCGACTTCGATGCCGCCCGGGCACTGGCCCGGCAGGTCATCCAGCTCTTCGAATCGTACGATTATGTCGTCGGACCGTCCGGTTCGTGCATGGCAACGATCCGCCACGACTACCCGGCCCTGTTCGAGGGCGATCCCGACTGGCTCGGACGCGCCCAGTCACTGGCCGCGAAGAGCTTCGAACTGCTCTCCTTCCTGCACGACGTGCTGGGCGTCGACACCGTATCCGCCCGGCTCGAGGCCACGGCGACCTATCACGACTCGTGTTCGGGCCTGCGCAGCCTCGGCGTGAAGGGGCAGCCGCGCACATTGCTGGGTGGCGTCGAGGGCCTGAAGCTGCGCGAGATGCAGGACAGCGAGGTCTGTTGCGGCTTCGGCGGCACCTTCTGCGTGAAGTACCCCGAGATCTCCGGCAAGATGGTCGACGACAAGGTGCGCAACATCCTCGCGACCGGCGCCGACACGGTGCTTGGCGGCGATCTCGGCTGCCTCATGAACATCGCCGGGAGGCTGCGCCGCATCCATGCGCCGGTGCGCGTCTATCACACGGCCGAGGTGCTGGCCGGACTCACCGACGGCGTCGGCATCGCCGGCGCGCCCGAGGAGAAGCGCTGATGGAGATTCGCTCGAAGGAGTTCAAGAGTCGGGCGGTTTTTGCGATCCACGACGCGAGCCTGCAGCAGGCCATGGGCAAGGCGCGCGACGGTTTCGTAGGCAAGCGCGCGCAACAGGCCGCGGAGATGCCCGAGTTCGAGCAACTCCGCGAGGAAGCCAAAAACCTCAAGAACCGCATCCTCGAGAACCTCGACCATTACCTCGAACGCTACGAGGCGGCGGTCACCGCCGCTGGCGGCCAGGTGCACTGGGCACGCGACGCCACCGAGGCGCGCGAGATCATCCTCGGCATCTGCGCACGGGTCGGAGCGAAGACGGTCACCAAGGGCAAGTCCATGGTGTCGGAGGAGATCGGCCTCAACGAGGCGCTGATCGAAAACGGCATGGAGGTCGTCGAGACCGACCTGGGCGAGTACATCATCCAGCTCGCCCACGAGCCGCCCTCGCACATCATTGCCCCGGCCGTTCACAAGACCAAGGACCAGGTCTCGGACCTGTTCGAGGCGGCCCACGGCGGTCCGCGCAAGACCGAGGTCGCCGATCTCGTCAACGAAGCCCGGCAGGTGCTGCGCGACAAGTACTTCGGTGCCGATGTCGGCATCACCGGCGGCAACTTCCTCGTGGCCGAGACCGGCTCATCGGTCATCGTCACCAACGAGGGCAACGGCGACCTGACCCAGACGCTCGCCAAGGTGCACATCGTCACCTCCGGCATCGAGCGCGTCGTGCCCACGCTCGACGACGTCACGCTGTTCCTGCGCCTGCTCGCGCGCAGCGCCACCGGCCAGGAGACCGAGACCTACACGACCTTCTCGACCGGGCCGCGCCGGGCGGACGACCTCGATGGCCCGGAGGAATATCACGTCGTGCTCGTCGACAACGGCCGCTCGAAGATGCTTGCCGGACGCTTCCGCGACATGCTGCGCTGCATCCGTTGCGGCGCCTGCATGAACCACTGCCCGGTCTACGGTTCGGTCGGCGGCCATGCCTATGGCTGGGTGTATCCCGGCCCGATGGGCTCGGTGCTCACGCCGCTGATCAAGGGGCTGGACAATGCCTATGACCTGCCCAACGCCTGTACGCTGAACGGCCGCTGCGCTTCGGTATGCCCGGTGAAGATCCCGCTGCCGGATCTGCTGCGCGAACTGCGCCACCTGCAGCATCAGCAGGAGATCGGCCCGGCGATGCAGCGTCGCGCGCTGAAGCTGTGGCGCTTTGCGGCAACGCGCCCGAAACTCTATCGCATCGGCGAGTGGTTCGCCTCGCGGCTGCTGTCCGCGATCGGCCGGCAGGGCCGTATCCGCCGCTTGCCGCTGGCGAGCGGCTGGACCGATGCGCGCGACCTTCCGGCGCCCACCGGGCACACCTTTCTCGAACTGTGGCAAGACAAGCGGGGCAAGTCATGAGCAGCGCACGCGAGGCCATCCTGAATTCCGTCCGTTCCGCCCTGCACCGAGGCCCCCTCGACGAATCCGCCCGTGCCGAACTCGACGCCCGGATCCCCCACCACACCCGTCCGCAGCAAGAGGACGACCTGGTCGGGCGCTTCGTGCGCAAGTTCGAAAGCCGCGCGGGCTCCGTCGCCCGCATCGCCTCCCTCGCCGAGGTTCCAGCCGCGGTCGAAGCCTACCGGTCATCCAAGGGGCTGGAGCGCCGTGCCGCCATCGGCGGCGCCCTGCGCAACCTGTCGTGGCCGAAGGGCTGGGCGATCCATCACGACGCCGCCGGTGCGAGCGAGGCGCTGTCGGTGACGACGAGCCTCGCCGGTATCGCCGAAACCGGAAGCCTCCTGCTCGGTTCCGGGCCCGACAGCCCCACCACCCACAACTTCGTGCCGGACGACCACATCGTGGTGCTCGAAGCGGACCGGATCGTGGCCCACTTCGAGGATGCGTGGAACCGGTTGCGCGAACGGCCCGAAGGCATGCCACGCGCGACCAATGTCATCTCGGGCCCCTCGCGCACCGCCGACGTCGAGCAGACCATCCAGCTCGGCGCACACGGACCACGACGCGTGCACGTCCTGCTGGTCGGGGGTTGAAACGCACAATCCGCTTACATCTTGACGGATCTCCTTACATTTCCGGGCCAACCCGGGAGCCCGTCCGGACGTTGCTGAAGGTACGGGGCGCAAACCGCATCGCCCCGACTTCCTGCAATCTTCCATGGAGATCCGACCATGAAACCGCTCAGCCTGAAACTGTTGGTGGCCGCCGTGGCGAGCGCCGCCCTGCTCGGGACGGCCGTACCCGCCGATGCCCGGCATGACCACCGAGACTGGCGCCACGGCTACAGCGACTGGCGCCACGTTCCGCCCGGACATGCGCGGCATTACAAGCACCCGAAGAAGGTCGTGGTGAAGGCGCCGCCCCGCCGGCCTGCGGTGGTACACCACCACTACCATGCCCCCCCGCCGGCCTATTACCGTCCGGCCCCGGTCTATTACAGCCGCGACCCGGCGATCGTCATCGGCGTCAGCATCCCGCCGATCGTGATCCCGATTCGCTGACCGGACCCGCCCCCTCCCCGCGAGGGGGCATTCCGGGTCATGAAGGGGTATCCTGAACCCTCCACGGTTCCATCAGGAGGGCGAGACATGAACGAACATCCCGATCGCTCGCGCCGGACCGCGCTGAAATGCGGCCTCGCGCTGGGCGCCGGCCTTTCCCTGAGCCGCCTGCCCGGTTTCGGCGCCGGACTGGCCTATGCGGCCTCCGCATCGCAAACGATCACCAAGCCGATTCCGTCGTCGGGCGAGCGCCTTCCGGTCATCGGCATCGGCACCGCCCGGCGCTACGACGTCGACACGTCGACCGCGGCGCGCGACCCCCTGCGCGAAGTCCTGCGGGCCTTCCCCGAACTGGGCGGACGCCTCGTCGACACCGCACCGTCGTACGGCAACGCCGAACGCGTGGTCGGCGATCTCGTGTCCGAGATCGGCAACCGCGATGAACTGTTCCTCGCGACCAAGGTCCGGATCCGCGGCGGGGGCGGAGCGCTGGAAGGGATTGCCGAGATGGAGCAGTCACTGAAGCACCTGCACACCGATCGCGTCGACCTGCTGCAGGTCCACAACCTCGCCGGGGTCGACGAACTGCTGCCCGTACTGCGCGAGTGGAAGCAGGAGGGCCGCATCCGTTACCTGGGGATCACGACCTCGTTCAAGCGCCAGTACGAGGACTTCGTCCGGGTCATGGAGCGCGAGCAGCTGGACTTCATCCAGGTCGACTATGCGATCGACAACCGCTCGGCCGACGAACGCATCCTGCCGCTGGCCGCCGATCGCGGCATGGCGGTGCTGACCAACCTGCCGTTCGGCCGCGGACGCGTGTTCGAAGCCTTCCGCGGCAAGCCGGTTCCGGACTGGGCGCGCGAATGGGGGATCGAGACCTGGGCGCAGTTCGCGCTGAAGTACGTCGTCTCCCACCCGGCGGTGACCTGCGCGATTCCCGGTACGGCAACGCTCGCTTACCTGCGCGACAACCTCGGGGCGGCACGCGGCCGGCTTCCGGACCAGGAAACCCGGCGCCGCATGGCCGCCCTCATCGATTCGGCCTAGCGGCGCTTGCGGGCAAGCCTTGCGTCGGCAGCGTGGCCGGCGGCTCGCTCACCACGCTCGCCGCATCGGTCACGGGTGCATCCGCGTGGAGTCGCAGCGGGACGACGCCGGCCCAGACCGGCCAGATCATGTCTTCCTCGTCGTCCACCACGCCGGCGGCGCGGATCTTGGCCGAGGCCTCGTCGAGCGGGATGCGGAGCACCGCGGTCGCATGCAACTCCTTGTCCGTGACCGGACGCAGTTCGTCCCAGCGTCCGGGTGCGAAGCGGTCGATCAGGCGGCGCAGCGCGCGCGCCTTGTCAGCCGCGTCGACGACCTCCTCGAACTGCCCGTAGATCACGACCGAGCGGTAGTCCATCGAATGGTGGAAAGCGGAGCGGGCAAACACGAGGGCATCGACGTGGCTCACGCACACGCAGGCCTCGCCGGCACGCAGCGCCTCGAGCATGCGCGAGGCTTTCGCGCCATGGACGTACAGATGGTCGCCCTCGCGCCAGTACGAAGTCGGGAGCAGATGCACCGACCCCTCCCAGCGGAACGCGACGTGGCAGATCCAGGCGCTGTCCAGGATCGCGTCTCGCGTCGCCGCATCGTAGCGGGCCCGGGCCGGGCGTCGACGGATGCGGGTGCGCGTGGACGGGGCTTCGGGCGAATTCATGCATGCTCTCCTTGCAGGGCCGGGACCGGATTCGATGTCCAGCTTACGGGCATTGTGGCACCATGCACAGCGACACTGGAATCGCATCGGAACGGGCACAGTCGGCCCGATCCGTCCGCCCTGGCAACGCTTCTTCAGGATTGGAAATGAAATTCGGCATCGACCGCCTGCTCGAGGACGCCTCCCTGCGCAAGCCCCTGGCCGGAAGGCGGATCGCGCTCCTCGCGCATCCGGCCTCCGTCACCCGCCAGCTCGTCCATTCGATCGATGCACTCGCGGCCCTGCCCGAGATCGACCTGACCGCGGCCTTCGGCCCCCAGCACGGTCTGCGCGGCGACAAGCAGGACAACATGATCGAGTCGCGCGACTTCGTCGACCCGATCCACGGCATTCCGGTCTTCAGCCTGTACGGGACGGTGCGCCGTCCGACCGACGCGATGATGACGCACTTCGACGTGCTGCTCGTCGATCTGCAGGATCTCGGCTGCCGCATCTACACCTTCATCACGACCTTGCGCTACGTGCTCGAAGCGGCCGCCGCGCACGGCAAGGCCGTCTGGGTGCTGGACCGGCCGAATCCGGCCGGACGCCCGGTCGAGGGCACGATCCTGCGCGCCGGCTGGGAGAGTTTCGTCGGCGCCGGAGCGATGCCGATGCGCCACGGGATGACGATGGGCGAGCTCGCCCGCTGGTTCGTCGCAACGCTCGGCCTCGACGTGGAATGCGAGGTCGTCACGATGCGGGGGTGGGTGCCGCAGGACGGGCCCGGCTTCGGCTGGCCGATACACGAGCGCACGTGGGTCAACCCCAGCCCGAACGCGCCCAACCTTTCGATGGCGCGCTGTTACGCGGGCACCGTGATGCTCGAAGGCACCACGCTGTCGGAGGGCCGGGGCACCACCCGGCCATTGGAGCTGTTCGGCGCGCCAGACCTCAACGCACGCGCCTTGCTCGCCGAGATGCATGCCCTCGCACCGCAATGGCTCGACGGCTGCCGCCTGCGCGAATGCTGGTTCGAGCCGACCTTCCACAAACACGCCGGAGCGCTGTGCAGCGGCCTTCAGATCCACGTCGAGGATCCCGGCCTCTACGACCACGAAGCCTTTCGGCCATGGCGCCTGCAGGCGCTCGCCTTCAAGGCGCTTCGCCGGCTCCGGCCGGACTATCCGTTGTGGCGCGATTTTGCCTACGAGTACGAGCACGATCGCCTCGCGATCGACCTCATCAACGGAGGGCCGATCCTGCGCGAGTGGGTGGACGACGCGCGGGCGGTTCCGGCCGATCTGGACGGGCTGGCATGCGCAGACGAGACGGACTGGGCGCGGCAGCGGCGAGACTTCCTGCTGTACGACTGAAGCGTCCGACCGGCATCGCCCAACCGGAGACGCCGCCCCCCGGGATGTCACGTGCGTTGCGGCCCGCAGCCGCCTCACTGCACCACGAAGGTCCCCGCCTTGCGGTTCAAGTCGGCGAGCAGCGCCGCCGCGCGATCGGCGCTGCTCGTAATCGAGCCGATCGACGCCGAATCGGAGCGCACGCGCTGGGCCACCCGATCCATGTCCTCGCTGATCTGACGGGCGGAGGCCGACGCCTCGCCGATCATCCGGGCCATCTGCTCTGCGAAACCGGCGCTGTCCTGCGCACGGCTCTCGATCCCGAGCATCGCTTCACCGGCCTGCCCGCTGTGCGCTTCCACGCCGTCCAGATGGGTCTGCGCTTCGACCATGGTATGGAGTGCCCCGCCGATCGACCCCTTGATCGAATCGACGATCTCGGTGATCCGTCCCGTCGCGAGCACCGTGCGCTCGGCCAGCGTCCGCACCTCGTCGGCCACCACCGCAAATCCCCGCCCGGCATCGCCGGCCCGTGCCGCCTCGATGGCCGCATTGAGCGCCAGCAAATTGGTTTGGCTCGCCAGTTCGTTGATCATCCCGATCACGCTGTCGATATCGGTAGACAAGGTCCCGAGCTGTTTCAGCTTGTCATGGGTGTCGCGCACGACCCGCCCGGTATCCTTCAGGCTGGACAGTGCCTGGCCCAGGGTTTCGGATCCGTCGGCGGCGGCGCGGTAGGTCTGATCGGCCTTCTCGTTGAGATCGTCGGTGGTGTGCGCCACATGGCCGATGACCTCGGAGATCTCCTCGGTTCGCTTCGCGGCCGAACCGACCTGCTCGTTGACCAGCCGGTTGCTCTGGTTGAGGCTGCCGATCTCGCGATTGAGTTCGTGAATCATCCGGCCCGTGTTGTCCGCCGAGCGCACGACGTCGCCAACCAGGGCGACGAGGCCTTCGGCCATTCCATTGACCGCCTCGCTGAGTGCATCGAATTCGTCGTTGCGCCGGCGATTCACCGGCAGCCTCGCCGTCAGGTCCCCCGCACGGATCCGGCTCAGGTCCTCGGTGATGCTCCGCAAGGTGCCGCGCACGCTGACCGTGATCCAGAGAATCACGAGGACGACCGCGATCACCATCGAGACGCCGACACCGAACAGGGTCGCCATGGCCTGGTTCGAACTGCGTTCGGCATCGGCACGGGCCTCGTCCGTGAGGTGGCTCATTTCCTGGATCAACCGGTTCTGCATTTCATCGAGCTGCACCAGTTGGCCCGCAAGCGCCTCCCGACTCGAATTCCTGGCGGCGTTGAGCGAAATCGCCTGTTCCACGTTCGAGAGGTATTCGGTCACGACCTCACCGAAGCGGTTGAACTGACCGATCGCGTGCAGATCGGCGACGAAGGCATCGTAGCGCTCCCGGAAACGCTGCTGGTTCTCGTCGGAGGCGTTCTGTACGACATCGAATTCGGCCTCGCGCAAGGCGGCCAGGTTGTCGCGCGCCGCGCTGAATGCGATCACCGGCGTATTGAACCGATCACCGATCTGGCCGACCTGGCCGCGAACGCCGGTGGTGCGCGTGAAGCCGACCTGCTGGTTCAGGCCCGCGACCTCCCGCGACAAACTCAGGAAGCGATCGTACTGGGCATAGTAGGCGCCCACCTGGTCGGCAATGCGCGAGCCCTCGAGCGTGGCGAGGTCGCGATCGCGCATTCTCGGCAGCTCCGCCTGCTGCGTGGCCAGCGCATTCAGGTATGCGGGAAGCGTCGCATCGTCGAGATCGTGGATGGCCTGGCGAAGCCGCAAGGCATCGATCGCCAGACCGTTGAGCTGCCCGCTGAGCCGCGCCAGCCGCTGGGCCTCTTCATTGGTCAACCCCTGGAGGCGCAAGCCGTTGAAGGCGACTGCAAGGAGCACGGCCAGGCCGGCCACGGCAGAGACCAGCACGACGAGAAGTTTCAGTCGAAAGCTCAGATTCTTCATGATCCCTCCCGAGCCGGCATTGCCGGAACCGTACAACGGGCATGGAAGCATCCATGCCCGGCTGCGTCTATTGGTGATTTCACTGTCCGCGATGCCTTACGCTGCTTGAAGTGGCAAGCCGGCGAGTCGGGGTTTACGGCCGATCGTCGCCCCTGCGTATACCGGACGAGGGCCCAGCGTGTACTCTTCCGGACATGAGCGAGCCCCGCCCCGATCCCTGCCCCGACCCCTGCCCCGACCCGGCTGCCGATACGGCCGCAGCGAGGCCCGACACCGAGCCCTCCGAACTGGCGCTTCGCCGGGTGGCGATCGACACCTACCGCGAGAACGTGGCCTACCTGCACCGGGAGTGCCCCGTCTATCGAGCCGAGGGGTTCCAGGCCCTGTCGAAGGTCGAGATCCGCGCCAACGGGCGCCGGATCCTCGCCACGCTGAACGTCGTGGACGACGAGAACATCGTCGGATGCCGGGAGCTGGGCCTGTCGGAAGACGCGTTTGCCCAGCTCGACGTCTCCGATGGACATCCCGCGAGCGTCTCCCAGGCCGAACAACCCGGATCGATGCCCGCCCTGCACCGCAAGATCGCCGGTGAACGGCTCGGCGCCGAGGATTTTCGCGCGATCGTGCGAGACATCGCCGAGCACCGCTATTCGAAGATCGAACTGACCGCCTTTGTCGTCGCCTCCAACCAGGGCGAACTGGACCGCGAAGAGGTGTATTTCCTGACCGATGCGATGGCCGCATCGGGACGCCATCTCGACTGGCAGGAACGTCTGGTCGTCGACAAGCACTGCATCGGCGGCATCCCGGGCAATCGCACCTCGATGCTGGTCGTGCCCATCGTCGCCGCGCACGGCATGCTGTGCCCCAAGACCTCGTCGCGCGCGATCACCTCCCCGGCGGGCACCGCCGACACCATGGAAGTACTCGCCAACGTCGAACTCACGTTCGAACAGATGGCGAACATCGTGCGTGCGCTGCGCGGCTGTCTCGCCTGGGGCGGGACCGCGCAGTTGTCCCCCGCCGACGATGTGCTGATCTCGGTCGAACGGCCACTTTCGATCGACTCGCCCGGCCAGATGGTCGCCTCGATCCTGTCGAAGAAGATCGCCGCCGGCTCGACCCATCTGGTCCTGGACATTCCGGTGGGTCCGAGTGCCAAGGTGCGCTCGATGCCCGAAGCGCAGCGCCTGCGAAAGCTGTTCGAGTACGTGGCCGGCCGTATCGGACTGGTCCTCGACGTGGTCATCACGGATGGACGCCAGCCGATCGGCAACGGCGTCGGACCGATCCTCGAAGCGCGCGACGCGATGCGCGTGCTCGAGAACGATCCACGCGCACCCAACGACCTGCGGCAGAAAGCATTGCGTCTGGCCGGGCGCATGCTCGAGTTCGACCCGGACGTGCGCGGCGGAGATGGCTTCGCAATCGCCCGCGACATCCTCGACTCGGGCCGCGCACTGGCGAAGATGGACGCGATCATCCGCGCGCAGGGCGGCCGTGGCTTCGACCATCACAACCCCGACCTGGGCAGCCTCAGCTTCACGGTGCCCGCACCCCGCGACGGCGTCGTGACCGGCATCGACAACTTGCAGATCGCGCGCATCGCACGCTTTGCCGGAGCGCCCAAGGTCAAGGGGGCGGGGGTCGACCTGTTTCGAAAGCTCGGCGAAGCGGTCGTGGCGGGCGAACCGCTGTATCGGGTCCATGCCGCGTATGCAGCGGATCTGGAGTTCGCCCGCCAGGCCTGCGAGAAGGCTTCGGGCTTCCAGACCGGGGCGGCGGACGAGGTGCCGCACGTCTTCGTGGAGTTCTGATGGCGACGACCGGGGTCCTGCTGTGCTTCGAGGACGCGTCCGACCGCGCCGCCGCGATCGCGGACGCCGCCGGCCTCGAGTTGCGGACGATCGCGCGGCATCGATTTCCCGACGGTGAGATCCGGCTGCGCCTTCCGGCCACCCTGCCCGAGCGGGTCGTGGTGCTTCGCACGCTGGACCATCCGAACCAGAAGCTCGTCGAACTGTTGCTCGCCGCCGGCAGTGCACGCGAACTCGGCGCACGCCACCTCACCCTCGTCGCACCCTATCTCGCCTACATGCGCCAGGACGTCGCGTTTGCGCCCGGAGAGGCGGTGAGTCAGCGCATCGTCGGTAGGTTTCTCGCCGGACTGTTCGATGCGCTGGTCACGGTCGACCCGCATCTGCATCGAATTGCACGACTGGAGGAGGCGGTACCGGTCGGGCAGGCCACCGTCCTGTCCGGCGCTCCGGTACTGGCAGACCTGGTCGTGACCCGGCGCGAGCGGCCGCTGCTCGTGGGACCCGACGCGGAGTCCGCCCAGTGGGTCGCCACTGCGGCCCGACGGCACGGTCTCGACCACGCCGTGTGTCGCAAGGTCCGGCTCGGCGATCGCAGCGTGGACATCGCACTCCCGGACGTTCCGTTCGCGGGACGCCACGTCGTCCTGCTCGACGATGTAGCGAGCACCGGCCATACCGTCGCGACCGCCGCCCGCCTGATGCTCGACCGTGGCGCCGCCTCGGTGGATCTCGCGGTGACGCACGCGCTGTTCGCCGACGGGGCACTCGAACTCGTTCGCGATGCCGGCGTCGCGCAGGTCTGGAGCACCGACTGCATCGCGCATCCGACCAATGCCATCACCATGGGGCCATCGATCGCCAACGCACTGTGCGCGCTTGCGGATCCCGACCCGGTCAGCGGCTCGGCGCGATGAGCGACGGAACGCTTTCCCTCTCGATCGAGGATCTCCACTGCGACGACATCGATGCACAGGCGCGCGCGCTCGCGCTGTTCCTGCTCCGCAACCCGGATGCCCGGGAGCGCCAGGTGCAGCGGATCCGCTCCGACCTCGGCGAAGCCGTGGCACGGCAGGTCGAGCGCGAGGCCGCACGCGTCGACCGTCTCGGCCGCGGGCAACGCCTGCCCCTGCTCGAATCGACGCTGCCCCGCCTGGCCGGGCTGCAGGCCGCCGACGCCGGACGCCTACTTGCGACGGTCGACGCGCTGATCCATGCCAACGGGGGCGTGTCGCTGACCGAATACCTGTTCGCCAGATTGCTCGGCGATACGCTCCAGGCCCCGCGTTCGGCCCGTCCGACAAGAACCGAAGTCGGCCCCTTGCGCCGCCACTGCACCCTGCTCCTGAGCGTAGTCGCGAACGCCGGACATCACAGCGAGCCGGTGGTCGCGGAAGCCTTCGCACGCGGCGTGGCGGCCGCACCCCTCGACGGCCTGGGAACCCTGGTCCCGATTTCCGCGATCCGGGCACGTGCGATCGACCAGGCCCTGGATGCCCTCGCCGCCACGGCCCAGCCCTTCCGCGACGCCCTCCTGCGCGCACTGGCCGTGGTCGCGCGGCACGACGGGCGGGTCACGCCAGCCGAAACCGAGCTGCTGCACACGATCGGAACGGCCCTGCGCAGCATCGCTCATGTCACCATCGAACCCGATCCCACCATCGAGGAGATTCCTTCACCCGAGATCGAAACCGACGAGGCCGCCCTGGAGATCGCCGACCCGGCCGCATTCGACGCCCAAGGCAGCCTTTCGACACGTGACCGGCTGCCGGTCCAGGCCCTGGTCGTCGCCAACCTGATCCCGCTCTTCGGGGTGCTCTTTTTCGGCTGGGATGCCCGCAACCTGTTGCTCCTGTACTGGATGGAGAACCTGGTCGTCGGCGCTTTCACGCTGCTGCGCATGCTGCACGCCGGGGGGTTCAAGGCCCTGTTCCCGAGCGCGTTCTTCACCTTCCACTATTCGTTCTTCTGCGCCGGCCATGGGATCTTCATCCTCATGATCTCCTCGCTCGGCAGCGAGGAGCCGGACGCGTTCGGTTCCATTGACGAGGGGATGTTCCCGTTCGGCGTGCTGTGGAACCTGTTCGACTGGATCGCCCTGCACGCACCCGGGCTGCTGCTCTTCCCGCTCGCGGCCTTCGTCGTCAGCCACGGAATTTCCACCGTGGTCCACCACTTCATCGGCAAGGAAGACGCCGGGCGGGACGCCGACGACATTATGTTCGACCCCTACAAGCGTATCGCCGCCCTGCACATCGCGATCCTGGCGGGAAGCTTCGCGGTGATCGGATCGGGCGGCGGCTCGGCCGCACCAGCACTGATGATCCTGATCGCATTCAAGATCGTGATCGACCTGCATCAGCACCGCAGCGCCCACCGCAAGCGGCGCGCGCAACGCAACGCGCGGCACGAGGACTCACCCGAGCCGCCGATCGAACCTTAGCCGTGTCCGGCGGGAACGAAACGCAGCGCAAGGCCGTTGTTGCACCAGCGCTTGCCCGTGGGCGGGGGCCCGTCGTCGAAGACGTGGCCGTGATGCCCGCCGCAGCGGATGCAGTGGTATTCCATGCGCGGGAGGATCAGCTTGAAATCGCGCTTGAGGCCGAACACGCCCGGCAGCGTCGTGAAAAAGCTCGGCCAGCCGGTGCCGCTGTCATACTTCATTTCCGACGTAAACAACTCCAGGTCGCAGCCGGCGCACACGTAGAGGCCTTCACGCTTCTCCGCATTCAACGGACTGCTCCAGGCCGGCTCGGTCCCCTCTCGACGCAGCACCCGATATTGCTCCGGCGTGAGCAACTGCTTCCATTCGTCTTCACTGCGTTCGATTTTTTCGATCATCGGGACTCCTCGCGCATCCTGCATCGATGCGAGCACGCGAAAGGTGGTAAAGGCCGTTGCGCCGACCAGGCCTGCCAGGAAAATTCGCCGTTTCATCGGGCTCTCCTCAGGTCCGGGTCAGGAAGGATTCCACAACTCGTTCAAGCGCCGGTCGCGACCGCAGCCATTGCGGTAGTACCGGTAACGAATCGGGTTCTTGAGATAATAGTCCTGGTGGTATTCCTCGGCGGGATAGAAGGTGCTGGCTGCCACGACCGGCGTGACGATCGGGTCCTTGAACGGACGATCGGCTTCGAGCGCCGCCTTCGAACGCTCGGCGATCTCGCGTTGCGCCTCATCGTGATAGAACAGCGTGGCGCGATACGGGCTGCCACGGTCGCAGAACTGCCCGCCCGCATCGGTCGGATCGATGTTTCGCCAGAAGACGTCGACGAGGGTCTCGAAGCTGACCTTTTCCGGGTCATAGACTACCTGCACCGCCTCCGTATGGCCGGTCTTTCCGGTCGTGACTTCCTTGTAGGTGGGATTTTCGGTATGCCCGTCCGTGTACCCGGACGTGGTCGAGACCACGCCTTCGAGCGCATCGAACGGCGGCTCCATGCACCAGAAACAGCCCCCGGCAAAGGTCGCCGTTGCCAGTCGCCCCCCATCCACCTCTTCCGCCTTGACCGCGGAGCCGAACGGCAACAGCAGCGCCGCCGCAACGATCAGCAGCGCCCCGGGGATCCCGAGCCGGCAAGTTCGTAACAGTCCAGTCATTGTCGTGATTCCAGGAACGAGTGCTGTTTGAACCGCCCGCGCGCGGGAAGTTCGCAGCGTCATCCAAGCACGTATTCCGCACGGCATCCAGGCCTTGACTTAACTAGTACTATTTTAGTACGATTTAAGCAAATCCTGCATACGAAGGTGAATCGCCATGCTGCGCATCAGCAAACTCACCGACTACGGCACCCTGATCCTGACCCACATCGCGGGCCAGCCCGACCG
>JBJHDM010000009.1:0-86065 GCA_050486545.1 Rhodocyclaceae bacterium | reverse complement strand
CCGGTCGAGCTTGGTCCGTGCGCGTGCCGCATGTCAACCCGTCGGCAAGGGTGTCTCGGGCACGGTGATTGCTTCGTGCCTGGAAGCGGGCCGTGCGGGCCCGCGGAACGGGAGTTCGGAATGAGTGCGGCACTCGACTTTCTGCGGGCGGCGCGGCAATGTGAGATCCGGGGGCTGGAACAGCTCGCGGTGACCTGCGGCCTGGTCGGCGACATCGGCGCCTTCGTCCACGCGCTGCAGCGCGAGCGTGGCCTGTCCAACCTGCACCTGGCATCGAGCGAGGCGCGCTTCGCTGCGGCGCTGGCGCCGGCGGTCGAGGACGGCGTGCGCTGCGAGCAGGCACTGCGCGTCGCCTTCGAACGGCTGGACATGGACGAGCGGCGGACCGCAAGCGGCGTGCGCCTGTTTACGCGGATCGCCCAGGTCCTCTACGGGATGGATGGCCTGCCGGCCCTGCGCACGCGCATCCTGGCGCGCGAGGTAGACGCCCGGGAGGCCGGCGAGGCGCTGACCCGCCTGATCGGCGGCTTGCTGGCCGTGGTGTTCGAGGCCGCCGACACTGCGACCGACCCTGACATCTCGCGTGCGCTGGCGGCACTGTTCAACTTCATGCAGGGCAAGGAGCTGGCGGGCCAGGAGCGGGCCGCCGGAGCGGCGGGGTTCGCCGCCGGCCGCTTCGACGAGGCCCACCGGCAGCGTCTGGCCTACCTGATCGACGCGCAGGAGCGTTGCTTCGACCTGTTCGCGGACCTGGCCCGCCCCAACGAGCGCGCACGCTGGCAGGATGTCGGCGCCGATCAGTCGCTGGCCGGGCTGGAGCGGCTGCGCCGCATCGCGGCCAGCGGCGGCGCGGGAGCCGGCGCGATCGCCGCCGACGAGGGGGAGCGCTGGTTCGAGCTGGCCAGCCGGCGCATCGATGCCATGCGCGACATCGAGCAGACGCTGGCAGACGCGCTCGGCACGCTGTGTAGGGATCGGATCGTGCAGACACGGGCCGCGCTGGCCGGCCATGACGCCGATCCGCAGGCGCTGGCGACCGACGCACCGCCCGCCGCCCCGGTTGCCGTCTTCCTGGATCCGGCCAGCGGAACGAGTGGTGGCATGCTCGCTGCGGAAGGATTGGGGCCGCAGCTCGGACGCTCGATCCTCGATCTGGTCCAGGAACAGTCGCGGCGGCTGCAGGCGATGAGCGACGAGTTGAGCGTGGTGCGCAAGGCACTCGACGAGCGCAAGCTGGTCGAGCGGGCCAAGGGGCTGTTGATGCGCCACCAGGGCCTCGGCGAAGAGCAGGCGTACCGCCTGCTGCGCCGCACGGCGATGGAGCAGAACCGCCGCCTCGCCGAGGTCGCCGGCACGGTCCTGGCGCTTGCCGGACTCTTCGAGCCTGGCGCAGGGAATTGAACGGGCTTCGCACCCGCGCTGTGCGGGCCTGGGTTTTGCTGCACTGCAATAGTGCGCCTGCAGGGTGCGCTGAAGCGTGCGCCGGATCGCCATAAGGCCCGTGGCTACAGGCATCCACCGGCATTCTGAGTACCTGGCACGCCTTGTGCATTGAGCAAGGCAGCACGGAACCAACGGCGGTTCGGTACTGATTGATCGAGGGCAACGGCGCCCATTTCCCGGCTGCTTTGGCGGCGGCCTGGAAATGTGGCGCCGTTGTTCGTTCAGGACCCAGCAAAAGGAGTCGACGATGCATCACGAGACACGCAAATTCCCCGGGCTGTCGCGCCGCGGGTTCGTCAAGGCCTCGGCCGCGATGGGGGCTGCTGCGGTGGCCGAGGGCCTAGTGCCGGGCCTGCTGCATGCCGCCGGGTCGGACGCGCCGGAAAAGCGCGAGATCCGCGTCGGCTTCATTCCGCTGACCGACTGTGCATCGGTGGTCATGGCCGCGGTGAAGAAGTTCGACGAGAAGCACGGGATTCGGATCGTGCCGAGCAAGGAGGCGAGCTGGGCGGCGGTGCGCGACAAGCTGTTGTCGGGCGAACTCGACGCGGCGCACGTGCTCTACGGGCTGGTCTATGGCGTGCACCTGGGCGTTGGCGGTCCGAAGACGCCGATGGCCAACCTGATGACGCTCAACAACAACGGGCAGGGCATCACCCTGTCCGAGCAGATGCGCGCGCTCGGTGCAACCGACGGCGCCTCGCTCGCGAAGGTCGTGGCCGCGAGCGCCCCCGGCACCTACACCTTCGCCCAGACCTTTCCGACCGGCACCCATGCGATGTGGCTCTACTACTGGCTGGCGGCCCAGGGCATCCATCCCTTCCGCGACGTCAAGGCCATCGTCGTCCCGCCGCCGCAGATGGTGGCCAATGCGCGGGTCGGCAACATGCACGGCTTCTGCGTCGGAGAGCCGTGGAACCAGCGCGCGATCATCGACCGGGTGGGGTTCTCGGTCGCGACCAGCCAGGACGTGTGGCCGGAGCACCCGGAGAAGATCCTCGGCACCACCGACGCCTGGGTAGCGAAGCACCCGAACGCCGCGCGTGCGCTGACCGCCGCCGTGCTGGAGGCTTCGCGCTGGATCGACGCGAGCGACGCCAACCGGCAGGAAACCGCGCGGGTCATCGCGGCCCGCTCCTACGTCAATACCGATGTGGAGGTCATCGAAGGGCGCATCCTCGGCCGCTACGAGGACGGGCTGGGCAAGTCGTGGCAGGACCCCCGTCCGATGCGCTTCTTCAACGACGGCGCGGTGAACTACCCCTACCTGTCGGACGGGATGTGGTTCCTCACCCAGCACCGGCGCTGGGGCCTGCTCGATGCGGATCCCGACTACGCGGGCGTCGCGCGTGCGATCAACCGGGTCGACATCTACCGCCAGGCGGCCGAGGCGGTCGGCGTCGCGGTGCCTGCGGCCGAGCTGCGCAGCGCGACCCTGGTCGACGGAGTGGTGTGGGACGGAAGCGATCCGGCGGCCTACGCGGCCGGTTTTGCGATCCGGGTGTGAACGGCAACCGACGGAGGGCATGCACATGAACGCACTCGGCATCGACAACGGGGGCACGGAGTCCCCGGTTCCCGAACCGGCGGCCTCTGCCGCCCCCGCAGCCCGGCCTCGTGTGCGCCGCCAGCCCGCGCCGCCGCTGGCCGCTTCCGTGCCGGCCGCAGGCGGCGGCGGGGCGCGGATCATGCAATGGGCCACCGCGGCCGGCCAGGCGATGCTGCCACCGGTGGTCGGGATGGCGATCCTGATCGGGATCTGGCATCTGGCGACGATGAACGGCGGCGGCCTGCCGGGACCGCTCCAGACCTGGGAGGCCGCGGTGGTGCTGTTCGCCGAGCCGTTCTACATCGACGGACCCAACGACCAGGGGATCGGCTGGAACGTGCTGGCCTCGCTCGAGCGCGTCGGCATCGGCTTCGGCATCGCTGCGCTGGTCGGCATTCCGGCCGGCTTCCTGCTCGGCCGCTTCGCGATGCTGTCGCGCATGCTCGGTCCGATCATCAGCCTGTTGCGCCCGGTCTCGCCACTGGCCTGGCTCCCGATCGGGCTGCTGGTGTTCCAGCGCGCCGACCCGGCCGCGATCTGGACCATCTTCATCTGCTCGATCTGGCCGATGATCCTCAACACCGCGCAGGGGGTGACCCGCGTGCCGCAGGACTACCTGAACGTGGCGCGTGTGCTCAAGCTCTCCGAATGGAAGGTGTTCACCCGCATCCTGTTCCCGGCGGTGCTGCCCTACATGCTCACCGGCATCCGCCTGTCGATCGGCACGGCCTGGCTCGTGATCGTAGCGGCCGAGATGCTGACCGGGGGCGTGGGGATCGGTTTCTGGGTGTGGGACGAATGGAACAACCTGAAGGTCGAGCACATCCTGATCGCGATCTTCGTGATCGGCATCGTCGGCCTGCTGCTCGAACAGGTGCTGATGCTGATCGCGCGCCGCTTCACCTACGAAGGACGCTGACGGAGGCCGCCATGAAGAAGATCGTACAGATCGACGACGTCACCCAGTCCTTCGACACCCGCGCGGGGCATTTCGTCGCGCTGCGCGACATCCGGCTCGACATCCTCGAGGGCGAGAGCGTCTCGCTGATCGGGCACTCGGGTTGTGGAAAGTCGACGCTGCTCAACCTCATCGCCGGCCTGACCGTACCGAGCACGGGCGTGATGCTGTGCGAGGGGCGCGAGATCGACGGTCCCGGACCGGAACGCGCGGTCGTATTCCAGAACCACTCGCTGCTGCCCTGGCTGACCTGCTTCGACAACGTCCATCTCGCCGTCGAGCGGGTGTTCGGGCGCCGCGAAAGCCGCGCCCGGCTCAAGGAACGCACGCGCGAGGCGCTGGCGCTGGTGGGCCTGTCGCACGCCGAGCACAAGCATCCCCACGAGATCTCGGGCGGCATGAAGCAGCGCGTCGGCATCGCCCGCGCGCTGTCGATGCAGCCGCGCATCCTGCTCATGGACGAGCCCTTCGGGGCACTGGACGCACTCACGCGCGCTACGCTGCAGGATGAGCTGATGCGCATCCTCGCGGCGACCCGGGCGACGATGGTGATGGTCACGCACGACGTCGATGAGGCGGTCCTGCTGTCGGACCGGGTGGTGATGCTCACCAATGGTCCGGCGGCGACGATCGGCGAGATCCTGGAGGTCGGCCTGGAGCGTCCGCGCGACCGGATCGCGCTTGCGCACGATGCGCAGTTCGGCGAGTACCGCGCCGCGATCATGGAGTTCCTGTACCAGAAGCAGCTGCGGGCCGCAGCATAAGGAGGCGATCATGGTCAGACAGCGACTCGTGCTCGTGGGCAACGGCATGGCCGGGGTCAAGACCCTGGAGGAGCTGCTCCGGCACACGCCGGACCGCTACGACATCACGGTGTTCGGCGCCGAGCCCCACGGCAACTACAACCGCATCCTGCTCTCGCCGGTGCTCTCCGGCGAGATGACGCTGCAGGACATCGTGCTCAACGACTTCGACTGGTATGCGCAGCGCGGCATCACGCTGCACACCGGTCGCCGCGTGGTCGAGATCGACCGGGTGCGCCGCACCGTGCGCGCCGACGACGGCACCTGCGCCCCGTACGACCGCCTGCTGCTGGCGACCGGCTCGGTCCCGTTCGTTCCGCCGGTGCCGGGTCGCGAGCTGCCCGGCGTGGTCGCGTACCGCGACATCGCCGACACCGAGGCGATGATCGAGGCCGCCGGCCGGTTCCGCCACGCGGTCGTCGTCGGCGGCGGACTGCTCGGTCTGGAAGCGGCCAACGGCCTGGTCCAGCGCGGCATGGAGGTGACCGTCGTCCACCTGGCCGAGTGGATCATGGAACGCCAGCTCGACCGGTCCGCGGCGGCTCTGCTGCAGGCCTCGCTCGAGGCCCGCGGCATCCGCTTCCGGTTGGGGGCGAGCACGCGCGCGCTGACGGCGGGGCCGGACGGCCGCGTGGCGGCGCTGCACCTGTCCGACGGCACCGAGCTGCCTGCCGCGCTGGTGGTGATGTCGGCAGGGATTCGCCCGAACACGGTGCTGGCCGAGTCGGCGCGGCTGCACTGCGATCGCGGCGTCGTCGTCACCGACACGCTGCAGACGGTGACCGACCCGCGTATCTATGCGGTGGGAGAATGCGCGAACCATCGCGGCACCGCCTACGGCCTGGTGGCGCCGCTGTTCGAGCAGGCGCGCGTGTGCGCGAACCATCTGGCCGGGTTCGGCATCGGCCGCTACGCCGGCTCGGTGACCTCGACCAAGCTCAAGGTGACCGGGGTGGACGTGTTTTCGGCCGGCGACTTCGGCGGCGGCGAGGGCTGCGACGAGATCGTGCTGTCCGACCCGGCCGGCGGCGTCTACAAGAAGCTCGTGCTCAAGGACGATCGCCTGGCCGGCGCGGTGCTGGTCGGGGATACGGCCGACGGGGCCTGGTACTTCGAGCTGCTGCGCGAGGGTCGTGACGTGGCCGCGCTGCGCGACCACCTCATGTTCGGCCAGGGCTTTGCCCAGTCGCATCTGGGGGATTCCGGGCACCAGGGTCAGAACCGGGCAGCCGCACTGCCCGACAGTGCCGAGGTCTGCGGCTGCAACGGCGTGTGCAAGGGAACGATCGTCCAGGCGATCAAGGAGAAGGGCCTGTTCTCGCTGGAAGAGGTGCGCAAGCACACCAAGGCGTCCAGTTCCTGCGGTTCATGCACCGGCCTGGTCGAGCAGATCCTCGCGTCGACCGTAGGCGGCGCCTACCAGGCGCAGGACAAACACGCCAAGCCGGTGTGCGGATGCACCGAACACACCCATGCCGAGGTGCGCGCAGAGATCCGGGAGCGCAAGCTGCTGTCGATTCCGGCGGTGATGCAGGCGCTGGACTGGAAGACGCCCAACGGCTGCGCGACCTGCCGTCCGGCGCTCAACTACTATCTCCTGTCCACCTGGCCGCACGAGGCGCAGGACGATCCGCAAAGCCGCTTCATCAACGAGCGGGCCCACGCCAACATCCAGAAGGACGGCACCTATTCGGTCGTGCCGCGCATGTGGGGCGGCCTCACCACCCCGGGCGAATTGCGTGCGATCGCGGATGCGGCCGAGAAGTACGCGGTGCCCACGCTCAAGGTCACCGGCGGGCAGCGCATCGACCTGCTGGGGGTGAAGAAGGCCGATCTGCCGGCGATCTGGGCCGATCTCGGCAAGGCCGGAATGGTGTCCGGGCACGCCTACGGCAAGAGTTTGCGGACCGTGAAGACCTGCGTCGGTTCCGAACACTGCCGCTTCGGCACCCAGCGCTCGATGGACATGGGTGTCCAGCTCGAGAGGATGCTGTTCGGCATGTGGTCGCCGCACAAGGTCAAGCTCGCGGTCTCGGGCTGCCCGCGCAACTGCGCCGAGGCGGGCATCAAGGACGTGGGCATCGTCGGGGTGGACTCCGGCTTCGAGATCCATGTCGCCGGTAACGGCGGGATCAAGACCGAGGTCGCCCGCTTCCTGTGCAAGGTCGCCACCGAAGAGGAGGTCAAGGAGGTCACCGGCGCCTTCCTGCAGCTCTACCGCGAGGAAGGCTTCTACCTCGAGCGGACCTGCCACTACGTCGAACGGGTCGGCCTGGACGCCGTGCGTGCGCGCATCGTCGACGACGTTGCCGGACGCCGGACGCTGCACGAGCGTCTGCTTTTCGCGCTGCGCGATGCACCCGATCCGTGGGCGGCGCAGCAGGCGCCGACGCTGCGGCGCCAGTTCGAACCCATCCGCCTGCAAGCCCCTGCGAAGGAGAAGCGCCATGAGCACCTGGCATGAAGTATGTCCGCTCGACGAGATCCCGCTGCTCGGCGCTCGTGTCGTCGAGCACCCGGACGGTGCGATCGCGGTCTTCCGGGCCGATGGCGAAACGGTGTTCGCGTTGCGTGACGCCTGTCCGCACCGGGGCGGGCCGCTGTCGCAGGGCATCGTGCACGGCAGCGGCGCCGCCGCGCGCGTGACCTGCCCGTTGCACAGCTGGAACGTCGCGCTCGACAGCGGTGAAGCCTGCGCACCCGATCATGGGTGCGCCGAACGCTTCGCGACGCGCATCCAGGGGGGCACGGTGTGGCTCGATCTTGGGGACGCTTGAGCGGGAGGCACGCGATGAATGCCCGGCAACTTCCCCCTTTGGAGGAGACGCACAGCGTATGCTGCTACTGCGGTACCGGCTGCGGCGTGATCATCGAGCATCGTGGCGGGCAGATCGTCGGCGTACGCGGCGACCCCGACCACCCGGCCAATGCCGGCCGCCTGTGCTCCAAGGGCGCGACGCTGCACCTGAGCGCCGGGCCGGCCGGCCGTGCGCTGCATCCCGAATTGCGTCGCGCCCGTGGCGAACCGCGCACCCGCGTCGGCTGGGATGCGGCCTTCGATGTCGCCGCCGAGCGCTTCGCCGACGTGATCCGGCGCCACGGTCCCGATGCCGTGGCCTTCTACGTCTCGGGCCAGCTGCTCACCGAGGACTACTACGTCTTCAACAAGCTCGCGCGCGCGCTGGTCGGCACCAACAACATCGATTCGAACTCGCGCCTGTGCATGTCGAGCGCGGTGGCCGGCCACAAGGCCACGCTCGGTGCAGACAGCGTGCCGGGCTGCTACGACGATCTCGAGCTGGCGGACCACCTGCTGATCGCAGGGTCGAATACCGCCTGGGCGCATCCGGTGCTGTTCCGGCGCATCGAGGCGGCGCGCCGGGAGCATCCCGGGCAAACGATCACCGTCATCGATCCGCGCCGCACCGAGACGGCCGAACTGGCCGACCTGCACCTGCAGATCGCGCCCGGGACGGACCTGCTGGTCTTGAACGCGATGCTCCACGTGCTGCTGTGGGAAGACCTCGTCGACCGCGCGTTCGTGCGCTCCCACACCGAAGGGTTCGAGGCCTTGCGCGAACGCCTGTCCGAGTACTCGCCGGGTAGCGTGGCCACTGCCTGCGGCGTGCCCGCCGAGCGCATCATCGAGGCGGCGCGACGTTTCGGCCGCGCACGCGCGGCGACCTCGCTGTGGTGCCAGGGACTCAACCAGTCGCACCACGGCGTCGCCAACAACGTTGCATTGATCCACCTGCATCTGGCCACCGGGCAGATCGGGCGAGCCGGTGCCGGTCCGTTCTCGCTGACCGGGCAGCCCAACGCGATGGGCGGGCGCGAAGTCGGCGCGATGGCGAGCCTGCTGCCCGGCCACCGCGACCCCGCCGATGCGCACGACCGGGCGGAGATCGCGCGTGAATGGGGGGGCGTCGACCTGCCGACTGCGCGTGGATTGACCGCGGTGGAGCTGTTCGACGCCATGGCCGACGGGCACGTGCGCGCGGTGTGGATCGCGTGTACCAATCCGGCGCATTCGCTGCCGCATCAGGCGCAGGTCCGCGCCGCGCTGGAGCGCGCCGAGTTCGTCGTCGTGCAGGAGGCATACGCCGATACCGAGACCGCCGATTTCGCCGATCTGCTGCTCCCGGCGGCGAGCTGGGGCGAGAAATCGGGCACGATGACCAACTCGGAGCGGCGCGTCGCCCGGGTGCGTGCCGCCGTGCCGCCACCTGGCGAGGCGCGGCCCGACTGGCGCATCGCGGCGGAGTTCGCACGGCGGCTGGGGCGGCGCCTGGCCGAGGACGGGCAGGTGCCGTCCGACGGCTTCGCGTTCGCCGATGAGGCTGCGGTGTTCGCCGAGCACGTCGCGCTCACCGCCGGACGCGACTGCGACATGAGCGGGCTGTCGCACGCCTTGCTCGATCGGGCCGGACCCCAGCAGTGGCCGTTTCCGGAGGGTGCGACGGCTGGGACCGCACGGCTCTTCGGTGACCGGCGCTTCGCGAACCCCGACGGGCGCGCCCGCTTTTCCCGGCTTGCGGTCCCGCCACGCCATGCTGCGATTGCCGAACCGGTCGATGCCTGCCGCCCCTTCGTGCTGTTGAGCGGTCGCCTGCGCGACCAGTGGCATGGCATGAGCCGCAGCGGGCGGGTGGCGCGGCTGCGCGGCCACGTGCCGCAGCCGCAACTGCACCTGCATCCGGTCGACCTCGAGCGCCGCGGCTGGCGCGAGGGGGATCTTCTGCGGGTGGAGAACCGTCGCGGCGCGGTCGTCGTGCCGGTCGCCGCGGACGATGCACTCGTGCCGGGACAGGCATGGCTGCCGATGCACTGGGGTTCGGCCACGCTGGCGCAGCCCGGCGCCAACGCGGTCAGCTCGCCGGCCTGCGATCCGGTCTCGGCGCAGCCGGCGCTCAAGGCCGCGACCGTGTCGATCGTCGCATTCTCGGCTGGCTGGCAGGGCGCCTGGGCGCGTGTCGCGGGCGGACCGGAAGAGGCCGCAGCGTGCATGGCTTCGCTGCGTCCGCTGTTGGCGCGTTTCGATCATGCGGTGCTGACCGTCGTCGGAGACGAGCGGTCGGTGGTTCGGCTGCGGGTGGCGGTCTCCGAGCCGCCCGGCGAGGCGCTCACCGCTGCCGTCGACGCCTGCCTGGGTACCGGGCCGCAAGCGGGTGCGCTGGTATTCGAAGATGCGCGCCGGGGTGTGCTCAAGCGAATCTGCCTCGAGGGCGTGTGCTTGCGGGCGCTGCGCCTGAGTGGTGAGACGACGGCCTTCGACTGGCTGGTCGAGGCGATGTGCGCGGGTGAACCGGTCGAGCCGATCCGGCCGTGGCTGTTCGCGCCGGTCGACCGGCTGCCCGGATCGGCGGCGCCTGCCGGCCGCGTCGTGTGCAGCTGCCACGGTGTGCGCGAAGCGCCGGTCGAGGCGGCCATCGTCGCGGGCGCCGATCTCGCCATGCTCCAGACTACGCTGAAATGCGGGACCGCCTGCGGTTCGTGCGTGCCCGAACTGCGCCGCATGCTTTCGACCGGAGGCGACCGTGCCTCCGTACCTGTGACGTGCTCCACATGAACTAGTTTGTATAGGGTTAATACCTACGTCTAATGGGTTAACATGCGCTACCTCCCCGTAACGCAATCGGTGGTTCCCCATGTCGGACGACCAAGTGGTGCGCCAGGATTCCCGGCGTACCGAAGAGACGGATGCGCACTGGATGCGCCGTCTGCTGCGCCTGCTCACCTTCGTCGATCTGCCAATCCGCAGGAAGTTCCTGCTGTTCGCGATCGGAACCCTGTTCTGGTTCGGGTCGATGGCGGTCGTGACGGTGTTTTCGCTCAGTGCGCTCCACTACAAGTATCACCAGGTCTCGGAGCAGACCGTTCCCTTCAGCCGGGCCACGGCAATGGTGCTCGGTCATCTGCACAATCTCGAACGGGATCTCGGGGTCATCCTCGAATCCGAACCCGGTCGCGAAGGTCGGGCCGTTCAGTCCGCGCGGGACCAGATCAAGGCCATTCGATCGGTCAATGCCGAACTGGGTCTGCGCCAGAGCAACGCCGCGAGCTCGGTGACCCTCGTCGAGAACATCCTGCAGACAATGGCCAAGTCGAATCCTGAAGGGATCCGGTACCTGCAGGAGATCCTGTTGCTGGTCGACCGGATCGACCGTGCGTTTGACGAGTTCCTGTTCGAGAAGCGAGAGTGGCAACCGGGGCGCACCGATGACACGCTGATGGGCGCGTACGACACCGTCGGGGCGCACCTTTACGAGGCGATTGGGGTCGCCGAGCGCCATGCCGAACGCGTGGCGCACGACTACCGGTCGACGAACGAGGACATCTACCAGATCATCCGCTCGTCGGTCCACGTGATCATCGTGGTGATGGGGATCGCGTCGCTGTTGCTGCTGCTGTTCGTGCGCTGGATCATCGTCGCGTTCCAGGAACCGATCACCGCGATCATCCGGCAGATCGAGTCGCTCAGCACCGGGGATATCGATCTGGCGAAGAAGGTGTCGATCAAGTCCAAGGACGAGATCGGCACGCTGTCGAAGAAATTCAACTCGCTGATGGATCGCGTGTATGGCATGACGATCTACAAGAAGGTGATCGAGGAGGATACGTCGCTCGACGAGGTCTATCGTCGGCTTGGCGACGTGTTCGAGCGCGATCTGGCCATTGCCGACTACACGATCTACGAAGTCAACGCCAACAAAAAGGAAATTCGGGTCGGCCACCCCTTGCTGGTCGGGGATGCGAAGATGCATTGCGACGAGGCGATCCTCGGGGACTGTACGGAGTGCCGGGCGGTCAAGACCG
Organism: Rhodocyclaceae bacterium; assembly: GCA_050486545.1. Lineage (GTDB taxonomy): Bacteria > Pseudomonadota > Gammaproteobacteria > Burkholderiales > Rhodocyclaceae > DAOMNN01. The sequence goes on along the minus strand of JBJHDM010000009.1, from coordinate 74,496 downwards.
GGCACAACGTGTCCTCGTTCGAGTTCTCGGGAGTCTGCCGCCACTTCGTTCCCGAACAGGGCGTCAAGCACGTGTGCGTGCCGATGATGGCCGGGGGCAACACGCTGGGTGTCGTGCAGTTGCGCTTTGCCGCGGACGAAGACGCGACGTCGCTCGACGATGATGCCTCGACCAAGCTGTTCAATGCCGAGGCCTACATCAACCAGTCGCTGTCGGTCATCGAGGCGAAGCGCCTGATGCAGACCCTGCGCGATTCGGCGATGATCGATCCGCTGACCGGCCTGTACAACCGCCGGTTCCTGCAGGAGCACACCAAGCAGCTCATCAGCGGCGTGTTGCGGCGGGGCAAGCAGATCGGCCTGCTGGTGTGCGACCTGGACTACTTCAAGCAGGTCAATGACACGCATGGCCACGACGCCGGCGACCTGCTGCTCAAGGAAACCTCGGTCGTCCTCAAGAATTCGGTGCGGGCATCGGATGTGGTCGTGCGTTTCGGCGGCGAGGAGTTCCTCGTGCTGCTGCTCGACGTGGAGCCCGAAGAGGCGATGGCGGTCGCCGAGAAGATTCGGGAGAAGATCCAGGCGATGAAGGTGACCGTCGGTGGGGTGGTCCTCGAGAAGACGATCTCGATCGGCGTGGCCGAGTTCCCGGGCGACACCGACGGGTTCTGGCAGGCCATCAAGTACGCCGACGTGGCCTTGTATGCGGCCAAGGAAACCGGCCGTAACCGCGCCGTGCGCTTCACGGCCGACATGTGGCAGCATGGCGACTTCTGATCACTGCGTTCGAACGCCCGAGGGGATCCGATGACCGAAGCACGCCGCTTTCTGGAGGCCAGGGACTTTCTGCTGGCCCACCGTACCGACTACAAGGCCGCCTATGCAGGCTTCCAGTGGCCGCAGCTCGACGCGTTCAACTGGGCGCTCGACTATTTCGACGTGTTTGCACAAGGCAATGAACAGCCCGCGCTGTGGATCGTAGAAGAGGACGGGGGCGAGGCGAAGCTGAGCTTTGCGGAGATGTCGCGCCGCTCCAATCAGGTGGCGAACTGGCTCCGTGCGCAAGGGGTCCGGCGCGGCGATCGCATCCTGATGATGCTCGGCAACGAGGTGCCGCTGTGGGAGACCATGCTGGCGGCGATGAAGCTCGGTGCCGTCGTGATCCCGGCGACGACCCTGCTGACGCCGGAGGACCTGCGCGACCGGCTCGAGCGAGGGCAGGTGCGCCATGTGGTGGCCGGTCACGTGCATGCGGCCAAGTTCGATGCCTTGCCCGGCGAATATTTGCGAATCGCCGTCGGTGGCGACGTCGCCGGTTGGCTTCGGTTCTCGGATTCGCGCAGCGCTGACGAGGCATTCCAGCCTGACGGCACCACCCGTGCGACCGATCCATTGCTGCTGTACTTCACCTCCGGTACGACCTCGCGCCCGAAGCTCGTGCAGCATACGCACCAGTCCTACCCGGTGGGACACCTGTCGACGATGTACTGGATCGGCCTGATGCCGGGCGACCGCCACATGAACATCAGTTCGCCCGGCTGGGCCAAGCATGCCTGGAGCTGCTTCTTCGCGCCGTGGAATGCCGGTGCGTGCGTGTTTCTATACAACTACACACGCTTCGATGCGCTCGCGCTGCTCGAGGTGCTGGTGAAGTACGAGGTCACGACGCTGTGCGCACCACCGACCGTGTGGAGGATGCTGATCCAGCAGGACCTCGGCTCGGTGCGTACGGGTCTGCGCGAACTCATCGGCGCGGGCGAGCCCTTGAATCCCGAGGTCATCGAGCAGGTCAAGAAGGCCTGGGGCATCACGATCCGGGATGGCTTCGGACAGACCGAGACCACGGCGCTGGTCGGAAATTCACCCGGGCAGCCGGTCGTTCCCGGCTCGATGGGGCGCCCGTTGCCCGGCTATGCGATTGCCTTGGTCGATGGAGACGGGAACCCGTCCGACGAGGGCGAGGTGTGCCTCGATCTCGCGCAGCGTCCGCTGGGGCTCATGGCCGGATATGCGGGCGACGAGGCGAAGACCGCCGATGTGATGCGCCATGGCTACTACCATACGGGTGACGTGGCCAGCATCGACGAGAAGGGGTACATCACCTACGTGGGGCGCGCCGACGACGTGTTCAAGGCGTCGGACTACCGGATCAGTCCCTTCGAACTCGAGAGCGTGTTGATCGAACACCCGGCCGTTGCGGAAGCAGCCGTCGTCCCCAGCCCTGATCCAGTACGTCTGGCGGTACCCAAGGCATTCGTCATTCTTGCTCCCGGGTTCGAAGCGGGGCGAGATCTGGCACGGGATATTCTCGCGTTCACCCGTGACCGGCTCGCACCGTACAAGCGCATTCGCCGACTGGAATTCTCCGATCTGCCCAAGACGATTTCGGGCAAGATCCGGCGCGTGGAGTTGCGCAAGGCCGAAGAGGGCCGGGCCTCGCCGGCACGTGGCGACAAGGAGTTCCTCGAGGAGGACTTTCCCGAACTCAAGGGCTGAGCGATCGACCGTGCGGCGGGTGCGAGTACCGGGCGATTAGCTGGTACAATTCGGCCCGTGGCGGGCCTCCCCGCATTGCAGCACGGTGAACCTGGTCAGGGCCGGAAGGCAGCAGCCACAGCCGTATCCTGCAAGTGCCGGGGGTCAGGCTCGCCACCCTGATTTCCCTCCCGGCCGATGGCCGGAGCGTGGCGCGGGCGTCCGGAAGGGCGCCCGCAGTCGTTTTCAGCCCGGCGTCTCGGGTTGCCGCCCCTTGCTCACCGGATCGGTGTTCGTTCTTGCAGCAGGACGAATCGGCGTGAACTTCAGCTGGTGCAGCAGCGACGCTTCGTTGGCGATGACGTCGCGCAAGGTCTTGCCGTCGAGCACCGCCATGAACGCTCGTGCGGCGTCGTCGAGCACCCCGCGCAGCAGACAATCGTCACTGATCACGCAGCGGTTCTTCGCATCGTTGTGGCATTCGACGAGATCGAACCGCTCCTCGGTCAGCCGAATCACTTCGCCGAGCACGATTTCTTCGGGGGGGCGCCCCAGACGAATGCCGCCCCCGCGTCCGCGCAAGGTGTCGAGATAGCCCGCCGCGCCGAGGCGCTGGACGATCTTCATCAGATGGTTCCGCGACAGATCGTAGCGGCCCGCGATCTCGTCGATCGTCGTGCTCTTGGGCGCAATGAGCGCGGTGTACATCAGTACGCGCAACGCGTAGTCGGTGTGTGCGGTGAGATGCATCGCAAGCCCCCTCGATCCAGTGCCAGCCGTGAGACGTAAACAAGTATATGAAATGCTTGATTTGTTCGCGCGGGCTTAATAAGATGTATAGACAATACGCCTTAAAGGAGCGGCGGATCATGACACATATCGTCACCGAAGCCTGCATCAAGTGCAAATATACCGATTGCGTGGACGTCTGTCCGGTCGATGCGTTCCATGAGGGACCCAACATGCTCGTCATCAACCCCGACGAGTGCATCGATTGCACCCTGTGCATCCCCGAATGCCCGGTCGACGCGATCGTCCGCGAGGAAGACCTGACGGAGAAGCAGCAGGACTATCTCGAACTCAATGCGCGACTGGCGCGGCAGTGGCCGGTGATTACCCAGCTCAAGCCGGCACTTCCGGATGCGCAAGCGTGGGCAGGGGTGGCCGACAAGCGCCATTTGCTTGAAGAGGCGACTTCCGACAGTCCTCGCGAGCAAGACGGCGATGCTTGACGAGCTGTCCGCAAGGAGCGCACGAAGGTTCAGGCGAGCACCGTATCGAGCGTCATCATCACCACGAAACCAGTGATCAGGCCGGCCGTTGCCAGTGTCTCGTGGCCCCGTCGGTGGGATTCCGGGATGATCTCGTGGCTCACCACGAAGAGCATCGCCCCGGCTGCGCCGGCCAGGCCCCAGGGCAGCAGTGCGGCAGACAAACCGACCAGCATCGCGCCGATGAGGGCAGAGACCGGTTCCACCAGGCCCGACAGGGCCGCCACCCCGAACGCGAGGCGTCGCCCATAACCGGCTGCCGTGAGCGCGATCGCGACGATCAGCCCTTCAGGGACGTTCTGCAGGGAAATTCCCGTAGCGACAGCACTTCCGCTCCCCGCCTGTGCGGCCGCGACGCCGATCGCGAGTCCCTCCGGAATGTTGTGGACCGCGATCGCGAACACGAACAACCAGACCGCGGCCACAGTACGCGACGGACCGGGTTCGTGGGTGTGCGGCAGTGCACGGTCGAGGATGAGCAGCAAACCGGCACCCGCCACAACGGCCGCGGCTACCATCAGTGCGGCCCCGCTTGACGCCGCGTTGCTCGCCTGCGCCGACTCGAAGGCCGGAAGCAGAAGCGAAAACAGGCTGGCTGCGAGCATGACTCCGGCACCGAAGCCGAGCAACAAACTCTGCGTTCCGGCGCCGATTCGTCGCATGAACAGTACCGGGGCTGCGCCCAATGCCGTCGCCGCTGCGGCCATCATGCCCCCCGCAAGGGCGCTCGCGTGGGGCATGATGACCGCGAGGGTCTTCGCACCAAAAAGCATGGCCACCACCGCCAGCGTGGCGATCGTGGCCGCCCAAGCAAAGGAGGAGGCGCGGCGCCCACCTGTCATGCCGACAAGCGGCGAACGGAGTCTTACGATGTGTTCGGCCATGTTGGAACTCCCAAGGATCGGCTGAGGCTGCAACAAGCGAAAAGGCTTGGTCCAACTCAAGTATGCGCACGTCTCTTGGATAGTTCCAATTAAACTAGATAAGTATATCGATAGGGCAAATTAACCAATCATGTGCCGATCCGGCGGTATCCACCAGACATGCCCGTGGGCGAAAGCACGATTTGCCACAGTTGTGTGGCGCGTGCACGGAAAGTGCCGGCGCAGGCGAGCAGGTAGTAGCGCCACATGCGGCGGAATCGTTCGCCGTAGCGCGCCGAGAAAGCAGGCCAGGCCATATCGAAGTTCTCGTGCCAGGCCATTAGCGTGCGGTCATACTCGGCGCCGAAGCTGTGGACGTCCTCGAGAACGAAGTATTCCTCGCTTCCGTCGGCGATCTGTCCGAGCGAGGGCAGGTCGCCGTTGGGGAAGATGTAGCGGTCAATCCATGGATCGGTCGGCGTACGCCGCAGATTCTTGCCGATCGTGTGCAGCAGGAATAGCCCATCGTCGGCAAGGCAACGCCGTGCCACGGCGAAGAAGTCGCGATGGTTCTTGTGACCGACGTGCTCGAACATGCCGATCGAGGCGACCCGGTCGAAATGACCAGTCACCTGGCGGTAGTCCATCAGCTTGAACTCGACGGGCAGGCCCGCGCAGTACCGGCGTCCGTGTTCGGCCTGTTCCTCGGAGATCGTCACGCCGACGCATGATACGCCATAGGATTCGGCGGCATGCTTCATGAGGCTGCCCCAGCCGCAACCGATATCGAGCAGACGCATGCCCGGTGCGAGACCGAGCTTGCGGCAGATCAGGTCGAGCTTGGCGTCCTGTGCCGCATCCAGATTGGCCGTAGGGGTTGCGCCGGCCCAGTAGGCACAGGTATAGGCCATAGTCCGCCCGAGCATCGCCTCGAAGAAATCGTTGCCCAGGTCGTAATGTTCCTTTCCCACGCGCCACGCACGGCGCAGGCTCTGAAGGTTGAACAGGCGTGCGCGCAAGCCTTGCACGAGAAGGGCGGTAGTGCCGACCTTCTCGTCCAGTCGGGCCCTGAGCACGCGGGTGAAGAACTCGTCGAGCCGCTCGCACTCCCACCAGCCATCCATATAGCTCTCGCCGAGCCCGAGGCTGCCGCGTGCCAGGATGCGTTCGGGGGTTTCCGGATGGAGGACGTGCATGTCCCAGGGACGGTCGCCGTTGATTCGTACGTCCGCCAGATCGAGAAGCCCGGCAATGGCGCTTCGGGCAGGGTCTTCCCGGGCCGGGACCGCCGGAGGTTCAGCCACGGGCCTGGTCGAAGAGTGCCTGAAGCTTCGCGGTTGCGGATTGCCTGCCCCGGCTTTTTCGATATGTGCTTGTTCCATCGCTGTCCTCATGCCTGTGAAGGGATAGAGACCGGAGTGGTGCGATACGGCCGGAGGACCCTGCTTCCGCTCGGTCGTATCGTTTTCAAGCAAAATTACAATATAGGCGAGCCGCAGCGACATCGAAAGCCTTGTCTTCAGAGCCGTCCGGCCGCCGTCGTTTCAGCTTAGTTGCTGATCCCGGTGGTTCATAATCGGATGTCGATATGAGTCGCATTGATCCTGTCTATGCCGGCTGCGCAGTGACGATGAGATCCCTGCCGACGTGTGCCGGGTGCTATTCGAGCAGCCTGTCGGGCTTGAGCGATCGTCGCGAGCCGCATGGCAAGTCTGGACCGCTTCTCCCGCTGGCACAGCCGATCAACCTCAAGTCCGACAGGCTGCTAGAATCCCGCTTCATGAGTTATCAGGTTCTCGCACGCAAGTGGCGGCCCCGTTCCTTCGCTACGCTGGTCGGACAGGAGCACGTCGTCCGGGCGCTGTCGCATGCACTGGCGACCGGGCGGCTGCACCACGCCTGGCTGTTTACAGGGACGCGCGGGGTGGGCAAGACGACGATCAGCCGCATCCTCGCCAAGGCCCTGAATTGCGAGACCGGCGTGACCGCCGAACCATGCGGGCAGTGCCCGGCGTGCCTCGCGATCGACGCCGACCGCTTTCCGGATTATGTGGAGATGGACGCGGCATCGAACCGCGGCGTGGACGATATGGCAGCCCTGCTCGACCAGGCTGTCTATGCGCCGGTCCAGGGGCGCTTCAAGGTGTACATGATCGACGAAGTGCACATGCTCACCGGTCATGCGTTCAATGCGATGCTCAAGACGCTTGAAGAGCCGCCCGAGCACGTCAAGTTCATTTTGGCGACGACCGATCCGCAGAAAATCCCGGTCACGGTGCTGTCGCGCTGCCTGCAGTTCAACCTCAAGCAGATGCCCGAAGCCCGGATCGTCGAGCATCTGGGGCGTATCCTCGAGGCGGAACAGGTGCCGTTCGAAGCGCCGGCCCTGCGCCACCTGGCCAAGGCGGCGGCCGGTTCGATGCGCGATGCGCTGTCGCTGCTCGACCAGGCGATCGCCCACGGCGCCGGGCGGATCGAGGTCGAACAAGTCACCCACATGCTCGGCACCGTAGGCGACGATCACCTCTACGCCGTACTGGACGGACTTGCGGCCGGTGACGTGCAGACCCTGCTCGCCGTGGCCGATGGCATGGAGGCGCGCTCCCTTTCGTTCGAGGCCGCCCTGCAGGCGCTGGCTTCGATATTGCACCGCGTGGCCCTGCTGCAGTTCGCGCCGGGCGCGATCGCCGACGCGTCCGAGCGCGAGCGGCTCCAGCCCTACGTCGCGGCCTTCGATCCGGAGTACTTGCAACTCGCGTGGCAGATCGTCCTGCACGGCCGAGAGGAACTGGGCCTTGCACCGGACGATTATGCGGGCTTCACGATGACCTTGCTGCGCCTGCACGCATTCCGGCCCGAGCAGCCGCCCTCTCTTGGAGGCGATGCCCCGGGGCCTGGTCTGCAGGGCCGTGCCCGGAGTTTGCCGGATGGCGTAGCGGCACCTCGCCCGATCGTCCCGGTTCCGGCTCGACCCGGACCGGCATCGACCGGCGTGCAGTCGAACAACGGGTCCGCAAGCGGCTCTGCCGACCGGATGGTCGTTCCGAGCGGTGCGCCTCCGGTCGTTCGGCCGGCGATGGCCGGCGACGATGGGGATTCCCTTCCGCCCCGGGAGGATCTGCCTGAAGCGGCCCTGGCTGGACCCGCCCCGATGTCCCCCGCGCTTCCTGCTGGCGCAGCAGATCCGCGTCAAGCCCGACAGGCTGCAAGGGATCATGGTGAACCGGATCGCGACGACGATACGCTCGAGAACGCCTTGCAAACCGGTGACTGGTTCGCCGTGCCGCGTCTGCTCGGACTGGGCGGCATGTTGCGCGAACTGGCGCAGCACTGCGAGTGGGTCGGCCTCGAAGGGGAGGTCGTTGCGTTGCGTCTGTCGCCAATGCACCGGCACCTGCTCGACCTCAATCCGGGAATCGCCTCACGTCTGGGCGAGGCACTGGCTGCGGCCGGCGGCCGTTCGCTGCGCGTGAAGATCGAACTGGGCGAGATTGCCGGAGAGACTCCGGCGCAACGCGACGCCGCGGATCGTCGCGAACGCCATGCGCAGGCGGTCGAGGCACTCGAAAGCGACCCCTTCGTGCGGGAACTCATCGAACGTTTCGATGCCACGCTCGTCGAGGCGTCGGTCAAACCACTCTGAAAATTGAAAGAGGAGCACCTTCCATGATGAAAGGCGGAATTGCCGGCCTGATGAAGCAGGCCCAGCAGATGCAGGAGAACATGCGCAAGGCGCAGGAGCAGCTTGCCACGATCGAGGTCGAAGGACAGTCGGGGGCCGGCATGGTCAAGGTGCAGATGACCTGCAAGTACGACGTACGGCGCGTGAGCATCGACGAGTCGGTGATGGACGACAAGGAAATGCTCGAGGATCTCGTGGCTGCGGCGGTCAATGACGCGGTGCGTCGCGTCGAGGCCACGACCCAGGAGAAGATGGCCGGGTTTACCGCCGGGCTCAATCTCCCGCCGGGGATGAAGCTGCCGTTCTGAGGAGTGTTTTGCGCATGTTCGGCTCGAATGGTGCGTTCGACGATCCGTCCGGGGTGGCCGGTGTAACGGCGGCACTGTCCCGTCTTCGCGGGCGATGACCCGATCATGTCCCCATCGAGCCTGGACGAGTTGATCGAAGCCTTGCGCTGCCTGCCTGGCGTCGGCCCGAAATCCGCCCAGCGCATGGCCTACCACCTGTTGCAGCGCGACCAGGGCGGAGCGGGGCGCCTTGCCCGCGCGCTGGGCAACGCGCTGTCGGTCCTTCGCCACTGCGAGCGCTGCAATACGTTCGCCGAAGCGGCCATCTGCCATCGCTGCGCGAATCCGCAGCGCGACCCATCCTTGCTGTGCGTGGTCGAGATGCCCGCGGATCTGGCCATGGTGGAGCAGACCCAAGCCTATCGCGGACTCTATTACGTGCTTATGGGGCGCCTGTCCCCGCTCGACGGCATCGGTCCGCGGGAGCTGAAGCTCGACAAGCTACTGGCGCGCGCGACCGACGGCGTGGTGCGTGAGGTCATCCTTGCGACGAACTTCACCACCGAAGGCGAAGCCACTGCGCACATGATCTCCGAACTGCTGGTTCCGCGTGGAATCCGGGTGAGCCGCCTGTCGCGGGGCGTCCCGGTCGGGGGCGAACTCGAGCATACCGATTCGGGTACGATCGCGCAGGCCCTGGTCGAGCGCCGGCCGCTCTGATTCCGTACATGGGACCGATCCGGCCTGCGTCTGCGATACCCCTCGATCGCGGCTATCCAAGGCTTTGAAACCATAGAAGGTTCTTCCCGAGTGCTTTTTATGTTGCGACCTTTCGCATATAATGGCGAGGTTTTTTTATCGAATTTTTGGATTCCCTTCAGGAAGAGGTCATGAGCGTGGAACAGAAGATGGACAGTAGTCGCCGGACACTGCTGATCGCCACATCGGCGGTCGGGGGTGCGGGCGTCGTCGCGACGGCCGTGCCGTTCGTTGCCAGCCTGACGCCGTCGGATCGCGCGAAAGCAGCCGGTGCGCCGGTCGAGGCCGACATCAGCAAGCTCGCGCCGGGCGAGATGATGACCGTCGAGTGGCGGGGTCGTCCGGTGTGGATTCTGCGTCGCACCGAGGAGATGCTCGCTTCGCTCGAAAAGACTGAATCGCAGGTTGCCGACCCGACTTCCGAGCGCGATCAGCAGCCTGCCTACGCCAAGAACCAGCACCGATCGATCCGGCCGGAGTATCTGGTGGCGATCGGGATCTGCACCCATCTCGGGTGCTCCCCGTCCGAGCGTTTCCGTACCGGGGCTGCAAGCGGTATCAGCGAAGACTGGGCGGGCGGCTTCTTCTGCCCCTGTCATGGTTCGTACTTCGATCTTGCTGGCCGCGTGTTCCGCAGCATGCCGGCGCCGTCAAACCTCGTGGTGCCGCCGCACAAGTACCTTTCGGATGCCACGATTCTCGTGGGCGAAGACGAGGCATAAGCGATGACCAACAAATCTCAGGCTCTGCTCAACTGGATCGACGAACGCTTTCCTCTGACGTCGACATGGAAGGCGCATCTGTCCGAATACTACGCGCCGAAGAACTTCAACTTCTGGTACTTTTTCGGTTCGCTGGCCCTGCTTGTGCTGGTGATCCAGATCGTCACCGGGATCTTCCTGACGATGCACTACAAGCCCGACGCATCACTGAATGCCTCGGGCGTTCCGATCGCGTTTGCCAGTGTCGAGTACATCATGCGCGAGGTCCCCGGCGGCTGGCTGATCCGGTACCTGCATTCGACGGGCGCGTCGGCCTTCTTCGTCGTCGTCTATCTGCACATGTTCCGTGCGCTGCTCTATGGCTCCTACCGCAAGCCACGCGAACTGCTGTGGGTCTTCGGGGTGCTGATTTTCCTGGTGCTGATGGCCGAGGCGTTCATGGGCTACATCCTGCCCTGGGGTCAGATGTCGTTCTGGGGAGCGCAGGTCATCATCAACCTGTTCTCGGCGATCCCGGTGATCGGAGAGGATCTCACCACCGTCATTCGCGGCGATTTCGTCATCGGTGACGCGACGCTGAACCGCTTCTTCGCCCTGCATGTGATCGCGGTCCCGCTGGTACTGATCGGCCTGGTGCTGGCGCACATCGTCGCGCTGCACGAAGTGGGCTCGAACAACCCCGACGGGGTCGAGATCAAGAAGAAGAAGGACGCCAACGGCGTGCCGCTCGACGGGATTCCCTTTCATCCGTACTACACGGTGAAGGACATCTTCGGCGTGGTGGTGTTCCTGTTCCTGTTCTCGGCGGTGGTGTTTTTCGCGCCGACGTTCTTCGGGTTCTTCCTCGAATATAACAACTTCATTCCGGCCGACCCGCTGAAGACGCCACCGCACATCGCACCGGTGTGGTACTTCACACCGTACTACTCCGTGCTGCGTGCGGTCACCTACCCGCTGTTCGGGCTGGATGCCGCTTTCTGGGGTGTCGTCGCGATGGGTGCTGCGGTGGTGATCCTGTTCTTCCTGCCTTGGCTCGATCGCAGTCCGGTCAAGTCGATCCGCTACCGTGGCCCGATTTTCAAGGCCGCGCTCGCCATCTTCGTGATTTCCTTCTTCATCCTCGGCTACCTCGGCATTCTTCCACCGACGCCGGGGCGTACCCTGCTGGCACAGATCTGCTCGGTGCTGTATTTCGCTTTCTTCCTGCTGATGCCGTGGTACAGCAAGCTCGACAAGTGCCAACCGGAACCGGAAAGGGTGACTTTCAAATGACTATCCGTATGATCAAAACCCTCAAGCGCCTGTTCGCGGTCGCCTTGCTCGCTCCGGCCCTTGCCTTTGCCGCCGGTGCGCCGGTCAAGCTCGACAAGGCACCCATCAGCATGGCCCCTGCTTCGCTGCAGCACGGCGCAAAGCTGTTTGTGAACTACTGCCTGAACTGCCATAGCGCCAGCTTCATGCGTTACAACAAGCTTAGGGAGATCGGCCTGAGCGAGGACCAGATCCGCGACAACCTGATGTTCACCGGCGAGCGCGTCGGTGATCTGATGAAGATCGCGATGCGTCCGGACGAAGGCAAGATATGGTTCGGCGCGGCTCCGCCCGATCTGACGCTCATCGCACGTCAGCGCTCCGGGCATACCTTCCCGGGTGCGGACTGGCTCTATACCTACATGCGCCAGTTCTATCGCGATCCCGATCGTGCCACCGGCTGGAACAACGCGGTCTTCGAGAACGTCGGCATGCCGCATGTCCTGTGGGAACTGCAGGGCGAGCAAGTGGCGACCTACACGGAGAACCCCGACGGCTCTCGGGACTGGAGCTTCGAACTCGCGCGACCGGGTTCGATGACGCCGGACGAGTACGACCAGGCGATGGCCGACCTCGTATCGTTCCTGGTGTGGATGGGCGAGCCCGTCGCCGAAAGGCGCCGCTCCATCGGTGCCTTTGTGTTGATCTTCCTTGCAGCCTTCTCGGTTCTGGCCTATGCACTGAAGAAGAATTACTGGAAGGACATTCACTGAACGGATGCGGTGAAACCGGTCCCGAACCGGTGAGGCCACCGCTCCGAACGCACCGCGCGTGGCTCGCGCGGTGCGATTTGTTTTTCGAATCCGGAGTTTCCACATCATGATGACCCTCTATTCCGGCACTACTGACCCCTTCAGTCATCGTTGCCGGATCGTTCTGTTCGAGAAAGGGATGGACTTCGAGGTGATCGACGTCGATCTCTACAACAAGCCCGAAGACATCGCGGTGATCAATCCGTACAACCGCGTACCGGTGCTCGTCGATCGCGACCTCGTGCTCTATGAGTCCAACATCATCAACGAGTACATCGACGAACGCTTTCCGCATCCGCAGCTGATGCCGCCCGATCCGATCCTTCGGGCTCGCGCGCGGCAGCTGCTGCACACCTTCGAGCAGGAGTTGTTCACGCACATCGACGAACTCGAGAAGAATCAGAAGGCTGCTGAGAAGAGCCGGGCCTACGTGCGCGATCAACTGGTGCAATTCGCCCCGGTGTTCGCCAAGCAGAAGTACATGCTCGGGGACGAATTCTCGATGCTCGACGTCGCGATCGCGCCCCTGCTGTGGCGCCTGGAGCACTACGGCATCGAACTTCCCAAGGCCGCCGTCGGCATCATGAAATATGCCGAGCGCATCTTCAGTCGCCAGGGCTTCATCGATGCACTCACCCCTTCCGAGAAGGTCATGCGGCGATGAGCCGCATTCCCTGCCTCCTCGGGGTTTCGCACGGGCAGCGTGAGGGTTCATGACGATCGCGTCCACCAAGCCCTATCTTGTGCGCGCGATCCACGAGTGGTGCATCGACCAGGGACTGACACCGCATATTGCCGTCGCGGTGGATGATCGGGTGGTCGTACCTCCCGGGTACGCGCAGGACGGCCAGATCGTCCTGAACCTCGGCCCGGAAGCGACGAACAATCTGGTGATGGGAAACGACACCATCAGTTTTCAGGCCCGGTTCGGCGGTGCGGCCCATACGCTGCTGATCCCGATGAGCCACGTGCTCGCCATCTACGCACGCGAGAACGGACAGGGAATGGCCTTCGAGCGGAGCTTGCCCGATCCGGAGTCGGAGCAGGTCGATACGGATGAGGCATCGTCGGCCACCGAAGAGGTGGACGCGCACCGCGAAGATCGGCCAGCGGACGACGATGGACCGGACGACGGCGGTTCTTCACCGCGGCGAGGCCACCTCAAAGTCGTGAAGTGATGCGGAGAACGGGATCGGTCCCGCCTCGTGGGATATGCCCGGCCTCCTTGCGGAAAGCGTTTCGGGAGACCGATTGATGGCAGATTTGCAGTGGAACAGCACGCTGGAGCTCGGTGTCGAGCGGATGGACGCGACCCATCGCGAATTCGTCGAGCTATGGAACCGCCTTGCCGAAGCGGACGCGGACGAACTGATGACGGCACTCGATGCCCTGGTCGCACACACGATCGACCATTTCGGGCAGGAAAATCGATGGATGGAGCGCGTCGGCTTCCCGGGATGTCACCGGGCCGAGCATGATCGCGTGCTGGAGGTCCTCGCGGAGGTGCAGAAGCACGCCGCACGCGGTGACGTCTTCTTCGTCAGGCGCTTGGTCGAGGAGTTGCCGCGCTGGTTCGAGAACCACGCCGGCGGCATGGATGCGGCGCTGGCGTTCCATCTGCAAACGATCGGATTCGATTTCGAAACCGAGACGGTTCCGTCGTCCGAGGGACCCTTGCCGCAGGGAGGTTGCGGCTGCGCCGCCGCCGCCGCGCTTGACGAGCAGCCCTTGCCCGAAGGTCGCTGACCGCACACTACAGCTCCTGGAGCGGGGTCGTACGGTACGGAGATCTGCGGGGCCGGATCGCCTCCGTTTGTCGCTACGCCCCCGTCTTGCCGTACAAAGGAAAACCGGGTACCGGCGTTGGCTTGCCGCAAAGCAGTTCGGACAGCAGATGGGCCGATCCGCAGGCCAGGGTCCAGCCGAGTGAGCCATGACCGGTGTTCAGCCACAGTTCGGGATAGGAGCTGCGGCCGATGATCGGTACGTTGGATGGGGTGACCGGCCGCAGGCCCGCCCACGGACTCGGGGCGGTCGGATCGAGCGCACCCGGGAACGATTGTTCCGCCCAGTCGATCAGTTGGCGACAGCGTCGTTCGTCGATCGAAGTGTCGAAGCCTCCGATTTCGGCCGTGCCGGCTACCCGCAACCGGTCGCCGAGGCGTGAGCAGACGATCCGTCTTGCTTCGTCGGTGAGGCTGACCTCGGGTGCGCGCTTTGCATCGCGTATTGCAAGGCTGACCGAATAGCCCTTCACCGGATAGATCGGCAAATGCAGTCCAAGCCGCGCAGTCAGTCGCGCTCCGTGGCTTCCGAGGCACAAGACATAGGCGTCGGCACCCAGCTGCCCTTCGGTGCCGTCGTCGGCGCGTACGCGCACCCCGCGCAGATGGCCTTCAACGGCGTGCAAGGCCTCCACCTGCAGGCCGAATCGAAACGTCACGCCGGCCACTCGGGCACGTTCGACCAGCCCCTGCGTGAACAGCAGTGCGTTGCCCGACTCGTCATCGGGCGCATAGAGACCACCGGCCAGGCCCGGCACGAGGGATTGCAGGGCGGGGTCGATCTCGCCACATTCCCCAGGAGTGCACAGCCGTGCCCGGATCCCGTGGGCGGAGAGCATCTCCAGCTTGACTTGCGACTGCCGCAATGCGGCCGTTGTGTGCAACAGATGCAGGATGCCACGCGTGCGTTGCTCGTAGTCGAGACCCGTGCGCTCGCGCAGGGCGCGCAGGCAGCGTCCACTGTGCGCGGCCAGGATTGCCACGGCCCGGGCATTGCGGCGGAACCGGTGGGGAAGGCATTGCCCCAGAAACGCTAGGGACCAGGCGATCGGAGACGGTTGGGCGCGGAGATGGAAGCGCAGCGGTGCATCCGGCTGTCCCAGCCAGCGCAAGGCGTTGAACGGAGCGGACGGATTCGACCAGGGTTCCGGATGGCTGAGCGAAATCTGCCCCCCGTTTGCGAAACTGGTTTCCAGGCCTGCAGCGGGCTGACGGTCGATGACGCTGACCCGAAAGCCGGCTTCGGCCAGATACCAGGCGGTCGTCACGCCGGTGACGCCGGCGCCGAGAACCATCACGTGCATAGGGTGAACCATGGCCGGGAATGGGAGTGCCTTGCGGCCGTCCCTTTGGCGGCCGCCCTGCATGATACCCGCCAGAGGCGGCGTCCGGATGAACTGTGGTGTCGAAAAGAGGGATAATCCCGCTTGATCGAAATATCGACCCGGTCCGGCCGGGTCACTCCGGAGTCGTTTCATGGCACGTATTACACTGACCCAGTATCTGATCGAACAACAACGCGCCGGGCGCGTCAGTGCCGATCTACGCCTGCTGATCGAGGTCGTCGCACGGGCGGTCAAGGCGATCGCGGTCAACGTCTCCAAGGGGGCCTTGGCGGGGGTGCTCGGGGATGCCGGAACCGATAACGTCCAGGGTGAAGCGCAGAAGAAGCTCGATGTCATCGCCAACGAGATCCTGCTGCAGGCCAATGAATGGGGCGGACATCTCGCGGCCATGGCCTCGGAGGAGGTGGAGGAGGTACACCAGATCCCGTTCGACTATCCACGCGGCGGTTACCTGTTGCTCTTCGATCCGCTCGACGGTTCGTCGAATATCGATGTGAACATCTCCGTGGGTACGATCTTTTCGGTGTTGCGCAACCGGGATACGGGAAGCGAGCCCGACGAAGCTGCCTTTCTGCAGCCTGGACGCGAACAGGTCGCAGCCGGCTACGCGCTCTACGGCCCCTCGACGATGTTCGTGCTGACCGTGGGGCACGGTGTGCACGGCTTCACGCTCGACCGCGAAATGGGCAGCTTCGTCTATACCCATGCCTGGATGACGATTCCGGCCGAAACGGCGGAATTCGCGATAAACACCTCGAACATGCGCCATTGGGAGAAGCCGGTCCAGCGCTATGTGAGCGAGTTGCAGGAGGGGAAGTGCGGCCCGCGGGGGAAGGACTTCAACATGCGCTGGGTTGCGTCGATGGTTGCCGACGTCCATCGAATTCTGACTCGCGGCGGAATTTTCATGTATCCGCTCGATGCCAAATGCCATGCGCAGGGCGGCAAGCTGCGCCTGATGTACGAGGCCAATCCGATGGCGATGATCGTCGAGCAGGCGGGCGGGGCGGCGACGACGGGCCGGCAGCGGATCCTGGATGTCGAGCCGGAGAGGCTGCACCAGCGCGTACCGGTGATTCTCGGGTCGTCCGCGGAGGTCGAACGGGTGACGGCCTACCATCTGGAAGCGTCGGCCGGCGGCTGAGGCATGTGGCCTCGCTCCGGAGGAGCTCGCAGCAACCGGTTTGAAGGCAGCCCGGATGCGCCGCTCCAGTGCCGTCTTCGGCGCATGCGAGGAACCGAAACCGGGTCGGTAGAATAGCCCCATGCGCTCCGAAATGCTGATTCGACTCGTTTGTTCGGTGGTCGTGCTTGTTGCGTTCAGCGGCATGCTCGGCACGTCTGCGCTGGCCCAGGACACGATCCTGCGCGTCGAACTTCAGGCGCCGGAGAGCGTGAGACCGGTGCTCGAACGTCATCTGAGGATTCTGAATCGTCCGGATCGGGCCATGCCCGAAGCGGTGGCCGATCGCATCGTGCTGATTCGCAGGACCAGGCGCGAGGTCGCCGATCTGCTCGCGACGGAAGGATATTTCAATCCGGAAGTCCGATTCGATCGTGAGGATCGGAATCGCTGGGTGCTTCAGATCGAGCCTGGCCCGCTTTCCCTGGTAGCCGATGTCGTCGTAGACTTCGACGGCCATCTCGCGGGCGGCGGTGAAGCGCTCGCCCTTCGCCGCGAAGCCTTGCGACGGGCCTGGGCCCTGCCCGTCGGCCAGCCGTTTCGCCAGGCGGCTTGGGATCGCGCGAAGCAGCAGTTGCTCGACGGAGTGGCGAGCCGGGATTACGCTTCAGCGCGCGTCCAGTCCAGCCGCGCCGAGGTCGATCCGGATGCGGCGACGGTCCGGCTGTCCGTGACGATCGACTCCGGGCCGCCGTTCCTGCTCGGCCCGTTGGTCGTGTCGGGCCTGGAGCGCTTGCCTGCGAACCTCGTTGAACGGTACAGCACGCTCGACGAGGGCGAGCGCTATGATCAGGAGCGTTTGCTGGCGCTGCAGAGCTTCCTCCAGAATGCGCCGCAGTTCGCCTCGGTCACGGTCGAAATCGAACGCGATCCTGCGTTGGCCGAGGCGGTTCCGGTTCACGTACGGGTCTCTGAGGCGCGCTCCCGGCACCTGTCCTTCGGCTTGGGCTACTCGACGAATACCGGGGCAAGGACCGAGGTCAATTGGCGCGATGTGAATCTGCGTGGGCGTGGTTGGGAGCTGTCGACCGGGCTTCGCCTTGAGGAGCGGCGTCAGGCGCTCTACGCCGACATCTTTCTGCCGCCTGCGCAAGCGCGGCATCGCGACAGTTTCGGGGCCCTGATCGAGAACAGCGACATCGAAGGGCTGCGCACCGTCCGGCAGGCCCTGGGAGTGGTGCGCACGAAGCAGCGCGGCGAGATCGAGACCGCCGTCAGCTTGCGCTATCAACGTGAATCCTTGCGTCCGAAGGGCGCGGATTCGACCTCACGAAACGCACTGACGGCCAACTGGTCGTGGATCCAGCGCAGGGTGGACGACGTACTCGACCCGCGGCAGGGTTACGTCCTGCATGTCGAACTCGGCGGCGGTTCCCGGGCGGCACTGTCGGACCAGGACTTCTTCCGGACCTACGCCCGCTTCGTTCGCTATCAGCCGGTCGGGGAACGTGACGTTTTCATCGTGCGGGCCGAGGCGGGTGCGACGATCGCAAAGAGCCGGGAGGGCATCCCGCAGGATTTCCTGTTCCGGACCGGCGGTGCGCAGACGGTCCGGGGGTATGCCTTTCACAGCCTCGGTGTGCCGGAAGGCCAGGCCATCCTGGGTGGCCGCTTTCTCGGAACTGCCAGCGCCGAGTATGTGCACTGGTTTCGCCCGCAGTGGGGGGTAGCGACCTTCGTCGATGCCGGCGATGCCGCCGACGATCGTGACAGCCTCGACCTGAAGGTGGGTTATGGCGTGGGTGCCCGCTGGCGAAGTCCGGCCGGTCCCCTCGCGCTGGATCTTGCGTACGGGCAGCAGGACCGCCGCCTGCGCCTGCACTTCGCGATTGCGATCGCGTTCTGAGGTGCTTGCCCGTCGGACGTAGAAGATCGCTCAGGGCAGCGTTTCGTAGAGTTCGACGATTTCTTCCATGGTTTCGAGAATGCGCTCGCTGGTCGTTGCCACATTGGTGGCAAGCAGGGGGTCGCCGGGGCGGCGTTCGTTCAGTGCGTTCTCGAAGAAGAACCACTGCTGGCGAACGAGCTCGAGTCGGCTTTCGAGCGCTGGCGTGTTCCCCGCATATTCGGAAAGCTCCTTCAGGGCCGAGGCGAATTCCGTGCGTGCCTTGTCCAGTTCGCTGGAGACGTCGCCGATTCCCCAGGACATGGCCTGGTAGTTGCGCGCCATGCGCTGGGAGAGCATGCGCTGGCGCCCCGAGATGTTGACGAGGTAGCCGGAGGTCGTGCCGGCCAGCTTCTCGAGCTGGACCGTGCCCTGATGTGCGAGGGCAAGCACGCGATCGGACAGTTCGAGAACGGCCTCGCCGTTCTCGCGCCGTGGCGCCGTACCGACGAGCAGATCCTTGTACGGGATCCACACTCGTTCGAGTTCAAGGTAGGTTTCGCGGATCTCGGGGGTCGGCGCATAGTTCTTCAATTCCACCAGTTGGCGATCGAACAGTGCGATCGAGCTGTCGAGCACACGTTGCGAGCGATGCGTGTCGATGTCCTGGCCGAGCTGGAAATAGGCTTTTGCCATGCGCTGCGACAGCATGCGCTCCCGCCCGGCCTTGTTGATCGCGGTGTTGATGTCGGTGATCTGGGCCTTCGCCGGAGCCGAAAGCCCCAGCATCAGCGCAAGCAGGATCAGCAGCAGAAGGGGTAATGCACCGGCTCGGATGGCGGTCATGGTAGCTCCACGGGGACTCGGTAGGCGCACCGACTCTATGCATTCTGCAATCGCGGTTCCATGACTTTGGTCAAAATGACAATCCGGAATTCGATATCGTCTGCTCTTGAATTCGTCGGACTACGCCCCTATTATTAGCACTCGTTGGTGGTGAGTGCTAACAGCTTCTGTGCCAAGGAGGCTGTCGGAACGTTGGTGCAAGTCGCGCCGAGGTGTTTTCACCGCCAGTCTTCCGGATCCCGTAGGGGGCCGGAACAAAGGAAACGGTTGGTGCTTGCCATCCTTGCCGGGATGGCCTGCCGCAACCCTTGCGTGACCCCGAATGCGGGCCTTGCCCGCCATGACTGAAACTGAAACAGAAGGAGTGATCTCGATGAAGATTCGTCCCTTGCATGATCGCGTGATCGTCAAGCGCCTGGAAGCCGAGCGCACGACCGCCAGCGGCATCGTGATTCCGGATTCCGCCGGTGAAAAACCCGATCAGGGCGAAGTGATCGCCGTGGGCAACGGCAAGATTCTCGACGACGGCAAGGTCCGCCCGATGGCTGTCAAGGCCGGGGACAAGGTGCTGTTCGGCAAGTATGCCGGCCAGTCCGTCAAGGTCGAAGGCGAGGAACTGCTCGTCATGCGCGAAGAGGACATCATGGGTGTCGTCGAAGGCTGATGCCCTTCGTCTTTTCTTCCGACAACGAATTCAAGGAGTAATCGATAATGGCAGCCAAGGAAGTCAAGTTTGGTGATTCCGCCCGTGACCGCATGGTCGCAGGCGTCAACGTTCTGGCCAATGCGGTCAAGGTGACGCTGGGCCCGAAGGGCCGCAACGTGGTGCTCGAGCGCTCGTTCGGCTCCCCGACCGTGACCAAGGACGGCGTGTCGGTCGCCAAGGAAATCGAGCTGAAGGACAAGTTCGAGAACATGGGTGCCCAGATGGTCAAGGAAGTCGCTTCCAAGACCTCGGACGTCGCCGGAGACGGTACGACAACCGCGACCGTGCTGGCCCAGTCCATCGTGCGTGAAGGCATGAAGTTCGTCGCCGCGGGCATGAATCCGATGGATCTGAAGCGCGGCATCGACAAGGCGGTTCATGCGGTGGTCGAGTCGCTGCAAGGGCTGTCCAAGCCGTGCTCGACGAGCAAGGAGATCGCCCAGGTCGGTTCGATTTCGGCCAACTCCGACGCCGACATCGGCCAGATCATCGCCGACGCGATGGACAAGGTCGGCAAGGAAGGCGTGATCACCGTCGAGGACGGCAAGAGCCTGCAGAACGAGCTGGACGTGGTCGAGGGCATGCAGTTCGACCGTGGCTACCTCAGCCCGTACTTCATCAACAACCCGGACAAGCAGGTCGCCGTTCTCGAGAATCCGTTCGTGCTGTTGTTCGACAAGAAGATCTCCAACATCCGTGATCTGCTGCCGGTGCTCGAGCAGGTCGCCAAGGCCAGCCGTCCGCTGCTCATCGTCGCCGAGGACGTCGAAGGCGAAGCGCTCGCGACCCTGGTGGTGAACAACATCCGTGGCATCCTCAAGACTTGCGCCGTGAAGGCACCGGGCTTCGGAGATCGCCGCAAGGCCATGCTCGAGGACATCGCCGTGCTGACCGGTGGACAGGTCATCGCCGAAGAAGTCGGCCTGACCCTCGAGAAGGCGACCCTGGACCAGCTCGGCCAGGCCGCCCGCATCGAAGTCGGCAAGGAAAACACGATCATCATCGATGGTGCCGGCGATCACTCCCGCATCGAAGGCCGGGTCAAGCAGATCCGTGCGCAGATCGAGGAGGCAACCTCCGACTACGACCGCGAGAAGCTGCAGGAGCGCGTGGCCAAACTGGCCGGTGGTGTGGCCGTGATCAAGGTGGGCGCCGCGACCGAAGTCGAGATGAAGGAGAAGAAGGCCCGCGTCGAGGATGCGCTGCACGCCACCCGGGCGGCCGTCGAGGAAGGCATCGTGGCCGGCGGTGGTGTCGCGCTGCTGCGCGCCCGCGCAGCGCTCGGCGAACTCAAGGGTGAGAACCACGACCAGGATGCCGGCATCAAGATCGTCCTGCGCGCGCTGGAGCAGCCCCTGCGCGAAATCGTTGCCAACGCGGGTGCCGAACCGTCCGTGGTGGTCAACAACGTGCTCGAAGGCAGCGGCAACTATGGCTATAACGCCGCGACCGACGAGTACGGCGACATGGTCGAGATGGGTGTGCTCGATCCGACCAAGGTGACCCGTACGGCCCTGCAGCACGCCGCGTCCGTGGCTGGCCTGATGCTGACGACCGACTGCATGGTCGGCGAACTGCCGGAAGACAAGTCCGCCGGCGGCATGGCTGGAATGGGCGGCATGGGTGGAATGGGCGGCATGGGTGGCATGGACATGGGGATGTAATCCCGGTTCCATCGTGTCCAGGCAGTCTCGCCTGAACCGCACGGCCCCGCTTCGGCGGGGCCGTTTGCGTCAACGGGCGGAAACGCTCGCCGGGCGGGCATGACCGCGGGGATCTGGCATGTGATAATGCGGAATCGGAAAAAAGCGGCGGGGACCCCGGGCGGCTTGCCCGGCGGGTCCCCGGAGCCGTCGCACGGCATGGCGACCGCTCCCGTTGGCCTGCAAAAGGAGAACAGCACGCGTAGTGTGCCTTTCCAGTCTTACAAGCAACTTACGTCCTGATTCCAATGCGCATTCTCCTGGCTGAAGATGATCACGTCATTGCCGATGGGCTCTGCCGCGCCCTTCGGCGAGGCGGTTACGCGATCGATCATGTGACCTCCGGCGCAGAGGCGGACACGGCCCTCGCGTCCCAGCCCTATGACCTCCTGATCCTGGACCTGGGCTTGCCGAAGCTGCCGGGTATCCAGGTGCTCAAGCGCCTGCGCGGGCGCAAATGCGGCATGCCGGTCCTGATCCTTACCGCGCAGGACGGTGTCGAGGAGCGTGTACGGGGGCTAGACGCGGGTGCCGACGACTATCTGACCAAACCGTTTGCGTTGCCGGAACTGGAGGCACGGGTGCGTGCGCTCACCCGTCGCGGAACCGGACAGCCTCGCTGTATCGAGGTGGGCCGACTCTCCTACGATCAGGCCGACCGCGTCGTGAAGATCAATGGCGAGATGGTCGAGTTCTCTGCCCGTGAAGTGGGCCTGCTCGAGGTCTTCATCCTGCGCGTTGGGCGGCTGGTCAGCAAGGACCAGCTCGTCGATCACTTGTGCGGCTGGGGCGAAGAGGTGTCGAGCAATGCCATCGAGGTCTATGTGCATCGTTTGCGCAAGAAGCTGGAGGACAGCGGAGTGCGCATCGTGACGGTGCGCGGTCTGGGGTACTGCCTGGAAAGCCCGGATGCTGCGCAAACTGCGAAGGGTTGACAAGGGCGACGGCCTGAAGACGGGATCGTCGCAGCCGAACTCGCTGTTTGGCGAGATCCTCGACTGGATGCTCGCCCCATTGCTGTTCCTGTGGCCGATCTCGATCCTGGTCACGCACAACGTTGCCGACAACATCGCGAACCAGCCCTACGATCTTGCGCTGGCGGACAGTGTGCGGGCATTGGCTCGCCTGGTCTCGATTCACGAGGGTGCGGTCGAGGTCGATTTTCCGGCTCCTCCGCGCGCCTTGTTCCGTTCCGACCAGGACGATGTGATGTACTACCAGGTCGCGACCCAGGAAGGTGGGCTGATCACCGGCGATCCCGAGATCGGCTGGGTGTCCCCCCCGATCCAGCTGATCCCCGAGGAGATTCTGTTCCGAGACGATTTCATTCATGGGGAAGAGGTCCGCATTGCCTACCAGTACGTGCCTGTCGCGCGCACGGACGCGGCGCACCAGGTGATCATCCAGGTGGCCGAAACACGTAACAAGCGCAGCAACCTCGCCTCGCGGGTGGTCACTGGCGTACTGCTGCCGCAGTTCGCGATCATTCCGTTGGCGGTGGTTCTGGTTTGGGTCGGCCTGACGCGCGGGATCGCGCCGCTCAACCGCCTGCAGAGCCGGATCCGCAAGCGGCGTCCGACGGACCTGTCTCCGATTACGCCGGCCAGCGTGCCCGAGGAAGTTCGCCCGCTGATCGTCTCGTTCAACGACATGATGGCGCGACTCGAGGAGAACCTGCAATCGCAGCAGCGCTTCATCGCCGATGCCGCCCATCAGATGCGTACGCCGTTGACCGGCCTGAAGATGCAGACCGAGCTGGCGTTGCAGGAAAGCGATCCCGAGCAACTGCGGTTGTCATTGCACCATATCGCCCAGAGTGCCGATCGCGCGAGCCACCTGATCAGCCAGCTGTTGTCCCTGGCGCGGGCCGAATCGAGCTTCGAGAAGGTTCATGCGGTCGGGCCGGTCGACCTGGAAGATGTAGTGCGGGAAGTGGCGCAGGAACTCTTTCCCCAGGCGCTGGCCAAGGGGATCGATTTCGGTGTCGAGTACAGTGGTCATTTGCTGCAGGTCGAAGGCAGTCCGGTCCTGCTGCGCGAGATGGTCAAGAACCTCATCGACAACGCGATCAAGTACACCCCCCGCGGGGGGAGCGTTACGGCCCGTTCGCGTGCTGCCGGCGCCATCATCCTCGAGATCGAGGATTCGGGGGTCGGCATTCCGGAGAGCGATCGCGAACTCGTCTTCGAGCGCTTTTACCGTGTGCTGGGCAGCGGTGAGGATGGCTCCGGCCTGGGGTTGCCCATCGTGCGCGAGATTGCCGATCTGCACGGAGCGATCGTCAGCCTCAATCCCAATCCAACGGGCCAGGGCACGATCGCCCAGGTGGTGTTTCCGCGCGGCCAGCCGTCCACGTTGCCGATTCCGCCGAACGAAAGGGGGGCTGCCGATGCGGGAAGCGAGGATCTGCCGGCCTGATCGGTGTGCCCCCGAACCGGCCGCGTACGCCGAAATTTGACTGCCGGCCGCGATTCGCTATAATGCCGCTTCTTTGGCCAGGTAGCTCAGTTGGTAGAGCAGCGGACTGAAAATCCGCGTGTCGGCAGTTCGATTCTGCCCCTGGCCACCAGATCTGAAAACGGGCCGACCGACGTCGGCCCGTTTGCTTTTTTGGCGTCAGCCGAAAAACGCCCGAAAGCAACTGATTTTGCTCAATCTTTGCGCGAAACGGCAGGTGGTATAATCGCACACGCTCCGCACGGGAATTTTTCAAGCGCATGCAACTCTACGCCCTCGGCCTGAATCATCACACGGCGCCGCTTTCGATCCGGGAACGTCTGGCGTTCCAGCCGGAGCGATTGGGCGATGCGTTGCATGATCTGACCCGGGCCGACACGGTGCGCGAAGCGGCGATCCTGTCGACCTGCAACCGGACCGAGCTGTACTTTGCGAGCGAGCAGCCCCAGCATGCGGCAGACTGGTTGGCGCGCTTTCACAGCATGCAGCTCAACGAAGTCTCGCCCTATCTCTATTCCTACCCGCAGCGCGACGCGGTCCGCCACGTGTTTCGCGTCGCCAGCGGCCTCGATTCGATGGTCCTGGGCGAGCCGCAGATTCTCGGGCAGGTGAAGGAGGCGGCAAGGCGCGCGGAGGAGGCCGGAACGCTCGGAACGCTGCTGCACAAGCTGTTCCAGAATACGTTCGCCGTGGCCAAGGAGGTGCGCTCGACCACGGCGATCGGCGCCAACATCGTGTCCATGGCCGCCGCGACGGTGCACTTGTCCGAACGCATCTTCGAGCGCATCTCCGAGCAGCGCATCCTGTTCATCGGTGCCGGCGAGATGATCGAGCTGTGTGCCGCGCACTTCGCCGGTGCACGCCCCCGGCTGATGGCCGTCGCCAACCGTACCGAGGAACGGGCGCAAGTGCTCGCGAGCCGCTTCAATGCCGAGGTGATGCGGCTCGATGTCATCGGCGAAGTGCTGCCGCGGTTCGACATCGTCGTCTCCTGTACGGCTGCGCCCTTGCCGATCGTGGGACTCGGCATGGTCGAACGTGCGGTCAAGGCCCGGCGCCACCGTCCGATGGTCATGGTGGATCTTGCGGTTCCCCGCGACATCGAGCCGGAGATCGCGAAGCTCGACGACGTGTTCCTGTACACGGTGGACGACCTTGCCCAGGTGGTGGATGCCGGACTCGAGTCGCGTCAGCAAGCCGTCGTCGAGGCCGAGGAAATCATCAACTCGCGTGTGGACGGGTTTCTCCACTGGATCCAGGCGCGCGACGCGGTGCCGACCATTCGTGCCTTGCACCAGCATGCCGAAAGCTTGCGTGCGGCCGAGATGGAGCGGGCCTTGCGCATGCTCGCGAAAGGAGACGATCCCGCTGCGGTGCTTGACGCACTCAGCCAGGGGCTCACCAAGAAGCTGTTGCACGGACCTACACGCTTTCTCAATCAGGCGCAGGGCGATCTGCATACCGATGCGGGGCAGATCGTCAAGCGACTGTTCAATCTCGATCCGCTCGAGTAACGGCGTCCCCCCGGCTGGCCCCTCCGCGGGAGCACGGGCTTCGGAATCCAGAGCATGAAGCAAAGCATTCGCGACAAACTCGAGCAACTTTCTTCGCGGCTGGCCGAAGTCGACCGTGAGTTCGCCTCTGCCGACAGCACCCACGACATGGAGGCGTTCCGCACCCTCGGACGCGAACGGGCCGAGATCGAACCGGTCGTCTCGCTCTTCCAGGAGTATCTGCGTGCGGAGGCCGATTGTGCGACGGCGCGCGAGATGCTTGGAGACCCCGAGTTCCGCGAACTGGGCGAGGCCGAACTGCGTGGGGGGGAGGCACGGATCGGGGCACTCGAGGCCGAGCTTCAGAGGGCCTTGCTGCCACGCGACCCGAACGACGACCGCAACCTGTTCCTCGAGATTCGAGCGGGAACCGGCGGAGAAGAAGCGGCGCTGTTCGCGGGCGACTTGCTTCGGATGTATACGCGCTTTGCGGAACGTCAGCGCTGGCAGGTCGAAATCGTCTCGGCCAGCGAGTCGGAGCTGGGCGGATACAAGGAAGTCATTGCTCGGATTGCCGGGAACAATGCGTACTCCCGGCTGAAGTTCGAGTCCGGGGGGCATCGGGTCCAGCGCATCCCGGTGACCGAGACCCAAGGCCGGATCCACACTTCGGCGTGTACGGTGGCGGTGATGCCAGAAGCCGACGAACTCGTCGACATCGCGATCAATCCGGCCGATCTCAAGATCGATACCTATCGCGCAAGCGGCGCGGGTGGGCAGCACGTCAACAAGACCGACTCGGCCGTGCGGATCACGCACCTGCCGACCGGCATCGTCGTCGAATGCCAGGACGATCGCTCGCAGCACCGCAATCGTGCCCAGGCGATGGCGGTCCTCGCGGCACGCCTGCATGACCGCCAGTTGCGCGCACAGCAGGCGCAGGAGGCGGCCACCCGAAAGAGCCTGGTGGGCAGCGGCGACCGGTCGGAGCGGATCCGCACCTACAATTTCCCTCAGGGACGTATCACCGACCACCGCATCAACCTGACGTTGTACAAGCTCGATGCGGTCATGGAGGGCGATCTCGACGAGTTGATCGATGCGCTCACCCTCGAACACCAGGCCGGCCTGCTCGCCGAGCTCGCAGGAGAATGAGGTGAGCGAGACGACCGTTCCCGCAGTGGGGGACGCCCTCGACTGGGCGCGCAAGCGCATCGCGCTGAGCGAGGCGCGAATCCTGCTGCGCCATGTGCTCGGCTGCCCCGCCGCCCGCCTGGTTGCCTGGCCCGAGGCAATCCTCGCGCCCCCCGAATGGGAACGCTTTCGCTGGCTGGTCGAGCGGCGCGAGGCGGGAGAGCCGATTGCGTATCTGGTCGGAGAGCGCGAATTCTACGGTCGTGCCTTCATGGTGTCTCCCGCGGTACTCATTCCCCGGCCCGAAACCGAATTGCTGATCGAACTTGCGCTTGCCCGCTTCGGCGATCGGCCGCAGGCCCGGGTGCTCGACCTCGGAACCGGTAGCGGGGCGTTGGCGATCACGCTGGCCCGGGAGCTTCCCGGTGCCGATGTCACCGCCGTGGACCGCTCGCGCGATGCCCTGCTGATTGCCATGAGCAATGCCGTGCGGATGAAGGCAAGCGTTTCGTTCGTCCAGAGCGACTGGTTCTCGGCCCTGGGCGGAGACCGGTTTCAGCTTATCGTCGCCAATCCTCCGTACGTCGCCGCCGGCGACCCGCATCTCGAGCAAGGGGACGTCCGTTTCGAGCCGGCATCGGCACTGGCCTCCGGGCCCGAAGGCCTGGACGACATCGCCCATATCGTCGCCCAGTCCACGCAGCATCTCGATCCCGGCGGCTGGCTGTTCATCGAGCACGGCTACAATCAGGCCTGCCGCGTGCGCGGCCTGTTGACCGATGCGGGGTTCGCCGCGATCGGCTCGTATCGGGATCTTGCCGGGATCGAGCGTGCAACGGGCGGGCAGTGGCTGGGGCGCAGCCATTCTTCGCGTCGACACGCTTGACTGTACTGCCGCCGCTCCCTAAAATTATCCGACTATTCCGCTCAACTTTTCAGGCGTCGAACATGAACATCCAGGACTACATCCGCGAACAGGTCAATGCCCACCCGGTGGTGCTTTTCATGAAGGGCACGCCCCAGTTTCCCCAGTGCGGCTTTTCCGCCGCGGTGGTCCAGGTGCTCAAGCAATCCGGGCTTACCCAGGTGGCCGCAATCAATGTCCTCGAGAGCGACGAACTGCGTCAGGGCATCAAGGAATACGCCAACTGGCCGACGATTCCGCAGCTTTACATCAACGGTGAGTTCGTTGGCGGCTGCGACATCGTCAAGGAAATGTTCGAGAACGGCGAACTGCAGCAACTCCTTGCGGGGGTCGCCAAGGAATAATCCGCAACCGGGTGGGTCAGTCCGGCCGCGCCGGCGGCGTTGCACTCGTTGTCAAGGTGCCCGCCATCGACTGCCTCGCCCGCCTTGCCGACCCAGTCAGGCCGACCCCGCGATCCGCTAGCGATCGCTGGTCAGGGCATGCAGTTTCAGAAAGCATCCCAGCACCAGCAAGGCGATGCCGCCGAGCAGCCACGCGCGGGTTTCCGATCCATAGACAAAATGCTGTCCGGCTACCCTTGCAAGGACGGCCGCGGCGCAGACCAGTGTCCCGAGCAGTCCCGTAAGCGTTCCACCGAGATCGAACAGTCTTTTCATCGTCCTGCTCCTTTCAGAGAATGATTGCGTCAGGGGAGCGCTTCGCGGGTCGGCAATCGACGCTTCATCGCTTTGCGCGCAAGGTGGGGAAGCAGCAGATGCAACGGCATGCGCAGGTAATGGGAGCGCACGTACAGCAACCACCGCGCAGCCGGTGACAGCCAGTCGTCGCACCGCGCGTGATGTGGGGCCAGACCGCGACGGAACAAGGCGTCCAGGTATGCACGCGTAGCCGAGCGAGGGGCTGCGGACTCCAATCGCCGCGAGACCTGGTCGGGGACCGGCGTACCCAGGAAATGGTGGGTGTAGCGCAATCCGAGAAAGAGCGGATGCGCAAGATCCATCTCGAAAGCACGCTCGACCAGCGTCGGCCAGAATCGATCGTCGGCGCCGAAATGCCGGACAAGCTCGTCCAGATCGACGAGGTCGCGCAGTCCGTGCTCCAGTTCGCCGTCATGAAACAGGTGTGCGGCGCTGTGCAGGACCATGTCCACCGGGGCGAGCACATACAGGTCATCGTATCCCGCAACCGGAACCGCGGCGGTCAGAAGCTTGTGGGGATCCGGCTTGAGCCGGCCCGTGGGCGGCAGAATCGTATGGTGTACGTCGAGGACGCTCTTGCGTCGGACGTGCGTGAGCGGCGGCAGCTCGTGCATCCATTGGCGATAATAGGCCTGGTCGTAGGCGTCATGACCCTGCGCCGCCCAGCCGTGAATGAACAGTGCCCGCTCGACCTCCTTGAGCGCCGTCCGTGGGACGAGGATGTCGATGTCAGAGAACAGTCGCCCGCGGGCACACGGCAGTTCCGCCATGACATAGGCAGCGCCCTTCAACAGCACCACGGGAATCCCGACCGGATAGAGCGCGCGATGGATCTGCGCGATCTCCCAGCGTGCCATGTCCTGTTGTCGCGATGCGAGGATCGCAGCGGCTTCCAGATGCCGGCGCGGCCGTTCAGGGATGTGCGGCAAGGTGCCGAGTTCGTCCAGCAGGTGGTGAAGTCGGGCCTCCAGCGACGTCACCCGTGCAATGCGCACGAGCAGATCCCAGTCTGCGAGGGGGCGCTCGGGCGCCGCCTCGGGACGGGTCAAGACCGACAGGAGCAAGGCGGTAGGCGAATTCACGGCAGGTCGGCGGGTAATGCGTTCAGTCGATCGACGGTTTCGTCGAGGTCGCCGTGTTGCAGCGTCAGGCAACGGCACCGGTCGACGAGATCGGCGGCTGCCTCGAAGCCCCGTGCCCCCAGGATGCTGTAGTTGAACGCCGCATCGGCCAGCCTCAACAGTGCGTGGGCTTTCGGCAGGGGTTCGAGGCAAGTCCGCGCACCTCTGGTGAACCGCGGAAACACGAGCCAGGTGGGCAGGGATCCCTGGTCCGCAAGATCCACGCTGCTGGAAGGGGGCTTGAGGTGCGCGACGGTGCCCTTGCTCGTGTCGTGGGTTGCGCGCCCGAGGACGGCCTCCGGGAAACGATTCCGGATGAGTTCGATGGACTCGTTCTTCAGGCTGACCGGACGCGGCAAGGGGGTTACGAGGCCACTATCCGGCGAAATCAGGGCGAACTCGTCCGAAAGGAGCCGCCAGCCGCACAGGGTCAGGGCTGCAGCGAGCGTGCTCTTTCCCGCTCCGGGTTCCCCTGGGAGGATCAGCGCATGCCCATCCCGCTCCACGACTGCGGCATGCACCATCAGATAGCGGTGTCCATGTTGGGCGATACACCAGTTCAGTCCCCACTCGAAGAGCGGATAGGCCTGACTCAGCGGCAGCGGCTTGAACGGGGAACTCTCGTCAAGGAAGAAGCGTGCCTGCGGCCGCCAGATTCCGCGAAGTCCCGCGGATCGGTCGAGACGGACGTGAAAGTCGCAGAAGGCTTCGTCCGAAGCGAGAATCTGGCGGTCGTAGTGCAGGCCGATCGCGCTTGCGACGGATTCCAGGCGGGAGCGAAGTCGGATCAGGAACGGGCCGATCCGTAGCACAACGCCGGTCGTACGCAGGGCAGTTTGCAGCGTGGCGAGTTGGGCGTCAGGCACTGTCGGAAGGGAGGGTTCTCTGCAGCAATTGGTGGCGGTCCAGTTCCCCGACAATGTTCCCGAGTGCGATGTGCGTGTCAAGCTCCAGCTCCGGGTGCTCGGCGTCCACCCAGCCGGCCAGGGCGGTGATGTCCTCGGGAACGCGTCGCAGTCGCTCGAAGACGTCTGCCGCCAGTCCCGTGAGTACGTGGGTCTCTCCCGAACGTTCGTCGAACACGACGACGTCGCCCTCCCACTGGCGTACGTGCCGTGCGGGCAACGGAATGATTGCGAGCTTGCGCGACGATGGCAGGGCGGCGGCGGTGAGCGCGCCCGAGGCCGTGCTTCCGGCGGTCGTCATCTAGTTCCTTGGGCGACGCCCTGGCTTCGTCGGTTTGCCGTCGTCGTCCGTGTCCTGAGGTGTACTGGAGAGGATGACGGGGATGCACTCATTGGCTTCGTTCAGGGTGAAACCTTCTTCGCACTGGCCCCAGCGGTCGATCGGGCAACCACGGTTGTTCATGTTGTCGAACACGTCCTTGACGAGTTCGGTCGAGGCTTCTCCGGTCCGGGCCTTGGCATAGGCCTCGACCACTTGTTCGACCGTCGCGCCGTAGGCAATCGAACTGCAGGCCGCATTGAGCACCGCACCGACGGCGTGCCAGTCGAGTCCGCCCTGGCATCCCTTGGTCTGCAGCACCTCCATCAAGGTCGCGTAAGACGGGGCGCAGGTGGGGGCGTAGCCGAAGACGCTCTGGAACGGGGTGCCGGCACCGAAGGCATCCCACGTCACGCAATTGCCACCCGTGTCGCGTTCGAGGCAACGTCCCGGGGAGTACGGCGTGCAGGCCCAGGCCTCGGTGTTGTTCTTCCAGAATCCCGGCGTGCATCCCTGGCCGGCGGTACACTCGTGGTCGATGTTCGAAACGTTGGCCGAGAAGATGTCGCCCGACAGCGAGCAGCGCCCGCGCGAACCCCAGACCGGTCGAGGCGAAAGGGAAAGGATCAGTGGTGCGGCCAGGCCTGCCTGGGTCAGGCGCCGTCGGGATGCGTTCGTGCCCTGGGCATCGGACTCCGCGGGGAGGGGCGCTTGCCCGGTCTGTTCGCCGGGTATGCCCTTCGGGTCTGCTTGATCGCTCATCAGCTGTTTACTCCGTTCTGTGCGGCCAGGAAGCGACGATCATCCGTTGGTCGTTCGGCTAGGCTTCGTGGCCTTCCGAGCGAATCGCTCCCGGTACCCCTACGTCTCGGTCGTTCCGATCGGAACCGGGCCTCCCGCTGGTCCGCCGGCACGCACGTCAAGCCGGTCGGGGCACCCTTCGATCTCTGCATGGACGCTTGCATAGCACTCTAGCAAGAAAGCATGTCGCAATGTCGTGTCCAAGTGCACAGCCTGCGCAGTTAACAAGCAATTCTCATGCCGTTAAGGCTGGCGTCGAACGGCCTGCGCCGGCCAGACATCATGTCTCGTGGCGGATTGCCATGGCCGGACATTTTGTAACAAAAAAACAATGGCTTGGTCGTCACGTCTGAACGGGATGCCGACAGATGGGCAGACGCATATCCCGCGGAGATGAGGGGGCATGCGATCGGTAAAGGGAGGGACTGTAAAAAATTCCGACATCGTCCTGGCTCGATCGTGTCGTGCGGCCCGTTCAGGAAAGCAAGGCCTCGAGTCGGGCGAGGCGGCGTTCGACCTCTCCATGGTAGGCCCGCCCGAACAGGTTCAGATGGTTGAGCATATGATAAAGCGTATAGAGCAGTCGGCGGGATGCAAGACCCGGGTCCGGTCGATGGTGGCGGTGGTAGGCGGCGTACAGGTTCTCCGGAAAACCTCCGAACAACTCGGCCATCGCCAGATCCGATTCGTAATCGCCGTAGTGGACAGCCGGATCGAAGACGGTCGGTGTGCCGTCAGGCAGGATGCCGGCGTTGCCATGCCAGAGGTCTCCGTGAAGCAAGCTCGGTCGGGGACGGTACTCGAGGAACAGGGCGGGCAGATGCTCCATCAATCGGTCGCCCCGACGTAGCAGCGCGCCGTCAAGGCCATTCGAGCGGGCCAGTTCGAATTGAGGCTGCAGTCGGTGACGAATGAAGAACGCTGCCCAGTTGTCCATCGAGGCATTCGACTGGGGCGTGCGACCGAGATAGTTGTCCCGGTGCCAGCCGAATCGCTTGCCTTCCGTACGATGCAGGGCCGCAAGGGCTTCGGCGAAGCGCTCCCCTTCG
Organism: Rhodocyclaceae bacterium; assembly: GCA_050486545.1. Classification (GTDB taxonomy): domain Bacteria; phylum Pseudomonadota; class Gammaproteobacteria; order Burkholderiales; family Rhodocyclaceae; genus DAOMNN01. Next base: position 42,077 of record JBJHDM010000009.1, on the reverse strand, counting down.
GTGGGCGTACGCACTGGATGGATCTCGAGATGTTCGAGAACCAGGAAGGCATGGCGGTCGTCCCGGCCCGCAGCGACGACCTCGGGCGTGCGAAAGGCACCGCTTGCCGCGATGGCGGCCAGGCCGTCTGCTTCGGCCTCGAACATCGGCAGTGCGGCGACCGGTCCCGATTTGACAAAATAGCGCAAGCGGCCGTCGGTGACCGTGATCGCATCGTGAATGCAGCCACCACCGACGGGTTCGCTGCCATGCACTGCAAAGCGTGAGCCGGTTGCGTTGCGGATCGCTTCTTCGATTGCGGCGAGCGGGGTATCCGTAGGGCCAGTTTTCGTGCGTGCCGACCGATCGTGTGGGTCCGTCATATGTTGGCGATGCGGGCGTTGGCGAGCGACAGGCGCGTCGACAGCACTTCGAGAAAGGCCTTGTAGAAATGCATGCGGCAGGTGTCGGAGGCGTGCTGCAGCGAGGCTGCTCCGATCCGCACGACGCTGACCTCGGTAATGGCTTCGACCGATGCCGAGCGGATCCCCCCTCCGGCAGAGAACAGTGCCATCTCGCCGAAGCAATCCCCAGCGGTGAGAAGGTTCAGGAGCTTCCCCCGTTTGCGCACGCGCGCCTCTCCGTTGGCGAGGAAGCAGAAATGATCGCCCGCTTCTCCCTCCTTCATGATCACCGTACCGGGCTGGGCACGGTCCCATTTCGAGAAGCCGACGATCTCCCAGATCTCGACATCGCTGAATTCGCGGAAGAAACTCAGCTCGCGCAGCGTCTGGAAGCGCTCGGTCTCCGGAATCACCTCGCGTGTGGTGTTCAGGGCGCGATTCCGGAAGGCTTGCGCCAGGTCCTGCGAGAATTCGGCCCAACCCTGATAGCGACGATCGAGGTCCTTTTCCATGGCCCGTCGCACGATCGCATCCAGTGCGGCCGGAACCTCGGGGCGGACCTCGGACGGCGCGATCGCCTCTTCGTTGGCGATCCGGTAGAGCACGCTGTAGTTGTTGTCAGCTTCGAACGGTAGTTTGCCGGTGAGCAACTGATACATGACCACGCCCAGCGAGTAGATGTCGGTACGCTGGTCCACCGGCATTTCGCGGATCTGTTGCGGCGACATGTAGGCCGGTGATCCGACTCCGGAAACCTGGGTGGTATCGCTGGCCGTATGGAATGCTGCGCCGAAATCGGAAAGCTTGATGTCCTGTCCGTGCGGGTCGACCAGCAGGATGTTGGCCGGCTTGATGTCGCGATGCGTGATGCCGTGCCGGAAGGCGTAGTCGAGGGCGCGCGTGCACTTGAAGATGATCTCGACCAGTCGTTCGAACGGGAGCAGCGAGCCGCGCTGCGTAAAGGCTTCAAGGGTGCCGCCGGGCACATACTCCATGACGACGTACGCTTCCTCTTCGGCGACCGAGGCGTCGTAGATCTGTGCGATGTGAGGGTGGTTGAGCTTGCCCGCGAGGGCCGCCTCGTTCATCAGGAGGTGACGATAGAGGCGACCGCGATCCTTGTCGCGCAGCATCTCCGGGTGCAGTTGCTTGAGTGCGACGTCCCGTTGGGCGAAGGGGTCGTGCGCGAGGTAGACCATGCTGGTCGCCCCTTCGCCGATCAGGCTCTTGATTTCGTACTTGCCGATCTTGGTGACCACCCGGGCTCCTTAGCGCGATCGGAAAGGATTCATTCGGAGAGCGTCAATGAGGCCCGGGCTCGGGCGACGGCCTGTCGGACCTGTTCCGGCGCGGTGCCGCCGACGTGGTTTCGGGAGGCCAGCGAGCCTTCCACGGTGAGTACGTCGAATACGTCCGCTTCGATCAGCGTTGAATACCCTCGAAGCTCGTCGAGACTGAAGTCCGGAAGGTCGCATCCCTTGTGCTCGGCGGCACGGACCGCGAGTGCGACGACTTCGTGCGCATCGCGGAAAGGCAACCCTTTTTTCACCAGATAGTCGGCCAGGTCTGTCGCCGTGGCGTAGCCCTGGGTGAGAGCGCCGCGCATCGCCTCGGCCCGGACGCGGATGCCGGTGATCATGTCGGCATAGATGCGCAAGGTGTCGATGACGGTATCCGCGGTGTCGAACAGCGGTTCCTTGTCTTCCTGGTTGTCCTTGTTGTACGCGAGGGGTTGCCCCTTCATCAGCGTGAGCAGGGCGATGAGGCTGCCGTTGACTCGGCCTGTCTTGCCCCGTACCAGCTCGGGAACGTCCGGATTCTTCTTCTGCGGCATGATGCTCGAGCCGGTGCAGAAGCGGTCGGCCAGGTCGATGAAGCCGATCCGCGGACTCATCCACAGGATGAGTTCCTCGGACAGCCGTGAAAGATGCATCATGAGCAGCGAGGAGGCTGCGCAGAACTCGATGGCGAAGTCCCGGTCGCTGACGGCATCGAGCGAATTGGCGCAGACTTCGTCGAATCCGAGCTCCCTGGCCACGAATTCGCGGTCGATCGGGTAGCTGGTGCCAGCCAGTGCCGCGCTGCCCAGCGGCAGGCGATTGACGCGCTTGCGCACGTCGGCGAAGCGCTCCGCGTCGCGTCGCGTCATCTCGTAGTAGGCCATCAGATGATGACCGAAGGTGACCGGCTGGGCGACCTGAAGGTGCGTGAATCCGGGCATCGGGGTTGCGGCGTGCTGCTCGGCGAGGTCGAGCAGGTTGCGCTGGAAGGCGGCGATCAGGGCAAGGATCCCATCGATCGCATCGCGCAGCCACAGTCGGATGTCGGTGGCGACCTGATCGTTGCGGCTTCGCCCGGTGTGCAGCCGCTTGCCCGCGTCGCCGATCAAGGCGGTCAGTCGCTTCTCGATGTTCAGGTGGACATCCTCGTCATCGAGATTCCACGCAAACTCCCCACGTCCGATCTCTTCCGTGATCTGCGCCATGCCCCGTTCGATGGCGGCAAGATCGTCGGTGCCGATGATCCCTTGGCGAGCGAGCATGCGCGCATGTGCCAGCGAACCACGGATGTCCTGGTCGGCCATGCGTCGGTCGAAATCCACCGAAGCGGTGTAGCGTTTGACCAGATCGGACACGGGCTCGGAAAATCGGCCCGACCAGGCCTTGGTGGTCTGTGCGGAAGAGGTCTCTGTCATAATGCGTTCGTGAGCGATGGAAGCCGGGACGCCCCGGCATGGAAGGCCTTTGAAAATCCGGCCCGAATCTTGAAAAGTATAAAGCAAAAGCCCGAACGACCCGCTGTGCGGCGCATGCTTCCCGATTTCCGCAATCTGGGGGTGCTGCTGCGCACGATGCTGCTGGTGAACTTTCTGGCGGCAATCACCGTGTTCGTGCGCGAACCCGACCCCGCGACCGTCGGTGCCGCACTGGTGGTGATGGCAGGGCGGGTCGAGCTGCCCCTCTTTCTGACCGTCCTGCTGCTCTTCCTCGTCCAGCCCGTTCTGGCACGGATACGCCCCGGAACGGGCATCGTGCTTGCGCTGACGTGCGCGGTGCTTGCCGTGGTCGTCGTGCACCCCTTGTTGCGCGAGGGAGAGGGTGACCTGCTCTGGCGCTGGGTGGCGTGGGCGCTGGGTGCGGGGGCGGTCTGCCTCGTATACTTCGATTATCGCAGCCAGCGCTTCTCTCCCGCCCTGACCGAGGCGCGGCTGATGGCGCTGACTTCGCGTATCCGACCCCATTTCCTGTTCAACGCACTCAACGGCGTACTCGGCGTGATCCGTTCCGATCCAAAGCGGGCCGAGCGCGCACTCGAAGAACTGGCTGATCTCTTTCGTGCGCAGATGCAGGAAAATCGCGAACTGGTTCCGCTTCGCGACGAGCTGGCGCTGTGCGAGCGCTATCTCGACCTGGAGTCCCTGCGCCTTGGCGAGCGCCTGCGGGTACGCTGGCAGCTCGACACCTGTCCGTACGACGCGCTGGTGCCGCCCCTGCTGCTGCAGCCCCTCCTGGAGAACGCCGTGTATCACGGCGTCGAACCGTCCGACGGACCTGCGGAGATCGTCGCGCGCATCCGGCGTCGGGCCAAGGAGGTGCTCATCGAGGTCGATAACCCGGTCGCGGATGCCGAGCGCCATCATGCGGGCAACCGTATGGCGCTCGACAACATCCGCGAGCGCCTGATGCTGTTCTTCGACCTCGAAGGACGACTCGAGACGAAGCGTCACGACGGGCGGTATCGTGTCTCGATCCGCTTGCCCTACCGGAGGAAAACCGCATGACCACAGCCCCGCTGCGCATCCTCATCGTCGACGACGAAGCGCCGGCCCGCATGCGCCTGCGTGACCTGCTCGGCGATATTGCCGCCGAGTGCCCGAACGAACTGGTGGGGCTAGCGGCGAATGGGCTCGAGGCACTGAGGCTGATCGAGGCGGCGCCGGTGGACGTCGTACTCGCCGACATCCGCATGCCGGTCATGGACGGGGTCGAACTGGCACGCCATGTTGCACGCGCGACGCCGCGACCCGCAGTGATCTTCACGACCGCCTACGATCAGTATGCGGTTTCGGCGTTCGAGCTCGCTGCGGTGGACTATCTCCTGAAGCCGGTACGGGCCGAGCGGCTGGCCGATGCACTGCGCAAGGTTCCGCAGAAGTCGCCGCCCGAAGACGAACGCCTGGCCGCGATCCCGAACAACGGCCGCCAGCATTTCAGCGTGAGCGAACGGGGGCGGATCCTGCTCGTACCCGTCGCCGACGTGCGGTATCTGCGGGCAGAGCTGAAGTACGTGACCGCCACCACGGTCGAGCGCGAATATCTCCTCGACGAGTCCCTCGTTCAGATCGAGCAGGAATTTCCGGAGCGTTTCCTGCGCATCCACCGCAACTGCCTGGTTGCCTGCGACGCGGTCACCGGTGTCGAGCGGGTCGGCGAGCAGGACGGCGAGGCGCGGTGGGAGATCCTGCTCAAGGGCCTGCCCGAGCGCCTGCCGATCAGCCGTCGCCAGTGGTCGACGGTGCGGCAGGTGCTCAAGCTCTAGCGCCGGGCGTCTCAGCCGCTGTTGCGCAGCCCCGCCGCGATCCCGTTGATCGAGATGTGGATCCCCAGACGGATGCGCTCGTCGTCGTGCTTTTCGCGATGCCGGCGCAGCAGCTCGACCTGGACGTGGTTGAGCGGGTCGAGGTAGGGAAAGCGGTTGCGGATCGAGCGTTTGAGCAATGGATTGCCGTCGAGCAGTTCCCGCTGTCCGGTGATCGCGAGCAGCGCATTGACCGTGGCCTGCCATTCGCTGCGGATGCGGCCGAAGATGGCCGCGCGCAACCCCTCGTCCTTGACGAGCTTGGCGTAGCGCGACGCGATCGCCAGGTCCGACTTGGCGAGCACCATGTCCATGTTCGACAGCATCGCGGCGAAGAACGACCATTCGCGATGCATCGTCTGCAGGCGTTCGAGTCCATCCTCGGGGTGTGCCGCGAGCCACGCCCGCACGGCACTGCCGAAGCCGAACCAGCCCGGCAGCATCAGCCGGCATTGTGCCCAACTGAACACCCATGGAATGGCCCGCAGGTCTTCGATGCGCGTACTCTTCTTGCGCGATGCCGGGCGCGAGCCGATATTCAGCTCGGCGATCTCGGAAATGACCGTCGATTCCCAGAAATAGCGCTCGAAGCCTTCGGTCTCGTAGACCAGCCCCCGATACGCCGTGAACGCGGCATCCGACAATGCCTGCATTGTGTCGAGGAATTCGTCGCGCGGGGCCGGGGCGCTGTCCGAAAGCAGGGTGGCCTCGACGGTGGCCGCCACCAGGACCTCGAGATTGCGCAAGCCGACCTCGGGGTTGCCGTACTTGGCGGCGATGACTTCTCCCTGCTCGGTCAGGCGGATCTGTCCCTGTACCGCTCCGCCGGGTTGCGCGAGGATGGCCTGGTAGCTGGGGCCGCCGCCTCGACCCACCGATCCGCCGCGCCCGTGGAACAGGCGCAGGCGCACGCCGTGTCGGCCGAAGACCTCGGCGAGCCCGATCTCGGCCCGGTACAACGACCAGCCCGAGGTCAGGAAGCCCCCGTCCTTGTTGCTGTCGGAATAGCCCAGCATCACCTCCTGAGAACGTCCGCGGGACTCCAGCAGGCTTGCCCATTGTGGTTCGGACAGGATCCCTTCCATGATCCTCGGGGCATTGGCCAGATCCTCGATCGTCTCGAACAGCGGGATGACGTTTGCGTCCAGGCGTTGCTCCAGTGGTCGCAGGATGCCGCATTCCTTCAGCAACAGGGCCAGTTCGAGCAGGTCCGAGACGCTGTCGGTCTTGGAGATGATGAAGTTGGGAATCGACCCGGGGCCGAAACGCATGTGTGCCGACCGGGCGGCGTGGAAGATCGCCAGCTCGGACTCGGTCTCGTCCGTGTAGCGGACATGTGGGCAGACGAGCGGACGCGGCGTGGCGAGTTCCTTGAGCAACAGTGCGATCCGGGCCTCCTCGTCCAGGGACATGTAGTCGGTTCCGGTGCCGGCGGTGGCGAGCAATTCGGCGACCACCCGCTCGTGGACGTCCGAGTTCTGGCGCAGGTCGATCGGTGCGAGATGAAAGCCGAACACCTTGACCGCCCGGCGCAGCATGCGCAACGGGCCGCGGGCGAGTGTGCCGGAACCGTTGGCGACCAGCGAGCGATGCAGGATGTCGAGATCCTCGGACAGTTCCTCCGGACCGGCGTAGGGTTCGGCCGGTGCGACCGCATGCCGTTGCGGGTCGGTGTTCAGCAGCAGGCGGTAGGTTTGCGACAGCCGCGCATAGATTCCGGTGATCGCACGGCGGTAGGGTTCGTCGTTGCGATGGGGAGAATGGTCGGGTGAACGCGCGGCCAGCGCGAGCAGCGGATCCGACGCGCTGATCAGGCCGACGGCCAGCGAAAGGCGGGCACCCAGTGCATGAAGCTCGTCCAGGTAGTAGCCCAGTGCGATCGACGCCTGCATTTCGAGCGTGCGTTCGAGGACCTCCGCCGTGACGTAGGGGTTGCCGTCGCGGTCGCCCCCGATCCAGCTGCCAACCTGCAGGAAGGCGGGCAGTTCGAGGCCGGACAGCGCGGGGTCGCGCGTGGACAGCGCATCCTCGATTCGCGCATACAGTTTCGGGAGCTGGCGCAGGAAGGTCGTGTCGAAGTAGGACAGGCCGTTGGCGACCTCGTCGAGCACCGACAGGCGTGCCGGGCGGAGCATGCGTGTCTGCCACAGGGTCAGGATTTCCCGGCGCAGTGCCTCGCCGTTCTCGTCCTGTTCGTCGGGTGTGAGCTTGACCCGGTCGCGTTCGTCTAGCAGGCGGGCAATGTCGGTCTGGCGGTTGAGGATGCTCTTGCGCTGGACTTCGGTCGGATGTGCGGTCAGTACCGGTGAGATCAATGCGCTTTCAAAGAAGTCGAGCAATCCGGCTGCTTCATGGCCGAGCTTCTGCGCATCGTCCATCGCCCGGAGCAGATCCCCCTCACGCGGGGCCGAGCCCGCGATGCGGTGCACGCGGCTGCGGCGGATATGATGCTGGTCCTCGGCGATGTTTGCCAGATGGGAGAAATAGCTGAACCCGCGTACGACGTGAATCGTCTGGTCGCGCGACAGTGCGTCGAGCAGGCCTTCCAGTTCGACGCGTGCGCCGTGGTCCTCGTCACGACGAAAGCGCACCGAGGTCTGGCGAATGCGCTCGATGAGTTCGTAGCTCGCTTCCCCCTGCTGGTCCCGGATGGTGTCTCCGAGCAGGCGGCCGAGCATCCGGATGTCTTCCCGCAGCGGGGCGTCCTTGTCTTCGGTCATCGTCTGGTTCCTGTCCTGGCCATCCGGAAACGGCCATTCAGGGCATCCCGGGCCAGGCTCGTGCCGCGGAATCCCTGTTTCCGGCCCATGCTAGAATGCACGCCGTCGCCTGCGCTATTGGCGCAAACCCGAATGTTGCAGTGCCGCACCGAGGCGCTGTGGTCCTGAACAACCGTACAGAAGAGTCCGTCCACGTGAGCACCTCGACCGCCGTCCAGCACCCCGAACGCATCGTCATCGCCACCCGCGAAAGCCGCCTCGCCCTGTGGCAGGCCGAGCACGTCAAGGCGCGTCTCGAGGCATTGTATCCCGCATGTCGCGTGGAACTGCTGGGGATGACCACACGCGGGGACCAGATCCTGGACCGACCGCTGGCCAAGGTCGGCGGCAAGGGCTTGTTCATCAAGGAACTCGAAACCGCATTGCTGGACGGGCGCGCGGATATCGCCGTGCATTCGATGAAGGACGTCCCGATGACGCTCGGCGACGCGTTTGCGCTGCCGTGCATCAGCGAGCGCGAGGTGCCGCTCGATGCGTTCGTTTCCAATCGCTATGAAAGCCTGGCCGACATGCCGCCCGGTGCGGTGGTGGGCACCTCGTCGCTGCGGCGCGAGTCTCAGGTCCATATCCAGTTTCCCTATCTGTCCGTGACCAGCCTGAGAGGCAACCTGGACACGCGGCTGCGAAAGCTCGATCAGGGCGAGTACGACGGGATCATCCTCGCGGCGGCCGGGCTGAAGCGGCTGGGACTTGGCGAGCGCATCCGCATGGAGCTTCCGGCCGAGTTGTCCCTGCCGTCGGCCGGGCAGGGGGCGCTCGGGATCGAGTGCCTTGCCGCACGCCCCGATCTGGTGGCGTGCCTCGCGCCGTTGCACGATCCCGTCACGGCGGCCTGCGTCACCGCGGAGCGTGCGGTATCGCGCGCGCTGGGCGGAAGCTGCGAGGTGCCGCTCGGGGCGTATGCGGTCATGCGGGGCGAACGGCTGTGGCTGCGCGGCTTTGTCGCATTGCCCGATGGCAGCACCATGGTTCGTGCCGAGCGCGAAGGACGTCCTGAAGATGCCGATGCGATGGGACTCGCCCTTGCCGCGGAATTGCGTGCCGCGGGCGCCGACGCCATTCTTGCGGCTCTGGGCTGACCGCGGCTGGCGATGAGCGACGAGAAGAACCTCGACGGCCGTCGGGTCGTCGTCACCCGACCCGAGGCGCAGGCGGTCAAGCTTTGCGGCGAGATCGCCTCGCGAGGGGGCGAACCGGTGTGCTTCCCGATTCTGGCAATCTCGCCGGTCGAGGACGACACCGAACTTCGGGTGGCGGTCGATACCCTCGAGCAGTTCGATCTGGCCTTTTTCGTCAGTCCGAATGCCGTCCAGCATGCCCTTGCGTTCATTCTGGCACGCAGGACCTGGCCCGATGGCGTGATCGTGGCGACGGTGGGCAAGGGGAGCGAACGTGTACTGCGGGGATTCGGATTCGAACGCGTGGTGGCCCCCGAAAGCGGTTTCGACAGCGAGTCGGTCCTGGCGCTTCCGGAGTTCTCGGCCGGGGCGATTGCCGGACGGCACGTGGTGATCTTCCGCGGAGACGGCGGACGCAATCTTCTCGGAGAGACACTGGTGGAGCGTGGGGCGCGGGTGACCTACGTGACCTGCTACCGCCGCCATTGCCCCGATACGGATCCGGGGCCGCTGCTGGAGATGGCCGGGCGCGGCGAGCTCGACGCGATCACGCTGACGAGCAGCGAAGGCGTGCATAATCTGGTGAAAATGGTCGGCTGCGATGGCATGCGTGCGCTCGGGAAGGTTCCGGTGTTCGCCCCCCATCCGCGCATTGCACGCTTTGCCCGCGAAGCCGGGTTCGGAGAGGTCGTCGAGACGGCCCCCGGCGATGACGGGCTGCTCGAAGCGCTTGCCGACCGGTTCGGCGGGTAGCGGGAATTCGCTCGGCCCGGGTCCGGCCGTTGCGCCGGGCATCGCGACAACTGGTCTTCCCCGGTCGTTTGCGATAGATTCGGTCAGCAGAAGTGGCCCGCGAAAGTTCCGTTCCCTCACATTCGATTGAACTGGCGATCATGAAAAAAGAGAATCCTGCGCTCACCCAGCCCCCCCCGGCCGACCCGAAGCAGGAGCCATCGGATGCGCCGGTAGACGGTGATCGGGTTGCGGATCCGGAGAGGGTAGGGACCGAGATCGAATCGTCCGCATCGCAGCCGGAATCCATCGATGCGCCGGAGGCTCCCGAGGTCACGGAGGCCGAAGCTCGCGAGGCCTCGGTAGAAGGCGAGGCGCAGGAGCCGCCGCCGGCTGCGGGAACACCTGCCGAACGGGCACCGCCAGCGGCTGTCGCGCCGCGCCGCGGCAACGTCCTGGCCATCGTGATCGCCGTGCTGGCCTTGCTCGCGACGGGCTGGATCGGCTGGCAGGTTCATGAATTGCGCCAGCTCTCGAAGGAGACCCGCCAGGAAGTGGCGCAGCGGCTGTCGGGCGGCGAGGCGACCGTTGCCGAGGTCCGCGCCCTGAATCGACAGCAACAGGATTCGATCGCCGCCCTCCAGGGCCGTTTCGGCGCGCTGGAGTCCCAGGTTGCGGCTACCGGGGGGCAGGCCGCTGCGCTCGAAGCGCTGTACCAGGAATACTCGCGCTCGCGCAGCGACCAGGTCCTGGCCGAAGTCGAGCAGGCGATCAACATCGCCGCCCAGCAATTGCAGCTGGCCGGCAATTTCGAGGCGGCACTGATCGCCCTGCAGGGCGCCGAGGCGCGGCTGGGATTGCCGGAGCTGGGCCATCTGCAGCCCTTGCGCCGGGCGCTCCTCATCGATATCGAGGCGCTCAAGGCGCATCCGCAGGTCGATGTGTCCGGCCTCGCGCTGCGACTCGAGATCGTGCTCGAGCGGATCGATCGCCTGCCTCTGGCGTTCGAAGTCGCGCTGGCCGAAGCAGCCGCCGAACGCGAGCGGATCGCCGCGGCGGGCGATGCACCGGATGCGACCGCCTGGCAGCGCACCGTCGCCTTCGTCCAGGCGTTGGGGGTCGACGTGTGGAACGAGATCCGGGGCATGGTGCGGCTCGAGCGCATGGACCAGTCCGATCCGGTGCTGCTCGCTCCGGCCCAGAGCACCTATTTGCGCGAGAACGTCAAGATCCGCTTGCTGACCGCACGCCTCGCCTTGCTCGCACGCGACGGCCGGACCTATGCCGCGGATCTTGCGCAGGCCAGGGAGTGGATCGAGCGGTATTTCGATGCACGCGAGGAGCCGGTTCAACGCGTCCTGGCCGAACTGACCGAACTCGAACAGACTCCCGTGAAGGCCGAGCAGCCCTCGCTGACCGAGACCTTTACCGCGCTGAGGCTGTTGCAGGCGAGGGTGCCGGGAGCCCGCTCTCCGGGAGGCGCGTCGGCGCAGCCCGAAGACGGCGCGCGCTGAGGAGCCCGTCATGCGTGCCTTGCTCTGGATCATCGTGATCTTCGCCCTGGCTGCGGGCCTGGCCTTGCTTGCCGCCGCCAACCAGGGCTATGTCCTGCTCGTCATGCCCCCATGGCGTGCACAGGCCTCGTTGAACCTCGTGATCGTGTTTCTGGTGCTCGCCTTCTTCGCCAGCTATCTGGTGCTCCGGCTCGTGAGCCGCACGCTCGATCTTCCCGGGGCGGTTGGTGCGTTCCGCGCGCGGCGGCAACAGGACAAGGCCTACCGTTCGCTGCGTGAAGGGCTGCGTGCGCTGAACGAAGGGCGCCTGGCCGAAGCGCTCAAGCACGCGAAGGTGGCCTACGCATCCGGCGGATCTTCCTCGGAGGCCGCCCTCGTCGCCGCGCGTGCCGCCCACGGCTTGCAGGACGGAAAGCGCTACCAGGAGTGGCTGACCCGCGCCGGAGAGTCCGGGAACGGAAAGGTCGCGCAGTTGCTGACCGAGGCCGAACTTGCCCTCGCGGGAGGGTGCATGGACGAGGCCGAACGCGCGCTGGAGGCCTTGCGCGCGCAGGGACACCGCAGCAGTGCGGCCATGCGGCTCGCGCTCGAACTCGCGCAGCAGCGGGGGCGCTGGGAACAGGTCGCGGAACTCGGTCGCCAGCTTCTCGCCAATCGGGCATTGACCGCAGAGCAGGTTCGGCCGCTGCTGCGCAGGGCGCATGTCGAGCGCATGGGGGCGATGCAGGGCGATGCCGAAGCGCTCGTCGCCTACTGGCGGGGATTGCCGAAGGAGGATCTCGCCGATGCCGAACTGGTCTCGCAAGTCGTGACCGTGCTTGCATCGGCAGGACGTGGCGCCGTGGCCCGACGAGCGGTGGAGCGGCTGCTCGATGCGCAGTGGAATACCGAGCTCGCACGCCAGTACGTCCTGTGCGCGGGCGAAGGCGACGAGGCCAAGGATGCCCTGTCGCGAGCGGAGAAATGGCTTGTTCAGCATCCCGAGGATCCGGGCTTGCTCTATTCCCTGGGGCGCCAGTGCATGGCCGCAGAGATTTGGGGCAAGGCGCAAAGCTATCTCGAGTCCTCGCTGCGGCTGGCGCCTTCGGTCGCGGGGCACTGCGCGCTCGCCGAACTGATGGAGCGGCTCGAACGCCCAGCGGAGGCAACCGCGCATTACCGCGAAGCCGCCCGGATGGCGCGATCCTGAGCGGCTCTTAGACCCAGTCGCGGACCTTGAGGTACTTCTCGTAGAGTTCCGCTTCCGGGCTGCCGGGCTCCGGCGTCCAGTCGTAGCGCCATTTGACCACCGGCGGGAGCGACATCAGGATCGACTCCGTCCGTCCGCCCGATTGCAGGCCGAACAAGGTCCCGCGGTCGGAGACCAGGTTGAACTCGACGTATCGCCCGCGACGATAGGCCTGGAAATCGCGTTCCCGTTCGCCGTACGGGTGTGCCTTGCGCCGTTCGAGAATCGGCAGATACGCCCGGGTGAATGCCTTGCCAACGCTCTCGGTCAGGCCGAAAGCCTGTTTGAAAGGCGTGTTCCCGTCGGAGCCCAGGTCATCGAAGAAGAGGCCCCCCACCCCACGGGGCTCGTTGCGGTGCTTGAGGTGAAAATATCGGTCGCACCAGGACTTCAGGCGTCGGTACTCGCCCTCTCCGCCGAACGGCAGGACGGCTTGTCGACAGGTGGCGTGGAAGTGCACCACGTCCTCTTCGAACGGGTAGTAGGGGGTGAGGTCCATCCCGCCGCCGAACCACCACACCGGTTGCCTATCTGTAGCGGTCGCCACGAACAGACGTACGTTCATGTGTGCCGTCGGGCAGTACGGGTTGCGCGGATGGAGCACCAGGGAGACGCCCATGGCCTCGAAACCGCATCCGGCCAGTTCGGGGCGTTGCGCAGTGGCCGAGGCCGGCATGGCCTTGCCCCGGACATGCGAAAAATTGACGCCCCCGCGCTCGAATACGGCCCCCTCTTCGAGGACCCGGGTGATTCCGCCGCCGCCTTCGGGGCGGTCCCAGGCGTCGGTACGAAAACTTCCGCCGTCGAGGGCCTCGAGTTTCGCGACGATGTCTTGCTGCAAGGCCAGGAGGAGGTGTCGGACGGCGTCCGTGTCGACCATCATCTCAGCCTTTTCGGGACACGGCCCGGTGGCCGATGTCGCGACGGAACTGCCGGCCGTCGAACACGATGGCGTCGGCCAGATCGTAGGCGCGCTTCTGTGCGCTGCGGACGCTGTCACCGAGCGCGGTGACGCACAGCACGCGTCCGCCCGCCGTGACCACCTGGCCGTCGCGTTCGGCCGTTCCCGCATGGAAGACATGCGCGTCTTCCGTCGGCGTCTCGGGCAACCCGGCAATCGGGTCGCCCTTGCGGGGCGATTCGGGGTAGCCGGCCGCGGCCAGGACGATGCCCAGTGCGACGCGGCGATCCCAGTCGGTCTCGACTTCGTCGAGCTTCCCCTGGATTGCGGCCTCGACGAGGTCGCCGAGGTCGGACTTCAGGCGCATCAGGATCGGCTGCGTCTCGGGATCCCCCATGCGGCAGTTGAATTCGACGACACGAGGCTGACCCGCCTCGTCGATCATCAGCCCGGCATACAGGAATCCGGTATAGGGCATGCCTTCCGCGCTCATTCCCGCAAGGGTGGGGTTGATGATCTCGCGCATGACCCGTGCGTGGACTTCGGGTGTGACGACCGGAGCCGGAGAATAGGCGCCCATGCCGCCAGTGTTCGGTCCCTGGTCGTCATCCAGGAGGCGCTTGTGATCCTGGCTGGTGGCCAGCGGCAACGCATTGCGTCCATCGGCCATGACGATGAAGCTGGCTTCCTCGCCCTGCATGAATTCCTCGATGACGACGCGTGCGCCGCTTTCGCCGTAGTCGACGCCCAGGTCGTTCGCGAGCAGCATCCGGTCAACCGCGGCATGGGCTTCCGCGGCGCTCATCGCGACGACGACCCCCTTGCCCGCGGCGAGTCCGTCTGCCTTGATGACGATCGGTGCGCCTTCCCGGTCGATATAGGCGTGGGCCTCTTCCGGGTTGGAGAAGGTTCGATATTTCGCGGTTGGAATGCCGTGACGGACCAGAAACTGCTTCGCGAAATCCTTGGAGCTTTCGAGTTGTGCGGCCGCCCGGGTGGGACCGAAGATCGGCAGGCCCGCAGCGCGGAAGGCGTCGACGACACCGGCAGCCAGCGGTGCCTCGGGGCCGACGACGGTGAATTGCACTTCTTCGCGACGGGCCAGGTCGACCAGTCCAGCGGTGTCGGTTACCGGGACGTTCTCGAGCTGGGGTTCGCGCGCGGTACCGGCATTGCCGGGGGCGACGAGCACGTGCGTGATCTTCGGGGACTGGGCAAGTTTCCACGCGAGGGCATGTTCGCGGCCGCCTGAGCCGATGACGAGTGCTTTCATGGGTCGATTACGGGTTCCGGGTCGAAAGGGTTGCGGTCGAGCCGGTGCCGCCGGCCCGGCTCCAGGAGGCTTCAGCCGCGTTCAATGCCTGAAATGGCGGAATCCGGTGAACACCATCGCAATGCCGTGCTCGTCGGCTGCGGCGATGACCTCGGCGTCGCGCATCGAGCCGCCCGGCTGGATCACGGCCGTCGCGCCGGCCTGTGCCAGCACGTCGAGGCCGTCGCGGAACGGGAAGAACGCGTCGGAGGCCACGACGGAGCCCTGTACCGTCAGTCCGGCGTTCTCGGCCTTGATCGCAGCGATGCGGGCCGAGTCGACCCGGCTCATCTGTCCCGCGCCGACGCCGACGGTCATGCCGTCGCGGCAATAGACGATGGCGTTGGACTTGACGTACTTCGCCACCCGCCAGGCAAACAGGAGGTCGTTCATTTCCTGCTCGGTCGGCTGGCGCCCGGTCACGAGCTTGAGGTCCTCGATGCGAATGTGCGCGTCGTCCGTGATCTGGACGAGCAGGCCGCCGCCGACGCGCTTGTAGTCGAAACTGGAGGGTGCGCGGCCCGTGCCACAACTGAGGACCCGCACGTTCTGCTTGCCCTTCAGCAGCTCCAGGGCGTCCGGGTCGTAGGCCGGTGCGATGAGGACTTCCAGGAACTGGCTGGCCACCGCTTCGGCCGCAGCGCGGTCGACGGTGCAGTTGAAGGCGATGATGCCGCCGAAGGCCGAGGTCGGGTCCGTCGAGAAGGCCTTGCGGTAGGCCTCTTCCGGCGTGGCGCCGAGTGCCACCCCACAGGGGTTGGCATGCTTGACGATCACGCATGCGGTCGAGTCGAAGGCCTTGACGCACTCCCACGCGGCGTCCGCGTCGGCGATGTTGTTGTAGGACAGTTCCTTGCCCTGGATCTGGCGATAGCCCGAGATCGCCCCTTCGGGCGCGGTGGGTTCCCGGTAGAAGGCCGCACTCTGATGAGGGTTCTCGCCATAGCGCAGGTCCTGGACCTTGTCGAAGGCGAGGTTCAGCCGCTCCGGGAAGGCTTGCTTCGTGCCGTCCTCCGACCGCGCGGTGAGGTAGTTCGAGATCGCGCCATCGTAGCGGGCGGTATGGGTGAAGGCCTTGACCGCAAGGGCGAAACGCGTGCGGTAGGTGAGTTCGCCATCCTGCGCGCGCAATTCCTGGAGGATCGCGTCGTAGTCGTCGGGGTCGGTCACGACCCCGACGCCGCCCGCGGCATCCCCATGGTTCTTCGCTGCGGCGCGCACCATGGTCGGGCCGCCGATGTCGATGTTCTCGATGGCTTCTTCAAGCGTACAGTCCGGACGTGCAACGGTGTCGGCGAAGGGGTAGAGGTTCACGACCACCAGATCGATGCGGGAGATGTCGTGTGCCGCGATCGTCTCCATGTGCTCGGGCAGGTCGCGCCGCGCGAGAATGCCGCCATGCACCTTCGGGTGCAGGGTCTTCACCCGGCCGTCGAGCATTTCCGGAAAGCCCGTATGGTCGGAGACGTCGGTGACCAGAAGGCCGGACTTGCGCAGCAACGCGGCGGTGCCGCCGGTCGACAGCAGCCGGACCCCCATTTCGGTCAGGGCCTGGGCGAACTCGAGAACGCCGCGTTTATCGGAAACACTGATCAGGGCTTGGGTGACTTTCATGATGAGGGTCGTGGCGGACGTGGCGTCCGGTTGCGGTTGGGAGAATTCGGTGTGCAGGACTACAGCAGGCGGTGTTCGGACAACTTGCGCCGCAGCGTGTTGCGATTGATGCCGAGCATCTGGGCGGCGGCCGTCTGGTTGCCGTTGGCCTGCCGCAGGATGAACTCGAGCATCGGGCGCTCGACGTTGCGAATCACCATGTCGTAGATCGCGGCGGGTTTTTCGCCGTCCAGGTCCCGAAAGTACTGATCCAGGGTGCGGTGCACGGATTCGGCAATTTCGTTCGAGCGGCTCATGCGGCGAGTTCCTGCAAGGGTTCGTCTTCGTAGCGCAGGCGGTCGTCCTCCTCCGCGAGGCGACCGAAGAACTCCTCGACCGCACTCAACTGCGCGTAGATGTCCGGCAACTGATTCATCATCCGCCGAAACGCGGCGGATCCGACCAGCCCTTTCGTGTACCAGGAGATGTGCTTGCGCGCGACCTTTACGCCGGTTTCCTCGCCATAGAAGGCATAGAGGTCGGCAAGGTGCTCGCGGCAGACCTGGAGAATCTCCGTGACCAGCGGGGGCGGTAGGGTCCTGCCGGTAGCGAGGTAGTGCTCGATCTCGCGAAAGATCCATGGTCGGCCCTGTGCGGCACGACCGATCATCACCCCGTCGGCCCCGGTATGGGCGAGCACCTGGCGGGCCTTCTCGGGCGTGGTGATGTCGCCGTTGGCGATCACCGGGATACCGACCTGCGCCTTGACCCGGGCGATCGTGTCGTACTCGGCGAATCCCTGGTACTGGTCGGCCCGCGTACGGCCATGGATCGCGATTGCACGGATTCCGGACTGTTCCGCGATGCGGGCAATCCGCGGTGCGTTGCGGTGTTCTCGATTCCACCCGGTGCGGATCTTCAGTGTGACGGGGGTGTCGGGCACCGCAGCGACGACGGCCTCGAGAATGCGTGCGACCAGGGCTTCGTCCTGCATCAGCGCCGAACCGGCCATCACGTTGCAGACCTTCTTGGCCGGACAGCCCATGTTGATGTCGATGATCTGCGCCCCGCGATCGGCGTTGTAGCGGGCGGCTTCGGCCATCATTGCCGGATCCGCGCCGGCGATCTGCACGGCGATCGGCTCGACCTCGCCGTCATGGTTGGCCCGCCGCCGGGTCTTGGCGCTGCCGTACAGCAGCGAATTCGAGGTCACCATCTCCGACACGGCCAGCCCGGCACCCAGCTTCTTGCAAAGCTGGCGGAAAGGACGGTCCGTCACGCCGGCCATCGGGGCGACGAACAGGTTGTTGCGCAGGGTGAAGCCGGCGAACTGCATGGGCACGGGAGGGCGGGCGAAGGCGGGTGGATCGGAAAGGCGCTATTCTAACCCAAGCCGGTGGGTGCCGGCAGCCTCATTCCTGCCGGCCGGTGATGCGTTTCACGGCCAGGCGCGCGCGCCGAACATCAGTCTCCGGGCCAGGAAACCGCGCAGGGGCGGGAGTATGTCGAGCGCCAGCAGGCCTGCACCACGCAGGTGGCGCAGCGGCGCCAGATCGTTGCAAAAAAGCCGCACCAGGGCATCGGTGAAGCGGACGGTGCCATGCCGATCGAGCCCGCGTCGCCGGGCATAGGCCTCGAGGGTGTCGGTGCTTCCAGGATCGGCGGCCCGGGTCTGCAGCGTTGCGGCAAGCGTCCAGAGGTCGCGCAAGGCCAGATTGAATCCCTGACCGGCGACCGGGTGCAGGGTTTGCGCGGCGTTGCCGAGCCAGACGGTGCGGGGGGCGATGGGCCGCTTGCGGTAGCGCAGACGTAGCGGAAAGGCCGACCGGGCGTCGATTGCGGTGAGCTCGAGCCGGGATCCGAATCGCTGCTGAAGGCGTGCCAGGTAGGCACTGTCGTCAAGATCGAGCCACCGCTCGTACGCCTCGCTTGCGGTGACGTGCACCAATGCGTAGCGGTCCGCACATGGCAGCAGCGCGATCGGCCCTTCGGGCGTGAAGCGCTCCCAGGCGCGGAACGCTGGGGCGTTGCGCAGGTGGGCGAAGGCGATCAGGGCATGCTGGCCGTAGTCGCGCTCGACGACGTCGGTGGCGCCGGGGCCGGGGCCGCCTTCCGCGCAGGCCACGAGGCGCGCCGTACGCCGTGCCACGCCGTCGGGTGTTCGAAGCGTGACGCGCGCAAGGTCGCTTCCGGGGGTGACCGCGGTCATCTCGCAGTGTGATGCGATTGGAATCCCTGCCTCCGCCACCGCCCGATGCATCACGCGCGCCAGTTCTCCGGCCGACACCGTGTAGCCCAGCGCGGGCAGGCCGTAATCCGTGGCACGGATCAGCGTGCGCCCGAAACCGCCTTGCTGCGAGACATGGATGGTCTCGATCGGTGTAGCCGCCAGAGACGGCCAGACGCCCAGTCGCTCCAGCGTGAGACGGCTGCCGTGTGCGAGCGCGAGGGTCCGCGGGTCGGCTGCGGATGCGCCGTGGTCACGCGCGTCGACGATCGCGATGTCGAGATCCGAGTCCTTCAGTGCCAGGGCGAGGGCGAGGCCCGCAGGGCCGCCGCCGACGATGAGTACGTCATGCCCGGGCATCCGCCGTCTCGCGCATCAGTGCCTCGATCTCGGGGATGGTCCGGGGCACGGCATCGGTAATGAACTCGCAGCCCGTTTCGGTGACCACCGCATCGTCCTCGATGCGGATGCCGAGGTTCCAGAACGCTTCGGGAACATCCGGTGCGGGGCGGATGTAGCAGCCGGGCTCGACCGTCATGACCATCCCCGTCTCCAGCGTGCGCCACGCCCCGGATTGCTTGTATTCACCGGCGTCGTGGACGTCCCGACCCAGCCAGTGCCCGGTACGATGCATGTAGAAGCGCCGGTAGCTGCCCTGCTCGAGCACGTCGTCGAGCGTCCCGGTGAGCAGCTTCAGGTCGAGCAGCCCTTGCGCGATGACGCGCACAGCGGCCTCGTGTGCCTCGTTCCAGTGCGCGCCGGGCCGGATCGCCTCACGTGCGGCAGTCTGTGCCGCCAGCACTACCTCGTAAACATCCCGCTGCGCGGGCGAGAAGCGGCCATTGACGGGGAAGCTGCGGGTGATGTCCGAAGCGTAGCCATCGAGCTCGCATCCGGCGTCGATCAGGAGCAACTCGCCGTCCTGCATCCTGCGGTCGTTGCGGATGTAGTGCAGCACGCAGGCGTTGGGGCCGCTGGCCACGATCGACGGGTAGGCTGGGGAGGGGCTACCCGCGGCACGGAAGGCGTGCAGCAGTTCGGCTTCGATTTCGTACTCGAACCGGCCGGGACGGGCAGCGGCCATCGCGCGGCGGTGCCCCTCGGCCGAGATCGCGGCGGCACGGCGCATGATCGCCAGCTCGCTTGCGTCCTTGATCAGGCGCATCTCGTCGAGTTCGGCACGTACGTCGCGAATGCTGTGAGGCGGGACGATGCCCGTGCGGGCGTTTGCGCGCACGGTGTTGAGGGATTCGGTAATGCGAGCGTCCCAGGTTGCGTCGTATCCGAAGCCGTACCACAGGACCGGCTGGTCGGCGAGCAGGTCGGTCAGCTTCAGGTCGAAATCGCCGATCGTCCAGGCCTCGTCGAAGCCGAACCGCTCGCGTGCGGCGTCCGGGCCGTGCCGGTGTCCGTCCCAGATCTCGCGCTCCTCGTTCTTTTCCCGACAGAACAGGATCGACTTCGGGTGCTCGCCCGCAACGAGTACGACCACTGACTCGGGTTCGTCGAAACCGGTCAGGTAATGGAAGTAGCTGTCGAAGCGGAAAGGGTACTGGGTGTCGCGGTTTCGCGTTCGCTCGGGGGCAGTCGGGACGACCGCGATGCCGCCGCCGGCCGCGCGCATGCGTTCGGTGAGGCGCTGCCGGCGTTCGCGGAAGGCTTGGGTATCGAGGTTCGCCAGGTCGTTCAGGGTATTCATCGTCGGATTATCGGGTGAATGGCGGCCGTGCGGCAATTGGACGGCCGTTCCGTCGGCTTCGTTCAACCTGCGTTCAGTGCTTGCCGGCTCGCAGATGCCGGTCGAGGGCTTCGAGCCGTTGTGGGGTGCCGACGTCGAGCCAGTAGCCGGCATGTACTGCACCGGCCACGCGGTCTTCGTCCATCGCGGCGCGTAGAAGCGGACCGAGTGGGGCTTTCTGCCCCTCGGGGACGTTTCCGAACAACTCGGCACGATAGATCCCGATCCCGGAGAAGGTGTATCGGGGCGAACCTTCCCGGCGCACGCGGCTGCCTTCGAGTGCGAAGTCGCCCTGCGGGTGGTGATCGGGATTGGCCACGAGCAGGAGATAGGCAAGGTCGCCGCCGATCGTGCAGTGCCGGGTGCCGATGCGCCGCAGCGCAGCGAGATCGACGTCGCAGTGGACGTCGCCGTTGATCACGAGGAAGGGACCGTCGCCGAGCAGTGGCAGGGCCTTGCGGATTCCACCTGCCGTTTCGAGCGCGGAGGCTTCCGCCGAATAGCGGATCTCCAGGCCGTAGCGGCAACCGTCGCCAAGCGTCGATTCGATCCGCTCGCCCAGATGGGCGTGGTTGATCACGATCGAGTCGAATCCGGCCGCGCGCAGGCGCTCGACATGCCGGACGATCAGCGGTTTGCCACCCGCCTCGAGCAGGGGTTTCGGACAGGTGTCGGTGAGCGGGCGCATGCGTTCGCCGCGGCCAGCTGCAAGAATCATCGCCTGCATCGTTCGTTCCCCTGTCGCCGGGCTTCAGAACGTGTAGCCGACCGTGACCGGAACCGGTTCGAGGTGGTCGAGCAGGCGCAGCAACGGCTTGAGTTCGCCGTAGCGTGCGCAGGTACGGCGCAGATGGTCCATGACCAGCGGCATGTCCTCCAGGTAGGCGGCCTTGCCGTCGCGATGATGGAGCCGGGCGAAGATCCCCAGTACCTTGAGGTGACGCTGGACGCCCATCCATTCGTAGTCCCGGTGAAAATCGGCGAACTCGCCGCGTACCGGAAGCCCCAGCTTGCGCGCGGTCTCCCAGTAGCGGATCAGCAGGTCCAGGGTGAAGGCTTCGTCCCAGTGGATGTAGGCGTCCTTGAACAGGGAGACGAGATCGTAGGTGATCGGCCCGTATACGGCGTCCTGGAAGTCGATGACGCCTGGATTGGCGCCCGTTTCGATCCACATCAGGTTGCGGGAATGGAAATCCCGATGTACGAAGACCTTCGGTTCGGCGAGATTGATCGCCAGGATCCTCTCCAGCACCTTTTCGAGCGCGGTGCGCCGGCTGTCGTCGAGTTCCATCCCCTTGTGGCGGGCGACATACCACTGCTCGAACAAGCGCATCTCGCGCAGCAGCAGATCCCGCGAATACTCCGGAAGGACGCCTGGCCGGCTGGCGCGCTGGATGGCGATGAGACTTCCCAGCGCGTCGGCATACAGGGCAGGGGCGTTGTCGGGGTGAAGCGCCTTGAGATAGGTCGTGTCGCCCAGGTCGGACATCAGGATGAACCCCCGGGCTGCGTCCTCGGCGATGATTCGCGGGACATGGACGCCCGCAGCGGCGAACATTCGGTCGATCTCGAGCCAAGTACGGCAATCTTCCTGCTCGGGTGGCGCATCCATGACGATCAGAGTCTCGTCCGGATCGGTGAGGTGGACACGAAAATAGCGGCGGAAGCTCGCATCGGACGACGCGGGCAGGATCTCGAAACTCCGGTCGGGCAGCACAAGCCTGAGCCAGTCATCGAGTTGTTCGTGTCTTTCCACCGGGCTCTCCGAAAAGCTTTGTGTAAAATGCGAAGTTTATCAAATCGCCGTGGCAATCATTCCGGGGGAAGGCGCTTGCGCGCAGGAAGACTGAAAACGCGGATGAGGCTGATTCCGCTCTGGATATGCTGTTTCTGGGGGGTTGCACAGGCGTCCGGCCTGCCGCCACTGACCGTTTCGCCGGATCTGATCCGGGCCCGCCCAGGGGTGTCGCCTGCCCCTGCCGTCGAGCCGGCCAGGCCTGAAGTCGCGCCGGGGGTCCCGGTCGAGTCGCCGCCACCGGTGGTGACACCCGTGCCGGAATCGCCTGCGGTCCGGCCCCGGGCTGAGGTGCGCACGCCGCCAGCCGCTGCCGCGGAACCGACTCCGGCCATCGTGCCGGAGGCGCGCGAAGCTGCGATGGATGCACCGGCCGATGCCGATGTGCCGGTCGCCGCGACCGTTCCCCGTCGTGAGCCGGAGGCCGTCCCGAGGCCGTGGACGGGTTCCGCCCCAGGCGGAACGGAGGTCAGTGCGCTGCGCATCACCGGCTTGCGTACCGTCGAACTGGTGGCCGAAGGGGAAGTCGAACTGCTGCGCGACGGGGTGGTCGTCACTGCCGACCGGCTCGTCTATAACGAACTCACCGACGAGGCGAGGGCGAGTGGCAACGTGCGCATCGCCCAGGACGACGACTGGGTCACGGGTGACTGGGCTCGTCTGATCCTGCATGAATGGGTCGGGGAACTCGAGCGGCCGAACTACTTTCTGTCGCGTACCTCGAAGGGACGTCCGGGCGAGGCGCCCGTCCAGGTGACGGGTACGGGTCATGCCGACACCATGTACTTTGAAGGGGAGAACCAGTACCGCCTGGTCAATGCCACCTGGTCGACCTGCAAGCCGGAAAGCCCCGACTGGTACATCAAGGCGGCGGAACTCGAACTCGATTACGATCGCGAGGTCGGCGTAGCCCGTGGTGGCTCGCTGGTGTTCAAGGACGTCCCGATCCTGTGGTGGCCGTGGATCGAGTTCCCGCTGGCCGAGCAACGTCAGTCCGGCGTGCTCACGCCGACGATGGGCATGTCGAACAAGACCGGCCTGGATGTGACCGTCCCGTACTACTGGAACATCGCGCCGAACTACGATGCCACGATCGTGCCGCGCTACATGAGCCGGCGCGGCCTGCAACTCGGCGGCGAATTCCGCTACCTGTCGGACAACTATCACGGCGAATCTCGCGTCGAGTGGCTGCCGCGCGACAAACTGACCGGTGAGCAGCGTACGCTCGGGTCGGTGCAGCACTTCCATCGCATCAGCCCCCGGATGGTAGCCTCCCTGAACCTCAACGCGGTCTCCGACGACGACTATTTCGAGGATCTCTCCTCGCGTCTGGCGGTGGCTTCGCGCGTCAACCTGCTGCGCGAAGGGCGCCTGTCCTATTCCGGCGGCTGGTGGCGGGCATCGGCGCTGGCGCAAACCTACCAGACGCTCGAAGGAACGGGGCCGTATCGCAGGCTGCCGCAATTGCTTCTGACGGCCGACCGCGCGGATCTGCCCGGCGGTCTGACCTTCGGATTCCGCGGCGAGTACGTGCATTTCAAACATGCAAGCGAAGCCCGCGATGAAGGGCGCCGTTTCGTCGCCTATCCGCAACTCTCCTTCCCTTACCGGCAGGCGGGGTACTACGTAACGCCGAAAATCGGTCTGCATCACACCCGCTATTCGCTCGACCGGGGGACTGGCAGCACTGAACCGCGCACTTCGATTACGCGCAACCTGCCGATCCTGTCCGTCGACAGCGGCATGTTCTTCGAGCGCGACGCGAACCTGTTCGGGCAGGCGTACACCCAGACTCTGGAGCCGAGGGTCTTCTATCTCCATGTGCCGTATCGCAACCAGGACGATATCCCGCGCTTCGATACCGCCCGTTACGATTTCGGGTTCGCTCAGATCTTCTCGGAGAACCGGTTTACCGGCAGCGACCGGATTGGCGATGCGAACGAGATCACGCTCGCAGTCACGTCCCGCCTGATCGAGCCGTCGACCGGTGCCGAGCGGCTTCGGGCCACTCTTGGCCAGCGCTACTTCCTGAAGGATCGGCGAGTCATGCTCGCCGGCGAGGAGCAGCGCAGCCGACGCACCGACGTGCTCGCGGCCTTGAGCGGCCGGCTGACTGCGACGACCTCGATCGATGCGGCGTGGCAGTACAACCCCTTCGACAAGGTCACCGAGCGGTTCAATCTCGGCATGCGCTACCAGCCGGACTTTGCCAAGGTACTGAACGTCGGTTACCGCTTCTCTCGCGATATCCTCGAAGACGTGGATCTCTCCGCGCAGTGGCCGCTCGGGGGGCGCTGGTACGGTGTGGGCCGCGTGACCCGTTCGCTCAAGGAGCGCCGCGTGACCGAGGCGGTGGCCGGGATCGAGTACGTCAGCGAATGCGGTTGCTGGGTGTTCCGGACCGCTGCACACCGATTCGCGACCAATCCGGACCGTGTGACCAACGCGTTATTCTTCCAGCTCGAGCTGAACGGGCTGGGCAGTATCGGGGCCAGCCCGGTCAACCTGCTCAAACGCAGCGTGCCCGGCTATGGCATGATCAACGACCCGGTGTCCGATCGCTTCTTCGGTGATCAGTGACGAAGCCTGTGGCCCTGCAACCAGAACCCGGACCTTTCACCATGCAAATCCCTGTCCGTTTCCGCCTGATTCTTCTCGCCTGCCTGCTCGTCCTGGCGGCGGTGTGGCCGGCCCTGGCCCACGCGCAGCGATCGGTTCCGGTCGATCGGGTCGTCGCGGTCGTCAACGACGAGGTCGTCACCGCACTGGAGTTACGCGAGCGGGTGGAGCAAATCGGCCGCCAGCTGGGGCGGCAAGGGATCGAGCCGCCGCCTCGCGAGGTGCTCGAGCAGCAGGTCCTGGAGCGCCTCATCCTCGAGCGCGCGCAGACCCAACTGGCGCGCGAGACCGGTCTGGTCGTCGATGAAGGAATGGTCGATCGCGCCGTGATGCGGATCGCGGAGAACAACAATCTGAACGAGGCCCAGTTGCGCTCGGCGCTCGAAGCCGACGGCATCTCCTGGCGACGCTTTCGCGAGGAGATCCGTACCGAGATCGTCCTGACACGCCTGCGCGAACGTGAAGTCGAAAGCGGGATCGTCGTGACCGAGGCGGAGATCGACAGCTTCCTGGCGAACAACCCGGACGCGTTTTCCGGGGTCGAGGTCTTGCTTGCGCACATTCTGTTGCGGGTGCCCGAAAACGCGTCCGAAGCCGAAGTCCGACAGGTCCTGGCGCTGGCCGACGACCTGCGCGCGCGCCACGCAGCAGGAGAGGATTTTGCCCGCTTGGCCGCTGCCCATTCGGACGCGCCCGATGCGGTCGAAGGCGGCTTGCTCGGGTGGCGGGGAAAGGAACAGTTGCCGGCCCTGTTCGCCGATGCCATCCGCGACCTGCAGCCCGGCCAGGTCTCCGGCGTCCTGCGCAGCGGAGCCGGTCTGCATATCGTGATGTTCGTCGCGGCACGGGGCAGCGATGCCGGCGGACCGATGCAGATGGAACAGACGAATGCCCGCCATATCCTGATCCGGACCTCCGAGGTGTTGCAGGACAGCGAGGCCGAGGCGCGCCTGTTGGCCTTGCGCGAGCGGATCGTCTATGGCGAGAGCTTCGAGGATCTCGCCAAGGTGCACTCGGACGACCTGTCCGGAGCGCGCGGGGGGGACCTGGGCTGGATCTATCCGGGCGATACCGTGCCGGAGTTCGAACGCGCGATGGATGCGCTGGAGCCGGGAGAGATCAGTCAGCCGGTCCGTTCGCCGTTCGGCTGGCACCTGATCCAGGTCGTCGAACGGCGCGTCCAGGATGTCTCGGGCGAACGTATCCGCAGTGCGGCGCGTAACGTGCTGCGCGAGCGCAAGCTTGAGGATGCGTACGAGAACTGGTTGCGCGAGCTCCGGGACAGTACCTACGTCGAGTACCGCCTCGAGCTTGACTGATTCCGCTCTCCTGCCGGAACCGGACATGGCCGCACGGCCGATCATCGCAGTCAGCAGCGGCGAGCCTGCAGGGATCGGTCCCGAGTTGTGCGCCGCGCTGACCGAGCGCGAGTGGCCGGTACGCCTCGTCGTGCTCGGTGATCCGGAACTGATCCGGGCGAGGACGGGGTCTTGCGCCGCTCGAGTGATCCCTTACCGGTCGACGTGCGATCCCTCCGGCCCGGGCGGGCTCGAGGTGCTGCCATTGCACTTGGTGCGGCCATCAAAGCCCGGTCGGCTCGATGCCGCGAACAGCGCGTACGTGCTGCGCATCCTGGATCGTGCGATCGACGGGTGTGTGGCCGGGGAGTTCGCGGCGATGGTCACCGCTCCGGTACACAAGGGGGTGATCAACGATGCGGGGATTCCGTTCTCGGGCCATACCGAATACCTGGCAGCGAGGACCGGCACCGAACGGGTCGTGATGATGCTCGTGGGTGGAGGCATGCGCGTCGCCCTCGCGACCACGCATCTTCCCTTGTCGGCGGTGCCTGCAGCCCTCACGCCGTTGCTGCTGGAGCGGACGCTGCGTATCGTCCATGCCGACCTGCGTGCCTGCTTCGGAATTGTGCAGCCGCATATTCTGGTGGCCGGACTCAATCCGCACGCGGGCGAAGGCGGTCACATGGGACGGGAGGAGATCGAGGTTCTTTCTCCGGTCCTGGAGCGCCTGCGCAGCGAAGGCATGCGGCTGTCCGGACCGTTGCCGGCCGATACGCTGTTCGTGCCCCATCGGCTGCGGGAGGCCGATGCGGTCCTCGCCATGTACCACGACCAGGGACTGCCGGTGCTCAAATACGCCAGCTTCGGGGGCGGCGTGAATGTGACGCTGGGCCTGCCGATCGTGCGCACTTCGGTGGATCATGGAACCGCGCTTGACCTGGCCGGAAGCGGACGCGCCGATCCGGGCAGCCTGATCGCCGCGATCGATCTCGCCATTGACATGGTCCGCGCGCGGTCCGGGGGCGGATCGGCATGAAAGGACATCAGGCGCGAAAGCGTTTCGGTCAGAACTTTCTCGCCGACCCGAACATCATCCGCAAGATCGTCGAGGCGATCCGACCGGTCGCGGGAGAGAACATGGTCGAGATCGGTCCCGGCCTGGGCGCGCTGACCGCGCCGCTGGCGGAGCGGCTCGGCCATCTCCACGTGATCGAGATCGATCGTGACCTGATCGCACGGCTCCGGGATGCGTTTGCGCCCGGAGTGCTCACGATTCACGAAGGCGATGCGCTGCGCTTCGACTTCGCGGCGCTGGGGGCGCCGCTCAGGGTGGTCGGGAATCTGCCCTACAACATTTCCACGCCGTTGCTGTTCCACCTTGCGCATTTCGCCGACCAGGTGCGGGACATGACCTTCATGCTGCAAAAGGAGGTCGTGATGCGCATGGTCGCAGAGCCGGGGGCGGATGACTACGGTCGCCTGTCGGTCATGCTTCAGTACCGGTTTGCGTTGGCCTGGCTGTTCGATGTTCCGCCCGGTGCCTTTCGCCCCGCGCCTAAGGTCGTCTCGAGCATCGTGCGCTTGACTCCGCTTCCACGAGAACGCCTGGATGCATGCGACGAAGCCCTGCTAGGGCGGATCGTTTCGGCCGCGTTCGGGCAGCGCCGCAAGACCTTGCGCAATACCCTGCGCGACTTCCTGGACGAGCCGGGTTTCGATGCGCTCGGGATCGATCCCGGGCTTCGGGGCGAACGGCTGTCGGTTCGACAGTACGTCGATATCGCGAACTACGTCGCAGGACGATAGGGGATTCCCGGCGGCCCGATCCGACCGGGCCGCTGCCGGGGCACCCGTCTCAGTCCTTCTTCAACGGGCAGGTATTCATGCCGATCAGCTTGTAGGCCGGGCACCAGCCCATGAGGCCGGTCGCGAGCGGCACGATGCCGATGAACGTCCACGGCGCGCCGATTCCCATGACGCCCAGTGCGATCAGGAGGATTCCGGCTGCGATGCGCAGGATCTTGTCGATTCCGCCGACGTTGCTTTGCATGATGTACTCCTTGTTCGGGATGAGTCGAATCGGACAGTTCGATTGGACCCGATTCGACGGTCCGGGGTCTGTAACCGAGGTTACACAGCACGCATACGGTTCGTGGGGCGTTTTCGATCAGGATTCCGGGCGGCCGTCGCTGGCGAGCTTGCGTAGCCCTGCAGGGTCGAGGATCTCGACCTGTTCGCGCGACAGGCGCACGAGCCCTTGCTCGGCGAACCCCTTGAGCAGCCGACTCACGAACTCGCGGACGCTGCCGAGTTCATCGGCGAGTTGCTGGTGCGTCACCCGTAGCATGCGCCCTTTCCCGAGCAGGATTGCCGCAAGACGCTGGTCCAGACGCTGGAATGCGACGGCTTCGATGAGCTGCATCAGGTCGGCGATGCGCTCCGCGAACAGGTGGAAGACGAATTCCCGGAAAACCGGCTCTGCAAGCAATTCGTCGAAGACTGGGCGAGGCAGAACCATCAGCTCGGTTGCGGACTCCGTCACGCCGCGCGCATTGTAGGCCTCGTGTCCAAGCAGGCAGGAGGTCGAGATGATGCACGTCTCACCCGCTGCGACCCGGTACAGGGGTAGCTCGCGTCCGTTTGCGGCGCACTTGAGCACGCGCACGCTGCCCTCGACGACGAACGGAAAGCCCTCACAAGCCTGGTGGTCGTCGAACAGGAGACTTCCCGCCGGCACCGTCGCCCAATGGGCCGAGTCCAGAATGCGTCGGCGCGCCGCTTCGGACAGCGCCGCGAACATCGGATAGCGTCGTACCACATGATCGAAATCGTGTTTGGCGAGGCTCATGACGGGTTCCGGGAGCTTCGTGAGGGACTCACGGATTCAATTCCAGGACCACCGGCGTGTGATCGGAAGGTCGTTCGAGCTTTCGGGGTGCCTTGTCGATGACGCACCCGCTGCAGGCCGAGCGCAGTGCAGCCGATACGAGGATGTGGTCGATGCGCAGCCCGAAGTTGCGGCGGAAGGCCATCATTCGGTAGTCCCACCAGGAAAAGCTGCGTTCGGGCTGCTCGAACAGCCGAAACGCGTCGGTCAGGCCCAGTTCGACGAGCGCGGCAAAGGCCTCGCGTTCCGGCACCGACACATGGATCTCGTCGCTCCAGTCCGGATGGGCATCCCGATCCTCGGGGGCGATGTTGAAGTCGCCGGTCAGCACGAGCCGCTCGTGGGCGCGCAGCTCCTCGCGCACCCGCTCGGTCAGTGCGGCCAGCCAGCGCAGCTTGTATGCGAACTTGTCGGAGCCCACCTGCTGACCGTTCGGAAAGTAGCCGCAGACCACGCGGATGCCCTCGACGGTGGCGGCGATGACGCGCTTCTGGGGGTCGTCGAAGCCGGGAAGGTCGCGCACGATGTCGGTCGGTTCGCTCCGGCTCAGGATGGCGACGCCGTTGTAGGTCCTCTGGCCGTTCCAGACGCTGCAATAACCCGCCTCGGCGAGCGGTGCTTCGGGGAAGTCCTTGTCTTCGAGCTTGAGTTCCTGCAGGCAGAGCACGTCCGTTCGGGTGCTCTCCAGCCAGTCGAGGACCTGCGGCAGGCGGACCTTCAGGGAGTTGACGTTCCAGGTGGCGATCTTCATGCGTCGGGGATTCGGGCTTGGGAAATCCGGACCATCATAGCGCAGGATCAGGCTGGTTCGGCCTGGCGCTCCAGCAGGAAAGCCATGAAGGCCCGTGCGGCGGGAGAAAGCGTGCGCCCGGCCGGGTAGGCAGCATGCCAGTGGCGCCGGATCGGGAAAGACTCGGCATCGAGGATTGCAAACTGTCCCGGTGGGTGCAGGTCGAGCGCCTGGCGTGACAGCGCAGAGATACCCAGGCCGGCCAGTACGGCCTGCTTGATCGCCTCGTTGCTGCCCAGCTCGAGGCGGGTGGTCAGCGAGAGCTCGTGGGCGGCGAAGAGCCGCTCGATCGCCTTGCGCGTGCCCGAACCTTCCTCGCGCATCAGCCAAGGTTCGGACGCCAGTCGTGCGAGCCCGATTCCGCGCGTTTGCGCGAGCGGGTGACCCGGTGCGGCGATCACGACCAGCGGGTTCTCCATGAACGCGGTGGACACGACGTCGATGTCCTCCGGTGGCTGTCCCAGGAGGTAGAGATCCTCGAGGTGTTCGGCCATGCGCGCCAGAACCTGCTCGCGGTTGGTGAGGTGCAGCGAGACCTCGATGTTGGGGTGGAGACGGCTGAACTCGCCCAACAACCGGGGTGCGAAATACGCGGCGGTGGTGATCGCGACCAGGCGCAGTCGCCCGCGCCGCAGGCCCTGGCGCTCGGCCACGGTCATCTCGAAACGGTCGAGCACGCCGAAGATCTCTCGTGCCGCCAGCGCAAGATCGTGACCCGCATCCGTGAGGATGATGCGTTTGCCGACCTGCTCGAACAGCGGTGTACCCACCGTCTCGGTCAACTTGCGGACCTGCATCGACAGCGTCGGTTGGGTCAGATGCAACGCCTCGGCCGCACGCGTGAAGCTGCCGTGGCGTGCGATCGCTTCGAAGATCTCGAGCTGGCGGAAGGTGGCATGACGCATCGCAGGCATCCT
Organism: Rhodocyclaceae bacterium; assembly: GCA_050486545.1. Lineage (GTDB taxonomy): Bacteria > Pseudomonadota > Gammaproteobacteria > Burkholderiales > Rhodocyclaceae > DAOMNN01. The sequence continues at coordinate 11,664 of JBJHDM010000009.1, read as the reverse complement.
TGTATATAGATAAAAAGCTATTTAATAGATAGAAAAACGTGACTGTTATTTATGTTAGTACCAGCTCATGATTCGCTCAAGCCGCCGGGGGCGAACCGGCAGCACCGAATGACCGGATGGGGAGGAGCGAGATGGCCGTCAAGACATGGAACGCAGGGGTGAAGGAGTACCGCAACACCTACTGGGAGCCCGAATACAAGGTCAAGGACACCGACCTCCTGGCCTGCTTCAAGATCACGCCGCAGCCCGGCGTCGATCGCGAGGAGGCCGCCGCCGCGGTCGCCGCGGAATCGTCGACCGGAACCTGGACGACGGTGTGGACCGATCTGCTGACCGATCTGGACTACTACAAGGGCCGCGCCTACGCGATCGAGGACGTGCCGGGTGACGATACCTGCTTCTACGCCTTCATTGCCTACCCGATCGATCTCTTCGAGGAGGGCTCGGTGGTCAACGTGTTCACCTCGCTGGTCGGCAACGTGTTCGGTTTCAAGGCGGTGCGCGCGCTGCGGCTGGAGGATGTGCGCTTCCCGATCGCCTACGTGATGACCTGCGGCGGTCCGCCGCACGGCATTCAGGTCGAGCGCGACCTGATGAACAAGTACGGCCGGCCGTTGCTCGGCTGCACGATCAAGCCCAAGCTCGGACTGTCGGGCAAGAACTACGGTCGCGCGGTGTACGAGTGCCTGCGCGGCGGCCTCGACTTCACCAAGGATGACGAGAACGTCAACAGCCAGCCCTTCATGCGCTGGCGGCAACGTTTCGACTTCGTGCAGGAGGCGATCGACAAGGCCGAGCGCGAAACCGGCGAGCGCAAGGGGCACTACCTGAACGTGACCGCGCCGACGCCCGAGGAGATGTACAAGCGCGCCGAATACGCGAAGTCGATCGGAAGCCGCATCATCATGCACGACTACCTGACCGGCGGTTTCTGCGCGAACACGGGGCTGGCGAACTGGTGTCGGGACAACGGCATGCTGCTGCACATTCACCGCGCGATGCATGCGGTGCTCGACCGCAACCCGCATCACGGCATCCACTTCCGCGTGCTGACCAAGGCCCTGCGCCTGTCCGGCGGCGACCACCTGCACTCCGGCACTGTCGTCGGCAAGCTCGAAGGCGATCGCGAAGCCACGCTGGGCTGGATCTCGCTCATGCGTGACCGCTTCATCCGCGAGGATCGTAGCCGCGGCATCTTCTTCGATCAGGACTGGGGCGCGATGCCCGGCGTGATGCCGGTGGCCTCGGGCGGTATCCACGTCTGGCACATGCCGGCGCTGGTGAGCATCTTCGGCGACGATTCGGTGCTGCAGTTCGGTGGCGGCACCCTGGGCCATCCATGGGGCAATGCGGCCGGCGCCGCGGCCAACCGGGTCGCGCTGGAGGCTTGCGTCAAGGCGCGCAACGACGGCGTCGCGGTCGAGCAGGAGGGCAAGGCGGTGCTGACCGAGGCCGCTAAGCACAGCCCAGAACTGCGGGTGGCGATGGAAACCTGGAAGGAAATCAAGTTCGAGTTCGATACGGTGGACAAGCTCGACGTCGCCCACCGCTGAGCGACCCGACGTGCGCCGACCGCAATCGACTAGGAGAAAGCAATGAGCGAGATGCAGGACTACACCAGCCGGCTGTCCGATCCGGCCAGCCGCAAGTTCGAAACCTTTTCCTATCTGCCGCCGATGTCGCCGGAAGAGATCCGCAAGCAGGTCGCGTACATCGTATCGCGCGGCTGGAACCCGGCGATCGAGCACACCGAGCCGGAGTACCTGATGGATTCCTACTGGTACATGTGGAAGCTGCCGATGTTCGGCGAGACCGACGTCGACACCATCCTCGGCGAGGCCGAGGCCTGCCACGCCGCCAACCCGGACAACCACGTGCGCCTGGTCGGCTACGACAACTTCAAGCAGTCGCAGGGCGCGGCGATGGTGATCTTCCGCGGCAAGACGGTCTGAATCTTCGCGTGCGCCACCGGGTGGAGGATTCGTCATGAGTGCGAACGTCGAGCAGTACCAGATCCGGAACGAGCCCTGGTACCGGCCGGTCGGCAACGAGATCGGGAAATTCGAGGCTGCCTACGCGGCCCGGATGCCGGTGATGCTCAAGGGGCCGACGGGCTGCGGCAAGAGCCGCTTCGTCGAGTACATGGCGTGGAGGCTCGGGCGGCCGCTGATCACGGTCGCGTGCAACGAGGATATGACCGCGTCGGATCTGGTCGGCCGCTTCCTGCTCGACATCAACGGCACGCGCTGGCAGGACGGCCCCCTGACCACCGCAGCGCGGATCGGTGCGATCTGCTACCTCGACGAAGTGGTCGAGGCGCGCCAGGACACGACCGTGGTCATCCATCCGCTTACCGACCACCGCCGTGTCATGCCGTTGGAAAAGAAGGGCGAACTGGTCCAGGCCGATCCTGGCTTTCATCTGGTGATCTCGTACAACCCCGGCTACCAGAGCCTGATGAAGGATCTCAAGCAATCCACCAAGCAGCGCTTCGGCGCGATGGACTTCGACTTTCCGGCGCCGGAGATCGAAACCGAGGTGGTCGCGCACGAGTCCGACGTCGATCCCGTGACCGCGGCAAAGCTGGTCGCGATCGCGCAGCGTTCGCGCAACCTCAAGGGCCACGGGCTGGACGAGGGCATCTCGACCCGGCTTCTGGTCTATGCCGGGCAGCTGATCGCACGTGGCATCGTGCCGCGCGAAGCGGCCGAGATGGCCTTGGTGTGTCCCATCACCGACGATCCGGACATGCGCGACACGCTTAGCGCCGCGGTCGACACCATCCTCGGCTGACCAGGCGGACCCGGGACGCGAAGCCGTGAGCGTCGATCTGGAGGAATACCGCGCCGAGCTGCTCGACGTCGCCCCGGCGCTTGCCGACACGCTCGACGCGAGCTTCGCCGAAGCCGCGCGCAATCTCACCCCCGCCGGCCTGAAGGACTGGCTGGACGGCGCACGCGGCCTGGCACGGCTCGGGCGCGGCCCGGACCTGCTCCTGTCGTACATAGAGAACATGCCTGCCGTCGCGCGCGAGTGCGGCGAGGACGCCATCCGCGACTGCATCGCCGCGGTGATGAAGCTCGCTTCGCTGACCTCGGGCGCGGTCATCGCACTCGTGTTCGCCACCTTGCCGACGGCGGCGCGGCGCATGGGCGATCTGGAACTCCTGCGCGGCTATCTCGCCCTGCTGCACCGCCTGGCGTCGAAGGCGCCGCGTGGCCTGCGCCCGATGCTGGGCTGCCTGGACGAACTGCTTGCCAAGCTCACGCTGTCCGGGCTGGGTCGCTGGGTCGATTTCGGTGCAGAAGCCTATCGGCGCGACCTGCCCGGCCAGGCCGCGTACTTCGGCCTGGAGACGGAGGACAGCCGTTCGGTGCTCAAGCGCGAGCGGCGCGGCACCTTGTTCGTCGATGGCCAGCGCCGGATCAACCTCTACCTGCGCGCATTCTGGGCGCGCGACTTCTTCCTGCGCCCGGCCTCCGCCGAGGATGCAGGGTTCCGCCCCTACGCCGAGGGCGGTGCGCTGCATCTGCCCGATGCAGTCGACGACGTGGCTGGTGTGGCCGGCCTGGACGTCTACCGCGCGATGGCGGCGCACCTGGCGGCGCACGTGATGTACACGCGCAAGGCGCTGCCGCCCGAGGCCCTGTCGCCGGCCCAGAAGTTCTTCGTCGGTGTCGTCGAGGATGCGCGGGTCGAACATTGTGCAATCCACGCGTTTCCCGGGCTGAAGCGGCTGTGGCAGGGTCTGCATCGCCCGGACTCCGGGAATGGAGCGGAGCATCCCTGTCTGGCGCTCCTGGAACGGACCGCGTTCGCGCTGCTCGATGGTGCCGCGCTGACCGGTGATGACGGGATCGACGCGCTGATCGGCAAGTTCCGCGCGCGCGTCGAGGCTGATCGCGAGGATGCGATGCCCAGCCTGTTCCTCGGACTCGAACTGTTCCACCTCTTCGACAGGCGCGGCCTGATGCCCAGCCTGCGCGTGCTCGAGAGCCTGCGCATTCCGTATCGCGACGACAACCGGCTGGTCTGGCAGGGCATGGATTTCGACGGTTTCTCCGACACCGCCTGGATTCCGGCGAGCCAGCGCCAGGTGCGCCGGCGCGTGTCGCTGATGGAGTTCGTGAACGGACTCGACGTCGAGACCGCCGGCGACGACGCACAGGAAGTCTGGGTGCTCGACGGCGTGCTGTACGATGACGATGGCACGACCTGGAACGAGCGCGAGGGGCGCGAGCCGATCTCGGCGCCGCATCACTACCCTGAGTGGGACTATCGCGTTCAGTTGCATCGCCCCGACTGGACCACCGTCTACGAGCGCCGGGCGCAGCGGGGCGACCCCGAGACGATCGATCACATCCTGCAGGCGCACAAGCCGATCTCGTCGCGCATCCGCCAGATCGTCGACCGCCTGCGCCCGCAGGGCGTGATCCGCGAGCGCAAGCTCGAGGACGGTGACGAACTCGACCTCAACGCCGCGGTGGACGCGGTGGTCGCGTTGCGCTCCGGCCTCCAGCCGGACCTGCGGATCACGATGCGAAACCGCATCCGCAGCCGGGACCTCGCGGTGCTCGTGCTTCTCGATCTGTCCGAGTCCACCAATGAAGCGGTGCGCGGCAGCACCAAGACCGTGCTCGACCTCACGCGCGAAGCCTGTGCGCTGGTATCCACCGCGATCGCCGGCATCGGCGATCCGTTCGCTGTGCACGGCTTCTCCAGCGACGGCCGCCACGACGTGCAGTACGTCCGCTTCAAGGATTTCGAGCAGCGCTTCGACGGCGACGCGAAGGCGCGCCTGGCGGGGATGAAGGGGGGGTTGTCGACGCGCATGGGGGCGGCGATGCGCCATGCGGCGGCGCACCTCGCACAGCAGTCCGCGCGCCACAAACTCCTGCTGGTGGTCACCGACGGTGAACCGGCCGACATCGACGAACGCGACCCGCAGACCCTGCGACAGGATGCCCGCAAGGCGGTCGAGGAGCTGCATGCCCGTGGGGTGGAGAGCTACTGCCTTACGCTGGATCCCGAAGCCGATCCCTACGTTGCGCGCATCTTCGGGGCGACCCGCTACACGGTCATGGACGATGTCGAGCGCCTGCCCGAACGCCTGCCGCAGCTGTTCGCGAGCCTGACGCGCTAGCAGCCTGTCGGACTTGAGCGTTCCTACTGCGGCGGCGGAGCCTCGCGCGGGTAGCCGACGTTGTCGAGCAGGCGGTGCCACGCGGCGGACTCGAAGCCGCGCAGTTGGCGCGGGCCGACGGTCGCGGCAGGGACCTCGTCGGGCGGGCCGAAGATCTGGCGGAAGTTCTCGAGGTCTTCCTGCGTCTCGACCACGATCTCGGCGAAGGGAATGCCGCGTTGCTGCAGGAGTGCCCGGGCCCGTGCGCAGGCCTCGCCGCAGTTGTCCGCGGTGTAGAGTGCGACGGGAAAGTCGGCGGCGACGCGCCGGATCGTGAACGAGGCCGTCGACTCGGGCTGGGCGGCGAAGACCCGCCGCTGCTCTACTTCGCGCGCTTCCGGCGGGGGCGGCTTGTCCGAATAGTGTGCCTGGCCGTGTTCGTCCTTCCAGTGGTAGATCGTCTCGGCCATTGCGGTCGTGCTCGCTGTGACCAGCATTCCTGCCGCCACCAGCCATGCGATACGCTTCATGCAGTCACCATTCCGTTGTGGCGCAGCAGGGCATCCACCTTCGGTTCGCGCCCGCGAAACGCCTTGAACGATTCGATGGCCGGTCGGCTCCCGCCCACGGCGAGAATCTCGCGCCAGAAGCGGTCACCCGTAACCGGGTCGAGCAGTGAACCCTTGCCGGCGCCGGCCTCCTCGAAGGCTTCGAAGGCGTCCGCCGACAGGACCTCGGCCCACTTGTAGCTATAGTACCCGGCTGCATATCCGCCTGCAAAGATATGCGAAAAGCTTTGCGGGAAGCGATGCCATTCGGGCGGAAGGATGACGGCGACCTCGCGACGGACCTCGTCGAGCAGTGCAAGCACCTGGTCGATCGGCACCGGTCCGCCGGATGCGTCGATCTCGCTGTGCAGCCGCAGGTCGAACAGTGCGAACTCGAGCTGGCGCACCGTCTGCATGCCGCTCTGGAAATTCTTCGCCGCGATCATCTTGTCGAACAGCGCGCGCGGCAGTGGCTCGCCGGTGTCGACGTGGGCGGTCATGCCCGAGAGCACGTCCCACTCCCAGCAGAAGTTCTCCATGAACTGGCTCGGCAACTCGACCGCATCCCACTCGACTCCGTGGATCCCGGCCAGCGCGAGTTCGTCGACCTGGGTGAGCAGGTGGTGCAGGCCGTGACCGCACTCGTGGAAGAGAGTCTGGACGTCATCGTGGGTGAAGGTGGCCGGCTTGCCCGCCGTCGGGCCGGAGAAATTGCAGACCAGATAGGCCACCGGTGTCTGCACGCCGCGTGCGGTGAGCTGGCGGCTGCGTGCCGAGTCCATCCACGCGCCGCCCCGCTTGGTCTCGCGGGCGTGGAGATCGATGAAGAAGTGGCCGATGCACGCCCCCTTGCGGTCGATGCGGAAGAAGCGCGCGCCCGGATCCCAGGCGGGGGCTTGCTCCGGCACGATGTCGACGCCGTAGAGCGCACGGATCAACCCGAACAGGCCTTCGAGCACCTTGGGCTCGGGGAAGTATTGCTTGACTTCCTGTTCGGAGAACGCATAGCGCGCCTGGCGCAGCTTCTCGGAGGCGAATCCGACGTCCCAGGGCTCGAGCGTGTCCAGGCCGAGTTCGGCGGCGGCGAACTCGCGCAACGCCTGCAGGTCGCCCTCGGCAAACGGCCGGGCCTTGGCCGCGAGTTCGCGCAGGAACGCGAGCACCTCCTCGACGCTTTCGGCCATCTTCGCGACCAGCGACACCTCGGCGTAGTTGGCGTAACCGAGCATCCTCGCCTCCTCGGCGCGCAAGGCGAGGATGCGGCCGATGAGCGGGCCGTTGTCGAAGCGCGCACCGTCGAACTCCGAGGCGCGTGTTGCATAGGCGCGGTACATGCGGGCGCGCAGGTCCCGATCTTCGGCGTACTGCATGACCGGCAGGTAGCAGGGCATCTGCAGGGTGAGCTTCCAGCCCGGCTTGCCGGCCTTCTCCGCGGCCGCCCTGGCCGCTTCGCGTACGTCGTTGGGAATGCCCGCCAGTGCGGCTTCGTCCTCGATCCACTCGGCATGGGTGTTGGTGGCGTCGAGAAGATTCTCGGAGAATTTCGCCGCCAGCGCGGACAACTCCTCCTGGATCTCGCGGAAGCGCGGCTTCAACTCGTCGGCGAGCTCCGCACCCGCGAGCCGGAAGTCGCGCAGCTCGTGCTCGAGGATGCGGCGGCGCACCGGGTTCAGGACGGCGAACTCCGGTCCGTCATGCAGGGCCTTGTACTTCTCGAAGAGCGCAAGGTTCTGACCGACTTCCGCATAGAAGCGCGAGATCTCCGGGAGCATGTGGTTGTAGGCCTCGCGCCATTCGGGTACGTCCAGGACGCTGTGCAGGTGGCCGACCACGCCCCAGGCCCGGCCCAGTCGCTCTCCGGCATCGGTCAGCGGAACGACGAAGGAATCCCAGGTCGGTGCGGCCTTGTCCGCCGTGAGTCGCTCGATCAGGCTGCGGTTTTCGTCGATCAGCGCTTGGATGGCCGGCTCGACATGTTCGGGGCGGATCGCGTCGAAGCGCGGCAGGGCGGAAAAATCGAGAAGGGGATTGCTCATTCGGGTCTCTTCGGGAATACACGAAAAATCGTCCGCCGGACGGGCCGGCGGACTTCGGGATCGATTCTACCTGTGCCGCGGATCGACACGGGCTATGAAGGTGATTGGCGGGGCTATTCGACGAGGTCGCGATAGGCGTGCCAGGTCGCATGGCCGAGCAACGGCAGCAACAGGATGAGTCCGATCATCAGCGTTGCGAAACCGATCGCGACCAGTACGACGATCGAGCCAGCCCAGACGGTCATTGCCTGCGGGTTGATCTGAACGGCCCGCAGGCTCGTCATCATCGCGGTGACCAGGTCGGTCTCGCGATCCATCAGCATCGGGACCGCAACGACGGTCAGTGCGAAGACCAGCGCAGCGAGCAAACCGCCGAGCAGGACGTAGCTGGCGACGAAGCCCAGGTGCTCGCCCGACAGGAAGACGGTACGGAAGAAACCGTCGAGTTCGGCCACTCCTTCGGGAACGAGAAGCGCGAACAGGATCGCCGAAATCCGCTCCCACGCGATCAGGGTAAAGGCCAGGAAGATCCCGATCGAGAACAGCGATTCGCGCCGGTTGCCGATCCCCCGCAGCGAGGCGGCCAGACCGGCATCCTGTCCCGAGCCGGCCCGGCGCGAAATCTCGTAGAGCCCGGCGGCAGCCAGTGGGCCGACCAGGAAGAAGCCCGAGATCGAAGCGGTGATGAGGTAGGGGCGCGTCGATGCGTACGCCAGGATCAGGAATCCGAGGAACGAGAAGAAGACGCCATAGGCGATGCTCGAGAAGGCGTTCTCGCGCAGGTCGTCCCAGCCCAGGCGCAGCCAGTGCAGCGGGCGGGCGGCATCCACTTCACGGATGCGGGGCAGGGAGAAGTGCCGGTCGAGGGGATGTGCGATGTGATCCATGGTGACCTCCATTGCAACGTGCAGGGGTGCGGCCGGGCGCAGCCGATCGGGGCGCCCCGCCATGCAACCGGTTTGAACGTGCGCCGACGTCGGAGTTCGCCGCCTCAGTCGGGTTTCCAGACATTGCGGCAGCCCGTCTCGCGCACGAACAGGGTCGCGATGGTGCCGAGCAGGGCACAGGCTGCGAGCAGGCTGATGCCGAGCAGGAAGGTCCCCTGTTCGTACTGTCGTATGCCATCGATCACGGTCCCGTCCCAGCCGCGGTCCATGACGTAGCCGACCGCGGGCTGGAGCAGTGCGCCGGCGAGGAACCCGCCCATGTTGGTCACGCTGGTGCTCATCCCCGACAGGTGAGGAGGGTTGACCTCCTTGGCGCATGCCCAGGTCAGCGAAAAGCCGGCCGTAGCCAGCCCCATCAGCGCGAACAAGGCGTAGGTGGCGGCGGTCGGCAGTGTGACCGCGGACAGCCACAGCAGCCAGAACAGACAGACGACGACCCCGGTTCCGAACAGGACCGGCTTGCGTCGGCCGATCCGGTCCGACAGGGTTCCGACCGCGAGACACCCGATTGCAAAACCGGCGAAGTACAGCGACAGATGGTTGGCGGCGGTGACCCGATCGAGCCCGTGGATCACCGTGAGGTACGGGGTCGCCCACAATCCGCCGAACGCGAAGAAGCTGCCGGTCAGACCGAAGTTCACGATCACCGCCGGCCAGGTGTCGCGATTGCGCAGCACGCCCGACAAGCCGCCGAGTACGGCGGTTCGGTCGAAATGCGGGCGGCCGGCGGCCTTGCCGCTGTCCTCCGCGATGAGCAGCCAGCTCGCCGCGGCGATCAACAGCGAGATGGCCGCCGCGCCGACGAACACCGCACGCCAGGAAGTCGCCTCGGCCATCGCGGCGAGCGGCGTGCCGGCGAGAATCGAGCCGGCGTTGCCGATCAGCATCGCCAGGCCGACCATCGTCGCGAAGCGGCGTTCGTCGAACCAGACGGCGATGAGTTTCAGCATGGCGATGAACACCACCGACACGCCGAGCCCGGTGAGGATCCGCCCGATCATCGCCGTGTTCAGGTCCGGTGCGAGCGCGAACAACAGGCTGCCGGCTGCCGCGAGCAGGCTGCCTCCGACCAGGATGCGCCGCGGACCGAGGGTATCGACCAGCACGCCGGTCGGCACCTGCATGATCGTGTAGATGTAGAAATAGGTCGCTGCCAGCACGCCCAGCGAGGCCGCGCTGGTCTGGAATGCCGCGGCGAGGTCGGACGCGATGCCGGCCGGGGCGAAACGGTGGAAGAACGAAAGTGCATAGGCGGCGATCACGACCGCGAGTGCGATCGTGCGCCCGGTTGCCGGTTGGGTCATTCTGTCTCCTGCTGGCGCATCGTCCGGACGTGCGCCTTGTTGTTGCCCGGGCGTTCCGTCAGTCGAGCGGGCTTCCCGTCAGCTTTTCGTAGGCTTCCCGGTACTTGGCGGCCGTGCGTTCGATGACTTCGGACGGCAGGTGCGGGCCGGGTGCCTTCTTGTCCCAGTCGAGCGTCTCCAGGTAGTCGCGCACGTACTGCTTGTCGAAGCTCGGCGGGCTGATGCCTTCGCGATAGCTGTCGGCAGGCCAGAAGCGCGACGAATCAGGGGTCAGCACTTCGTCGATGACGTGCAGCGTGCCGGCCTTGTCGACGCCGAACTCGAACTTGGTATCGGCGATGAGAATGCCCCGGCCGGATGCGTACCCGGCGGCTTCCGAATACAGCGCCAGGGCGGCCTCCCGGGCCTGCTCGGCCATCCTTGCGCCGTCGATCCCGGAGGCGGCTAGGGCTGCGGCACAGTGTTCGCGGGCCTGTTCGAAGGAGATGTTCTCGTCATGTTCGCCGACTTCGGCCTTGCTGGCAGGCGTGAAGATCGGCGCGGGAAGCTTCGCGGCCTGTTGCAGGCCCGGCGGCAGCTCGATGCCGCAGATCGCCCCGGTGGCCTGGTAGTCCTTCCACCCCGAGCCGATCACGTAGCCGCGCACGACGGCCTCGATCGGCAGCGGCTGCAGACGCTTGACGACCATGGAGCGCCCGCGGACCTGGTCCCGTTCGTTCGGCGCCACGACACTTTCCGGATCGATGCCGGTGAGCTGGTTCGGGATGATGTGCGCAAGACGGTCGAACCAGAACCCGGCCAGGGCCGTGAGCACGCGTCCCTTGTCGGGAATCGGGTCCGGAAGGATGACGTCGAAGGCCGAGAGCCGGTCGCTGGTGACGATCAGCAACTGGTCGTCGGACACGGCATAGATGTCGCGCACTTTCCCGCGGCCGAGCAGGGGCACACTGGAAAGGCTCGATTCGAACAGGGGTGTTGCCACGGCAGGGGCTCTCCACAAAGGTTGAGGCGACATTATCCCAAATCGGGGTCGATTCAGGGTTCGATCCCCGTCGTTTCACGTTCGACCGCACGGCGCATCCGGCGCAGGCCGAGGTATACCGTTCCCGCAATGAGCGGAATCGACGCTGCGGTGAGCGTTTCGGGTGAGATCGGCACGATCCAGTCCTTCGCGCCCTTGGCAAGATAGTGGACCAGCTGCGAACCGTAATACGTGATCGCAACGATCGACAGCCCCTCGACGGTTTCCTGCAGGCGCAATTGCAGGCGTGCGCGGCGGTTCATCTGCGCGAGCAGTTCCTGGTTCTGGCGTTCGAGTTCGATGTCCACCCGCGTGCGAAGCAATTGCGAGTTGCGGGCGATCCGCCCCGACAGGTCATCCTGCCGGCGTGCGACGCTCTCGCAGGTGCGCACGGCCGGTGTCAGGCGCCGCCCCATGAACTCCCGGATCGTCGGGAAGCCGGCAATGCGGACTTCGCGAAGATCTTCGATGCGTTGCTCGACCAGACGATGGTAGGCGGCGGTGGCACCGAAGCGGAAGGTACTCCGTGCAACCGACTGTTCGATTTCGGCGGCGAGGTGGGTCAGGCGGTCGAGCAGTCTCCGTTCGTCTTCGGTCGATCCGGAACGACCCATGTCGTCCATCAGTCCAGCCAGTTCGGCCTCGGCGCGGGACAGGAGAAGACCGACGGACTTCGCAAGCGGAAA
>JBJHDM010000008.1:0-86430 GCA_050486545.1 Rhodocyclaceae bacterium | reverse complement strand
GCGTAGCACTTTGGTGGATTGCGCCTTCGGCGCGAATCCACCCTACGCCGGGGATCCGCGCCGGCTCATGCGACCGGCGTAGGGCGGCTTCGCGAAGCAAGCCGCCAATCGGCGCTAAGGTGCCGCAGTGGTATTGCAGCGATCGCTGTGACGTCTATGTGTGTGCGGGCCGTGGTCATCGCCTGGCGTACCAGGCCACGCCTTCGTCGTCGACGCTGCAGTGCACTTCACCTTTTCCCACAAGGTGATTGAGGCAGGCCAGGCTCTCGCCGGTCGCAAGATTGAGCAGCATCGAGTCGCCGCTCTGGCTGACCGGGCGGGAAAACAACGCGCCGAACACGTCAATCGCACGTCTTGGGGTATCGAGCGCCGCCCGCAGCCGTTCGAGGGTGCGCTGCTGGCTTGCGGCGAGGTGGCGCAGGCGCGCATGCAGACCGCGGAAGGCGTCGTTGTGCGAAGGCAGCACCAGGACGTCGTCCGGAACCTCGCGTTCGAGCTTGGCGAGGGAGTCCGCCCAGTCGGCCAGCGGGTCCGCATCGGGTTCGATCGGATAGACCGACACATTGGAGGAGATTCGCGGCAGGACCTGGTCGCCCGACACCAGCACCTTGAGATCGGGACAGTACAGGCAGGCATGCTCGGGAGAGTGCCCGCGTCCGACGATGACGCGCCAGTCGTGTTTCCCGATCCGGATTTCCTCGCCGTCCTGGATGCGACGGTAACTGTCGGGCAGGGTGTAGATGAACTTGCCGAAATTGCCGAAACGCGCCCGGTAGGCCTCGATCGACTCCTCGCCCCAGCCTGCCCGACGATAGAACTGGATCGCGTCCTCGGGCGCCTCGCGCCCGGTGTCGGAGACCAGCACGCGACAGGACAGGTACTCGGTTCGGGTGATCCACAGACGGCAGTCGAACTTGCGCGTGAGCCATCCGGCCATGCCGATATGATCCGGGTGCATGTGCGTGGCGAAAACCCGGCTGATCGAGCGCTGGTCGGGCGCATTGGCGAACAGGCTGCGCCAGGTGGCCGTCGATTCCTCGCTGCGGATGCCGGTATCGACGACCGCCCAGCCGTCGCCGTCGTCGATGGCCCATACGTTGATGTGATCGAGCGCGAAGGGAAGCGGCATGCGCATCCACAGCACACCGGGGGCGACTTCCAGTGTCCGGCCTGCAGGCGGGGCCTCGAACGGATAGTCAAGGGTCGGTCGTCCGACATCTCCGGCCGGTTCTTCGAGATGGGTCATTCTTGCTCTCCAGGGGAGCCGACAGGATACAACACAAGGCCGGCGGACTCGATGTCCGCCGGCCCGGCTCGAAACGACCAACAGTTGCTCAGGCTTCGATCGGCTCGCCGCTGGAAACCTGTGAAGGGACGCTGCGGATGAGGTGGTCGAAGGCCGACAGGGCCGCCTTGCTGCCCTCGCCCATCGCGATGACGATCTGCTTGTACGGGACCGTCGTTGCGTCCCCGGCGGCGAAGATGCCCACCGCGGAGGTCCGGCACTTCGGATCGATCACGATCTCGCCGAAGCGCGAACGCTCCACCGTATCGCCCAGCCAGTCCGTGTTGGGCAGCAGGCCGATCTGGACGAACACGCCTTCGAGCTCGATCCGGTGCGATTCGCCGCTGGCGCGATCGATGTAGCGCAATGCGCGGACCCGTTGCCCGTCCCCCTCGATTTCGGTGGTCTGGGCCTGCGTGATCACGGTGACGTTGGGAAGGCTGGCGAGCTTGGCCTGAAGGACCGCGTCGGCGCGCAGTCGGGCGTCGAATTCCAGGACCGTCACGTGACCGACGATCCCGGCCAGATCGATGGCCGCTTCCACGCCGGAGTTGCCGCCCCCGACCACCGCGACCCGCTTGCCCTTGAACAGCGGCCCGTCGCAGTGCGGGCAGTAGGCGACGCCGCGGCCGCGATACTCGCGCTCGCCGGGGATGTTCAGCTCGCGCCAGCGCGCCCCGGTGGAAAGGATGACGGTGCGGCTCCTGAGCACGGCGCCGTTGACCAGGTGCACCTCGGCGAGACCACCCGGCTCGGAGGCCGGCACCAGTCGTTCGGCACGCTGGAGGTTCATGATGTCGACTTCGTAGCTGCGCACGTGTTGTTCGAGCGCGGCGACGAGCTTTGGTCCTTCGGTTTCCTTCACCGAGATGAAGTTCTCGATGGCCAGGGTGTCCATGACCTGCCCGCCGAAGCGCTCGGCCACGATCCCGGTCGACACGCCCTTGCGTGCGGCATAGATTGCGGCGGCAGCGCCGGCCGGCCCTGCGCCCACGACAAGTACGTCGAAGGGCTCCTTCTCGGAAAGGGTGCGGGCATCGCGCTCCGCCGACCCGGTGTCGACCTTCGCGAGGATCTCGTCGAGTCCCATGCGACCCTGGCCGAACGGCTCGCCATTGAGCAGGATGGTCGGCACGGCCAGGACGTTGCGCCGGGAGACCTCGTCCTGGAACAGGGCCCCGTCGATCATCGTGTGGCGAACGTTCGGGTTGAGTACGGCCATCAGGTTCAGCGCCTGCACGACGTCCGGGCAGTTGTGGCAAGAGAGTGAGATGTAGGTCTCGAACGCGAGTGGACCCTCCAGGCTGCGGATGCGCGCGATCGTAGCGTCGTTCACCTTCGGCGGATGCCCTCCGACCTGGATCAGTGCCAGCACCAATGACGTGAACTCGTGCCCCATCGGCAGGCCAGCGAAGCGGATGCCGACATCGGTCGTGCCGCGATTGACCGCGAAGGAAGGCCTGCGCTCGGACGCGTCGTCACGTTCGACCAGCGTGACCGAGTCGGACAGGGTCGAGAGATCGCGCAGCAGTGCGAGCATCTCGGACGACTTCGGCCCTTCATCGGGATAGGCCACGAGTTCGATCGGATGCGAGACCTTGTCGAGAAGTCCCTTGAGTTGCGTCTTGAGGTTGTTGTCCAGCATTTCGAACTCCCAGAACGAGTATCCATCGGCAGGATTGAATTTGCGGAAGCGGCTCGAACGACCCTGTTCGCATCGCTTTAAGGCGCTTCGGCAAATGCAATGCCCTGGTGGGGGAAGGGTGGCCGCAATCCTCGCGGGGGGCACGAGGGCTGCGGCCCTCCGGCCCGATCGGGCCGGAGTCGGCTCATGAACCGGTCAGATCTTTCCGACCAGATCGAGCGAGGGGGCCAGCGTGTCTTCGCCGGGGGTCCACTTGGCCGGGCAGACTTCACCCGGGTGTGCCGCGATGTACTGTGCCGCCTGGACCTTGCGGACCAGTTCGCGGGCGTCGCGTCCGATGCCCAGGTCGTGCTGCTCTACGATCTTGATGCGGCCTTCCGGATCGATGACGAAGGTCCCGCGCAGGGCCAGTCCTTCTTCTTCGATCATCACGCCGAAGTTGCGCGTGATCGTGCCGGTCGGGTCGCCGATCATCGGGAAGCGGATCTTGCGGATCGTCTCCGAGGCGTCGTGCCAGGCCTTGTGCGTGAAATGGGTGTCGGTCGAGACGGAATACACTTCCACGCCCATCGCCTGGAGCTGCTCGTAGTGATCGGCCAGGTCGCCGAGCTCGGTCGGGCACACGAACGTGAAGTCTGCCGGGTAGAAAAACACCACGGACCATCCACCCTTGAGGTTTTCCTCCGAGACGGGGATGAACTTGCCGTCATAGAAAGCGGTGGCCTTGAACGGTTTGACTTCGGTATTGATGAGCGATTGCATGTCGGATCTTCCTCGCGGTTGGTTGAGAACAGGTGCCATGCTACGGGTTTGTCGAAGATTGTTGAAATGAATCGTTCGAATCAATGCGATTGAGCAAAGCAATTGACTGTCTGCCGCTTCCTCGTTCCAGCGGCAGACGCGTATCGCAACCGGGGTGTGTTCGGAGCAGAATGCGACCGTTGTCGATCGAATGGTGATGCTTCGATGCGTGCCGTACTTATCTGTTTACGGCGGGGGACCGAGCATCGAGACTGAACCTGCTGCTGTAAATCCAGGCTGCCGTTTCCTGAGCGACTTCGGGTTCGGGAAGTCCGCGCCGGGTGCGGTGTCGTAATGAGCGTGCACACGCATGCTGCGAGGGGGCTTGGCCCAGGTCATCAGGCCCCACGCTTTTTGCCGAGCAGCGCCTCATAGACCTCAAGATCGTACGGCGAGAAGCAGCAGAAGATCACCTGTTCGAGTGGCCCGGGACGACTCACAAGTGTGCGCACCGTGTCGACCGCTGTTTCGGCCGCGTAGCGCACCGGATAGCCGTTGACGCCGGTGCTGATGCCAGGAAACGCGATCGATTCGAGGCCGTGCTTGATCGCGAGCTCAAGCGATCGCCGGTAGCACGACGCGAGCAGGAGTTGCTCGCGATGTCCTCCGCCCTTCCACACCGGCCCGACGGTGTAAATCACGAAGCGCGCCGGCAAATCGTAGCCGCGCGTGATCTTTGCGTCCCCGGTCGCGCAGCCGTCCTGACGGGCGCTGTGAGAGCGCATGGTCGCCATTCTTGGCGTAGAACGTACTCCTCGCACAGCGAACGCGCCGGCCGGATTTGGCCGGACACAGAAAATTCCATTCCACGGACTTGACATCAGCGGCAAATCGGCGATGATTCAAACGATCGTTCGATCCGTCCGGATTCGCACGAGCAGACCGGTTCAGGAAGACGTACTCCGGCCACGTCTCGACGAGCCTCGCCTGCGACCGGTAGCGGCGCAATCCAACGCTGGCTCCGGCCGGTTGTCAGGCTGCAATCGACACCGGCAATATCACCCCGTATCTGTGCGTGCCGTTTTGACCAGTTGGGCGGGGCGGAAGTCGAACCGGTTCCCGCTGGTGCGTGCTTGGCGCCGTCCTGCAGACCCTCCCCAAACACCACCGGAGCGCCCATGACATACGACGACAACGCTGATCTCTGGTACGAACACGGCGGCCGCGAGGGCCCGTTGCTGGTATTGCTGCACGGGCTGGGCGCGAACGCAGCGGTCTGGGACAGCCTCAAGCCGATCGTCGCAACCCGTTGGCCCGGTCGATGGATCATCCTGGACTTTCGCGGCCATGGACGCTCGTTCCATCGGGCTCCCTACTCGGTCGACGCGCATGTCGGTGACGTGGCGGCGCTGTGCAACGGAACTGACGACGTGACACTACTCGGGCACTCCATGGGCGGCCTGGTCGCCCTTGCGCTCGCGTCGGGAAAGTTCGGCGCACGCATCCGAAGGGCGATCGCCTTCAGTGTCAAGGTCGACTGGACGGAAGTGGAATATGCGCGCAGCCAGAGCCTCGCACGGATGCCGCCCAAGCTCTTCGACACCCGGGACGAGGCGATCGACCGTTACCTGCGGGTTGCCGGGCTGAAGGGCCTGGTGGATCCGCGATCCGCCGCGGCGGCGGCCGGGGTTCGAGCCACGGACGGCAAGTTCCGACTCGCTGCGGACCCCGCGATCAACGACATTGGCAAGGTCGACTTCGAACGGGTTGCGGCGGCCGTGCAATGCCCGGTCTGCCTCCTTTGTGGAGACGCCGAACCAGTTGCAAGCCCGGCCGGCATGCAGCGGCTCGGCTTTGAGGTGCGGACGCTGGCAGGGCTGGGGCACAACCCTCACGTCGAGGATCCCCAGGCACTGTGGGCCGAGACGGAACGTTTCCTCTCCGGCCCGTAGGCACGTACGTCCGTGGAGACTCCGGAACCGTCCGGAGTCGGAAACAGACCCGCGACCCTTTCACGACCGGGCGTGGAGCGCTGCGCATTCAGCGAAGTCCGGCGAAGAAATGCGCCAGGTTCTGCATGGCGTCGGCGTCGAGCGCGAGGCCGCTCGCCGCATTTTCACCGGTGCCGTGCGTCCGCTCCCCGGCTTGAAAGGCCTGGAGCTGCAGTACCGTGTAGGCCGGCACCTGCCCGGCGAGCCTGGGCACGTCCTCCTGGCCGGCGAAGCTGGCCTGGTGGCAATCGCTGCATCCGAGCCGATGCGCCAACGCCTGTCCGGCCAAAGCTCGGTCAGGATCGGTCCGATGG
Organism: Rhodocyclaceae bacterium; assembly: GCA_050486545.1. GTDB lineage: Bacteria > Pseudomonadota > Gammaproteobacteria > Burkholderiales > Rhodocyclaceae > DAOMNN01. The sequence goes on along the minus strand of JBJHDM010000008.1, from coordinate 80,454 downwards.
TCCACCGTGGGCAGCTCCCGATCGCTGAGATAGACGGACAGCTCGCGCATTACCTCGTCCGCCAGGGTCGCGACATTCGTGCGCATCACATAGGTCGGATCGTGACGGGTGCCGTCGCGATACGCTTGAAGCTGGCGGTAGAGATAGGCGGCGGGCTGTGCCTCCAGCAGAGGCACTTCCTTGTACTGGGGGTGATCGGGCCGATGACACAACAGGCAAAGCTGGGCCTGGTTCGCACTGGTCTCGCTTTGGGCATCCGCGGGTGTTGCCAGAAGGGCGATCGAGGTTGTCATGAACAGCGTGAAGGCGTGCATTTTTCGTTCCTCCTGCAAGCGTCCGGCGAATGCCACACGAGATCCATTGCAGCACTCGACCGTCCAGGCGGATTGAGCGCAATGGCGCCGAAGCGCACGACCGCACTTCGAAGACGCGTTACCCATCAACAATAGGGCACCTGGCGCTCGGGTCGTTCGGCGTCTCTTCGCAGCACGGTCCATAGGTGCCGCAACAGCCGCAAAGCCGACCTCATCGTGTTGTTCAGCGCTGGACGTACCGTGTAGTCAGCACTTGCATGCGACTGCGATGGGGGCTGGCTCGACATTGCATCGCCTCCGGGGTGCCGTTTCGTGCAGCCCATTTGACATCGGCACGCCGCTCGGCGACAGAGGCGAATGTCCCGATCACCAGCAGCGCGGTGCGCCGGGACCGGCTGAAAGGGGACAACCGTCCCGCCGGGCCATTCAGGGCGCCAGCGGCTCCTGTCCGAATCCGGCTTCCCGCGCACGCACGATCGCCTTCGCGCGCGTCCCGACCTCGAGCTTGTCGAAGACCGTGCTGACCTTGTTGCGCACGGTCTTTTCGGTGACCCCGAGATGGGCGGCGATCTGCAGATTGTCCAGGCCGTGCGCGAGCAGTTCGAGCAACTCGCGCTCGCGTCGCGTCAGATTCGGGAACGGGTCGTCGCCGGAGGTGCTGCCCGCATGTTCGGCGACGAACGCATCGATCAGTGCGATTCCCTGCGAAAATGCCAGATCTTGCTCGAGCAGAATGTGATTGCGACCCTCGAGCGGGGCGAAGCGCGCGCCGGGAATCGACCCGGCGATCAGGCGGCCCTCCTCAAACGGCACGCGCGCATCGCCACGCACATGCATGACCAGCGTCGGGCAACGGACCTTGCCGGCATCTGCAGTCACGTCGATTTGCGCGTTTGCGGCAAAGGTCCGCGCCGCGTCCTCCGCCGAGCCGGACAGGCGTGCCAGCTCGTTGAACCGGCTAACTTGTTCGGAGGTTGCATCCGGCATCAGCATCGACGTGAATACCTGCCGGAAAGCGGGATTGTCCCGCCCCCAGCCGACCGCGATCATCTCCTGCAGCAACTTTTCCTCGCGCACCTGCGAAGGCGTCGGGTTGCGGCGCAGCACACCGCGCAGATAACCCCCGAGTATGATCAGGCAGGCGACGCGCTCCGGGTGCCTCGCCGCATAGGCGACCGTGATCGCGCCTCCCTGCGAGCTGCCGAGCAAGGCGAAGCGCTGGATGCCGGCCGCATCGACGACGGCCTCGAGGTCGGCAACGAGGTCGTCGAGTTGCGGCACATGCGCGGTCCCGTCCGAAAGGCCGCAATTGCGTCCGTCATAGCGAACCAGCGTATGGTGCCGGCTCAGTGAGGCGAGCCAGGGGTGCCACACAGGCGTACGCAGGTCGTACTCGAGATGGGTCAGAAAGTGCGCGGCACGCACCAGCGGGGGGCCATTCCCCGTCGTCGCGTAGGCGATGCGTACACCGTCAGGGGAGGTACAGAAGCGGATCGTCTGCGAGAGTGCACTCATCACGTAAAAACCCTCCGATATCGTCGATGACGAACCCGGCATCCGCGTCGTTCGGCAGCTCAACTTCGGACTGGACCGCCAGCGGTTGGTTTCGCCCCGGGGAAGCGGTGACGCAGAAGCGTCTCGCAATCGGGGTGCGTTCATTGCAGAATGCGGCCGTTGCCGTTCGAATGGAGACGCGTCGATGACCCAGTACCTGTTGCGCCCACTCAAGCTCGGGACGCTGGAACTCCCGAACCGGATCGTCATGGCCCCGTTGACCCGCTGTCGGGCCGAGAATCGTGAATTCGCGCCGACCGCAATGATGGCGCAGTACTATGCGCAGCGGGCAAGCGCAGGGCTGATCGTATCGGAGGCGACCATCGTATCGCCTCAGGGTCGGGGCTATCCGTTCACGCCGGGGATCTGGTCGGCGGAACAGGTCGCAGGTTGGCGTCTCGTGACCGACGCGGTGCACGCTGCGGGCGGCAGGATCGTGTGCCAGTTGTGGCACTGCGGACGCCTGTCCTTGCCGGAGTTTCACGGAGGTGATGCACCGGTGGCCCCATCGGCGATCAATCCCGAATGGAAGATGCTCGCCGCCGACGGACTCAAGCCGACGGTGACACCGCGAGCCCTGTCGCGCGAGGAGGTCGCAGAGGTGGTCGCGGATTTCGGGCGGGCCGCACGCAATGCGATGCAGGCCGGATTCGATGGGGTGGAAATCCACTCGTCCAACGGTTATCTGATCCACCAGTTCCTGTCCCTGCATGCCAACTGCCGCACCGACGAATATGGCGGTTCGATCGAAAACCGCGCACGTTTCTTTTTCGAAGTCCTTGAAGCGGTGCTGGCCGAAGTGCCCGCAGACCGGGTCGGCTTTCGCCTCAACCCGATGATGAATCGGGTCCACGGCCTGCTCGTCGATGCGGACACGGTGCCGACTTTCGAATACGTCGTGCGCCGGTCCAACGCCTACGAGCTGGGCTGGCTGCATCTGACCGAACCCTATCTGCCCGGGAAGCTGGACGGTGTAACCGGCGCGCTCGCGGAAGTGGCGCCCCATTTTCGCCCCATTGCGGGGATGCCCATCGTCTCCAATGGCGGTTTCGACCGGGAGAAAGCCGAACTTTGGCTGGAAAGGGGCTTGTGCGACGCGGTCGCCTTCGGCAGACTGTTCATCTCCAATCCGGATCTGCCCGAACGATACCGGAGGCAAGGGGAAATCGCGGCCTGGGATGCCGACACCTTTTACCAGGGAGGTGAGAGGGGATATCTCGACTACCCGATGATGCGTGCGTAACCCGCACACATCATGAGGTGTTTCATGCCGCTGTTTTGTTTTTTTGCATCGAAGGGTTCGCGGGATGCTCCGAAAGCCGCGACGATGCTAGAATCTCCCGGGTGAAACCGCAATCCATTCAAACTCACACCAATCGAGGAATAGCATGAACAAAGGTGAATTCGTCGAAGCCCTGGCCGACCGCATGGATGTCTCCCGCGCGCAAGCCGACCGTTCCCTGTCTGCCGTGCTGGATATCATTACCGAGCGCATGGCGGCTGGCGAAAAAGTTTCCTTCACGGGCTTCGGCTCTTTCGAGGTTTCGCAGCGCGCCGCCCGCACCGGCCGCAACCCGCAGACCGGGGCAACGATCAAGATTGCTGCGGCCCGTGTACCCAAGTTCTCCGCCGGCGCCTCGCTGAAGGGCGCGGTCAACGGCAAGTAATCCGCCGCCCCTCCGAAGGAGGGCGTACCCCACAACAGCCTGTCGCCTTTGGCGGCAGGCTGTTTTTGCTGATCGGCCATGCCTGATGACCAGAGGAGGCATTTGGTCGGTATTGATACATGTCAAGGCTCCGCGCTAATACCTGAGTAAATTGGTCCAATATTTGTTGGCGTCGGAGGACCCTTTGTCTACCGGCAATGCCATCGACCCTCGGTCGGATCATAGTCGAATCGGTGCCGATGTCCGGGCAGTGATCGCTGATTGTCCATCGGTTCGTTGATTCGGAGGGCCGGTCACCGTCGACGCCCAGCCGGAAAGGACCCCAGATGTCGATCGTCACGATTCTGCGCGATTTTCTCGACGGTCTCGAGGAGGGGGTGCTTTTCCTCGACGCCGAACGCCGTGTCATGGATATGAACCAGGCGGCAGCCCGGACGTTGGGATGGCATGAGAAGCTCGTCCTCGATCAGCTATGTCCCAGCCTATTCCCTGAGACCGCATGTGCACGGGAATGCGCGCGCAGTGGTTGTTGTGCGCTTACGCGCGATGGGCGCGAGGAGGGCAGGATCCAGGACATCGTCGTCGCTACGCGAGACGGTCGAAGCATTCCGGTGCGCATGTGGGCAATGCTCCTGCCGCCGAACGACAGTGGTCTGCATTGCGCCATCATCCTGCGTGATCGATCCTGCGAGATGGAACTCGAGGGGCGAATACGCGATCGCTGGCAACTGGGCGACCTGATCGGACGTGGTCCTGCGATGCAGGAACTCTATCGTCTGGTCTTGCGCGCGGCTTCGAGCGATGCCAACGTGCTCCTCACCGGCGAGAGCGGAGTTGGGAAGGAACTGGTGGCGCGCTCCTTGCACGACAATGCGCCCCGTTGCGATGGTCCGTTCGTCACCGTGCATTGTGCCGCGTTGCCCGAGAGCCTCCTCGAATCCGAACTGTTCGGGCATGCGAAAGGCGCATTTTCGGGGGCGGATGCAACGCGCATCGGTCGTTTCGAAGCGGCGAACGGCGGCAGTCTGCTGCTCGATGAGGTGGGTGAGATTCCGCTTGCCACCCAGGTGAAGTTGCTGCGTGTCCTGCAGGAGCGTGAAATCGTACGCATTGGCGAGAATGCGCCTCGCAAAGTCGATGTACGGGTCATCGCTGCGACCAATCGCGATCTGGCGGACATGGTTCGCCTAGGGCAGTTTCGCGAGGATCTCTACTATCGACTTCATGTACTGCCCGTGCGTGTTCCGGCCTTGCGTGAGCGCCGGGAAGACATCCCGCTGCTAACGACCAAGCTTCTCGATACGCTTTCCGAGCGCTACCGGAGACCGCAGCTTCGCATATCCGCCGCTGCGGTCGCCGCGCTCGAAGGTTTTGATTGGCCAGGCAACGTTCGCCAATTGTTCAATGCGCTTGAGTACGCAGTGGTCCAGTGCGACGACGGAATCATCGACCTGCCGCACCTGCCGGCCGAGTTGTCGGCTGGTTCGGTCTCCACGCATCCAGCCTCAGCACCGGTTGGCGTGACGCACTATTGGCGCAAGCCGGGATCGGAGGGAGCCGAACGCGTGGTGATCCTGAACATGCTCGAGCAAACCGGAGGAAACCGGGCAGAAGCAGCACGTCGTTTGGGCATGTCACGTACCACTCTTTGGAAGAGGTTGCGGGAGGAGCACTGAAGCACGCGTTTCCGCTTCGCTGCACGTCGCATGGGTTTCCCTGTCCGGGGCAATGGCAAAGTGCAGCAAGAGACCGGTCAGGAGCGCTCCGCCTACGACGTTGCCGAGCGTGACCGGGATCTGGTTCCACAGCAGCCACTGCTCGATGCCGATTTCAGCACCGAGCAGCATCGCGGTTGGGATCACGAACATGTTGACGATGGAGTGCTCGAGGGCGAGTGCGAAGAACGTCGACACCGGCAGCCATACCGCGGCGATCTTGCCGGTGTTGGACGTCGACGTGAGTGCAAGCACGGTCCCGAGCGCGACCATCCAGTTGCATAGCACACCCTTCACGAAGGCGGTCGCCCAACCGCTCGCGCCGGCGGCCTCGTAGGCGAGCGTTTTCGATTCGGCCACCGCGACGAGCTTCGCGCCGAGCGCACCGGCGCCGTGCGTGAAGGCTTCGGTGAGCGCAATTGCGAACAAGGCACCGGCGAACACGCAGCCGAGAAAGTTGCCCAGGTACACCCAGCCCCAGTTGCGCAGCATTGCCGCCATTCCGATGCGCCCGCGCACGATACCGACCGGCAGGAGCGCGAAGTTGCCGGTTGCGAGCTCCAGTCCGAGCAGCACGATCATTGCAAAGCCGACTGGAAACACCGCGCCGGCCACCAGTGCGGCGAGCCCTGGTTCGAGGCCCGTGGCGGCCTTGAACGCGAACGCGGTGGCATAGGCGAGCAGCGCCCCGGACAGAAAGCCCTTGAGCAGCATGCTCGAAATACTCAGGCCGGCCTTCTTGGTGCCGACCACCTCGATCTCGGCCATCAGCTTCGGTGGGTTTACGTGATCCATGTCGTCGTCCCCTGTTTGTTCTCGTGGTCGCGCTGGCGTGCGTGCACCGTCCTTGTCGGCGTCGGCGCTCCGACGAAGAGCCGTCCGAGCCACCACGCCAGCAAGCCCACGGCGAGTTGCACCATCAACCAGCCGGCGCGTTCCTGCTCGAACAGCGCATAGCTGTTGCATACGCGCACGGGCGCGACGATATAGAGCCACCCGAGCACCGCGAGCATGCTGATGAAGTTGGTCCATACGAAGCCGCGCCCGATCAGGCCGAGCTCGCGCCATGCCAGCGCGAGCGGCGTGCCAACCAGCAGCGGCAGGCTGACGAACTTGGCGGCTTCGGCGAGCGGGTCGACCAGCACCGCGTCGATCGCTCGCGGCAGCATCCAGTAGCTCGACGCGACGGTCGCGACGATCACGCACGGGATCGCGCCGCCGGCCGCGGCGAGCAGTGCGTCCTGGGTGCGAGCGGGCAGCAGTCGCGTCCCGACGAGGCCGATCGCCGCGAGCGCCGGGATCTGCACGAGCATGTGCACGCTCATCGACATTTCCAGCCAGGTGCGCATCCCCGGCGTCGCGAGAACCAGCCAAGCGGTGGCCAGCAGTACGGCACCGCCGAGGCGTGCTCGCGTGGCACTGGCGCAACCGCCTGGGAAATGCAGCGCGGTCAGGGCGAGATTCATAACAGGGCTCCTATCCGCTCGACAAACGGTGCGATCTCGCCAAGGTCTCGGATCTCCGCGAGCCGACCGTCGCGACCGACCAGGTGGATTGCCGCGTTGTGCTCGAAGCCGCCGCGGCCGTCGTCGATGACGATGACGCCGAAGGCCTCGAGCAGTGCCGCGAGCTGGGTCGCATCGCGCACCCGTGCGATGCGCCAATGTGTGCCGTCGGCGTCGAAGATGCTCGCGTAACGTTGCATCGCAGGCGGGTCGTCACGTTCGAGGTCGAAGCTGATGCTGACGAGCGCGAAGTCGCGGCCGAGCGCCTCGGGCGGCACGCGCTCGCGAATCTGCTTGAAGGCCATGCCGAGCGACAGGCAGATCGTGTCGCAGCGCGTGTAGATGAACTCCACTGCCAGCAGGCGGCCGCGGTACTCGTCGAGGGCGAACTCGCGGCCGTGCTGGTCTTCGAGGGCCGTCGGCGGTAGCGGCCGCGGCGCGCGCAGCACTTCGACGCGCCGGGCGGTCTCCGCCGTGTATGCCGTAAAGCCGTCGGTGCCCCACCACAGGACCGCGATGCCGGCAAGCGTCACCAGGGTGCTGGCGAACAGGCCACGGACGACGTGGCCGGCGCGGCCAGTCGGGCCTTGCGTACCCGACCCCGTACCGGGCCCCGTCGTCATTGGCCGAGCGCGGGCGTCTGCTTGCCCGGGTTGGGGCGCGGCGTTCATGCCGCAGCTCCCACCGGTGCCTGCGTGCCGGCCAGCGAGGCACGCGGATGGTCGCGCCGTGCGAGTCCGAGGCGGGCGAGGAAGCGCACCAGGAACACCGCGGTCGCACCAATCACCAGCATCGCGAACAGCGAACCGATGCGATCGTACGGCAGCCACTCGGGGAGGTGATCCGCGTAGCGGCGTGCGACGCTTTGCTTGCCCGAATACAGGAAGCTCAGCGCAAAGCCAAGGGTGCCGATCGTATAGGCCCAGAAGGCGGTGCGGTCGAGCAGGCTGTCGGCAGCGTCGCGGTTCGGTTTGCCGAGGTAGTACATGAAACCGAAGATCATCGCGATCATGCCCAGCAAGAGATAGGTGTGGAAGTGACCGGGCACCCACATCGTGTTGTGCATGACGTAGTTCACCGAGATCGTGCCGTCGATGAAGGCCGGCATCGCGCCCGCCGCCCAGCCGAACAGCGAGACGAACAGCAGCCGCACGCCCATGTCCCAGCGTACGCCCGAGCGATAGATCAGCATCAGCGCGCCATAGCCGGTCACGAGCAGGATCGGAACGGTGTTCAGGTAGCCGATGACCTGACCCATTACGAGCATCCACTTTGGGAACGCGAAGTCCATCAGCAGGTGGTGCGGGAAGATGAACATCACCATCAACGTCGACGCGGTCCACGAGGCGAGGAAGACTTTGTTGGCCTTCCACGGGCGCTGCGTGTAGCGCGGCAGGATCTCATACACGGCGATGACCGCCATGTAGATCGTGGCGTTGATGAACACATGACCGAAGAAGTAGATCATCGCCTTCGCGAGCAGCGGGTCGATGTCGAAGGCCGGTACGTAGAGGTTCACCAGCATCATCGTCAGGATGCTCGCACCGACCACCAACGCGATGATGTTCACGATGGTGACCATGGTGCTGGCGACGACTGCCGGTGGCGGCGCGTTGCCGTCGTCCCTGCCGAAGAGCTGCGGCCAGCCGAGCGAGCGTGCGAAGCTGCCGTAGCGGGCGATGATCGCGCGCGTGATATCGAGGTGGAGCAGCAGGAAGCCCACCCCGATTACCAAGAGGCCGCCCATGAAGAGCGCCGCGGCGTGCTCGCTCCACATCCCGAGCGAGGTGCCCGGCAGCGGATACAAAAAGGTCCATGCGCCGTGGAAGTTGCCCCACAGCACGCTGGCGAGGATCATCACGACGCCGGCCAGAAACAGCACCAGGTTGGCGGCGAAGAGCGTCGGCGAGAGCTTCACGTACTGACGCAGGAAGTACCACATCACCGCCACACCGGCGATGCCGGCGATGCCGACCATGCCGGCGCCGTGCAGCGTCATCAGCTTGTAGAACCATTGGGCGCCGAGCGAGATCCACTGAGCCTGCTCCAGGCGCATCAGCAGACCGAAGACCATCATCAGCAACAGGACCGCTGCGGTCGTGACGAGGTAGGCGAGCACGCCGATCGGTGCGCCGCGATCGGGTACGGGGACATAGGTTGGGTTTGCCATGATCGTGTCCTCCTTTACAGCGCGACGACTTTGAGCTCGGCAATCATCGCGTGATGAACGGTGCCGCAGTACTCGAGACAAAGGATCTTGTAGGTGCCGCTCCGCTCGAAGGTGTGGCGAAGCGTGTTGACGTAGCCGGGCATCGCCTGTACCTGTGCGATCAGGCGCATGTCGGGGTCGTAGATGCCGAAGCCGTGGTTGACGTCCGAACTGGTCACGCGAAACTCGACCGGCCGACCGGCGGCGACTTCGGTCTCGCTGAGTTCCCAGTACCACAGGTGCCCGGTCGCCTGGACCACCTGCACGGTGCCGCTTTCCGCGCGGGCGTGCGTGGCGTGATAGGGGAGGTCGGCGAGCGTGTAGACCATCGTCGGGCCGAACACCAAGGCCACGGCCCAGAAAAGCCATGATCGCAGGCGATAGGCGCGCTTCTGAAGGGGGCCGTAGTCGGCTTCACGCGTGCCCGAGTTGATGGCGACATAGACAAACCCGAAGGCCACCAAGGCCATCAGAACGAGCGATGCTTGCCAAGCGACTTCCTGCATGATGTGTTCTCCTCTCGGTATTCACTGCAACGATGATTTGAATGCTCCCGAGCGGAGTAGAGCGAGAGGTGTGCCACTTTGCGCAACTGCCTGATAAGCAATATATTGCTTACTAAACAATGATGCAGGCACTAAAGTGCAAAAACACAATGAACGTTCAGAAAAGACAGAGTGCGTTCAGTCTGGACGCTGTGTTGAACGGTTTATTGTCATTGGGGTTTGAGGAGTTTCAGGATATAATGCGCCAGTTGTGCAATGCAGCATCCGGTGCGGCGCATTCAGCCGCGACTTGAGCACGGTCTTTATTTTTTGACCTTCCGTGCCCCCTGCCGAGGGACTGTAACCACAGCCCCATCGCCTCCGACCCGTCTCCGAACCTCCATTCGCTCCTTTGACCGTCTGGTATCGCGATCCACGGTTGGTGCCGATGAGCGGGTCGATTTCACCGTTCCGGTGAAGCCGGCCTCGCCCAAGCCCATCTGCGAGCCTGGAGCCAGGCTCTCGTGATGCCATGCCCGTCCCGACGACGGGCTCGAACGGCTGGTCCCGCATGCATTGCGGCCGGCCCATCAAGGAAGAAGATGAATTTCAAGGAACTCGGTCTCGAGGAGACCTTGCTGCAAACGCTCGAAGCCACTGGCTATCCGAACCCCACACCCGTGCAGGCGGAAGCGATTCCGGCTGCGATGAGCGGGATCGACCTGCTCGTCTCCTCACATACCGGAAGTGGGAAAACCGCTGCCTTCACGCTGCCGTGCCTGCACCGCCTGGCGCAGAGACGGTCCACCCAGGGCGCCGGGCCGCGCGTGCTCGTGCTGGCACCGACCCGGGAACTGGCGCAGCAGGTTGAAAAGGCGGTCAAGACGTATGGCCGCGGGATGCGAGGGCTCCAAACCGCCTGTCTGGTCGGCGGGGCGCCCTTCTTTGCCCAGGCAAAGCAACTCGCGCGCCCGGTCGATGTCGTGGTGGCGACGCCCGGGCGGCTGATCGATCACCTGCAGCGGCGCAAGCTGAAGCTGTCCGACATCGAAGTGCTTGTGCTGGACGAGGCCGATCGCATGCTGGACATGGGGTTCGCCGAGGATATCGAGACCATCGTCGCAGCGACGCCCTCGGCACGCCAGACGCTGCTCTTCTCGGCAACGCTCGATGGGGTGGTGGGACGTTTGGCGCAGAAGCTGACGCGTGATGCGCGCCGAATCGAGATTGTCACCGAAAAGGCGAAGACCGGAACGATCGAGCAGCGTTTGCTGATGACCGACAGTCTCGGCCACAAGACGCGCCTGCTCGAGGCGGTGCTGTCCGGCGGTGAAATGCGTCAGGCCGTCGTCTTCACCGCGACGAAGCGCAGTGCGGAGGAAGTGTCCCTGGGATTGCAGGAAAAGGGTTTTGCTGCAGCGGCGCTGCATGGCGACATGCACCAGACCGCGCGCAACCGTACCCTGGAACGGTTGCGGCAAGGCCGTATCGGCATTCTGGTGGCGACCGACGTGGCTGCACGCGGAATCGATGTGGCCGGGATCAGCCATGTGATCAACTTCGATGCGCCACGGGCGGCCGCCGACTACGTTCACCGGATCGGGCGAACCGGACGTGCCGGGCGCGACGGAATCGCCATCACTTTCTCGGGGCCTCGCGAGATGGGCGTGATTCGTGCGATCGAGCGTTTTACCGGGACGCCACTTTCGGTCCATGTGATCGAAGGGCTCGAGCCCTCCGCACGGCCGGCCTCGCCGCGTCGGCCCGCCGGGAAACCTGGCTTCGGCGCGCGCTCGTCGGGTGCCGGTGCGCCCCGCCGCGATGCCCGTCCGGAGAGTGGAAAGGGTTGGGGCGGGGCCAAGCGTGATGCCCGCGGCCGGGGATTCGGGACAGCGGAAAATTCGGGAACACGTCGCCGTCCCGGCACGGACTATCGGTAAGAGCCTGTCTGGACAAGTCCCCGGGGGCTACGCCTGGGGACCGCGCGCGGCGTCGACTTCCGTCTTGCGCAGGCTGGCCGCGAGCTTGTCGAGGACGCCGTTGACGAAGCGGTGACCGTCGGTCCCGCCGTAGGATTTGGCCAGCTCGATCGCTTCGTTGATGACCACGCGATAGGGGATTTCGACGCTGTGCTGCAGTTCGTGCGTGGCGAGCAGCAGGATGGCGCGCTCGACCGGAGACAGTTCATGCACCGCACGGTGAATGAACGGTGCAAACGTGTCCTGCAAGTCTTCGGTGTGATCCAGGGTGCCGCGCAGCAGTGCCCGGAACAGATCCGCGTCGGCCTTGTCGAATCCGCTTGCCTGTTCGACATGGGCTTCGATTGCCGGGAGGTCGTTCCCGGACAGCAACCACTGGTAGATGCCCTGGAGCGCGAACTCGCGGGCGCGCCGCCTGGCTGCCTTGCCGCTCATCCGAGCGCCTTGAGCAGGTTGGCCATTTCCACCGCGGCCTGGGCGCATTCCATCCCCTTCTCCCGCATCCGGGCCAACGCCTGATCGTCGTCCTCGGTGGTGAGGACGCCGTTTGCGATCGGCAGGCCGGTATCGAGGCCGACTCGATTGATGCCGCTGCCCATTTCGTTCGAAACCAGCTCGAAATGATAGGTCTCACCCCGAATCACGGCCCCCAGGGCGACCAGTGCGTCGAAGCGCCCGCTGCGCGCCATGGCCTGAAGAACGAGCGGGATCTCGAGCGCGCCAGGGACGGTTGCGATGCGGATCTGTTCGGCGGGCACGCCGAGCCGCATCAGTTCGTCGGTGCAGGCCGAGAGAAGGCCTTCGCATACGTCCTGGTTGAAGCGGCTCATGACGATACCGACGCGCAGTTCGCGTCCGTTCAGGTCAATGTCGTATTCTGGGATATTGTCGTATCGGGCCATGGGCTATCGTTCGTAATCGGTGAGGTTGGGCGCGGTCATTCCTGGTCGACAAAACCGGTGATCTCCAGGCCGAAACCGGTCATGCTGGGAATCTTCTGCGGTTTCGCCATCAGGCGCATCTTGCCGACGTTGAGGTCACTGAGGATCTGGGCGCCGACGCCGAACAGACGCGGGTCCCACTTGCCGGGACGGGACTTGTTGCCCTGGAGGCTGGTGAGCAGTTCGTGTCCCGGCAGCGGGCGGTACAGCAGTACGACCACGCCGCTTTCGGCCTGTGCGATGCGTTCGAGCGCGGTGTTGATCGGAAAACTGTGCTTGCCGCTATCCTGATCCAGGAAATCGACGACCGAGATCGGTTCATGGACCCGTACCAGAGTTTCGCGATCTGGACGAATCTCGCCGTGGCTGAGTGCGAAATGCACGTCGCCGGAGGTCTTGTCTTCGAACGCGGCCAGCCGGAAACGTCCGTAGGCCGTGTCGACTTCCTTCTCGGCGACCCGCTCGACAAGATACTCGTTGGCCGAGCGGTACTCGATCAGATCGCGGATCGCTCCGATCTTGAGCCCGTGCTCGTTGGCGAACAGGACGAGATCGGGCAGCCGTGCCATCGTCCCGTCGTCCTTGAGGATCTCGCAGATGACCGCCGCCGGCTCGAGTCCCGCCAGCATGGCGAGGTCGCAGCCGGCCTCGGTGTGGCCGGCGCGGATGAGCACGCCGCCACGCTGGGCCATGAGCGGAAAGATGTGGCCCGGCTGGACGATGTCTTCGGGGCGTGCCTGACGGGCGACCGCGGCCTGCACCGTGCGCGAGCGGTCCTGCGCGGAAATGCCCGTGGTCACCCCCACGGCCGCTTCGATCGAGGTCGTGAAGGCCGTCCCGTGCGGCGAGCGGTTGTCGCGCACCATCAGGTGCAAGTCGAGCTGGCGGCAGCGCGCTTCGGTCAGGGTCAGGCAGATGAGGCCGCGTCCATGCTTCGCCATGAAGTTGATGGCCTCGGGCGTCACGTGCTCGGCGGCGAGCACGAGGTCGCCTTCGTTCTCGCGGTCTTCCTCATCCACCAGTACGACCATACGGCCCTGGCGGATGTCCTCGATGATGTCCTTGATCGGGGAGAGCGCGGTCATGACTGGGTTTCCTCTCGCCAGGCGAGCATGCGCTCGACGTAACGGGCGATCAGGTCGATCTCCAGATTGACCCGACTGCCGGTCTGCAGGCGCTTCAGGTTGGTGACGGCCACCGTATGGGGGATCAGGTTGATCGAAAAATCCGTGCCCTCGACGCGGTTGACGGTCAGGCTGACGCCATTGATCGTGACCGAGCCCTTGCGCGCAATGTAGCCGGCCAGTGCGGACGGGGCGCGTACCACCAGTTCGTGGCTCTCGCCCACGGGTTCGAAGCGCAGGACCTCGCCGACACCGTCGACGTGCCCGGTCACGAGATGGCCGCCGAGGCGGTCGGCCAGGCACAGGGCCTTCTCGAGATTCACCTCGTTGCCGACGTCATCCAGGCCGGTCGTGCAATTGAGGGTTTCACGCGACACGTCGAAACGCACCAGTCCGCCCTCGAGCTCGACCACGGTCAGGCAGACACCGCTGTTTGCGATGCTGTCGCCAATCCGGACGTCGGAAAGATCCAGTCCGGCGGTGTCGACGGTCAGGCGAACGCCATCGGCAAGCGGTTCGATTTCGACGATTCGGCCGCAGGCGGCCACGATTCCCGAGAACATGTTGGAGTCTTCAGCCTGTCGCATCCATTGGAGAAGGCGCAATTGTAGGCGAAATCGAAGGCCTTCGCAGGAGACCGAGACGCGCGCTTGCGAGCGGGCAACGACTCCGGGGGATGCCTCCGTCGCGATTCAGCGCAGAACCGCGTCGAGAATCTCCCCGAACGGGCCGGCGCGCATGAAGCCGACCACGCGGATCTGTTCGATCTCGCGCCCGGCCGGATCGAAGAAGATGATCCCGGGGGGGCCGAACAGATTGAAGCGTTGGAGCAGGGCCTTGTGGTCATCATTGTTCGCGGTGACGTCGGCCTTTAGGAGGAGCATCTGCCCCATCCTCTCCGCAACGGCCGGGTCGGAGAAGGTGAAGCGCTCCATCTCCTTGCACGACACGCACCAGTCGGCATAGAAGTCCAGCATCACCGGGCGGTTGGCGGTCGTCAGCCGGGCCTCGAGTTGCTCGACCGAGTCCACCCGTTCGAACTGCGGCAGCAGGGTCTGTGCCGTGGGGGCTCCCCGCAGTACGGCCAGCGGTTGCAGCGGGTCGCGCGAACCGGCCAGCGTTCCGATCAGGATCGCCGCACCCGACAGCAGCATCACGACCCCGACACCCTTCCAGAATCGTTGCCAGCCGCGGGCGTTCGGCGGCAACGGGTCGAGCGCGTGGAGGAAGATGCCGGAGAACACCAGCAGGGCGGTCCAGGCGAGCATCGTTACGGCGGCCGGAACCACGGGCGTCAGCATCCACACCGCGACGGCCAGCAGCATGACGCCGAAGGCCTTCTTGACGCCCTCCATCCACGGGCCGACCCGCGGCAGCATCGAGCGGGTGCCCACGCCGACGAGCAACAGGGGGGCGCCCATGCCCAGACCCATCGCGAACAGCGCGAGGCCGCCGAGTACGGCGTCCCCGGTCTGCGCGATATAGAGCAGGGCGCCGGCCAGGGGGGCAGCGACGCAGGGACCCACGATCAGTGCCGACAACACGCCCATGACGGCCACCCCACCCAGGCTTCCGCCTTTCTGGTGGCTGGCCGTGTCCGAGAGCTTGCTCTGCAGGGCGCTGGGCATCTGCAGATCGTAGAATCCAAACATCGACAGCGAGAGCAGTACGAATACGACCGCGAACGTTCCGAGCACCCAGGCGTTCTGCAGCGCCGCGGTGAGCATCGTCCCGGAAAGACCGGCGGCCACGCCCGCGAGTGCGTAGGTGACGGCCATGCCGAGCACGTACACGAGCGAGAGGACGAATGCGCGCCTGCGCGTGATGTGGTGGCCCTGGCCGACGATGATGCCGGACAGGATCGGGATCATCGGGAAGACGCAGGGCGTGAAGGTCAGCAGCAATCCGAAGCCGAAGAAGCTCAGCAGGACGAGCGCGAAACTGGCGTCGCGAAGCAGCCCTGCGACGCGTCCGCTCTCGTCTCCGACGATCGTGGACCCCGTGGCCGAGGTTCCCTGAGCGGAGCCGAAGAATGCCCGGTCGAGGGTGCCGGTCGCCGATGGATCGGCGAGATCCAGAGACGCATGCTGGGTCATCGGCGGATAGCAGATGCCGCCATCCCAGCAGCCCTGGCTGTTGGCCGCGAGCTCCAATTGCGAGATCCCTTCCGCGGCCGACACCGGAACCAGAAATCGGAGGGTGCCGCGATAGATCTCCGTCTCGCCGAAGAACTCGTCCTTGTAGGCCTGGCCTGGCGGCAACTCGGCGTCTCCAAGCACGGCCCCGTCCGGCTCGATGCTGAAGCCAAACTTGCTGCGGTAGAGGTAGTAGTTCTTGCGGATCTGGTAGGTGACCTCGATGGTCTCGGCATCGAGTGCGCGGGCGGAGAACACGAAGGCCTGTTCCGGCGCGACTGGATCGGCGAACGCAGGCTGGGCGCTCACCAAGGCCGCAAATACGACGGCGATCAGGGAAAGGAAGCGACGCATGGTCTGGTCAGGTTGGCAGTTGAACGGAGCGGGTCAGCCGGCCCGAGCCGGTGCGGTTTCGGCCCCGACCCAGTCGAGGTAGCCCGCGAGTCCCATCGATACGGGGACCGCGACGATCTCCGGAAGTTCGTACGGATGCTGCGCGCGGATCGCGGCCTCCAGGGCGGGATAGCGTTCCGCCGTGGTCTTGATCAGCATCGGCCATTCCTGCGCGTCCTCGATGGCCGCCTCCCAGCGGAACACGGATCGGCAAGGGGCGAGGATGTTGACACAGGCGGCAAGTCGCTGCTCGATCAGCGTGCCGGCCAGTGCCCGCGCTCCCGCCTCATCCGGATAATTGGTGAGCACCACAAGCACGTTTGACATGGGGACCGTCGGTCAACGACATAAACGTGCATTGTCCCAATTCGATCGCTGGAAGACCAGCACTTCGAGGTGTTTGGGTCCGGGTGTTTCAGTTGCGGGCGGGGCGGGACACACGATAGGCCAGCCGTCCGACCCATTCGTGGGCGGCGAGCCAGCCGGCGAACGCGGCCGATGCGGTCGGCAGCAGGCCCGGGGCCGTGCCGTCCGAATCGGGTCCGCCCAGCCATGCGGTCGGCGCCGGGACGACCTCGAAACCCTGGTGTTCGAACTCGGCGCGCGCGCGCGCCATGTGGATCGCATGTGTCACCAGGACGATGCGCTGCACCCCGGCGGCCTGCAGATGGACGGCCGAGAAGCGGGCGTTCTCGCGGGTGTCGCGCGAGGCCGATTCGATCCAGCGCACCGGCACGTGGAAATCGGTTTCGAGCGTCGCCCGCATGAGATCGCTTTCGGGTTGGCCCTCGTCGCCGGACCCGCCCGTGACGAGGACCGGAAGCCCCGTCTTGCGGGCCAGGCGCGCGCCGTAGCGCAACCGTTCGAGCGTAAGCCGGTTGACCGTTTCACCCCCGAATTCCGGCGCGTGCGAGCGCTTGCCGCCGCCCAGGATCACGATCGCCTGGGCGGATTGCAGCGCCTGCGTCGAGACGGGGCCGGCGGGCTCCAGGTTGCGCACCATCCAGCCGACACTGAACGGTGTGGAGAACAGGAAGGCGGTCAGCAGGCCCGCCCAGCCCAAGGCGAGGCCGGTGCGCCGGAACCGGGTCGCCAGCAGCAGTCCGAAGACGATCAGCAGCAGCGGCGCGAGTGGCGGCAACACCAGGAGGGAAAGGATTTTCTTGAGCCAGAACAGCCCGGTCGCGGGATCGAAGGCCATTTGCATTGTACCCGGGGGAGTGCGCCGCTATTATCGCCTACAACTGTCCAATTGCCCGGCTTCATTGCCGCACCGCCCCCATGCCCGACCACCACTACGGCATCGAATCGCTCTGCCTGCATGCAGGTCAGCAGCCCGACCCCGTGACCGGCGCCCGCGCGGTCCCGATCTACCAGACGACTTCGTTCGTGTTCGATTCGGCCGAACACGCGGCTTCGCTGTTCAACCTGCAGACCTTCGGGAACGTCTACTCGCGCATTTCGAATCCGACCGTCGCCGTGTTCGAGGAGCGGATGGCCGCCCTGGAAGGCGGACGGGCTGCGTTGGCCACCTCCAGCGGACTGGCCGCACAGATGACGGCCCTGCTGACGTTGTGCGAGAGCGGGGACGAGATCGTTGCCGCACGAACGCTCTACGGGGGCAGTTTTTCGCAGCTCGATGTCAGCCTGCGCCGCCTCGGCATCCGCACGGTGTTCGTGGACCCCGCCGACCCGGAGAACTTCCGGGCCGCGATCACCGAACGGACCAAGGCGGTCTACGGCGAGATCATTGGCAATCCCGGGCTCAACGTGTTCGACCTCGAGGCCGTCGCCGCGATCAGCCGGGAGGCGGGCATCCCGCTGGTGATCGACAACACCCTGGCCTCGCCCTACCTGTGCCGTCCGATCGAGCACGGGGCCGACATCGTCGTCCATTCGGCGACCAAGTACATCGGCGGCCACGGAACGACGATGGGCGGGGTGCTGGTCGAGTCCGGCAAGTTTCCCTGGGACAACGGGCGTTTTCCGCAGATGGTCGAGCCGTCGGTGGGTTATCACGGCGTGCGTTTCTACGAGACCTTCGGGGACTTCGGATTTTCGATGAAGGCGCGCATGGAAACGCTGCGCACGTTCGGGCAGTCGCTCTCGCCGTTCAATGCCTTCATGCTGTTGCAGGGCCTCGAAACCTTGCATGTGCGCATGGATCGGCATGTCGCAAACGCTCGTGCGGTGGCCGAGGCCCTGCGCGCGCACCCGCAGGTCGCATGGGTGAATTATCCCGGCCTGGCGGATAGCCCCGACCATGCGTTGGCCACGAAGTACCTCCCGAAGGGCGCCGGCGGGATCCTGTCGTTCGGCATCCGCGGCGGTCAGGCGGCGGGGGAGCGCTTCATCGAAGCCCTGCAGA
Source organism: Rhodocyclaceae bacterium (assembly GCA_050486545.1). Classification (GTDB taxonomy): domain Bacteria; phylum Pseudomonadota; class Gammaproteobacteria; order Burkholderiales; family Rhodocyclaceae; genus DAOMNN01. Next base: position 62,065 of record JBJHDM010000008.1, on the reverse strand, counting down.
TGATCAGTCACCTGGCCAACGTGGGCGATGCGCGGACCCTGGTGATCCATCCGGCGTCGACGACTCATCGCCAGCTCTCCGAGGAGGAGCAGCGCGCGGCGGGCGTGCCACCGGACATGCTGCGTCTGTCGATCGGGATCGAGACGCTCGAGGACATTCTCTGGGACATCGACCAGGCATTGACCCGGGTGGCGGAATAGGGAGGCGGCGATGGTGCGCGAACTGATCCTGGTGGTGATCGTGGTGCTGGCCGGTTACGTCGTGTTCCAGCTCGTTCGTGCGATGCGCATCAACATCGAGGCGGAGCCCGAGGAAAACCGCGATGCGACGACGGCGGGGCGCCGGAGCGAATCGGAGGGGGCTGGAGCGGCGCAGCCTGACGAGGACGACGCGGATGACGTCGTGGTTTTCGATCCGACCGCACGGCATGTCGCCGCCGCTGCGGCTGCAACGGGCGAGCCGTTCCAGGCCGCTCTGGAAATGCGGCAACTGCATCAGGAGATTGCCCGGCTCGACGGTATCGCGCAGGCCCAGCATGATCGCATCGGCGCACTCGAGGCCACGATCGAGGCGCTTCGCGAGCAGCTGGATACGACGGTCGCCGTGCAGGGCATTTCGCCCGAGTACAACGAAGCGCTGGTGTTCGCGCGACGGGGCCTGGACGTGGATGCGATCGCTGAGCGCTGCGGCATTTCGGTGGCGGAGGCCGAGCTGGTGCGTTCTCTGGCGCAGCAAGGTGGGGGGGGCGATTCGTCGCCCCCCCGCACACAGATGGGAGGGGAGCCATGATCGGCCGCAATCGCACCTCCGAGGACTACCGTCATGTGCTCGATCCCAAGCGGGCTCGCCGCGACCTCCTGTACCGCGCCGGGCTCGGAACCGTACTCATCGTACTGATGGTCGTCGGATTGACGGTCTACGACCGGGGCGGGCCGGCCGACGACGAGCCGGCCCCCGATCGCGATGCGGGGCAGGCCGTCGGTGTGCCCACCCCGCCCGTCGTGTCGCGTCCGGTCGAGCCGGCTCCGGAACCCGAACCCGAGCGTGTGAGGGAGCCCTCCTTGTCGTCGGACGATCCGGACGAGGCGCCGCCCACCGGTGAGCCTTCGGAAACGGCCCCGGAGACAACCGAATCGACCGAACAGGACGTCGCCGAATCCGTCGCCGAATCCACGGAAACCGTGGAGCCGGAGCCTGATGCGTCCGCAGCGGCGCCCGCTTCCGCGCTCGAAGCGTCCTCCGGACAGGCGGTCACGCCCCCACCGGCAGCGGCGCCGCCCAAGGCCTCCGCGCCACGATCCGCTCCGGCCGTGCAGTCGTCCGGGTATCGGCTGCAGGTCGGCGGTTTTCTCGATGCGGAGGCATTCGATCGGCTCGTTCCGGTCCTGGCGGATCAGGATTTTCCCGTCGTGACCCAGTACCGTGTATCGGTCGGGCCGTACACCGAACGCAGCCTTGCCGGCGATGCGGCGGCTCGCTTGCGGCGGGAACGTGCGGTGCGCGGAATCGTCATCCCCTTGTCGGCCGGTGGTGGGTACGCCGTACAGACCGGCGTGTTCGCCGGGAAGGACAATGCGGATGCCCTGTCACGCAACCTGACGGCCTGGGGCTATCCGGTGCAACTGCACCGGCGTGCCATCGCCGGACCGTTTCCGGACCGGAACGTGGCCGAAGTGATTCGTACGAAGTTGCGACAGGAGCAGGGGATCGACAGCGTAATCGTCGAACCGAGCAGATGAAGAAGGGGGCCGCGTGCATCCCGAGCGGAGGTGTCGGCCAAGGCGCCGTACAGGAGGCTTGGGGGGCGATCCGAGGCCCGTTGGGTTGACCACATCCATGTCAGGAAAGAACTCATGACGCGTTCCATCATTTCCACCGCGGCCGCGCCGGCCGCGATCGGAACCTATTCGCAGGCCGTGCGGTCGGGCAACACCGTGTACCTGTCCGGTCAAATCGGCCTCGATCCGGAGACAATGCAGATGGTCGACGGCTTCGAGGCCCAGACCGTGCGGGTCTTCGAGAACCTCAAGGCCGTGGCCGAGGCGGCCGGCGCATCGTTGGGGGCGGCGGTCAAGCTCACCATCTATCTGACCGACCTTGCGAATTTCGCGACGGTGAACGAGATCATGGCGCGCTATTTCGATCAGCCGTATCCGGCGCGGGCGGCCGTCGGCGTCAAGGAGCTGCCCAAGGGGGCGCTGGTCGAAGCGGACGCCATTCTCGTCCTGGACTGACCCGGGCAACGAAGGCGGCGAACGGATTGTCCCCGGCAGTGACCGCCCCCTCGGACAAGGCGAGTGCAAAGCGGTCTGGAACGCAACTGGCCGCGCGCCTGGCGAGGCTGGAGATCCATCGCCCGCAGGACCTGCTGCTCCACCTGCCCCTGCGCTACGAGGACGAAACCGCCCTCACGCCCATCGCCGAGGTACGGGAAGGCGTTTCGGTCCAGGTCGAGGGCGAGGTGGTGTTCTGTGAGGTCGTCCTGCGCCCCCGCCGTCAACTCGTCGCGCACGTCCGTGACCCCAGCGGGACGCTGGTCGCGCGCTGGCTCAACTTCTACCCGTCGCAGCAGAAGCAACTTGCAGCGGGTGCGTGCGTGCGCCTGTTCGGCGAGGCTCGGGTGGGCTTCTTCGGCTGCGAGATGGTGCACCCGCGGGTGCGGACGGTGCAGGCGGAAGAACCCCTGCCGGCAACGCTGACGCCCGTCTATCCGACGACCGCGGGTCTGGCGCAGTCGGCGCTGCGAAAACTGATCGGGCGCGAACTCGAACGCATCGAGGATGATGAACTGCTCCCGCAGGACGTGCTGGATGCCTTGGAGCTGCCCCGCTTCGCCCAGGCGCTTCGTACGTTGCATGCGCCCGCACCGCCGGCCGGGACGGCCGCCGCCGGGCCGCTCGACTCGGCCTGGCGGCGGATCCGTTTCGAGGAGTTGCTGGTCCAGCAGATCTCGCTGCGCCGGGCCTACAATGCGCGCCGGAAAAAGTCGGCCCCGGCCATCGTCGCGCGTGGCGCGCTGAGCGGTGCGCTGTTGGCCGGCCTGCCTTTCGGGTTGACGAAGGCCCAGCAAAGGGCCTTTGCCGAGATCTCGCGGGATCTGTCGCAGCCGCATCCGATGCAGCGGCTCCTGCAGGGGGACGTGGGCAGTGGCAAGACGGTCGTGGCGGCGCTGGCCATGCTGCAGGCGGCCGAGGACGGCTATCAGGCGGCGTTGATGGCGCCGACGGAGATCCTGGCCGAGCAGCACTATCTCAAACTCGAGGCCTGGCTCAAGCCGCTCGGGATCGACGTGGCCTGGTTGTCGGGCAGTCGCGGCAAGCGCGAGCGCGAGGCGGCGATGGCGCGGCTCGCGTCGGGCGAGGTCCGGCTGGCCGTCGGCACCCATGCGCTGATCGAGGATCCGGTGGTCTTGCCGCGACTGGGCCTGTCCATCGTCGACGAACAGCACCGCTTTGGGGTTCGGCAACGCCTGGCGCTGCGCGAGAAGGCGGCACATGGCGTCAGTCCCCACATGCTGATGATGTCGGCCACGCCCATTCCGCGGACGCTGGCGATGACGCATTACGCCGACCTCGATGTGTCCGTACTCGACGAACTGCCACCGGGGCGCACCCCGGTGCGCACCCGGCTGGCTTCCGATGCCCGCCGCGACGAAGTCGTCGCCCGGGTGCGCGAAGCCTGCGCACGCGGCCGCCAGGCCTACTGGGTCTGTCCGTTGATCGAGGAATCCGAAGCCCTGCAGTTGCAGACCGCGCAGGAGACCTACGACACCCTCGTCGCCGCCCTTCCCGAACTGCGCATCGGTCTCGTTCATGGCCGGCTCAAACCCGCGGAGAAGTCGGCGACGATGGCGGCGTTCGCGGCGGGCGCGCTGGACGTGCTGGTGGCCACGACCGTGATCGAGGTCGGCGTGGACGTGCCGAATGCCAGCCTGATGGTGATCGAGCATGCCGAGCGTTTCGGCCTGGCCCAGCTGCATCAGCTGCGCGGCCGCGTCGGCCGGGGCAGCATCGAATCGGTCTGCATCCTGCTCTACGCGCAGCCCGTTTCGGACACCGCCCGAGCGCGCCTGAAGGTGATCTTCGAGAACACCGACGGATTCGCGATCGCACGTGAAGACTTGCGCATACGGGGTCCGGGCGAGTTCGTCGGGGCCCGCCAGAGCGGGATTCCGTTGCTGCGGTACTGCGACCTGGAGCGGGATGCCGGGTGGATCGAACCGGCGCGAACGCTGGCCGAGCGCTTGCTCGCCTCCTCGCCCGATGTGGCGCAACGTCTCGTGGAACGCTGGCTGGGTGGGCGCGAGGGCTTGTTGCGGGCATGAAGGCCCCCCGGGGTGTATCATTCTCCCCTTATATGATCGGAGCGCCATCGGTACCGTGTCCGGCGGACTTGCCGGGAACCCGGGCGCTCCCGTACTTGCGGACCTCATCACCCATGCGCCGTCTGCTGGCTCTTGCGATTCTTGCCGCCGCCGTAGGCGGTTTCGTCCTGCTCAAGGCCACCCGTCCGGTACCGCCACCGGTCGAGGTGCGCGAACGCGTCTGGAGGGTGGCGACCGATGTCGTCGAGCCGGCGGTGCTGCAACCTTCGCTGACGCTGTACGGACGTATCGAAGTGCCCGACCGCGTGCGTGCCGCGGCACCGGTCGGCGCCCGGGTGCTGGAGGTCTACGTGCGCGACGGGGAGCGCGTCGCGGCCGGGCAGACCCTCGTTCGCCTCGATCCGCGCGATCTGCTGCCGCGGCTGGAGCAGGCACGGGCCGAGGTCGAACGCGAACGGATCCGCCTGCAACATGACCGGCAAGCGCTGGAGCAGGAGCGTGCCTTGCTCGCGCTGGCGCAGACGCGCCTTGCGCGCGTCGAGAAGCTTCAGAGTGCCCGGGCCGGGGCGGAAAGCGCCGTCGACCAGGTGCGCGAGGAGATCGCGCGCGTGCGCCTTGCGATCAGCCAGCGCGAGCAAGCCGTTGCAGAGCATCCGGCGAGACTCGCGCAGTTGCAGGCACGACTGGACGAAGCCGAGCGCGACGCCCGGAGGGGCGAAGTCGAGGCGCCGTTCGATGCACGCGTCGGGCGCGTCGAAGTGGCCGCAGGGGACCAAGTGTCGGCCGGGCAGACCCTGCTCACCCTCTATGCGGATGACCCGGTCTATCTGCGTGCGAAGATCCCGGTGGTGTACGCGGCGGAGCTGCGTGCGGCCCTCGAGGCGGGAGATCGGCTCGTTGCATCGGCCCGTTTCGGGACGACAGACTTCTCGGCGCGGCTCGAGCGTATCGCCGGCGAGGCCGATGCGCGCGGCGTCGATGCCTTGTTGCGGGTCGACCGGGGCGCCGAGGTTCCCGTGGGCGCGTTCGTCAATGCGGTGCTGGAGCGTCCTGCGGTGAGCGGGCTGTGGTCGCTGCCCTTCTCGGCCCTGCACGGTGGCGATCGCATCTACGTCGTGCGCGATGGCCGGCTCGTCGGGGTTCGCGTCGAACGTGTCGGCGAGCACCGTGTCGCCGGCGAACCCCGCATGCTGTTGCGGATTCCCGGACTCGAACCCGGTGCCGAGGTAATGGTCACCCATCTTCCGAATGCGATCGACGGGTTGGCCGTCGAGGTGCCGGGCGGATGAGCCAGGGCATCATCGCGGCGCTGTTGCGCCACCGCGTCGCCGCCAACGTGCTGATGCTGCTTGCCTTTATTGCCGGGGCGGCCGGCGTGCTGCGCATGAACGTGCAATTCCTGCCGAGCTTCGAGCTCGATCTTATTAGCGTTCGGGTGCTCTGGAGCGGCGCATCCGCGGAAGACGTGGAAAGCGCGATCACGACGCCGCTCGAGGAGCGTCTGCGCACGATGGACGGGCTCAAGCGGATGACGTCGACGTCCGCCCAGGGGGTCGCGAACATCACGCTCGAACTGCACGAGCGGACCGACCCCCTGATGGCGCTCGACCAGGCCCGCCAGCGGGTCGACGAATTCCGCAATCTTCCCCGCGATGCCGAAACCCCGCAGATCAGCCGTATCGCCCGCTACGAGCCGATCGCCCGCCTGCTCGTGCGCGGGGGGAGCGTGGAGGAGTTGCGCCCGTGGGTGCGCCGGTTCGAGAGCGAACTGCTCGCTGCCGGGATCGACCGGGTCGACATCACGGGCATGCCCGAAGAGCGGATTGCGATCGAGGTCCCGTCGGCGGCTCTGGAGACGCTGAATCTTTCGCTCGTCGAGGTCGGCGAGCGGATCGCCAGCCTGTCACGCGACGTGCCGGCCGGCGCCGCGGGCGAGCGCGACGGTGCCCGCGACATCCGGGGCCTGGAGCAGCGGCGTGACGCCCGGGCGTTCGAGTCGCTGCCGGTCGTCAGCGACGAGCGGGGTCTGGTTCGCCTGGGTGAGATCGCCACGGTCGTGCGCGAGCCGCGTCCGGGCAGTATCGAACTGAGCGAAGGTGGCGATGCGGTCATCGAGATGATGCTGCAGCGAAGCGAGAGCGGGCATTCGTTGCGGGCCGCACGGCTGTTCGAACGCTGGCTGGCGCAGACCGTGCCGACCCTGCCGCCTTCGATCACGCTGGAGGTCTTCGATACGCAATGGGAGCTGATTCGCGACCGCATCCAGCTCCTCGTCAAGAACGGGCTCGGGGGGCTGTTGCTCGTCGTCGCCGTGCTCTACCTGTTCCTGCCCGCGCGCGTCGCGTTCTGGGTCATGGTCGGCATCCCGACCGCGTTCCTCGCCACGCTCGGGCTGATGCTGCTGTTCGGCGGCACGATCAACATGATGAGCCTGTTCGCGCTGATCATGGCGCTGGGCATCATCGTCGACGATGCGATCGTCGTCAGCGAGGATGCCGACACCCACCGCCGTCTGGGCGAAGGCCCGGAGCAGGCGGCATTGGGCGGTACACGCCGCATGTTCTGGCCGGTCGTCGCCGCATCGCTGACCACGGTTGCAGCCTTCGTTCCACTCATGCTGGTCGGTGGGATCATCGGCAACGTCATGTTCGACATTCCGTTCGTCATGATCATGGTGATCATGGCGGCCCTGATCGAGAGTTTCCTGATCCTGCCGGCGCATCTTCGCGTGGCGCTGCAGGGCGAGGCGGCACGGCAGAGCTCGCGCGTGCGCGACCGGCTCGATGCCGCGTTCGACCGCTTCCGGGACCGGATTTTCCGCCCCCTGGTCACGACCGCCCTGGCCTGGCGAGGCGCCACCGTGGCGATCACGATCGCCACGATGATCCTGGCGATCGGGCTGATCGCCGGCGGGCGCCTGAATTTCGTGTTCTTCCCGACCCCGGAAAGTCCGGTGGTGTACGTGAACGCCGGGTTCGTCGCGGGCACACCGCGCGAGCGCAGCGAGGCCTTCCTGCGCGAACTCGAGCGCGCGCTGGCCGAGACCGATGCGGAACTGGGCGGCGGTCTCATCCGTGCAGCCGTTTCGCGCCTCGGTGCGTCGGCAGGCGCTGCCGCGGGCGGTTCGGCGCGGGGCGACCAGTTGGCCTCGGTGATGGTCGAACTCGTGCCGTCCGATCGCCGGGAGGTCCGCAACGAGCAATTCCTGGCGACCTGGCGCGAACGCACGATGGAGTTTTCCGGGCTCGAGAGCCTCAGTTTCAAGGTCCGCCAGTCGGGGCCACAGGGGCGTGACCTGACGATCCGGCTCACGGGCGACGATGCCGATGCGCTCAAGGCCGCTGCGCTCGACCTTGCGGAAACGCTGAAGGGCATCCCGGGCGTGACGGACACCGAGGACGACATGCCCTTCGGCCGCGAACAGTTGATCTACCGGCTCACCCCCGCCGGGGAGGCGCTCGGTTTCAGTACCGAGAGCCTGGGCCGCCAGCTTCGCGCAGCGTTCGACGGCACCCTGGCGCAACTGGTGCAGAGCGGCCGGGACGAACTCGAGGTCCGGGTCATGCTTCCGCGCGAAGAGCGCGAGCGGCTCGACGTCTTCGAGCGCATGGTCGTGGAAACGCCGGACGGCCGGTTCGTGCCGCTTGCCTCCGTTGCGGAATGGGAGTCCCGACGTGGCTTCGAAGCCTTGCGCCATGCCGACGGAAGACTGGCCGTCGAAGTGTCGGGCAGCGTCGATTCGACCGTCAGCAATGCCAATGCGGTGCTCGCAGAGGTCTCCCGCGAGGCGCTACCGCGGATGGCGACGCGCTATGCGGTCGAGTACAGCCTGCAGGGCCAGGCCGCGGACCAGCGCGAGACGCTCGGCGACATGCAGGCGGGGCTGCTGCTCGGGCTCGGGCTGATCTATCTCGTCCTGGTCTGGGCATTCTCGTCCTGGAGCTGGCCGCTGGTGGTGATGGCGGCGATTCCGCTCGGGCTCGCCGGGGCCATCTTCGGCCACTGGGCGATGGGCTTGAACCTGACCATTCTTTCGATGTTCGGGCTCTTTGCGTTGGCCGGCATCGTCGTCAACAACTCGATCATCCTGGTGAGCCTGTTCCAGGAACTGCGCAAGCAGGGGCTGGCCCTCCAGGACGCGTTGATCGGTGCGGCCTGCGGACGCCTGCGGGCGGTGATGCTGACCTCGCTCACGACGATCGGCGGATTGACGCCGCTGATGTTCGAGACTTCGCTGCAGGCCCAGTTCCTGATCCCGATGGCTGCATCGATCGCGTTCGGCCTGGGGTTCTCGGCCGCGCTCGTGCTGTTCTTCATCCCGGCCCTGCTGTCGCTGCTCGAGGGCTTCAAGGCCTGGCTGTTCGGGGGCGCGCGAACGGATCGCGTCGCAGCCTGAATGCCGGCCCGGACGTTCCGGGGTCGTCTCCTCACGATCCCGGCCGTTTCGGTTATGATGCGCGCGACCTTTATGCGCGCACGACCTCTTCTCGCCCGTTGGCGCGAGCATCCGCCCCGCACCGGAACGTCTCCGTTTCTCCGCCCATGGCTGACCGACCCCGGTTCGCTCACGGCGCGCATTCGTGCGCGCTGCAAGCGCTTCTCCGTCACCGTGTTGCGGCAATCGATGGGGCGAACCCATCCGGACGAGGCCGCCGCCCTCGGCTTGAGGGCATCGGAACGGGTATGGGTGCGTGAAGTGCTGCTGCTGGCGGACGGCGTTCCCGTCGTCTATGCCCGCTCCGTCTTGCCGCGACGCAATGTGCGCGGGGCCTGGAACCTGTTCCACGGCATCGGTTCGCGACCCCTCGGGGCGGCCCTGTTCGCCGATCCGCGCATCGAGCGCCTTCCGCTCGCCTCGGCCTGTCTCGATGTGCGCGATGCGCGGTATCATCGTGCGATCGAGGTGACCGGCATGGCCGGCGGGCCGCGCCGACTCTGGGCCCGGCGGTCGGTCTTCCGCCTGCGCCGCAGGCCGCTGCTGGTGACCGAAGTGTTTCTTCCGGCCATCCATTCCTTGTCCGCATGACCACGACCACCTTCCGACTGAGCGAACGTTTCCCCCTCTACCTGCGCCTGATGCGACTCGATCGGCCGATCGGGATCCTGCTGCTGATGTGGCCGACGCTGTGGGGGTTGTGGATGGCGGCCGATGGCTTGCCGCCTCCGTACATCCTGTTCGCCTTTGTCGCCGGAACCGTGTTGATGCGCTCCGCAGGGTGCGTGATCAACGATTTTGCCGACCGCAATTTCGATGGGCATGTCGAACGCACCCGGGCTCGCCCCCTGGCGACCGGAGCGGTGACTGTGCGCGAGGCGCTCTGGCTGGCGGTTTTCCTCGCCTTGCTGGCGTTGCTGCTCGTGCTGCCGCTCGACCGGCTGGTGTTGTGGCTGTCGATTCCGGCCGTGTTTCTCGCCGCAAGCTATCCGTTCACCAAGCGTTTCCTGGCGATCCCGCAAGCCTACCTGGGGATCGCCTTCGGCTTTGGCATACCGATGGCGTTCGCCGCCGTTCACGGCAGTGTGCCGGCGGTGGCCTGGCTGATGCTTGTCGCCAACGTTTTCTGGGCGATCGCCTACGATACCGAGTACGCGATGGTCGATCGCCCCGACGACCTCAAGATCGGTATCAAGAGTGCCGCCATCACCTTCGGCCGTTTCGACGTCGCCGCGGTCATGACCTGTTATGCGATCACGCTGGGGCTGCTGGCGACGGTGGGGGTCGTGCAGGGACTCGGGATGCCGTACTACGCCGGCCTGGCGATCGCGGCCGGGATCGCGGGCTATCACTACACGCTCATTCGCGGGCGTGAGCGGCCGAATTGCTTCAAGGCCTTTCTGCACAACAACTGGTTGGGTGCCGTGGTCTTCCTCGGTCTGGTCCTCGATCGGGCGATATCGGCCTGAAGCGAAACCGCGGCGAGGCGAACGGGTCCAAGCGGGGTGCGGAAGCTTCCGCACCATCCCCAGGAGACCATCATGAGATCAAAGATTCTTGCGGGAGCCTTTGTGTTCCTGCTGTCCGGTGCGGCATTCGCATTTCACTGCCCTGCGGACATGAAAAAGATTGACGACGCGCTTGCGCAGAATCCGGAACTGACTTCCGAGCAGTTGGCAGAGGTGCGTACGCTGCGTGCAGAAGGCGAGACGCTGCACAATGCCGGGCGGCATCAGGAGTCGGTGGACACGCTTGCCAAGGCGATGAAGATTCTCGGCATCTCCACGATGTGATCGCAAGGCTGCCCGTCATCGGGCATTCATTCATGGGGGGCCGGAAACGGCCCCTCCTTTCGAGGCAGTGCGCTCGGCCCGGCCGCGTTATCATTCGCCCCGGACAATACGGGACCTATCCATGCACTTCATGACCGCCCTGCGTGCGGCCTGGCGACAGCGCGACAGTCTGCTTTGCGTCGGGCTCGATCCGGATCCGGCACGTTTTCCTGCCCACCTGAAGGGGCGGCCCGATGGCGTGTTCGAGTTCTGCCGCGCGATCGTCGATGCCACTGCAGACCTGGTGTGCTGCTTCAAGCCCCAGATCGCGTATTTCTCGGCGCATCGCGCAGAGGACCAGCTCGAGGCGCTGATCGCGCACATTCATGCGGCGCACCCCGGCACCCCGGTCGTGCTCGATGCGAAGCGCGGGGACATCGGCAGCACGGCCGAGCAGTACGCGGTGGAAGCCTTCGAGCGCTTCGGTGCCGACGCGCTGACCGTCAATCCCTACATGGGGCGGGATTCGGTCGAACCCTACCTGGGACGCCCCGACAAGGGGGTCATCGTACTGTGCCGTACTTCCAACCCGGGCGGCAGCGACCTGCAGTTCCTCGACGTGGGCGGTGAACAGCTGTTCGAACGGGTGGCCCGTCTCGTCGCGGACGAGTGGAATGGTCACGGCAACTGCGCACTCGTCGTCGGTGCGACGTTCCCAGGCGAGATCGCACGCGTGCGGGAGCTGGCCGGCGACATGCCGTTGCTCGTGCCGGGCGTGGGAGCCCAGGGTGGCGACATCGAGGCCACCGTGCGTGCGGGCCGAACGACCGACGGGACCGGGCTGATGATCAATTCCTCGCGTGCGATCCTCTATGCCGGCGATGGGGAGGATTTCGCCGAGGCAGCGAGGCGCGCGGCGCGCGATACGCGCGATGCGATCAACGCTTTTCGCTGACTTCCCGGAGACGGAACCGACTCATGCAGACCCAGGACTTGCGAGAATTCATTGCCCAACTGGAAGCGATCGGCGAGCTGCGGCGGATCCGGGTGCCGGTCGACACGCACCTCGAGATGACCGAGATCGCCGATCGCGTGCTGCGAGCCGGCGGCCCGGCACTGCTGTTCGAAAAGCCGGTCACCCGGGGCGTGCCGCAGTCGATCCCGGTACTGGCGAACCTGTTCGGCACGCCTCAGCGGGTCGTGCTGGGCATGGGGCAGTCCGTGCCGGAAGGTGGCGACTGGCGCGAGCCGTTGCGCGAGGTGGGCAAGCTGCTCGCCTTCCTCAAGGAGCCCGAACCGCCCAAGGGCTTGAAGGATGCGTGGGAAAAGCTCCCGGTGTTCCGCCAGGTCCTGAACATGGCCCCCCGCGAAGTACGTACGGCCCCTTGTCAGGAGGTGGTGTGGACCGGCGACGAAGTCGATCTGTCCCGCTTGCCGATCCAGCATTGCTGGCCCGGCGACGTGGCACCGCTCATTACCTGGGGGCTGGTCGTCACGCGAGGGCCGGGGAAGAAGCGCCAGAACCTCGGGATCTATCGCCAGCAGGTGCTCGGGCGGGATCGCGTCATCATGCGCTGGCTGGCGCATCGTGGCGGGGCGCTGGACTTTCGCGATCATTGTGCGGCCCATCCCGGCGAACCGTTCCCGGTCGCGGTGGTGCTCGGCTGCGATCCGGCGACGATTCTCGGTGCGGTCACGCCGGTGCCCGATTCGCTCTCGGAGTACCAGTTCGCGGGGCTGTTGCGTGGTGCCAAGACCGAACTGGCCCGTTGCCTCGGCTCCGACCTGCAGGTGCCCGCGCGCAGCGAGATCGTGCTCGAAGGCGTGATCCACCCGGACGACACCGCCCCCGAGGGACCGTACGGGGATCACACCGGGTACTACAACGAGGTCTCGGAGTTTCCGGTCCTCACGGTCGAGCGCATCACGATGCGCAAGGCGCCGATCTATCACTCGACCTATACCGGCAAGCCGCCCGACGAGCCTGCGATGCTCGGGGTGGCGCTCAACGAGGTCTTCGTGCCGCTGCTGCAGAAGCAGTTTCCGGAGATCGTGGATTTCTATCTGCCACCCGAGGGCTGCTCCTACCGCCTGGCCGTGGTCAGCATCCGCAAGCAGTATCCGGGGCATGCGAAGCGGGTGATGTTCGGGATCTGGAGCTTTCTGCGCCAGTTCATGTACACCAAGTTCATCATCGTCGTCGATGAGGACGTGGCCATCCGTGAATGGAAGGAGGTCGTCTGGGCGATGACCACGCGGGTCGATGCCAGCCGCGATACCGTGCTGGTCGACAATACGCCGATCGACTATCTCGATTTCGCCAGCCCGGTGCCCGGGCTGGGAAGCAAGATGGGGCTGGATGCGACCAACAAGTGGGCCGGTGAGACCGATCGCGAATGGGGTCGGCCGATCGTCATGAGCGATGAGGTGCGTGCGCGCATCGATGCGATCTGGGGGGATCTCGGGCTGTGAGCGGCACGACACGGCCTGCGCCCGCTCCCCGTCGAGACGGGCAGGGGGTGCGGTTCGAACCCCAGTCGCCGGACGAACTTGTCACGCTCGCCCACGTGGTCTACGCGCTGCATGCGTTCGCGGTGGTGTCGGGGGTGCTGGGGTCGGCGACGATCCTGGGCAGCTTCCTCGCCAGCGTGCCCTCGATCGGTGCCGTCCTGCTCAACTACTTCAAGCAGTCTGCGGTGCGCGGCACCTGGCTGGAGAGTCACTTCCGCTGGCAGATCCGCACCTTCTGGCTGGCCCTGCTGTGGGTGTTGGTCGCCGTGGGGCTGGTGCTGAGCGTGGTGGGGATGCTGTTCGGATTGCTGCTGTTCGTCGGCACGAGCGTCTGGGTCGTCTATCGCATCGTGCGCGGGTGGTGGAATCTCATCCACCGTTCGACGATGCCGATGCCGATGCCGCCGAAGTGAGCGGCCGCGTCAGTTCGACGCCCAGACCCATTCGAGCAAGGCGTCCTGCGCGGCCTGGCTGTCCGCCGCCTTCGGGTGATTGACCATCATCACCACGGCGTGGCGACGGCCGTTGCGGTCGAGCACGTATCCCGCCATCGCCCGCACCTGATTGATCGTGCCGGTCTTGATGTGGGCCTGGCCTCGTGCCGGACTGCGGCCGAGCCGCCGATGTGCGGTGCCGTCCACGCCAGCCAGCGGCATCGCGGCGATGAACTCGGGCATGAAGGGGCGGCGCCAGGCCACCAGGAGGAGGGTGCCGAGATTGTCGGCGCGGATCCGTTCGATCCGCGACAGCCCGGAGCCGTTCTCGATGACGAGTCCGCGCGTGTCGATCCCGGCCTCTTCCAGGACCGTCGCGGCCAGCACGGCACCGGAATGAACCATGTCGAGGCTGGCCGCTTCGGTCGTGCCCAGCGTCGCCAGGAGTTGCCGGGCGATGACGTTGCTCGACCATTTGTTCATTTCGCGCACGACCTCGGCCAGGGCGGGCGAGGTGTCGGTGAGCACGCCGCGCGCGTCGGGCGGTGCGATGCCGGGGCGGATCTGCCCGCCCAGGCGTCCGCCCACTTCGTTCCAGAGGGCCGAGACGATCGCCGCACCGTACTGTTCGGGCGACAGCGGGGCGGCGCTCCAGGTGCGCTGGCCGCAACTGGCTGGCAGGCGGCCGAGCAGGATCAGACGTGGGGGGGCTCCGGGGGATGTCTCCAGGGTTGCATCCAGATCGCGATGCCAGACGCCGCAGGCCCCCCCCGAGCTTACGATGCGGTTGTCGATCGTCAGCCCGTCAATCGGCGGGCTGCTGACCAGGCCGACGGGCGTGTCGGCGGTTGGCGCCGGATCGAGCAGGAACTGCAGGGTGTTGAAATGCAGGAGCAGGCCGTGCGGGCCGCTGTTGTAGGGACGCAGGCCGCGCCCATCGAAGGTGAACGGGTCGTGCTGGGGCAGGCGTAGCGCGGAGCCGTCGAGCACGATATCGCCCCGGATCTCGACGATGCCGGTCAGGGTTCGGACCTGGCGCAGGATCTTCCAGAGCCGTTCGTAGCTCATCACCGGGTCTGCGCCGCCGATCAAGTACAGATCGCCGTGCAGCACGCCGTTCTCGATGCGACCGGTCATCGCGACCCGGGTGGACCAGACGTGGGCCGGGCCCAGATGTTCGAGTGCCGCGAATGCGGTGACGAGCTTCATCACCGAGGCCGGATTCATCGGCCGGTCGGCGTTGACGGAAAGGGCCGGTCGTGCGGAATCGACGCCCTGGACCCAGATCGCCGTGTCGGCCACGGGAATCCCGGCGCGCTGGAGTGCTTGTGCGACCGCACCCGGCAACTCGGCCCCCGGGGCCAGGGTCGACGCGAGAAGCAGCCAGAGTGCAAGCAGGGCGCGCATGGTGGGCGAGTCGAAAACGGTCGATCGTTGATGCAACCGGCGGGGGCGCACGGTACATCGAATGGTACAGGATACAATCGGGACAAGGCTGCGATCCGGACATCCTGTTCGGGTTCCGCACGATTGGCAACGGGAGTTTTTCGAATGATTCTTGTCACCGGCGGTGCCGGTTTCATCGGCGCCAATTTCGTCCATGACTGGCTACGCGAGTGCGATGAGCCGGTACTGAACCTCGATGCACTCACGTATGCGGGCAATCCCGAGAACCTTGCGGCGCTGGCCGGCGATGCACGGCACCTCTTCGTGCAGGGCGATATCTGCGATCGCCCGCTGGTCGATGGATTGCTCGCATCGCATCGGCCGCGCGCAATCGTACATTTCGCTGCCGAAAGCCATGTCGATCGCTCCATCCATGGTCCGGGCGAGTTCGTCCGGACCAACATCGAGGGCACCTACACCCTGCTCGAAGCGGCGCGGCAGTACTGGGACGGGCTGGCGACGGACGATCGGGCCGCGTTCCGCTTCGTCCATGTCTCGACCGACGAGGTCTACGGCTCGCTCGCGCCGGACGATCCCGCATTTGCCGAAACCCATCCCTACCAGCCCAATAGTCCGTATTCGGCCAGCAAGGCCGCTTCCGACCATCTCGTGCGAGCCTGGCACCACACCTACGGGCTGCCGGTGCTTACGACCAACTGTTCCAACAACTATGGTCCGTACCAGTTCCCCGAGAAGCTGATTCCGCTGGTCATCGCGAACGCCCTCGCGGGCAAGCCGCTTCCCGTCTACGGCGACGGGATGAACGTTCGTGACTGGCTCTACGTCGGAGACCATTGTGCGGCGATCCGCCGGGTGCTCGAAAGGGGTACGCCAGGTGAGGTCTACAACATCGGCGGCTGGAACGAGAAGCCGAATCTCGAAATCGTGCACACGATCTGCGCCCTTCTCGATGCGTTGCGGCCCGATGCGGTGGGTCCGCATGCGCGGCTGATCACTTATGTCGCAGACCGCCCCGGGCACGACCGGCGCTACGCGATCGACGCCCGCAAGATCGAGCGGGATCTGGGCTGGCTGCCGGCCGAGACCTTCGAGTCGGGCATCCGCAAGACCGTCGCCTGGTATCTCGAGAACCAGCGTTGGGTCGAGCACGTGCAAAGCGGTGCCTATCGCGACTGGATGGCTCGCAACTACGACCAACGGTGCTGAAGGGGGAAGACGTATCATGCAGCGCAAGGGAATCATCCTCGCCGGGGGTGCCGGCACCCGCCTTCACCCGGCCACGCTCGCCGTGTCCAAGCAGTTGCTGCCGGTCTATGACAAGCCGATGATCTACTATCCGCTCGGCACCCTGATGCTGGCAGGGATCCGGGAGATCCTGATCATCTCGACCCCGCAGGATACGCCGCGTTTCGAGACCCTGCTCGGAGACGGCAGCCGGTGGGGACTCACGCTTCGCTATGCCGTGCAGCCCCGCCCGGAAGGGCTGGCGCAGGCCTTCCTGATCGGTGCGGACTTCCTCGGCGGCAGCCCGTCGGTTCTGGTGTTGGGGGACAACCTTTTCTACGGGCACGAGTTCTCCACCGACCTCAAGCGGGCCGGGCAGCGCACGCAGGGCGCCACGGTGTTCGCCTATCCCGTGCACGATCCGGAGCGCTACGGCGTCGTGGAATTCGATCCGGCCGGCCGTGCGGTGAGCCTGGAGGAAAAGCCCGCGCGGCCCAAGAGCCGCTATGCGGTCACCGGGCTGTACTTCTACGATGCGAAGGTCGTGGACATCGCGCGCGGCCTCGCGCCCAGTCCGCGCGGTGAGCTGGAGATCACCGACATCAATCGCCACTACCTGGAGGCCGGGGCGCTGGACGTGCAGGTGATGGGACGGGGCCATGCCTGGCTCGATACCGGCACGCACGAGAGCCTGCTCGAGGCAGGGCTGTTCATCCAGACGATCGAGAAGCGGCAGGGCCTCAAGATCGCCTGTCCGGAGGAGATCGCCTGGCGTGCCGGATGGATCGACGAGGATCAATTGCGGGCGCTGGCCTTGCCCCTCGAGAAGAACGGTTACGGGCAGTATCTGCTGCGCCTGCTCGAAGAGAGGGTGTTCTGATGAAACTCGTCGAGACCGCGATCCCGGACGTCAAGGTGATCGAACCGAAGGTCTTCGGAGATGCGCGCGGGTTCTTCCTCGAGAGCTTCAATGCGCGAGCGTTCCATGAAGCGACCGGGCTTTCGCCCGTGTTCGTGCAGGACAACCACTCGCGCTCCGGCCGGGGCGTGCTGCGGGGGCTGCACTACCAGATCCGCCAGGCGCAGGGCAAGCTCGTGCGTGTGGCGCGCGGGTGCGTGTTCGATGTCGCGGTGGATCTGAGGCGTGCCTCGCCGACCTTCGGTCGCTGGGTCGGCGCCGAATTGAGCGAGCACAATCACCGCCAGATGTGGATTCCGGAGGGTTTCGCCCACGGGTTTCTGGTGCTGAGCGAGACGGCCGATTTCCTCTACAAGACGACCGACTACTATGCGCCGGAGCACGAGCGCTGCCTGCGCTGGGACGATCCCGCCTTAGGCATCGAGTGGCCGCTCGAGGGCGAACCGCTGCTGTCGGACAAGGATCGTGCAGGCACCCGGCTGGCCGAATGCGAGACGTTTGCATGAAGATCGTCGTCACCGGCGCGACCGGGCAGGTGGGCTTCGAGCTGGTCCGCAGCCTCATGCCGCTCGGAGCGGTGGTCGCGCTCGACCGTGCCGCATGCGACCTTGCCGAGCCCGGGTCGGCTGCGGCAATCGTGGCCGGCCACTCGCCGGATGTGATCGTCAACGCGGCCGCCTACACGGCCGTCGACCGCGCCGAGGCCGAAGATGCACTCGCGTTGCGGATCAACGCCGAGGCGCCCGGCGCCTTCGCCCGCGTGGCCAGGCAGGCCGGCGCGCTGCTGGTCCACTACTCGACCGACTATGTCTTCGACGGGCGATCCGAACGCCCGTGGACCGAGGAGGATGCCCCGGCCCCGATCAACGCCTACGGCCGCAGCAAGCTGGCCGGCGAGCGTGCGATCGAAGCCGCCGGCTGCGACTACCTCGTCCTGCGCACGAGCTGGGTGTACGCGGCTCGGGGCGAGAACTTCCTGCGCACGATGCTGCGACTGGGCGTCGAACGGGAGTGCTTGCGCGTGGTCGCGGACCAGGTTGGCGCGCCGACCTGGGCGCGCAACCTTGCCGACGCGACGGCGCTGGTCGTCATGGGCGCTTGCGCCGAGCGCAGGGCGGGACGTTTCGAATCCGCCACGCTGCACATGAGCGCGGCCGGGCGGACCTCCTGGCATGGATTCGCAGAGGCCATTTTCGCCGATGGAGCCGCCCGCGTGCCGGGATTCTCCCCGGTCGTGCGCTTGGTCGAGGCGATCCCGTCGTCGGCCTGGCCGACGCCGGCCGCCCGGCCGGCGCATTCGGTGCTGGACTGCGAACGGCTGGCAACGCGTTTCGGCATCCGCCTGCCGCATTGGCGGCAGGCGCTGGTGCGCTGCCTGGAGGAACTCGCTTAGTCCTCCGGCAGGCGCGATTCGAGGGCGTAGAGGGTGTCGATCGGCTCGCGTACGCGAACCTGATGCGTGTTCTCGCCCATGACCATGACTTCGGCCGCCCGTGGGCGCGTGTTGTAGTTCGAACTCATGGTCATGCCGTAGGCCCCGGCCGAGAGGATCGCGAGCAGATCGCCCTGTTGCACCGAGAGGCGGCGGTCGCGAGCAAGAAAATCCCCGCTTTCGCAGATCGGTCCGACGATTTCGTAGGAACGTGGAGGGGCCTCGCGCGGGACGACCTCGACGACTTCGTGCCAGGCATCGTACAGCGCCGGCCGGGCGAGATCGTTCATCGCTGCATCGACGACCGCGAAGTTCTTCTCCGCCCCCGGCTTGAGGTACTCGATGCGGGTAAGCAGCAGGCCCGCATTGCCGATCAGCGAGCGGCCCGGTTCGAAGCAGATCTCCTCGCGGCGCCCTTGCAGCAGGCGCAGCAGCGGCGCGAGGTAGGTCTCGACCGACGGGGGGGTCTCGTCGCGATACCGGATGCCCAGTCCGCCGCCCAGATCGATATGGTCGAGAACGATCCCGTGTCCGGCCAGCCGGTCCACGAGTCCGAGGAGCTTCTCCGTGGCCTCGGCCATCGGGGACGGGTCGAGCAGTTGCGATCCGATGTGGCAGGCGATGCCGGTGATGCGCAGGTTGGGACGTTCCGCCGCACGCCGGTACAGCGTCGGCGCCTCGTCGAACGCGACGCCGAACTTGTTGTTGCGCAAGCCGGTCGAGATGTAGGGGTGGGTCTTCGGATCGACGTCCGGATTCACCCGCAGTGCGATCGGTGCGATCCGCCTGGCTGCGCGTGCGACCGCGTCGAGACGCTCCAGCTCCGAGGCGGATTCGACGTTGAAGCAGCGGATCCCGGCTTCCAGGGCCTGGTGCAGCTCGGCCTCGCTCTTGCCGACGCCCGAGAACACGACGGATCCGGGGTCTCCGCCCGCGGCGATCACGCGCGACAACTCGCCTCCCGAGACGATGTCGAAACCGGCGCCGAGACGCGCGAACGCCGAGAGCACGCCCAGGTTGGAATTGGCCTTGACCGCATAGAAGATCCGGGCACGCACGCCCATCAGCGCCTCTCGGTAGGCCGCGAAGGCTTCGTCGAGCGCGGCGTGCGAATAGACGAAGGTCGGCGTGCCGAAGCGGTCCGCGATCGCGGCAAGCGGAACCCCCTCGAGCACGAGACCCTTGGGCGTGCGGTGCAGGAAGGGGTTGGGAAATTCTGCGCTCATCTTCGGTCGTTCGTGGTGGTCTTGTTATGATCGGAGGCGGACAACTGGCTGGCCGGGGCTTCCGGAATCTCGGGAAGATAGAGCGGACCCTTGATCCCGCAGCCGGTGAGGAGCAGGGCGCAGCCAAGCGTGGTCAACAGGTGTGCGATTCGCATGATGGTCGGGCGGTTCGAAATGGGAAATGCTAACAGAAGGAGCGGGTATGGATGAGTCCGAGTTCAACGTGCTGGCCGATGCCGAACTGATGCGCATCGAAGCGGCGCTCGAGTCCTCCGGGGCCGAGATCGACATCGAGCCAAAGCCGGGCGGTGTGCTCGAAGTGGAATTCGAGAACGGCAGCAAGATCATCATCAATCGCCACAGCGCCGCACGCGAGATCTGGGTCGCGGCACGATCGGGGGGCTTTCACTTCAAGCCGTCCGAAGGGGGATGGATCGCCACCCGTGACGGCGCCGAACTCTATGGGCTGCTGGCCCGTCTCGTCAGCGAACAGGCCGGACATCCCGTCAGCGTGACACCCGCCTGATCCTTGTGCTGTCGTCGCGGCTCAGCGACGGATCGGCGTGAGCTGGCGCTCCTCGACCGGCGCCGGCGTGCTGCGCTCGGCTGGCACCGATGCCGCGGGCGGCGCAGCCGGTGCTCCGGGTACGCCGGGCATGGCCGGTGTCTCGCCCCGCCACGGCGTCTGCTCGGTCACGAACCACTGCAGCTCCGGAATATCCGGCAGCAGCGGTGCCGGGCGTTCCGGGGCCGGGTGCTCCTGATAGTAATAATCCGTGTACTCGCTGCCTTCGTGGCGGATCGGCAACAGCCCGGCCGGGCGTGTTCGCGGCTTTTCGGGCATGTCCTTGAGCGCTTCGCGCATGTAATCGACCCAGATCGGCAGGGCTGCCCGGCTACCGGTCTCCCCTCGGCCGAGGTTGCGTGGTGTCGGATAGCCGATCCAGCTCACCGCGACGATGTCGGGGTTGTAGCCGGCGAACCAGGCGTCCACATAGTCGTTGGTGGTCCCGGTCTTGCCGGCGAGGTCGTTGCGGCCAAGTGCCTTCGCGCGCTGTCCGGTGCCGCGCTGGACGGCGTCCTGCAGCATCGAATCGATGAGCCAGGCGTTGCGCGGGTCGATGACCCGTGGTGCGCTGGTGCCGGCGACCGGCGGATCGACTTTCGCGACCGTGCGACCGTTGCCGTCGATGATCTCACGCACGATGTAGGGCTCGATCCGGAAGCCCCCGTTCGCAAACACCGCATATCCGGCCGCGAGCTCCCACGGGGTCGCCGAGCCGGCACCCAGCGCCATGGTCAGGAAGGCCGGATGGCGGGAGGCAGGAAAGCCGAAGCGGCCAATGTAGTCCTGTGCGTAGGCCGGCGTGATCGACTGGAGCATGCGGATCGAGACCAGGTTCTTCGAGCGGACGAGCGCATCGCGCACCGTCATCAGGCCTTCGTACTTGCCGTCGTAGTTCTTCGGTTCCCAGTCCTTGCTGCCGGTGACCTGTGCGGGGAAGAACAGGGGTTCGTCCTCGACGTAGCTTGCCGGGGAGAATCCGCGCTCGATTGCGGCCGAGTAGATGAAGGGCTTGAAGCTCGAGCCGGGTTGGCGGATCGCCTGGGTGGCGTTGTTGAACTTGTTGCGGTTGAAGTCGAAGCCACCGACCAACGCCCGCACCGCACCGGTATTCGCGTCGATGGAGATCAGTGCGCCTTCGACTTCGGGCAACTGGAGGATCTCCCAGCCCTTGTCCCCGGTGTCGTGGATGCGCACGACCGCTCCGCGCCGGATACGGCGGGTCTGCGGGGCGCGCTCGGCCAGCATTGGCGCGGCAAAGGCGAGTCCGTTGCCGCTGATCCGGATGATTTCCCCGTCGCGATAGACCTTGACCTCCTTGGGCGAAGTCTCGAGCACGATCGCCGCCAGCAGTCCGTCATGATCGCGAAAGTCCGCCAGATGATCGATCAAGCGCTCCTCGTCGTCGTCCGAGATGCCCGACAGGTCGACGAAGGCCTCCGGGCCGCGGTAGCCGCGTCGCCGGTCGAAATCGAGGACGCCCTTGCGCAGCGCCCGTTGGGCGGCGTTCTGCTCTTCGCGGGAGATCGTGGTGATGATGCGGATACCGAGATGGTAGGCGTCCTCGCCGAAGTGATCCACGGCGATCTGTCGCGCCATCTCGGAGACGTAGTCGCCGCTCGTCGTTCGCGTCGGCATTCGCGCCGAAGCGAGCTTCAGCGGTTCGTTGCGTGCGGCCTCGAATGCGGCCGTGTCGATGAAGCCGGCGTCGAGCATCCGGCGCAGCACGTACTGCTGGCGGAGCGTTGCGCGGCGCAGGTTGGAGATCGGGTTGTAGGCCGATGGTGCCTTGGGCAGGCCGGCCAGCATCGCCGCTTCGGCCAGCGACAGTTCTTCTAGGCGTTTGCCGAAATAGGTCCGTGCCGCTGCGGAAAATCCATAGGCACGATGGCCCAGGAAGATCTGGTTGATATAGATCTCGAGAATCTGGTCCTTCGTGAGGTTGCGTTCGATCTTGATCGACAGCAGGATCTCGTACAGCTTGCGGTTGTAGGTCTTCTCCCGGGACAGGAAGAAATTGCGTGCGACCTGCATCGTGATCGTGGAGGCCCCTTGGCCGCGCTCGCCGGAGGCGAAGTTCGCGACGGCCGCGCGCGCAATGCCGATGACATCGACGCCGGGGTGCTCGTAGAACCGCTCGTCTTCCGCCGCGAGAATGGCCTGCCGGAGCTTGACGGGTACGTCGGCGATGCCGACCAGAGCCCGGCGCTCTTCCCCAAACTCGTCCAGCAAATATCCATCTGACGTGTATACTCGAAGCGGGATTCTCGGGCGGTAATCCGTGAGAGCTTCCAGGGAGGGGAGTTTCGGCCAAGCGAAAGCCACCGCAGTACCCAGCGTTGCGATCGCAAGGACTGCCGCGACGAGCAAGGCCGCAACGGGGTAGAGAATCCAGCGCATCAAGAATCCAGAGAAAGTGCCGTATACGACATTATACGAAGGGGGAATTCCGCGCTCCAGTCGAATATGTCAAGCATTTTTCCTTTACACTTTCCCTTGTTTGTTGCTAGGATCTGAAGTAACCATTTAGGTGTTGCGCGTAACATAAAGAAATTTAAGGACTTTCTTCGTGAAAGACATCCAAATCTTCGGCTCCAGGGCGCGTCAGTTGGCCGGTCTCGATATTTCATCTTCATCGGTGAAGCTCGTCGAACTGTCCGGCGGCGAGAAGGAGGGCTACCGGTTCGAGCGCTACGCGATCGAACCGCTCCCCCGCGATGCCGTGGTCGACGGCAACATCACCAACCTCGAAGGCGTTGCCGATGCGGTCCGGCGTGCGTTGCGGCGCATGGGCAGCGGCATCAAGCAAGTGGCCGTCGCCCTGCCTGCCTCGGCGGTCATCACCAAGAAGATCATCCTGCCCGCAGGACTGCGCGAACAGGAAATGGAGTTCCAGGTCGAGTCCGAGGCCAATCAGTACATTCCGTTCGCGATAGACGAAGTCAATCTCGACTTTCAGGTCATCGGCCCGTCTCCAGGGAATCCCGATGACGTCGAGGTGCTCATTGCCGCATCGCGCAAGGAGAAGGTCGAGGACAGGGTAGCAGTGGCCGAAGCTGCCGGTCTGAAAGCAGTTGTAATGGATGTCGAGTCGTTCGCATCCGAAGCTTCCTTCGAACTCGTCAGTTGCCAGTTGCCCGACGGGGCCAAGGGCAAGATCGTCGCCCTCGTCGACATCGGGGCCACTTCGATGGACGTGTCGATGCTGCGCGACGGCAAGCAGGTCTATTCGCGCGAGCAGTCGATCGGTGGCGCCAAGCTCACCCAGGACATCGCGCGCCAGTACGGCATGAATGCCGACGAGGCCGAGGCGGCGAAGAAAACCGGCAGCCTGCCGGATGACTATGAGCGCGACCTGATGCGGCCGTTCATGGACAGTCTCGCCCTGGAGATTTCGCGCGCGCTGCAGTTTTTCTTCACCTCCACGCAGTACAACGAGGTCGATCACATCGTACTTGCCGGCGGCTGCGCCGTCATGCCCGGGTTGGTCGAAGTCGTCGCCGGGCGGACCCAAGTCCAGACCGTCGTGGCCAATCCGTTTGCCGGGATGTCCCTGTCGTCCAAGGTCCGGCCCAAGAATCTGCTCGCCGATGCGCCCAGTCTGATGGTCGCATGCGGACTCGCGCTCAGGAGATTCGATCCATGATCCGAATCAATCTGCTCCCGCACCGGGAGCAAAAACGCCGTGAACGCCGGCAACAGTTCTACGTGGTGTCGGTGCTGATGATCGTGCTCGGTCTGGCGATCGGCTTCGCGGGGCATACGTACATGTCCCAGTTCATCGAGGCCCAGGAGCGCAAGAACGACTTCCTCAAGGCCGAGATCAAGAAACTGGACACGGAGATTGCCGAGATCCGGCGCCTGCGCAGCCAGATCGAGGCCTTGCTTGCGCGCAAGCAGGTCATCGAGTCGCTGCAGGGCAACCGCTCGGAGACGGTCCACCTGTTCAACGAACTGGCTCGGCGCATGCCCGAAGGGGTACATCTGAATACGATTCGCCAGTCCGGTTCGCGGGTCTTGCTGACCGGCTATGCGCAGTCCAACGCGCGGGTTTCACACCTGATGCGTAGCCTCGAGGACTCTCCCTACCTGGCCCAACCCGGATTGGTCGAGGTGCGCTCCGCAACGGTCAATAATCGCCGCTTGAGCCAGTTCTCGCTCAACATCAGCATTGTGCGTCCTGCGGAGAACGACAGCGGAGAGCGGCGATGATCGGGCAGAACAAGGCCAGGAAGTTCGACATGCAACGGCTCGCCGACGATTTCCGGGGGCTGGATCCCAATGATCCCGGGATGTGGCCTGCAGCGCCCCGGGTTGCGGTATTCATCGCCTTGCTGGTCGTCACCGTGGCGCTGGTGTGGTGGTTCCATTGGCGTGATCAGGTCGAATTGCTCGAACGCCGGCAGGCCGAAGAGGTTCAACTCAAGCAGGACTGGGTCTCGAAGAAGCGCCAGGCCGTCAACCTCGAGGAATACCGTCGGCAGCTTGCCGAGACGGACCGTCAGTTCGGCGCCTTGCTCAAGCAACTCCCGAACCGCGCGGAGATGGACTCGTTGCTGTCGGACATCAACCAGGCGGGCTTGGGCCGCGGACTGCAATTCGAGCTGTTCAAGCCCGGTTCCGACGTGACCCGCGATTTCTACGCCGAGATGCCGATCGAGATCCGGGTCGTGGGCGCGTATCACGATCTTGGGCAGTTCGCGAGCGACGTGGCCAAGATGCCCCGCATCGTGACCTTGAGCAATATCTCCCTGGAAAAACAGGGCGAGGTCCTGAGGCTCGACGGTCGCGCGATCACGTATCGCTACCTGGACGAGGAAGAACTCGCCCAGCAGCGCCAGCGGGCCCAGGCCGCCCAGCAACAGAGACGCAGGTGATGGACATGAAGCGCCTACTGATTCCGATGTGCGCCTTCGTACTCGTGGCCTGCTCGGCCGAGGAAGAGGATATCCGTGCCTGGATGGCGCAGCAGGAGCGCGGCCTTTCCGGTCGGGTCGATCCGTTGCCGGAGGTCAAGCCGTTCGAGGCGGTGAGCTACGATGCGAACGCCTACGTCGAACCCTTTGCGGCCTCACGCATCGTGCCCGAGGCACGGGTCGCGTCGGGCGGGCCCGATCTGACCCGCCAGAGGGAACCCCTCGAGTCCTACCCGCTCGAGTCGGTGGCAATGGTCGGCGTGCTGATGCAGGAGGATGTCGTCCAGGCGTTGGTGCGGGTCGACAGGACGATTCATCAGGTCCGGGTTGGCAACTACATGGGGCTCGACCACGGACTGGTGACCGACATCAGCGAAACCGAGATCACCCTGAAGGAAATCGTTGAAGACATGGACGGCGACTGGGTCGAGCGCACCAGCACGCTGCTGTTGCAGGAGCGGTAGGAGTAAGATGATGAAACGACAAATCACGATGATGCTCTTGGCAGTGGTCGCGCTGGTCGCATACGCCCCTGCCGTTTTCGCGCAACAGGCGGTGTCGGCAGGTCAGGAAGCGGGCAACCGCATCGAGAACTTCCAGGTCGCGGAGCAAGGCGGCGTGGTGTTCCTCCGGCTGACGCTGAAAGAGCCACTTGCCAGCCCTCCGGCCAGCTTCAGCGTTGCCAATCCGGCGCGGATCGCTTTCGACTTCCCGGGTACGGTCAACGCACTCGGACGGACGCAGCAGAGCATCAACCAGGGCGAAGTGCGCAGCGCCAACATCGTTCAGGCTGGAGATCGCACCCGGCTCGTACTGAACATGACCCGGGTCACCCCGTACGAGACGCGTCTCGATGGCCGTGACGTGATCATCAGCCTGCAGCCGGTCGCGGGCGACGCGACGGCCAAGACCCAGGTTTCCGAGGCGCTGGCGAACTTCGCGGCACCGACGTCGGTTACCCCCGGAATGAAAAGTGTCCATGACATCCAGTTCCGTCGCGGTGCGGACGGCGAAGGGCGGATCGTCGTACAACTGGGCAGTCCGGACATCGGAATCGACATCCGGCAGCAGGGTCCGAACCTGGTCGTCGAATTCCTCAATACCGCCTTGCCAGATCACCTGCACCGGCGCTCGGACGTAACCGATTTCGGTACGCCGATCACGATGATGACGGCGCAGCCGCAAGGAGACAACGTACGCCTGGTCGTCTCGCCCACCGGCTTGTGGGAACACAACGCCTATCAGAGCGATACCCAGTTCGTGCTCGAAGTCCGTCGTGTCGTCGAAGATCCGAGCCGCCTGGTACATGGCGCCGCGCGGGGCGAATACGCGGGTGAGAAGCTTTCGCTCAACTTCCAGAACATCGATGTCCGCTCCGTCCTTCAGGTGATCGCGGATTTCACGAACTTCAACATCGTGACCAGCGACTCCGTCACGGGCAACCTGACCCTGCGGCTCAAGGACGTTCCCTGGGATCAGGCGCTGGACATCATCCTGCAGGCCAAGGGCCTGGACATGCGCAAGACCGGCAACGTCATCTGGATCGCACCGGGTGAAGAGTTGGCCGCACGCGAGAAGATGCAACTCGAGGCACTGGCGCAGATCGGTGATCTGGAGCCACTCCAGACCGAGAGCTTCCAGATCAACTACCACCAGGCCCGCGACATCTTCGAGTTTCTGCGGAGCCGTGACCAGACCGTGCTGTCGCAGCGGGGCAGCGTCGTGTTCGACGATCGCAGCAACAAGCTGTTCGTCACCGACGTGGGTTCTCGCCTGGACGATATCCGTCGCCTGGTCCAGGAAATCGATATTGCGCCCCGTCAAGTGCTGATCGAGGCCCGGATCGTCGAAGCCAATAAGGATTTCGCGCGGGATCTCGGCGTGCGGCTGACACTCGGGTCGAGCCGTGGCCCGGGTACGGGCAACACCCGTATCGGTCTCGGCCAGTTCAGCGGCGGCGCCCTGACCGGCAGCGGTTTCACCAGTGGCGGTGCCACGCCGGTGGCCACCTTCTCGACGCTCAACCTGAGCCTCTTCAACAGCGCATCCACGCGCTTCCTGAATCTCGAACTCGCGGCCCTGGAAACCGACGGTCGCGGGCGCGTGGTTTCCAGCCCGCGCGTGCTGACCGCCAACCAGGTCGAAGCCTCGATCGAACAGGGGACCGAGATCCCGTACCGCAAGGAGACCAGCTCGGGGGCGACCAGCGTCGAGTTCAAGAAGGCGGTCCTGTCGCTGCGCGTACGGCCGCAGATTACCCCTGATGGCCGTGTCCAGCTGATGGTGCAGGTCAACAAGGACCGTCCGCAGTTCCTGCCCGGCTTCAGCGAGCCGGCGATCGATACCAAGAACGTCGAGACCGAAGTGCTGGTCGAGAATGGCGGAACGGTCGTGATCGGTGGCATCTACGAGGAAGAGGAAACGAATGCGACCGCACGGGTGCCGTTCCTCGGCGAGATGCCGGTGGTTGGTCCCTTGTTCCGCAACAACCGGATCGTCTCCAACCGCAAGGAGCTTCTCGTCTTCATTACGCCGAGAATCGTCACCGAATCGCTGACCCTGCGTTGATTCGTGACGGGCTGATTGCTTGAAGAAGGACGGGATCCGCACGGCGCGGCCGTCCGCGCCCCTCATCCTCGTCGGGATGATGGGCGCGGGCAAGACCACCGTCGGGCGCGAGTATGCGAGACGCCATGGGCTGCGTTTCGTCGACTGCGATCACGAACTGCAGGCGCGTACCGGCGTCACTGTAACGACCATTTTCGAGATCGAAGGCGAAGAAGGCTTTCGCCGCCGGGAGTCGCAGTTGCTCGACGAACTCACGGAGGATCCCGGTATCGTTCTGGCGACAGGCGGCGGAATCGTGCTCGCGGCTGCGAACCGGAGTCTCCTGTCGCAACGTGGTATCGTCGTCTACCTGAACGTCCCCCCGAAAGTGCTTTACGAGCGGACACGCCACGACCGCAATCGCCCACTGCTTCAGGTCGCGAATCCGAAGGAGCGGATCGAGTCGCTCTACCGTGAGCGCGATCCCTTGTACCGGGAGGTGGCCGATATCGTCATCGACGGGGGACGAGGCAATGCCGGGATGATGGTCCGGCAGATCGAAAAAGCCCTCGAGGCGTACCGGAACAATGATGCGCACACTGAATCTGGCCCTGGGTGACCGTTCGTATCCGATTCATATCGGCCGCGGTTTGCTCGACGATCCCTCACTTCTGACCGCGACGCTCCGAACATCCCGTGCCGCGATCGTGACGAACGATGTCGTGGGTCCGCTGTATCTTGAGCGGTTGGCCGGCGGGCTGGCGGACGCGGGCATCAAGCTGACCACGGTCGTGCTCCCGGACGGTGAGGCGCACAAGGACTGGCAGACGCTCAACCGAATCTACGACGCGCTGCTACGCGAACGATGCGAACGCTCGACGACCCTGATCGCGCTAGGCGGAGGAGTGGTCGGCGACATGGGCGGTTTCGCCGCAGCCACCTTCCAACGCGGCATGCCCTTCGTGCAGATCCCCACGACGCTGCTGTCGCAGGTCGACTCCTCGGTCGGCGGCAAGACTGCGATCAACCACCCGCTTGGCAAGAACATGATCGGTGCGTTCTACCAGCCGAAGCTGGTGTTGGCCGACATTGCCACCCTCGACACACTGCCGGATCGCGAACTCAGCGCAGGATTGGCCGAAGTCGTCAAATACGGCGTGATCCGTGACCGAAGGTTCTTCGAGTGGCTCGAAGCCAACGTTGAACGGCTGCTCGAGCGCGATGGCGACGCGCTTGCCTACGCGATCGAGCGCTCCTGCGCGAACAAGGCAGAGATCGTTGCCGCGGACGAGACCGAGCAAGGGGTGCGCGCACTTCTCAATCTCGGGCACACATTCGGACATGCGATCGAGACCGGGATGGGCTACGGCGCCTGGTTGCACGGCGAGGCGGTTGCGGTCGGCATGGTCATGGCGGCCGAGCTGTCGCGGCGCATGGGTTGGCTCGGCGAGGGTGAGGTCACGCGGATCCGCACGCTGCTCGCGCGCGCGCGCCTGCCGGTGTGCGGCCCGGGACTCGCCGTGGACCGCTATCTCGACCTCATGGCGAGCGACAAGAAGGTCGAGGCGGGACAGCTTCGCCTGATTCTCGTGCGCGCCATCGGCGACGCTGTGATCAGCGCGGACGCGACTCCGGAAGAGATCTCCGCATCGATCCAGGCTTGCAGCGCATGATCGCGCTCGCCCCGTACGCAGTCAGTGAAAGCAACTCGCGCGGACGGGTGCACGCGGAGCCATCGGCCGGCATCCGCACGGAGTTCCAGCGTGACCGTGACCGCATCGTGCATTCGACCGCATTCCGCCGGCTCGAATACAAGACCCAGGTATTCGTGAACCACGAGGGCGATCTGTTCCGCACGCGTCTGACCCACAGCATCGAGGTCGCCCAGCTCAGTCGGGGCGTGGCGCGCGTGCTGGGGTTGAACGAGGATCTCGCGGAAGCGATCGCGCTCGCGCACGATCTTGGACATACCCCGTTCGGCCATGCTGGACAGGATGCACTGAACAAGTGCATGAAATCCTATGGCGGCTTCGAGCACAATCTCCAGTCCTTGCGCACCGTCGACCTGCTCGAAGAGCATTATGCCGCCTTCAGCGGCCTGAACCTGACCTACGAGACGCGAGAAGGGGTGCTGAAGCATTGCTCGCGCACCAATGCGGAGCAACTCGGCGAGTTGGGGCAGCGCTTCCTCGAAGGGCTCCAGCCCTCGCTCGAGGCCCAACTGGCCAACCTCGCCGACGAGATCGCCTACAACAACCACGACGTCGACGACGGCCTGCGCTCGGGATTGATCACGCTGGAGCAACTCGAAGGCGTCCCGATCTTCGACGCGAAGCGACGTGAAGTGGAAGCGGCGTGGCCCGGGCTGTCGGGGCGCAAGCTCATCCACGAGACCATTCGGCGCATGATCAACACGATGGCGCTCGACCTGATCGAGCAGACCCGCGCGAACATCGCCACATCGGGGGTGTCGAATCTGGAGGAAGTGCGGCGGGCGCCGGCACTGGTCGCGTATTCCGAAGAACTCCTCCCACGACTCAAGGAGTTGAAGCGCTTCCTGCGCGATCATCTCTATTGGCACTATCAGGTCTTGCGGATGACCAACAAGGCCCAGCGCATCATCGGCGACCTGTTCGAGGCCTTCATGTCCGATCCGCGGCTGCTCCCGCCCCAGTACCAGGAACGCAGCCGAAGCGACAAGCCCCGCGCGATCGCCGATTACATCGCGGGCATGACGGATCGCTATGCGATCAAGGAGCATCGCCGGCTGTTCGCCGTCGGCGAGATCGGCTGAGCGGTCACGTCGAGCCAGCGACGCTCGCACCACAACGGGGCGGTCTTCGCGCGGGTTGCACCACATTGGCGCGCACCTGGTTGGTGCGGTACCCCACCAACCGCCTTGCAGGCTCTCCAGGGATTGTGCCAATGATTGGAACGCCCGCACAGCCGTCTCGCCATGGGCCGACCATCCGTCGCGTCATCGATTGCGTGCAGGCCGGGTGCCGCGTCGCTCGCCCTTCTCCGCCCAGGATTGAATCGTCGATTTAGCGCGCGTATATTGATAAATCCCGCCGTCCGACAGCCAGGCGGGTGCCCTGTCGGGCGACTGTCGACCTCGTGCCGACACGGAGCGCCCCGGTCTTTTTTCGGCTTTCGCACTTCCTTGGTGCGGTTTTTGCTTAATCCGCCGGGTGCCGTTTTTTTGCCGCACGTTTCACGCCGGAGCATTCCGGCCAAACCAAGTGTCGAGGATGATCGTGATGGATTCCCCGGAAAAGCAGGGTCTGTACGACCCGGTCAATGAACATGACGCCTGTGGTGTAGGCTTCGTCGCGCACATCAAAGGCAGGAAAAGCCACGAAATCATTCTTCACGGGCTCGAGATCCTGAAGAACCTGGATCACCGCGGTGCGGTCGGCGCCGATCCCTTGCAGGGCGACGGGGCCGGCATCCTGATCCAGATTCCCGATCAGCTCTACCGTGAGGAAATGGCTCGGCAGGGCGTGACCCTGCCGGAGCCGGGCGAGTACGGGGTGGGCATGGTCTTCATGCCCAAGGAGCGTGCTTCACGACTGGCCTGCGAAGAGGAGATCGAGCGCGGGGTGCGCGCCGAGGGGCAGATCGTGCTCGGCTGGCGGGATGTCCCGGTCAATCACGACATGCCGATGTCTCCAGCGGTCAAGGACAAGGAGCCGGTGATCCGGCAGATCTTCGTCGGCCGGGGTCCGGACGTCATGGTCCCCGAGGCGCTCGAGCGCAAGCTCTACGTTGCACGGCGCCGGGCTGCCAATGCGATCCTGTCGCTGAAGCTGAAGTACGGGCAGGAATTCTACTTCGTGTCGATGTCGACCCGCACGGTCAACTACAAGGGCCTGCTGCTCGCCACCCAGGTCGGCGAGTACTACTGTGATCTCGTCGACCCGCGCGCGGCCTCGGCGCTCGCACTGGTGCACCAGCGCTTCTCGACCAATACGTTCCCGAAGTGGAACCTCGCCCATCCGTTCCGCTACATCGCGCACAACGGCGAGATCAACACGCTTCGCGGCAACTACAACTGGATGCGGGCGCGCGAGAAGGGCGTGTCTTCGCCGCTGCTCGGCAGCGATCTCGAAAAGATCTGGCCGCTGATCTATCCCGGTCAATCCGATTCGGCCTCTTTCGACAATGCGCTCGAACTGCTCGTCATGAGCGGCTATTCGATGGCGCACGCGATGATGATGATGATTCCCGAGGCCTGGGAGTCGCATACGCAGATGGACGAGCGCCGTCGTGCGTTCTACGAGTACCACGCCGCGATGATGGAGCCGTGGGACGGCCCGGCCGCCGTCGCGTTCACCGATGGGCGTCAGATCGGCGCGACGCTGGATCGCAATGGCCTGCGCCCGGCGCGCTATCTCGTCACCGACGACGATCTGGTCGTGATGGCCTCGGAAGCGGGCGTGCTGCCGATCCCCGACAGCAGGATCGTCAAGAAATGGCGTCTGCAGCCGGGCAAGATGTTCCTGATCGACATGGAACAGGGACGCATCATCGACGATACCGAACTCAAGGAATCGCTCGCGAATGCGCGACCCTATGCAGACTGGCTGTCGCGCATCAACATCAAGCTCGACGAGCTCGAGACGCCCCCGGGTGCGCACGCCCCGGTCAGCCCCGCGTCGCTGCTCGATCGCCAGCAGCTCTTCGGCTACACGCAGGAAGACATCAAGTTCATCCTCGAGCCGATGGGCAAGGCCGGCGAGGAAGCCACCGGCTCGATGGGCAACGACTCCCCGCTCGCCGTGCTCTCGGGTCGCGAGAAGCCGCTCTACAACTACTTCCGGCAGCTTTTCGCGCAGGTCACCAATCCGCCGATCGATCCGATCCGCGAACAACTGGTGATGTCGCTCGTGTCCTTCATCGGGCCGCGTCCGAACCTGCTCGAGATCAACGAGATCAACCCGCCGTTCCGGCTCGAAGTGGCCCAGCCCGTGCTCGATTTCGCCGGCATGGCGCGCATCCGCAACATCGCGCGCTATACCAAGAACAAGTTCCGCTCGGCCGAACTCGACATCTGCTACCCCGTCGAGTGGGGGAGCGAGGGTGTCGAAGCGCGGCTCGCCTCGCTGTGTGCCGAGGCCGAGGACGTCGTCCATCAGGGCTACAACATCCTGATCGTGTCCGACCGCAAGGTCGATGCCGAACATGTCGCCATCCCGGCGTTGCTCGCGCTGTCGGCGATCCACCAGCACCTCGTCACCAAGGGGCTGCGCACGCGCACCGGTCTGGTCGTCGAGACCGGGTCGGCGCGCGAGGTCCATCACTTCGCGGTGCTGGCCGGCTACGGTGCCGAAGCGGTCCACCCCTATCTCGCGATGGAGTCGCTGCAGGCCATGGCCGGGGATGCCGAGAGCGGCGAAAAGGCGGTTCGCCATTTCGTCAAGGCGATCGGCAAGGGGCTGATGAAGGTCATGTCCAAGATGGGCATCTCGACCTACATGTCCTATACCGGCGCGCAGATCTTCGAGGCGGTCGGCCTCAAGCAGGCGCTGCTCGACAAGTACTTCACCGGCACGACGAGCCAGGTCGAGGGCATGGGTGTGTTCGAGGTCATGGAGGAAGTGGTGCGCCTGCACCGCAAGGCCTTCGGTTCCGACCCGGTGCTCGCCAACATGCTCGATGCCGGTGGAGAATATGCCTATCGCGTGCGCGGCGACGAGCACATGTGGACCCCCGATGCGATCGCCAAGCTGCAGCACTCGACGCGATCGGGCAAGTACGATTCCTACAAGGAATACGCGCGCATGATCAACGACCAGACCCGCCGCCACATGACGCTGCGCGGCCTGTTCGAGCTGAAGCCGGCCGGTCCGCCGGTGCCGCTGGACGAGGTCGAGCCGGTCAAGGAGATTGTCAAGCGCTTTGCTACCGGTGCGATGTCGCTGGGATCGATCTCGACCGAGGCGCACACCACGCTCGCCGTGGCGATGAACCGCATCGGCGGCAAGTCGAATACGGGCGAAGGCGGCGAGGACCCGATGCGCTTCAAGCCGATCACCCAGGCCATGCGCCTGTCCCAGATCATCGGCGAGGGCCGCATCGCACGCGACCTCGATCTGAAGGCCGGCGACAGCCTGCGCTCGTCGATCAAGCAGGTCGCGTCGGGACGCTTCGGCGTCACGACCGAGTATCTCGTCAATGCCGATCAGTTGCAGATCAAGATGGCCCAGGGGGCCAAGCCGGGCGAGGGCGGTCAGCTTCCCGGCCACAAGGTCAGCGAGTACATCGGCTTCCTGCGCCATTCGGTCCCGGGCGTCGGCCTGATCTCGCCGCCCCCGCACCATGACATCTACTCGATCGAGGATCTGGCGCAGCTCATCCACGACCTCAAGAGCGCCAACCCGGAAGCCTCGATTTCCGTCAAGCTGGTCTCGGAGATCGGTGTCGGCACCGTGGCCGCGGGGGTCGCGAAGGCGAAGGCCGATCACGTGGTGATCGCCGGACACGATGGCGGCACCGGTGCGAGCCCCTGGTCGTCGATCAAGCATGCCGGTTCGCCGTGGGAGCTCGGGCTCGCCGAGACCCAGCAGACCCTGGTTCTCAATCGGCTGCGCGGCCGCATCCGCGTGCAGGTCGACGGCCAGATGAAGACTGGTCGCGACGTCCTCATCGGCGCCCTGCTGGGTGCGGACGAGTTCGGCTTCGCCACCGCGCCGCTGGTCGTCGAAGGCTGCATCATGATGCGCAAGTGCCACCTCAACACCTGCCCGGTCGGCGTGGCCACCCAGGACCCGGTCCTGCGCAAGAAGTTTACCGGTCAGCCGGAACACGTCGTCAATTACTTCTTCTTCGTCGCGGAGGAGTTGCGCGAGTTGATGGCGCAGATGGGGATTCGCCGGTTCGACGACCTGATCGGTCGCGCCGACCTGCTCGACATGAGGAAGGGCATCGAGCACTGGAAGGCACAAGGTCTCGATTACTCGCGCATCTTCCACCGCCCGAACGTGCCGGCCAGCGTGTCGCGCAAGCACGTCGAAGACCAGGACCATGGACTCGAGAAGGCCTTCGACCAGGAGCTGATCCAGCGTGCGCGAAAGGCACTCGACAGTGGCAAGCGGGTCGAGATCGACCTGCCGGTGCGCAACATCCACCGCACCGTCGGGGCGATGCTGTCGGGCAGGGTCGCGGCGAAGTACGGTCACGCGGGCCTGCCGAACGACACGATCCACGTCCGGCTCGAGGGCACGGCCGGCCAGAGCTTCGGCGCTTTCCTTGCCCGGGGCGTCACGCTCGACCTGACCGGCGAAGCCAACGACTACGTCGGCAAGGGCCTGTCCGGCGGTCGCATCATTGTGCGACCGCGTGAGGATTTCCGCGGCGCGACGACCGAGAACATCATCGTCGGCAATACCGTCCTGTACGGCGCGATCGAAGGCGAGGCCTACCTGGCCGGGGTCGGCGGCGAGCGCTTCGCGGTGCGCAACTCGGGCGCCACGGCGGTGGTCGAGGGGGTCGGCGACCATGGCTGCGAATACATGACCGGCGGCACCGTGGTCGTGCTCGGATACACCGGGCGCAATTTCGCGGCGGGCATGTCGGGCGGCATCGCCTACGTGCTCGACGAGGACGGGACCTTCGAGAAGCGCTGCAACATGGCGCAGGTCCAACTCGAACCGATGCCCGACGAGATCGAAGCCCGCAAGGGCTCGGAGTCGGGCGACGATCTCGAGTCGCACGGGCACGTCGACATCGACCATCTCGGCATGGGCGACGAGCTCATCCTCAAGGGGTTGATCGAACGCCATGCGCGCTTCACCGGCAGCGTTCGCGCGCATCACATCCTCGAACACTGGACGGACTTCCGCAAGCGATTCGTCAAGGTGTTGCCGCATGAATATCGCCGCGCGCTGGCCGAAATGGCCGAGCAGCGCCAGAATCGACTGGAGGCCGCGTAACCATGGGAAAGCCCACGGGATTTCTGGAGTATCAGCGCCTGTCCGAGGCCTACGAGCCGGTGCCGGAGCGGGTGAAGCGCTACAAGGAGTTCGTGCTGCGTCTGACCGACGAAGAGGCCGCGATCCAGGGTGCACGGTGCATGGATTGCGGCATCCCCTTCTGCAACAACGGCTGCCCGGTCAATAACGTCATCCCGGACTGGAACGATCTCGTCTATCGCCAGCAGTGGCGCGAAGCGATCGAGATCCTGCACTCGACGAACAACTTCCCCGAGTTCACCGGCCGCATCTGCCCGGCGCCGTGTGAAGAGGCGTGCACGCTCAACCTCAATACCGATCCGGTCGGGATCAAGTCGATCGAGCATGCGATCATCGACAAGGCTTGGGAGGAGGGCTGGGTGCAGCCGCAGCCGCCGCGTTCCAGGACCGGAAAGAAGATCGCGATCGTCGGATCGGGGCCGGCCGGGCTTGCGGCGGCCCAGCAACTGGCGCGCGCCGGCCACGACGTGACCGTGTTCGAGAAGAGCGACCTCATCGGCGGTTTGCTGCGCTATGGCATCCCCGACTTCAAGATGGAAAAGAATCTCATCGACCGCCGCATCGAGCAGATGGAGGCCGAGGGGGTGCGCTTCCGTCCGGGGGTGCTGATCGGCCCCGAGGATCTTCCGCCGGGCGTCGCCTCCGATGCGGCCGAGGTCATCGGTGCGGAGTCCCTCCGCAAGCAGTTCGATGCAGTCGTGCTGGCCGGTGGCGCCGAGGTGCCCCGCGACTTGCCGGTACCGGGCCGCGAACTCGACGGCATTCACTTTGCGCTCGAGTTTCTGATCCCGCAGAACAAGGAGGTCGCGGGTGGCAGTCCGAATCCGATTTCGGCCACCGGAAAGCACGTGGTCGTGATCGGCGGTGGCGACACCGGCTCGGACTGTGTCGGCACGTCCAACCGCCACGGCGCGGCCTCGGTCACCCAGTTCGAGCTGATGCCGATGCCCCCGGAACGCGAGAACAAGCTGCTGACCTGGCCGTACTGGCCGATCAAGCTGCGCACCTCCAGTTCGCACGAGGAAGGGTGCGAGCGCGACTTTTCCGTGGCCACCAAGGAGTTTTTCGGCGAGAACGGCAAGGTCACCGGCCTGCGCGCGATACGGCTCGACTGGAAGGACGGGCGCATGAGCGAGGTGCCGGGTTCGGAGTTCGACCTCAAGGCAGACCTGGTGTTGTTCGCGATGGGTTTCACGAACCCGGTCGGCAGTGTGCTCGAGGCCTTCGGGGTTGACAAGGATCCCCGCGGCAACGCGATGGCGACCACCGACGGCGAGGGCTGCTACGCGACCAATGTGCCCGGCGTGTTCGCGGCAGGTGACATGCGGCGCGGACAGTCGCTGGTCGTGTGGGCGATCCGGGAAGGGCGTCAGTGTGCCCGTGCCGTGGATGAGTTCCTGATGGGCGAGAGTCTGCTTCCGCGTTGACGCAGTGCCGCCCCCCGTGAGGGTGAAGACCAGAGCGGGCCGCGTGCCCGCTCAGTCGTCCACGGGTTCCGGCTTTCCGAACAAGTAGCCCTGGAACGCCCGGCATCGGTGTTCGGTGAGGAAGGCGAACTGTTCGGTCGTCTCCACGCCCTCGGCAATCACGTCCAGCCCCAGGCTCTGGCCAAGCGCGAGGATGGTCCGGGCGATCGCCGCATCGTTGGCATCCGTGACGATGTCGCGCACGAAAGAATAATCGATCTTGAGCTGATCGATCGGCAACCGCTTCAGGTAGGTCAGCGACGAATAGCCGGTGCCGAAGTCGTCCAGCGCGAAGCTCACCCCCTGAGCCTTCAGCGCGTCCATCTTCGCGATGGTGTCCTCGATCTCTTCGATGAGGAGGCTTTCGGTCAGCTCAAGCTTGAGTCGTTGCGGATTCGCGCCGGACGATTCGAGGGCCGCCATGACCTGATCGACGAAATCCGGGTGGTGGAACTGGCGGGCACTGACATTGACCGCGAGCCTGAGCGATTCCGTCTCGGGTTGATCCGCCCAGCGGGCGAGTCGGGCGCAGGCGGTGTGCAGCACCCACAGGCCGATCGGCAGGATCAGGCCGGTCTCCTCGGCCAGGGGGATGAACTCGCCGGGCGAGACGATTCCCCGCTGCGGGTGGCGCCAGCGCAGCAGCGCCTCGGCTCCGATCGCCCGCCCCTGGACGTCGACCTGTGGCTGGTAGTGCAGTTCGAACTCGCTGTGCCGCAAGGCTCTGCGCAGTTCGGCTTCCATCGCCGAGCGCATCTCGACCGCGGCCTGGATGTCCGGGTCGAAGAAGCGCAGGGTGTTGCGCCCGGCCGCCTTGGCCTGGTACATCGCAAGATCCGCCCGCTTGAGCAACTCGTCGATGGCGTTGTCGCCGCCGTGGAACAGGGTGATTCCGATGCTGGGGGTGTTGTGATGCTCGCGCGCGCCGAGACGGTAGGGCCGGTTCAATGCGTGCAGGATCTTCTCGCCGACCGTCTCGGCCTGGGTCGCGGCGTCCTCCGCGTGCTCTCCCAGGTTCTCGAGCATGACGACGAACTCGTCGCCCCCGAGGCGCGCCACGGTGTCGTCGCCGCGTACCGAATCGCTCAACCGTTTGGCGACCTGCTGCAGCAACTGGTCGCCGGTGTGATGTCCGAGCGTGTCGTTGAGGGTCTTGAAATCGTCCAGATCGATGAAGAGCAGCGCGCCGTGATGACCGCTGCGCTCGGCCGCAGCGATGCCGTGCCGGAGCCGATCGAGCAGCAGTCGGCGGTTGGGCAGGTGGGTGAGTGCGTCGTAGAACGCAAGGTGCTTGATCTCTTCCTCTGCAGCCTTGCGTGCGGTGATGTCCGAAAAGGTGGATACGTAATGGGTGAGTTGTCCCGCTTCGTTGAACACCGCGGTAATGGTCAGCCATACCGGATAGATTTCCCCGTTACGGCGGCGGTTCCAGATCTCACCTTCCCAGTAGCCGTCGGCCAGCAGGGTGTCCCACATGGCCTTGTAGAAGTTGGCGTCGTGGCGTCCCGAACTCATGAGCGCAGCGGTCTGTCCGATTGCCTCTTCGGCCGGATAGCCGGTGGTGAGCACGAAGGCGCTGTTGACGCGCAGGATCGTCCCGGCTGCGTTGGTGATGAACATGCCCTCCTGCGCTTCGAAGGCGATCGCCGCAATGCGCAGTTCGTCCTCGGCGCGCTTACGCTCGGTGATGTCGCGCACATAGGCGGTGAACAGATCGCGATCGCCCTCGCGCACCGTGGTGATCGACAGCTCAATCGGAAACTCGGTGCCATCGCGGCGCAGCGCCGTGGTTTCGATGTGACGGTTCAGGACCTTGGCTTCGTGGGTGAGCAGGAATCGCGCGAGGCCGGCATGGTGGTGGGCACGGTGGCGTTCGGGAATGATCAATTCCGCCATCGGTTTGCCGAGGACCTCCGCACGTTGCCACCCGAACGTACGCTCGGCTGCCGGGTTGAACTCGATCAGCAAGCCGTCCGAATCGACCGAGACGACGGCATCGATCGCCGACTCGAGCATTGCCCGCAGCCGGGTTTCGCTCTCGGCGCGTTCGCGGGCAACGTCGCCCAGCGCTTCTTGCGAGGTGCCGACCGGTTTGGGGGGTGCGTGCGGGTCCGATGCCATCTGCGCGGGCGACGGTTGTACGAAAGTCGTATCCTAACGCGTGCGTGCGCGGTTCGCGGCGGGATTATTTCCTGCGTAGGAGCAGCATCCGGGTTCCTGCCGCCGGCGCTTTGGCGGCGGACCCCTGCCGGGCGATCACAACGTCAGCCGTTCGCGCGTATAGCGGGCGATCATGCCTTCCTCGTTGGTCGGGACGACCGCTACCGCGACACGACTGTCGTCGGCATCGATGCGGCGCGGCCCGCGCGTCGGTTCGGCGTTGCGGGCGGCGTCGATGCGGACCCCGAGCCATTCCGAAAGCGTGGACACCTGGCGGCGCACGGGGGCGGCATGCTCGCCGATCCCTCCGGTGAAGACCAGCGCGTCCAGTCCTCCGGCCGCGGCCGCGAGCGAGCCGAGTTC
This sequence comes from Rhodocyclaceae bacterium, assembly GCA_050486545.1. Taxonomy (GTDB): domain Bacteria; phylum Pseudomonadota; class Gammaproteobacteria; order Burkholderiales; family Rhodocyclaceae; genus DAOMNN01. The sequence continues at coordinate 22,391 of JBJHDM010000008.1, read as the reverse complement.
GCGCGCGATCCGGTAGCAGAACAGTTCGACCGCCTCCGCCGCTTCCGGGGCATCGCTGGCGAGCAGCGCACGCATGTCCTGGCTGATTCCGGACACGCCGAGCAGGCCGGACTCCTTGTATACGAGCCGGGTCAGGGCGGCAGCATCCATGCCCTTGCGGTCCATGAGGTAGAGCAGCACGCCTGGATCGAGGCTGCCGCAGCGCGTGCCCATCATCAGGCCTTCGACGGCGGTGAATCCCATCGTCGTCGCCACGCAGCGCCCGTCGCGCAGCGCACACATCGAGGCGCCGTTGCCCAAGTGGGCGATGACCACCGCGCCTGCGGCACGGTCGCCGACCACCTCGGGAAGATGCCGTGCGACGAAGTCGTAGGACAGGCCGTGAAAGCCGTAGCGCTTGATGCCTTCGGCCGACAGCGCCCGGGGCAGGGCGTAGGCCTGGGCGATGGCGGGTTGCGTGCGGTGGAAGGCCGTATCGAAGCAGCCGACCTGCGGGATCCCGGGCATCAGGGCGGCGACCGCCCGGATCGCGCGCAGGTTGTGCGGCTGGTGAAGCGGCGCCAGGGGCACCAATTCGTCGAGTTCGGACAGCACACGGTCGTCGATACGCACCGGGGCACTGTAGGATTCGCCACCGTGGACGATGCGGTGGCCGGCCGCGACGATCTCCATCTGCGGGTTGTGCGCCGCAAGCCAGGCGAACAGATGGGCGAGGGCGTCGCGATGCTGCGCCGACTGCTCGCCGCCGGTCGCGACCGGTTCGTGGAAGGTCCGGCCGTCCTCGGTGTGCGCACTCAGCTCGGGGGTGGCGCCAATGCCTTCGATCTGTCCCGCCAGCGCCGGGGTCTCGGTCAGTATCGGATCGATCGGGAACAGTGCGAACTTCAGGCTGCTTGATCCGGCGTTGAGGACGAGGATGGCTCTCATGGGCGCATGGTCTCGCGCTTGCGATGGGCCATGAGCTGAGCGACCGCGCAGGAGGCGGCGCGGGTCTCGGCGGTGTCGGCACGGCTGGTGAGCACGATCGGCACGCGCGCACCGAGCACCACGCCGGCCATCAGCGCATTGCCCAGGTATTCGAGCTGCTTGGCCATCATGTTCCCGGACTCGAGATCGGGTACGACGAGGATGTCCGCATTGCCCGCGACGGCCGAGCGGATGCCCTTGCTCTTCGCCGCCAGCAGCGAGATCGCATTGTCGAAGGCGAGCGGACCGTCGAGCAGGCCACCGCGGATCTGCCCTCGATCGGCCATCTTGCACAGGCACGCCGCGTCGATCGTGGAGCGCAGCTTGGAAGTGACGGTCTCGACCGCGGAGAGGATCGCCACCTTGGGTTCGGCAAGCCCCAGGATGTGTGCCAGGTCGATCGCGTTCTGCACGATGTCGACCTTGATCTCCAGGCTTGGTTCGATGTTGATCGCCGCGTCGGTGATCATCAGCGGATGTGGATAGGTCGGCACGTCGGCCAGGAACACGTGGCTGATCCGCCGCTCGGTACGCAAGCCTCCGGAACGCGACACCACCGCGCCCATCAGTTCGTCGGTGTGCAGCGAGCCCTTCATCAGCGCCTCGACGGTGCCGTCGCGACACAAGGCAACCGCCGCGTCGGCCGCCGCGTGACTGTGCGGTACGTCGACGATCCGGAAGCCGTGCAGGTCGATGTCATGCTCCTCGGCCACCGCCCGGATCTTTGCCTCGGGGCCGACCAGGACCGGCTCGACCAGTCCGGCCTCGGCGGCCTGGATCGGACCGCGCAGCGATTCGCCGTCGCAAGGATGCGCCACCGCGATCGGGATGGGCGACAGGTCCGAAGCGATCGACAGCAGGTGGCGATAGCGCAGTTCGCGATCCGAGATCGTTACTTCAGGCAAGTGGACGCGCGGGCGCTTGACCTTCTCGGTCGGGGCCTGCACCTCGGCCACACCGTCGATGACCTTGAGCCCGTCCTGGTTGACGGCCAGGCAGTCGAACACGATGTGATGATTGTGATCATGCTTGCGCTGGCAGGTCACCGTGATCGTGATCGTGTCGCCGATCGTGACCGGGCGCCAGAAATTCAGGCTCTGGGACACATAGACCGTACCGGGGCCGGGAAACTCGGTGCCCAGCACCGACGAGATCAGCGTGCTGCCCCACATGCTGTGGCCGACGACCTCGCGGAACTGGCTGGAGCGCGCGAACTCGGCATCGACGTGGGTCGGATTGACGTCGCCGGACATCACCGCGAACAGGTGGATGTCGTCCGGACGCAGCGTGCGCACGAGCTGCGCATGATCGCCGACCTGGATCTCGTCATAGGTGCGGTTCTGGATGAACTCGGTGATCTTCTTCACGACTGGCTCGCTTTGCGTTGCAACAACGGCATTCTACCCCGGTCCCTGTTGCCCGATGATGTCCGGCGCGCCTGCACCGACGCATTGCAGCATCACCGCGTCATCGACCGTTCGGGCCATTCCGCTGGCCGTGGCGTGCGGGGGTGCATGGTAGAATCGGCCGCGTACCGAAACACGTCGGAGCAAGCATGCAGGTGGTGATTCTCGCGGCCGGAAAGGGCACCCGAATGCGATCGGATCTGCCCAAGGTCCTTCAGCCGCTCGCCGGCCGGCCGATGCTCGATCATGTCGTGCGTGCGGCGCGGGCTCTCGGGGCCGGGCGCATCTGCATCGTGCACGGCCACGGCGCCGAGGCCGTACGCAAGCGCTTCGACGCGAGCGACCTGGACTGGGCCTTGCAGGCCCCGCAGCTCGGCACCGGCCACGCGGTCCAGCAGGCCTTGCCGGCGCTGGACGACGGCGAATCGGCACTGGTGCTCTATGGCGACGTGCCCCTGATCGGGCTGGCGACGCTGCAGCGCCTGCAGCAGGCCAGCGGGGACGGCCGGCTCGCCCTGCTCACGGTCGAACTCGACGACCCCGCCGGATACGGACGCATCCTGCGCGATACCGACGGCCGGGTGACCCGCATCGTCGAGCAGAAGGACGCCACCCCTGCCGAACTGGGCGTGCGCGAGATCAACACCGGCATCCTCGTCGCCCCCGTGGCCCGGTTGCGCGACTGGCTCGGACGCGTGGGCAACGACAATGCCCAGGGCGAGTACTACCTGACCGACATCATCGCGCTGGCGGTTGCAGACGGCGTCGAGGTCGTCACCGTCGCGCCCGACGCGCAGTGGGAGATTCTCGGCGTCAACAGCAAGGCGCAACTGGCCGAACTCGAACGCATCCACCAGCGCAACACCGCACAGCGCCTAATGGAAGACGGCGTGACGGTGATCGACCCGGCCCGCCTCGACGTGCGCGGCGAACTGGTCTGCGGGCGGGATGTCGAGATCGACGTCAATTGCGTGTTCGAGGGCCGCGTCGAACTGGGCGACGGCGTGCGCGTCGGCACGAACTGCGTACTGCGCGACGTGGTCGTCGGTGCGGGCACGCGCATCGCGCCGTTCTCGCACCTCGAGAGCACCTCGACCGGTGCGGACTGCGTCATCGGCCCGTACGCGCGCACGCGGCCCGGTACCGAGCTCGGGCGCGACGTCCACATCGGCAACTTCGTCGAGGTCAAGAACAGCCGCATCGCCGACCACTCCAAGGCCAACCATCTCGCCTACGTTGGCGATACCGACATCGGCCGGCGGGTGAACGTCGGTGCCGGCACGATCACCTGCAACTACGACGGCGTCAACAAGCATCGCACGGTCATCGAGGACGACGTTTTCATCGGCTCGGACACCCAGCTCGTCGCCCCGGTGCGGGTGGGGCAGGGGGCGACGCTAGCGGCTGGAACGACGCTGACCCGGGACGCGCCGGCCGGACAGCTCACCGTGTCGCGGGCGAAGCAGGTCACCATTCCCGGCTGGAAACGGCCGGTCAAGAAAGCCTAGCGTCGCTGCGCGCGGCGACGTACGGAACCACAGGGAGAATCCGACCATGTGCGGCATCGTCACAGCCATTTCCACCCGCGACGTCGTGCCCGTCCTGCTCGAGGGCCTGCGCAAGCTCGAGTACCGCGGCTACGATTCGGCCGGCATCGCTGCGCTGCACGGCGGTCTGCAGCGCCTGCGTTCGGCCGGGCGAGTCGCAGAACTGGCGACCCTGGCTGAATCGCGCGCGCTTGCAGCCAACATCGGCATCGCCCACACCCGCTGGGCGACCCACGGGGTGCCCTCCGAGCGCAACGCCCATCCGCACGTCTCGGCGCAGCTCGCGGTCGTGCATAACGGCATCATCGAGAACTTCGAACAGATCCGCGATCGTCTCATGGCGCGCGGCTACGCGTTCGTCTCCGAGACCGACACCGAGGCCATCGCCCACCTGATCCACAGCAAGCTCGACGCGGTGCCCGACCTGTTCGAGGCGGTGCGCCTGGCGACCAGCGAACTCGTCGGCGCCTACGCGATCGGCGTGATCTCCGAGGCCGATCCGTTCCGCGTCGTGGTGGCTCGCCACGGTGCGCCGCTGCTGCTCGGTGTCGGCGAGGACGGCCTGTATGCCGCTTCCGATACCGCCGCGCTGCTGCAGGTCACGCGCCGGATCATCTATCTCGAGGACGGTGATCTGGCCGAGCTGCGCCTCGACGGCTATCGCATCGTCCGCCCCGACGGCACCCCGGTCGAGCGCGAGGAGCATTTTTCGAACCTGTCCGCCGACGCGATCGAACTCGGTCAGTATCGCCACTACATGCAGAAGGAGATCTTCGAGCAGCCGCAGGCGCTGGCCAACACGCTGGAGATCATCGCCGGCGGCGGCAGCGTCAGCCCGCAGCTCTTCGGCAGTGCTGCGCCCGAGGTGCTGTCCGGCGTGCGGCAGGTGCTCATCATCGCCTGCGGCACGAGCTACCACGCCGGTCTGGTCGCCCGCTACTGGCTCGAAGCCATCGCCCGCGTCCCGTGCTCGGTGGAGATCGCCAGCGAATACCGCTACCGTGAATCGGTGCCCGATCCTGCCACGCTCGTCGTGGTCATCTCGCAATCGGGCGAGACCGCCGATACGCTGGCCGCGCTCAAGTACGCGCGGGAACTGGGCATGACGCGCACGCTGGCGATCTGCAACGTGCCGGAATCGGCGATCGTGCGCGAAGCGGTCCTGCGCTTCATCACCCGCGCCGGCCCGGAGATCGGCGTCGCCTCGACCAAGGCCTTCACCACCCAGCTCGCCGCGCTCGCCCTGCTCACGCTGGCGCTGGCCAAGCTGTCCGGCCGCCTGGACGAGGAGACCGAGTCGCGCTATCTCGCGGCGCTACGCCACCTGCCGGTCGCAGTGCAGAAGGTGCTCGACCTCGAACCCCAGATCGAAGCCTGGGCCCAGCGCTTCGCCTCCAAGCAGCACGCGCTCTTCCTCGGCCGCGGCCGCCACTGGCCGATCGCGATGGAGGGTGCGCTCAAGCTCAAGGAGATCTCCTACATCCACGCCGAAGCCTACGCCGCCGGCGAGCTCAAGCACGGCCCGCTCGCCCTCGTTGACAAGGACATGCCCGTCATCGCCGTCGCCCCGGCCGACGAACTGCTCGAAAAGCTCAAGTCCAACCTCCAGGAAGTCCGCGCCCGCGGTGGCGAACTCTACGTCTTCGCCGACGCCGGCAGCGAAATCGCCGAATCCGAAGGCGTCCACATCCTGCAGATGCCCGAACACTACGGCATGCTTTCCCCGGTCCTTCACGTCATCCCGCTGCAACTCCTCTCCTACCACGCGGCGCTGGTCAAGGGCACGGATGTGGATAAGCCAAGGAACCTCGCCAAGTCCGTGACGGTTGAGTGAGGCTGCGGTCGGTCACCTGCCGTTGTTCCGAACAAATAAAGTCGAAAACTCGTCATTAAAGTCGAAAACTCGGCAATAAAGTCGAAAACTGGTTCGATTGGATGAGCTGCCCAGTTTGCGGTGGGGCTACGGTCTGACAAGACCGTGAGCGAAATGGCTCGCGGAGTATGGTTGCGATGTTGTTTCGGGGCGGCGACTAGTCGGCCTGACCGGCCATTGGGCTTCTTCGCGACCAACGGCCGCAACCATCCGGTCAGTGGTCGTAGCCCCGAAAACATGGGCGAAGCCACCGCTTATCAGTTCAGGCTACTGGAGTTCCCAGGATTCTGTGGATACCTAGCGGCTAGCGTGTTGCTGCGGCTTCAAATTGCTCTGGGCTGACGCCCGACAAATGCTTGTGTCTTCGGGTTCGATTGTAGAAGCCATCGATGTATTCCGCGATATCATCGGTCGCTTGCTGGCGGGTGTTGTAGATGCGCTTCTTGATGCGCTCCTTCTTCAGGCTTGAGAAGAAGGACTCAGCGACGGCGTTGTCCCAGCAGTTGCCTCGCCGACTCATGCTGGGCCGGAGACCGTTCGACCGGCAGAAACGGCGCCAGTCGTCGCTGCCGTATTGAGAGCCTTGGTCGGAGTGCACGATTGTGCCGTCTGGCTCGCGCTGACGCACGGCGATCAGGAGGGCGTCCATGACTAGTTCTCGATGGATGGATTGGCGGGTGGCCCACCCGATGACTTTGCGCGAGAACAGGTCCAGTACGACGGCCAAGTAGAGCCAGCCCTCCCAGGTCCGGACATACGTGATGTCGGTGACCCAGATTCGGTTGGGCTGTGAGACGTCAAAATTGCGCTTAACGAGGTTCGGGATCAGCTCAGCTGACTTGCCACCAGCGACGTAACGACGGGTCCGGTAGCCGCCTTTGGCGCGCATGCCGTTCTCTTTCATCAGCCGAGCGACACGATGTTTGCTGCACGTTTCACCGGCCTCTCGAAGGTCGAGAAAGACGCGTGGCGCACCGTATACACCTTGGCTCGCATTGAACGACGCTCGGATCAGGCCGAGCAAGCGCCTGTCATGGCGAGCCCGCTCAGAGACTGGTTTGCTGAGCCACGCGTAGTAGCCGCTCGGCGCAACATCTAGCAAGCGGCACATCATTTGAACGCTGTGCTCTTTGTGGTTGGATTTGATGAACTCGTATATGCGCCGAACAGCGCTGGTCTCTGGCTTCTTGGACACTTGTTACCTCCGGCGATTGTTTCGCTTTCGTCAAAGTGTCCACGAAATCCTGGGAACTCCAGCTTGCCCAATCGCACGCTGCTCAGGGATCGGCTCAATCAAGCGATGGACCATGCGCGGCGCGTCGATTCCGGGATCGCGGTCGTGCTGTTCAATCTGGACCGCTTCAAGGTCGTCAACGACAGCCAGGGACCGGATATCGGAGATGCGGTCCTTGTGGCCGTGGGCAAACGAATCCTCGATCGTGTGCGTGCCGACGACACGGTTGCCCGGGGCTCGGGCGACGAATTCATCGTCATCCTCGGCGAGATCGAGAGCGCCGATGCGGCCACCGGCATCGTGCAAGAGTTGCTGGTGGCGATGGCCGAGGCGGTCGTCATCGAGGGCCATATCATCCCGGTGGGCGCGAGCGCCGGCGTATCCTTCTTTCCGCAGGATGGCGAGTCTGCCGAACATCTGCTGCGCAACGCGGGGGCGGCCTTGCATGAGGCCAAGGCGATGGGCGGTAATGCGTTGCGCTTGTACTCACCGCGAATGAACGAACACGCTGCCCGGCGCTTTGCCATGGAAGGGGCACTGCGCCTTGCGCTCCAGCGCAATGAGCTGCTGCTTCACTTTCAGCCCAAGGTGAGTTTCGAGACCGGCCGCATCGTGGGCATGGAAGCCCTGGTGCGCTGGGAGCAGCCCGGGCATGGCATGCGCTCGCCGGCCGAGTTCATTCCCGTGGCGGAAGAGACCGGCCTCATCGTGCCGCTCGGGCAGTGGGTGTTGCGCAGCGCTTGCGCGAAGCTGCGCGAATGGGAAGAGGCCGGCCTGCCGGTGGTGCCCGTGTCGGTCAATCTGTCGCCACGCCAGTTTCACCATGCGAACCTGGTCGAAGAGGTCGAGACCGTTCTTCAAAAGACGGGGCTCGAGGCACATCTGCTGGAGCTCGAGATCACCGAGACAACACTCATGAACGATGTCGATGTGACCATCGCGACACTCAAGGCGCTCAAGGCCTTGGGGGTCCGGCTCTCGCTCGATGACTTCGGCACCGGCTACTCGTCGCTCGACTATCTGAAGCGCTTTCCGATCGACACGCTCAAGATCGATCAGGTCTTTGTGCGGGACATCACCACCAATGCGCAGGACGCCGCGATTTGCGTTGCCATCATCGGTCTTGCGCACACGCTGCGGATGAACGTCGTGGCCGAAGGGGTGGAAACGCATGCGCAGATGCGCTTCTTGCACACGCACGGCTGCGACGCGATGCAAGGCTATCTTTTCAGTGCGCCGGTCGATGGTGATGCGTTCGCACAGCTCTTGGTCAGCGGCATAGCGCTGCCGGCGCTCGGTGCACGGGCATGCACCGCCGGCCATCATGGCAACCCGGTCGAACCAGGCTGAATGAATCGCGACTTGCGTCGATCAGGCAACCGCGTTCAGCCGATCGTTGCCTGCCTACGCTCAGCACGGATGGCCGACGGGCCTTCTGTTCACTGAACGGCCGGCTTCGACCCACAAGAGACACTCATCATGTCGGTGAATCAGCGGCAGGATTCTGAGTGGAGAAGTCTCGCAGATCTGGGACTGACTGAGAATTACTAGGCCATGCCTTGAGGCGAGGATGAGGCGCCGATTGAGCGGCAGCAGTGCTGCCTACAATGCGTCGCTCAGAAATCGAAAAAAGATCAATCCAGAAAGTGATCAATCCACGTTGTCAGATGACGCCGGTTTGCCGATCTGTGCCCAGTTTGCAGGGTGTTTGCGCTCGAAACGGTAGAACAAATTCGGCTCGGACAGCACAAATATGTCCCCGTCCGGCGCCACAGCCAGACCCTCGGCTTGCGGTATGCGACGCGATAGACCATGACGGCCGCGCCAGAGCGGCAGCACGCTCACCGGCTTGCCCTCTTCGGTGTACTCCACGATAAGGGCAGACTCGTCACTAAGCAGGAGAATGTTGCCGGTCGGCTCATGCACGGTAAGTGAGGATAGGTCGGTCATGAACAAGGTACTCGCCCGTGGCGATTTCCATTCCGATATCCGGAGCTGGAACGGGCTGTCCGCTACCAGGTCCGGGAACCCACTGACGATCAGAACACGCATCGGCGATTTTTCCTTGGTGATGAACAAGCGACCACCCACATCGTCCCAGGAAACGCCCTCATAACCGAGGTTTCGGCTCCGATCGATCGAAATACCAAGATGAGGCGCCTCGCGTACATCGAGCTGATTCGTATCGTTGTCAATTGTCACCTTGTACAACTTGTGATCACGCTCGTCGGTTATGACGAAGACGTTGTCGCGAACATGGGTGATGCCTTCCGGATCACGTGCGCCCTCGATCGGTATTTTGCGCAATACCACGCCATCGGCGCTGAGTTCGGCCACCGCCGGCGGTCCATTGATGACCGTAAATAGCGTGTTTGTCGCGCTGCTCCATGTCAGACCGGACGCGTTATTGGATATGCCTTTAATGGCAATCCCGTCCACGACTGCCCAGTAATCAGGCAACCAGACGCCATGTACACGCCAGTGCTCGGCTTCGGCACGGGTTTGGAGCCAGTACCATGCCAGGGCCAGGGTTTTGGTCTGCCAGGCCATCACGCCAATGGCAAGGAGCAAAAGCAATGCAATCGCGCCTATCAGGCGGCGCGGCTCACGTATGAAGAAGGGCGTTCTCGGAATCATATCAACGCAAAATTAGGGGCGACCAAGCCCCGTTCAGACTCACTCGCTGAATTCGCCTCGGCCAAAAGCATCCGATCCTAGCCGACCAAGCGTCTGGAGGTCGTCAGTTGCTAGAACGGGGCGTCCGTCGATCAGCTTGCCGCCACCGCAGCGTGTATTTCGTTCACCAGCGACGAATCGAGCCCCAGGCGCGCAGCCAGCATTTGCAGGTAGGCTTTTTCGGCCGGTGTGTCGGCCTCAATCGCGAGTAGTGAAGCGGTGTAAATTTCGATAGAGATTTCCGGCGAGATACCAAGGGCAACAATTGCATCGATGTCGAGCGGTTTGGCGATCTCGTCGAACATAAAGGCCTTTTGCTCGGCACCAAGACCGAGCTGCGAGATCTGGCCAAAGATTCGCTCGCGCTCCGCATCATCAATGTGGCCGTCGGCCTTGGCTGCAGCGATCATCGCACGAACAACCGCCAAGCCCATGGCGGCCCCGGCGAGCGTATCACCCGGTGGCGGTAGAAACCCGCTGTCCGCGGGCGGCAGCAATGGTTCGGTCTTCAGGGTCGGCACCGCACCCCCCGATTGTCGCTGGCGGTGGCGGCTCCAGGCTGAATAAGCGATCGCACCGATCGCCGCGACACCGCCAAGTTTGACCATATTGCCGGCAAGCTTACGCCCACCCTTGCCCGCAAGCATACCGCCGATGACGCCACCGATAAGCCCACCCCCAACACCGCTGCCCATCAGCTTGTCGAAGATGCGAGTGCCGCTCGACACCACGCCCGATTGCGTCAAACCGGTTTCTGCAAGGCCTTGGTCGAGCAGTTTTTTCCAATCCTGATTCATGTTTCCTGATTACTCCATGAGTGATGAACGTCCCTTCGACACGGCCAGCCGACTACCGTTCTCGGATGGTCAAAAGATCCAAGGACACGATCATCGCTGCGCGCAGTGTGCACACGCCTGACAACTGGCCGCGCGACATGTCGTACGACGAGTCGGCAGCCTACGATTTCGCCACCGAGTTGCTGAACCGGCAAAGCGTCTCCGACGTCACCTATGAGCGTTCGCTGCTGCGATGGGGCGAGCATGGGGTGGTCGAACTGACCACGCTGATCGGGTACTTCGCGTGCGTGTGCTGGGTGATGAATGTCGCCCGGACACCCGCACCCGCATCGCCGGACGTGCGTCCGCTGTATCCGTTTCCCGCTTGATTGATCGGTCGATTGCCCCTCGCTACAACCCGAGATCCGCTCCGACGCCCGAAAGGGTCGCGGCGCCCAGAGCGAGGAAGAGGGCTGCTGCGATGCCATGCACCAGCTTGACGGGCATGCGGGTTGCAATGCGGTCGCCGAGCAGCACCGCCGGTACGTTGGCGATCATCATGCCGAGCGTGGTGCCGGCCACCACCGCAACGAGCGCCTGATACTGCGCCGCCAGGACGACGGTGGCGACCTGGGTCTTGTCACCCATTTCCGCGAGAAAGAACGCGAGCAGCGTGGCTCCGAAAACGCCTAATCGAGGGACCTTTGCGTCCTCGGTGTCGAACTTGTCCGGGATCAGTGTCCAGACCGCCATGGCGATGAAAGACAAGCCGAGGATCCAGCGAAGGGTCTGCGGCCCCAGCAGGGACGTCAACCAAGTCCCGAGCGCCGCCGCGAACGCGTGGTTGAGCAGGGTTGCTACCAGAATTCCGAATACGATCGGCCACGGCCTGCGGAACTTTGCGGCAAGGATGAAGGCAAGTAGCTGGGTCTTGTCGCCGATCTCGGCAAGGGCGACGATGGCGGTGGAAACGAGGAAGGCATCCATTCGATTCGGTCCTGGCCGGTCAATACCCGCGACCCTGCGCTTCCCCGGCCATGAGCGGAGGCAGCAGGGTCAAAGGTCTTGCCAAGTCCGAAAACCCGTGCGCACCACGGTCTGGCGACCGAGCATGTTGGCGCGCACCCCTCGCGAATACCGGAGGGCGGCTACTCCCCAATGACGGCGCGGACTATAGACGAACCTGCGTGCCCCTGTCAAAGGGAGCCGGATCGACACGAAGCTTGCATTTGCAAGACGCTGTCTAAAATGGAAATAGGTGCCACCATCTGCCGGTGCGATCGCATCGGGCTCTGCCTTCCCTTCCGGACGAGTGATTCGGGCGTGTGAAGGGTGCGGGCGACGATCCTCGTGCCTGCGGGGGAGGGGGTTTCTTGAACCAGCTTCCTGACGTAGGGCGGGCTGTCGCGCTCAACGCGCGGCTTCATCCCGAACGTCCTGCCGCACGCGACCTCGAGCGCGCACTTTCCTTCCGTCAGTGGAACGAGCGCTCCTGCCGGCTTGCCAATGCGCTGACCGGACTCGGCCTGCGCAAGGGCGACCGGGTCGCGATCCTCGCCTACAACCGGGTCGAGTGGCTGGAGATCTATGTCGCGATGGCCAAAGGCGGGTTCGTCGCGGTGCCGGTGAATTTCCGCCTGCTTGGTCCCGAGATCGCCTACATCGTTGACAACGCGGAGGCGCGGGCGCTGATCGTGGAGTCGGACCTGGTCGACCGGGTCGAGGCGATCCGCGGCGACCTTGTGATCGACCCCGCATGCTACATCCAGCTCGGCGGGGATGCGGCCGCGGCCGGCTATGCCGACTACGAGTCGCTGCTCGCCCGCGGCGCTGCTCGAGAGCCGTCGGTGGCGTTGCGCGGCGAGGATCCGTTCGCCTTCATGTACACGTCGGGCACCACCGGCAAGCCCAAGGGGGCGGTGCGCTCTCACGGTGCCACTGCGCTGCTGTCGCTGGTATCGGCCGTCGAGTTCGGCTTCACGCGGCAGGACCGGGCGATGCTCGTGATGCCGATGTGCCACGCCAATTCGCTGTTCTTCGCCTTTCCGATGGTCTATTGCGGTGCCGAATGCTGTGTGTACGACCGCAGGAGCTGCGAGCCCGAGCACCTGCTTGCGACGCTGGCGGCCGAGCGCTGCACGTTCACCTCCCTGGTGCCGACCCACTACATCATGATGCTGGCTCTGCCCGACTCGGTGAAGCAGCGCCACGACGTGGGCGGCGTGCGCAGGCTGCTGATCTCGTCGGCGCCGGCGCGGCGCGAGACCAAGCTCGCGATCCTGGAGCATTTTCGCAACTCCAGCCTGTTCGAGGGCTATGGTTCGACCGAAGCCGGGTGGGTGACGTTGCTGCGACCGGATGAGCAACTGACCAAACTTGGTTCGATCGGGCGCGAGTTGATCGGCACCGAGCCGATCCGGTTGCTCGACGAGCAGGGTGTCGAGGTCGGCGAGGGCGAAGTCGGCGAGTTGTACTCGTGTACGCCCTACACCTTCAGCGAGTACTGGAAACTGCCGGAGAAGTCCGCGGAGGCTTTCCGTGACGGCTATTTCAGTGCGGGCGACATGGCACGGCGCGATGCGGACGGCTTCTACCAACTGGTCGACCGCAAGAAGAACATGATCATCAGCGGCGGCGAGAATATCTACCCGTCGGAAGTCGAGAGCATGCTCGGCGCGCATCCCGACGTGCTCGACGTCGCGGTCGTTGGCATTCCCGACGAGAAATGGGGCGAAACCGTCCTTGCGGTGATCGTGCCGCGCGAAGGCAGCGCCATGACCCAGGCACAAGTCCTCGACTGGTGCCGGGAGCGCATCGCCGGCTTCAAGCGGCCCCGCGCGGTGGCCTTCATCGAGGAGGCCGAAATGCCGCGCACCGCCACCGGTAAGGTACTGCACCGCGTGCTGCGCGAACGCTACGCGGAGGCTCGCAGTGCCGGCTGAGAAGGAGAGGGACATGACGGCCCGGAACTTGGCGAAGGACGCGCTCGGCAGCGTGGTCATGGGGGCGCAGGCGGGCGAGGCGATCGAGAGCGGCACGGGCACGGATGCCTATCGCGACGGCGGAGCGATTGTCGGCCAGGTGTTGCGCGAGCAGGGCGTGCAGGTGCTGTTCACCGTCAATGGCGGCCATATCTGGCCCATCCTCGCGAGCTTGCGCGAACACGGTATCCGCATGATCCACATGCGCCACGAGCAGACTTGCGCGTACGCGGCCGACGCCTGGGCGCGCACCACCGGCACGCCCGGCGTGTGCAGCGTCACCGCAGGCTGCGGCCTGACCAACGCGGTCACCGGCCTGTGCACCGCCGGCTTGGCCGGCAGCGCCGTGGTGGCGATCGCCGGCCAGCATCCGACCGACGAAGATGCATTGGGCTCGTTCCAGGAGGCCTATGGATCCGAGATCTGCCGTTCGTTCGCCAAGTCGGTCAAGCGCGTGCTCGACTGGTCGACGATCGAGGTCGACCTGCGCCGGGCTTTCCGCGAGGCGATCCAGTCGCCGCAAGGCGTGACCCTCGTCGAGCTGCCGACCAACGTCCTGTACCGGCGGGGCGACCCGGCCGCCCAGCGGCCCGGTGCGCGCGTGTACGATCCGGACGCGTTGCGTGGCGCCGGGGATCCTCGCGCGATCGAACGCGCCATTGCCGTCCTGGCCGAAAGCGAGCGGCCATTGATCGCGGCCGGCGATGGGGTGTTCTGGTCGGGGGCGGCGCAGGAGTTGCGCACCTTCGCCGAACTGACCGGCATTCCGGTGTACGGAAGGCGCTCGGGGCAGGGGAGCCTGCCCGAGGATCATCCCCTGGCGGTGCGCGGCGTCTGGAAGAAGCCGTTCTCGGGGCGGGCCGATGCCGTGCTGGCAATCGGTTTCCGCTTCTGGAGCGGGGAGCGCTTCGGCGGGCCGCCGACCTGGAACGCAGATGCGCGCTACGTCCAGGTCGATGCGAGCGCGGGCCGGATCGGCCTTCACGTGCCCGCCGAGGTCGCGATCGTCGGCGACCCGAAACTCGTGCTGGCCCAACTGATCGAACGCGCGCGCGCCTGTGATTGGCCAGCGCGGACCGGCAGCACCTGGTTGCAGGAAGTCGCCACGGTGCGCGAACGCTTCGAGTGCGAGGTCGCCGAACAGGCCGATGCGGTTGCAGACCGCACGCCGATCCATCCCGGACGGCTTGCCCGCGAGCTTTGCCGGGTGATCGACGATGACGCCACGGTGGTCATCGACAGCTTCACGATGAGCGGCTGGATGTCGCAATGGCACGTGGCCCGGTTCCCCGGGCAGGTACTCGATGCCGGTCCTCTCGCCCCGGTCGGCCACGGCATCGGCATGGCCATCGGCGCCCAACTGGCGCGCCCGGGCAAGCAGGTGGTGGTCGTCCTCGGCGACGGGGGGTTGGGCATCGGTGGCTTCGATCTGGAAACCGCACGTCGCTATGGCCTGCCGATCGTTGTCGTGCTGTGGAACAACAGCTCCTGGGGACCGGGATTCTCGGAGATGCCGTTGCTCAAGGGGCGCACCGATGCGTTCGAGATGCTGCCGGAGCTGCGCTACGATCGGATGGCCGAACTGATGGACTGCCACGGCGAGCATGTCACCCGTCCCGAGGCGATCCGGGGCGCCCTCGAGCGGGCCTTGCGCGCAGGCAGGACGGCTCTGGTCAATGTCATCGGCGATCCCGGCGTCGGTCACCCCAGCCTGGGCGGAAACCTGCTCGGTTCGACGCGGGTCGCGGATACGCCTTGATGCCCTTGCCGCAGCCGACCGAAAAGCTTACTGCCGCAATGATGCGATGAACCCTGCGACCAGGTCGAGGACCTCGGCGGGGCGTTCGCGGTGCGGCACGTGATAGGTGTCGGGGAGGATCTCTACGCGGGACGGCCCTGCGGCGAGCCGTCCGATCGTCTCCGGATGGATTGTCGACCCGTATTCGTCGTGGATCCCGTGCAGTGCCAGAATCGGGCACCTGACCTGCGGTAGCACGGGCGCGAGCGACCACGTGGCGAATCCGGGGTGGAGCCAGTTCTCGGTCCAGGCCTCGACCACCCAGCCGGCCTTGTCGCCGTGGTACTTCGCGAGCCGTTGCCGTTGCGACGCATCCTCGAACTGCTCCTTCGCCTCGGCGATGCTGTGAAGCGTGCGGTCCTCGGCAAAGGTCTGGGCCGACTCGGTGATCAGCGCTTCGCAATCCGCGTCGAACTCCGCGGCGCAGTGGATCGCCATGCCGCCGCCGACACTGTGCCCGAAGGCGATGAAACGCCCGAAGTCGAGCCCTTCGCGCAAGGCCGGGAAGTAGGTCCGTGCCTCGTCGGCGATGAAGTCCAGTGCCGGCCGTTCGGGCCGGGGGTCCGACTGGCCGAAGCCGAGCCGGTCGTAGGCGATCACGCGTCGCCCCGTCGCGGTGCTCAGTTGCGCGGGAAAGTCACGCCACAACGCGACGCAACCGAGCGAATCGTGGAAGAGCACGATGGGCGGCCCAGGCGGGGCCACGCCTTGGCAGCAGGACGGAATCCAGGAGCGGGCGAACAGGCGCCCCTGCGGATGTTCCACCCAGGTGTCGACGGTCAGGGGGCCGGGGGTCTTGAGTTCGGTCATGGTCGTGGCGCTCTCGAAGGGGGCGAAGCGGGACGCTCTGCGGCGTCCTGATCGGATCCGGAAGCGGCCGGTGCCACGGGTCGTTCCGTGGCGAGCATTCTTGTATGCGTTGACGTGAACGTCAACAGCCGGCTTGCGGCCCGCGTCTTCCCGGTGGCGTACGGCAGGGGACGGTCACCGCGTCATTTGCGCGCGTTCGAGCAGCAGGTCGCGCTCGCGCTCGTTGCGGGTCATCGCTGCGGCCCGTGCGAATTCCGCGCGGGCTTCGGTCTCGCGGCCGAGGCGTGCGAGCAGGTCGCCGCGCACGCTGGGCAGCAGGTGGTAATGCCGCAGCCCCGGCTCGTCGAGCAAGGCATCGACGATTTCCAGCGCGGCGGCAGGACCGAAGGCCATCGACACCGCGACGGCGCGGTTGAGCGTGACCACCGGTGAGGGTGCGACCTGATCCAGCGCATCGTACAGCGCCGTGATCTGCACCCAGTCGGTTTCCGCGGCGCTTGCGGCGCGGGCGTGGCAGGCGGCGACGGCGGCCTGCAGTGCGTAGGGGCCGAGCGGGCCGCGAAGGGATTCGGCGCGTGCGAGTGCATCCAGGCCGCGGCGGATCAGCAGCCGATCCCAGCGGCGGCGGTCCTGGTCGGCGAGCAGCACCGGCGTGCCGCTGGGTCCCCTGCGGGCGCCCAGTCGCGAAGCCTGCAGCTCCATCAGTGCGAGCAGTCCGAGGACTTCGCTCTCGTCGGGCATGCATCCGGCGAGGATGCGGCCCAGGCGTATGGCTTCCTCGCACAGCGCCGGGCGCATCCATTCGGACCCGGCGGTCGCGGAATAGCCCTCGTTGAACACCAGGTAGAGCACCTCGAGCACCGGTGGCAGCCGCACATGCAGGGCCGCGCCGCGCGGAACCTCGAACGGTACGCGCGCAGCCGCCAGGGTACGCTTGGCCCGCACGATGCGCTGGGCGATCGTCGGTTCCGGACGCAGATAGGCGCGCGCGATCTCGTCGGTGGCCAGGCCGGCGACGAGCCGCAGGGTCAGCGTGCAGCGCGCCTCGGGCGAGAGCACCGGATGGCAGGCGGTGAAGATCAGGCGCAGTACGTCGTCGCCGAGTTCGTCGTCCAGCGCGTCGTCGATGCGCGCGGCCAGTTCGGCGCTGGATGCCTCGTGGCGAAAGTCGATCTCGTATGCGAGGGCGGTCGATTTCTCGGCGATGATGCGTTGGTGGCGCAGGTGATCCAGGGCGCGGCGCCGGGCTGCGGTGGTGAGCCACGCGCCGGGTCGATCGGGGATGCCGTCGCGGGGCCAGCGTTCCAGCGCCGACACCAGTGCATCGTGCGCGAACTCTTCGGCCAGGTCGAGATCGCGAACGATGCGGGCCACGTGGCCGATCACGCGGGCGCCTTCGATGCGCCAGATCGCCTCGATGGCTTCGGGAGGGCTCAGCGCACGTGGCATGGCGCGCACTCGCGGACCTCGACGGCCGCCCAGCGCACTGCCGGACAGCGGCTTGCGATCTCCACGGCCTCCTCGCGGCTGGCTACGTCGATCAGGAAAAAGCCGCCGATCATCTCCTTGGCCTCGGTGAAGGGGCCGTCGCGTAGCCGGGTGCGGCCGCGCTCGGTATCGAGCCGAACTCCGTGCTCGTCGGGCCGCAATGATTCGCTGGCGACGAGTTGCCCGCGCTCGCGCAGTGTCTGGCCGTAGGCCAGCATCTCGTCGTAGAGCCTGCGGCCCTCCTCTTCGCTGCGCTCGGCCCGCTGGCCGCGCGGTTCGACGATCAATAGCAGATAGGCCATGTCGGATCCTCCTCGAAGTTGGCCGGGTTCAGGGTGTGGTCCGGTCTGAATCCAGACGGCGAAAGCGTTCGACGGCTTTGCTTGGGGGAAAGTCGTCGAGTTCCATCAGGGGCCGGACCTCGATCTCGGCCGGCAGGTCGGGCCCGCGCGGGTTGGGGAAGCGTCGTGTCCATTCCCGTGCTTCTTCGCGGGACCGCACCTGGATCAGCGTGTAGCCGGCCACCAGGGCGTCCGTGCGATCGATTGGTCCGTCGACGATCTCGCGGTTACCTCCCGCGTAGCGCACCCGCCATCCCGCCGAACTGGGGCGGAGTCCGGACGCGTCGAGCAGCACCCCTGCGCGGGCAAGCTCCTCGTGATAGTCGGCCATCCGCGCAATCAGCGCTTCGTCGGGCGGCGTGCCAGCCTCGGACTCCTCGGTGGCCTTGACGATGATGAGATACTTCATGGCATGCTCCGTATGTGAGTCTAGCAGCCGGTCGGACTCGAGGCCGATTCGCTGCCGGACATAGTGGATGGGCTCCCGACAGATCGACGGCCGGCGCGGGCCGGAATCGACATCGGCAAGTGATGGAGGGGGGATGGAATGCGACCGATCAAGCGAATCTCGGTATTCTGCGGCTCGAACTTCGGCGGTGACGAGCGGTATCGGCTTGGTGCGGCCGCTCTGGGCCGCACGCTCGCGCAGGGCGGCATCGAACTGGTCTATGGCGGCACCCACAAGGGGCTCATGGGGGTCGTGGCCGACGCCGCCCTCGGGGCTCGAGGACGGGTTGTCGGCGTCATCACCGAGCGGCTGCACGGAAAGGGCCACCTGCATCCCGGGCTGACGGCCCACGAGATCGTGCCGACGATGCGCGAGCGCAAGCAGCGCATGGCCGAGCTGGCCGATGCCTTCGTCGCGCTGCCGGGCGGTATCGGCACGTTGGAGGAGTTCATGGAGGCGTGGACCCTGAATCAGCTTGGCGAAATCGACAAGCCGGCCGGATTGCTGGATCTCAATGGCTTCTTCCGACCGTTCATGGCCTTTATCGACCACATGATCGGCGAAGGTTTCCTGCCCCCGGCTCACCGCAACGGAATCGTCCTGCAATCCGACCCTTCGAAGCTGGTCGAAGGACTGCAGACCTTCGAGCCCGTGGCCGTTCCCAAGTGGATCTAGCGCCCGTGCCGGACCGATTCGGCGAACCGCAGTGCGTCGGGAAGGAACTCGAGGAAATCGGCCTCGAAGCCGGTGTAGTTCCGCAGCAGCTCCGCTCCTGAGCCCGAAAGCGGGTTGGGATGGCGCAAGCGGAACGCGGCGATGCGGTCCAGCGCCAGGGCGACGTTGCCGGGGTCGCGGTAGCTTGCGAGCCAGTCGTGTGCCGACATGCGCGCGAACACTGCGAGGAAGGCGGGCGGCAACGGTTCGGGATGGGTCGCGATCAGCCGGTAGGTGCTGGCGGTGAAGTCGACCAGCGAGCGCTCGACCGGAAGCGTTGCGCTGACGTGCTCCCAATGCGCGGCAAGGAAATGGTCGTAGAACAGGTCGACCATGATCCCGCTCACACGTCGTCGCCGCGTACTGACGCGGGCACGGCTGCGGCGAAAGGCCGGATGAGTGTCGGCGTAGCTGTCGATGCGCCGGTGCAGCGCGACCCCGGCCGCAAGCCCGGCCCCGAGGCCGCTTGGCAGAGGGTCGAGCGGCCCCTTGACGAAGTCCCCAATCACGCCGCCGACGCGGTCGGCAGCGAGCGGTCCAGCCAGCAGGGCATGGGCGAGATAGTTCACTTCGGACTTCGGTGCTTCGAACGTGTCGGTCACTCGATGCCGGGATCGAATCGAATCCGATTGCCGCCGGCCTGCTTGGCCCGATACATCGCCAGGTCGGCGTTCTTCAGGATCTCGCCCGGATGTTCTTCCCGGTTTCCGAACAGCGTGACCCCGATGCTTGCCGTGCAGCGATGCTCGATGCTCGCATCCGCGTTCATGGTACGTGGGATGGCCAGATGGTACGGCCCGGACAAGGCCGCGAGCAACTTCTCGGCAATGCTTCGCGCGTGCGTCACCGATTCGGAGCGGTCCGGGTCGAGCTGGCCGAGCATGACGACGAACTCGTCTCCACCGAAGCGTGCCACGGTGTCCATTTCGCGCAGGCAGCGCTTGAGCCGGTCGGCCGCCTCGATCAGGAGAAGGTCTCCGGCATCGTGACCGTGGGTATCGTTGAGGGGCTTGAAATGGTCCAGGTCCAGGAACATCAGGGCGCCGTAGTGGGCCGTGCGTGCATTCATTGCGATCGCCTGTCTCAGTCGGTCCGCCAGCAGATGACGGTTGGGCAACCCGGTCAGGGCGTCGTGGAACGCCATCCGGCGCACCTGCTCCTGAAGCAGCTTGCGCTCGGTCACGTCCTGGGAGACGACGAGTACGCGCGCAACCCGCCCCTCTCCATCGCGGATCGCGCTGCCGCGCGATTCCATATGACGGATGCTGCCGTCCCCCATGACGAAACGGAACTCGACCTGCTGCCCCTGGCCGGTCTGTACGGTCTGCCTGAAGACCTGCCTGATCCGCTCTTGGTCGTCGGGGTGAACCTCGGCGAAGGAGTCGGTATTGCGAAGCTTGCCCGCAGCGCCGAAGAACTGCTCGTACGAAGGGCTGTTGTAGATCCGACGGCCATCGCGGTCGAGCACGGCGATGAAGTCCGAAAGGTTCTCGGCGATCTGGCGGAAGAACTCGCGCTGTCTGCGCAAGGCCTTCTCCGCGCGCCGGCTGTCGGTGATGTCGCTGAAGGTGGTGCGGCAAAGGGCTCCGCCGTCCGCTGCCTGCATGCGGACCGAGTGCAGTCGGACCCAGAACTCCGTCCCGTTCGGCTTGGTGACGCGCAGGTCGCAGGCTTGCGTCTCTTCGGTTGCGAAGGTTCGCTGAAGGTGGCGTTTCAGCGCATCCCGGCCGGTATCCGGAACGAAGTCGTGAATGGATTGTTGGAGCAACTCGCTGCGCGCCACCCCGAGCATTCCGGCCAGGGTCAGGTTGGCCTCACGGATCCTTCCATCGCACGAAAGGGTGCAGTCGCCGACGGGCGCGTGATCGTAGCGTGCGGCATAGCGGGCTCGGTCGGCTTCGAGTTCCGCCAGTGCCCGACGCAACTCCTCCGCCTGCAACGAAAGCTCGATCTGACTTACGCGCAGGGATTGAAGCAGCCTTTGCGGGTCGGGTTCCGCCTCCACGCCATGAATCGGTGGCCCCGGGGATTGCTCACTCCCGGGGCGGTGTTGCAATCCATCCGGGCTCAGGGCGTTGCGGTCGTCAAGCATTGCGAACCTCGATCGGCGGTCGGAGCGGGCGACCCGCAGGACACCTGAAAGTCTAGCAAGGCCGCTCAGCCGTTCCGCATGCAAATTGCAACACGTTGTTAAGCCGCTTGGCCGTGGGTGACGCGGTCAGACGAGAATGGAACTTGAGAAGAAGACCCGACAACTGCGTGAGCTGATCGAGGCCGAGGACTGGAACGCCTTGCCCGAACAGTATGCGCAACTGCACATGCAGGACATCGCTGCCGCCTTCGACGACCTCGACCCGGGACCGTGACGGAGTTGGCGTTTACCCGCGGTTGTGCGGTCGTGCCCTGTTCTCCGGGACAAGCACATCGCATCGTTCCGTGCTACCGTTGCGGCAATGACTTTGTCCTGTGAGAGCGTCATGGACCTGCAGGCGCAACGTGGCGGCATGAGGCCGTCGTTCCAGTGGTTCCAGGATCATTCCTCCGGTTTGCGGATGGCCATGGTGCCCGTCCTGCTCGGGCTGGTGGCTGCGGTCTATGCCCTGGTCTATTTCACCGGCGGGATCAAGTACGTCTATTCGCACTCGATGTACGTCCCGATCGTGCTTGCGGGGTTCGTCTTCGGCCTCAAGGGGGGCATTGCGATCGGCTTGCTCGGCGGACTGACGTTGGGTCCGTTCATGCCGATCGATGTGTTGACCGGCGAGGCCCAGCAGCCTGTGAACTGGCTGTACCGGACCGGCTTCTTCACCTTGATCGGATTCCTCAGCGGCGCGGCCAGCGACAGTGCGCGTTCCTACGTGAATCACATCAAGTGGAGTGCCCGGCACGACGATGCGACGGGGCTGGCCAATCGCTTCGCTCTGGATGAATCCCTTGCCGCGATGTCGAGGAAAGCCCGCAAGGCACCGCGATCCGGCGTCCTGATCGTACTCCACCTCGAAAACAGCGACGAGCTGTCGGCATCGTTCGGTCATGCGATCGTCGATGACGTGATGTGCCAGATCGCTGAACGAATCGGACCTGCGCTGCCGGATCGTGAGGCGGTTTTTCGTCTGGATTCCGAGAAACTGGCAGTGCTGCGGGTGCATGAGCCGGGATTCGATGCCGAGCGGCTGCTCGGCGATCTCGCGCAGCGATTCCGGGTACCCTTTGCCACCGACGGGATCTTGTTGCACGGAGATGTGCGGATGGGGTGCACGACGTTCGAGCCCAAGGTGGATGCCCCTGCTTCGATCCTGCAGCGGGCACAGGCGGCCCTCTCGGTCGCTGGGC
>JBJHDM010000007.1:0-102007 GCA_050486545.1 Rhodocyclaceae bacterium | reverse complement strand
GCCGAGCATCATCGAATTCGGTCTGGAGGCTCATGCCTCCGCATTATCCCGGACTCTTGGAAGCCCGCAACTGCACCGCCGCTGGGGCGATTGGCAGAAGGACCGCCAGCCATGAGGGCCGATCGACAACGAAGGGCACGGGTGGCCGGCCGTTACCCCGGCAGCTATGCGCGCACCACCGGGTCGGGCGATCTTCCGACCGTACGCTGGCGGGTGATGCGTACCTTCACCCCTGCGGCACCCGTGGGTGCAATCCACGCAGGCACCCGTGACTGTCATTGTGCGCGAAACGCGGGCGCGGTGAGTGAGCTTGTGCTCCGTTAGGCCGCTCAAGGCAATACGTGCTGCCGCACGTCCAGTTGAACATCCGTCGCTGGGTCGTGGTCCGGATCGAGCGCACGTCGCCGGTCTTTCGCTCAGTCGGCAAGCCACGCCCGCATGCTGGCGGCCCAGTCCGGATTGTGCTGCCACATCGGTTGCAGGGCGTCACCCGGTGCGGAGGCAAGTCCGGACAGGCGAACGCGCCATTCGTGCGCTTCCTCCACACGGCCCAGTCGTGCACAACATGCGGCCATGGTTTCCATCGACGAACGCCAGAGCGGACGGATCTTCAAGGACATACGGGCGGAGTCGAGCGCGCCCTCGGTGTCGCCGCGAAACAACCGGGACAGCGCAAGCACGTTGTACCAGACGAAGTTGTGCGGGTCGTGCCGGTTCAGCTCCAGGCCCTGCTCGAGGGGCCGCGTGGCGGCGCCAGGGTCGCCCGAATAGAGCAGCGCCATTCCCAGCACCAGGTGCCCGAGCGCGAAGCTGGGGCTCTCCTCGACCGCCTTCTCCGCGGCTTGGATCCCGAGATCCGGTTCGTCCGACATGATGGCCATGATCGCGAGCGAATAGTGTGCATAGCAGTTCTTCTCGTCCCTGCGCACCGCTTCGTGCGCCGCCGCCACGCCCTCGCGGCGAATCGCGTCGGCATCCTCGGCCCAACCGAAGGCAAGAATGCCGGCATCGACGCGCGCAAGCCAGATCCACGCGTCGACGAGTTCGGGGTCGACCTGGCGCGCCTGCATGAAGAGTTCGCGCGCGCGGCGGTGGGTCGCCTCGGTGACCTGATGGAAGAAGGAACACCCGCGGGCTACCAGGTCCCAAGCCGTGACCGACCCCGGTCGTCGGTGCACGGGCGAGTTGGTCTCGCTCCTGAGCAATTCCGGCTCGACTGAGCCGGCCACCTTCCGGGCGATCTGATCCTGCACCGAAAACACGTCGGAAAGGTCGAGATCGTAATGTTCCGCCCAAAGGCACAGGCCGTTGCGGGCATCGATCAGTTCCACCGAGATGCGGACGCGTTCGGCGGCCTTGCGCACGCTCCCCTGCACCAGATAGCCGACGCCGAGCTCGCGCCCCAGTTCGCGCGCCTCGACGTGCTTGTCCCGATAGGCGTAACTGGTGCTACGGCCAATCACGAAGAACCAGCGAAACCGCGTGAGTGCGGCGATGACGTCGTCCGTGATGCCGTCCGCGAAGTAGTCCTGTGCCGGATCGGTGCCGAGATGGGTGAACGGAAGCACCATGATCGACGGCCGCGGCTCGGGGGCAGGCTGTGCATCGCCTGGATTCCCGGCGGTTGCTTCGCCTGCGGCGTCACCTGCCGCCGTTGCGCCGACGAGCCGGTAGCCATGGCGTGGCACGGTCACGATCCAGTCGCTGCCGTCGGGTGTCCGACCCAGAAGCTTGCGCAAGGCCGCGATCTGCACCGAGAGATTGCTTTCTTCGACGACCAGGCCCGGCCATCCCTGTTCGAACAGTGTCGCTTTCTCGACGACGCGTCCCCGCGCTTCGAGCAATACCTGCAGGACCTGCAAGCCCCGCTGCCCGACGGCCACGGGCTTGCCGTCTCGAAGCAGCGAGCGTCGTTCCGAGTCGAACACGAAATCCCCAAACGAATAGTGGTCTCGCGCAGTCGGCATCAGGGGCGGTTTCGGGTGGATTAGGAATTTTTCGGAGCGTGTTCAGTGATCGGAATTCGCAATCGGGCCACTGTGGGCATGCGCGTCGAGAACGTGCGATTCGTCCGACCAGGAGACCGTCATGGAACGCATCCTTTGTCAGTCTGGCTCTCAGCCGGCGCAAATACGAGAAGAATTTCGTCGTCCAATGGTGTGTTGGGGGATCGGTTTGTGGCAATACCTTTGCCGGCAGGCCGAGCGCGGCGACCGGTTCGTGCCGTATTGCTGACCCTTCACGTGCAGCGTTCAGGGATGTGCATCCCCACTCGGATCCTGGGAATGGACGGCTCTCTGCTCGTCCTGCATGGTGCTCATTGCGGGCGTTCGAACCGGATCCAGCGTCCGTCGGGCCGCTCGCGGCGTTCGTAGCGGTAGGGGACCATGTCCCAGCATCGCGGCGAATCGTCGAGGTTGTCGAGCACCCAGGTGCCGGCGGTGGTCTCGACGAGGAGAACGGTGTGCGCAAACCACTGTTCGGTGTGATGCACGATCGCCAGCGTCAGGGCGGCGGAGGAAAGTCCGGCGGCAACCAGCCGCCTGCGTTTCTCGAGGGCGAAATCCTCGCAATCCCCCACGCCAGCCACGGGAAGGCACCAGAGGTCCTCGATGCCCAGCCACTCCTCGTCGGGCTCGAACCGGATCTCGGCATTGACCTCACGGTTGACGTTGCCGACCTGCGCTTGGATCGGCCCGGTCCAGTCCACCATCGCCGTCCCCGTGAGCAAGCAGTGCTCCGGATTGGCCGCACAGAACTCGACGTATTGCGACGGTGGTGGTTCGTCGCGCAGCACCGGCAGGTCGAGGCGAGTGCAATCGCTTCCGGCGCCCTGTGCGCCCATGATCGGCACGAGCATACCGAACCCGCAGAGGGTGAGGATGAGGAACTGCCGGCAGGTGGCAGGGAAGGAGGTCGGTTCACGCATCATCGAATCGTGTCGTCGCAGTCGCGTCCCTGATCGCATATCGGTATCAAGGAGCGAATATCATGCCCCGATTCTGTCTGGAGAAGCAGGTTCGCGTATGGTCGATACCGCAGATACGGACCACAGCCTCAGGGCGATCCTTCTCGTCTGCAGCGCCCGGCGCTTGTGCCTCAAGCTGCACATGAATTCCCGCCGTGACTGACCATCAGGGCCGGAGGCACGGCGGGGCCGCATGCTTATCTTGGCTCGTTGTACGCCTTGATCGCGTCGGAGAATGCCGGTGTCAGCGCTTTTTCCTTGTGCACAAGGTTGTAGTGGCACACGATGCAGTTCGTCCGATCCTTTTCGATGGCCTCGTTGTGCGCGCGCACACCACGCGCCCGTGTCGGGGTGATCGCCTCCATCTTGTGACACTCGCGACAGGTATGGCTGTCCTTGCGCAGCATCCACAACCGTGCCTTCTCCGCCATCCGCGAGCGATGCTCCTCGAACATCTCGGGCCGCGACCAGTCGTGGCTGAACTCCGAGATCAGGTCGTGGGTGCCCATCGCATGGTCCCACAGCGCGGGGAAGAAGCGCCTCGACACGTGGCATTCTCCACATTCGGGCCGCGCACCTGACGGATTCGTGTAGTGCTTCGACTGCTGGTACTCCTGATAGACGTATGCCTCCATGGAGTGGCACGACACGCAGAACTCCGTCGTATTGGTGCGGATGTTGAATTCCTCGGCGGCGAGATAGGCGGCGCTGAGGAAGATCACCATGCCGACCAGCGCAAACAGACCATTGAGCGGGCGCTCAAAGAAATCGTGCAGGGCCCGCCACAGGCGGCGTACACGCGATTCCGGCTTGTTCGCGCGCACCGCCCCGGCGGTCTTGTCCTCGCTTCGGTTCTCCGGCCCGTTACTTGAGCTCGACGGCATGGATCTGTCCTTCTCCGGTACCCAGGGAAATCGTCAATGGGAAGCTGACGTGATGGAAACGCGTGGTGACGTTGTCGTCATGAACGGCGAAGCCGATCGGGAAGGTCTGGCCTGAAACCAGCGCGACATCGTCGCCGAAGCCGGTATCGAGCTTGCGCCGCATGGTGATCGTCCAACGGTCATCGGCGTGCGTGCCACTGCTCGTCAGTGCCGCACGGGAGCCTTCGGGTTCGGTGATCAGCACGTGGCTGGGCATCAGGTCACCGTCCTTCCATGCGTGGTTCGGATCGAACGGGATGGTATTCCGGTCGGTCGGGAACGGGGCGTTCGGGTCACGAAACTCCGCTTCGGTCAGCGCGACCGCGCCATCGTTCTTCGCCGGATCGAGCATGAAGCGCGGGTGGCCCTTGGCGCCGTCCCAGTTGCCGGTGAACATGCTCTTTCCAGCATCGGCGTTGCGATACTCGAGCACGAAGGAATCGTCCGAGTAGCCGATCGGGTGCGAGCGGTTGCCGCGCCACTGCCACAGGTCGAGATAGGCGCCGCTGGCCTTGACCGCGTCGAGGGCGGCCCGGTCCTTGACCTTGTCCCAGCCGCCGGCTTCGTCGGTTCCGGTACGTGATTCGAGCAGGTACTTGCGGATGTCGTTGAGCTTCATCCCGTCCTTGCCCAGGATCGGGTGCGCCTGCACCGAGTCGCGTCCGGGCTCGTTGGGCATGTCGCGCATGGAGCTGTGACAGGTGACCCAGCAGCCGTGGTTCTCGAAGCCCGCTACCCGCCCCTGGTTGTCGCCGAGCATCACCGCGAATCGGTCCTCGTACGAGGCCTTGATCTTGCCGTCGCGTACGTCTTGCGAGCCCCGATGGCTGGCGTACGTTTCCCATTTACCGTCGCGGTAGATGCGGTACTGGTGGAAGATGCCAGCCTCCTTTGCCGGCCAGCTCGCCTTCAGGTAGAAGTACTCCGCATCGTAGGCAGCCTGGATCGTGAGCGGCACCGTACCCGGTTTGCCCGAGATCGGTGCCGGCTCGAGCAGCTCGCCGCTGACGATGGCATTGCCGATATCCGCTTCCTCGCCTTCATGGCAAGAGACGCAGCTTCGGCCCTCCGCGACGGCCGTTGCGCCAGCCTTGTGCGAGGCCGAAAGCATCCACTGCATCGTGCTCTGGCCGGGGTAGAACAGGGTGATCTCGGTCTTCGGGACGGTGTCCCAGTTCAGCGTTGCCGGATCGGCGGCAAATGCGGCGCCCGTGGTGAGCGTGGCGATTCCGACGAACATCGGAAAGGCATGTCTGGCTTGCATCGTGGTCTCCTCGTTGTTGTCCGGCCCGGGGGGCCGTCACAGAAGAAAACGCAAGACGCGTGCCGGTCGTCGAAGCGGACGTATTTCCCAATCAATCAAGGGGTTGGCAGGATTGCACTCCTGCGGGAGAGGAGGTGTCTGTCACGATCTCGGAACAACTGTCACGATTCCGTGACGATGCCAAGCCGCCGAATATGGCCATAGAAATTCTGTCGCGCAATGCCGGCCATGCGCGCGGCCTCGGACACGTTGCCACCGGCGGCGGCAAGCAGGCCCGAGAAATACGCGCGTTCGAATGCGTCCCGTGCTTCGCGAAACGGAGCGGTCGACGGACCGGCCGGGTCGGCCAAGGGTGACGATCCCTGCAGCGGGCCGAAGTCGGCAGGACAGATCGGCCCCTCGCCACGGACCGCGACCGCGCGTTCGATGGCGTGCTGCAACTCACGCACGTTGCCGGCCCATGGCGCGGATTCGAGTGCGGACAGCGCCTCGGGTGTGACGGGACCCACGGATTTGCCGAACTTGTGATTGAAATGGTCGAGAAAGTACAGTGCCAGCGGCAGGATGTCCTCAGGGCGCTCGCGCAGGGGCGGAATGCGCAGCGCGACGACGTTGATGCGGTAGAAGAGGTCGGCGCGGAAGCGGCCGGCACGGACCTCCTCGGCCAACGGTCGATTGGTGGCGCAGAGCAGACGGAAGTCGCTGCTGCGCGTGCGGGTGCTGCCCAGGCGTACGAAGCTGTGCTCCTGCAGGACCCGCAGCAGGCTGGCCTGCAGCTTTGGACTCATATCCGCGATCTCGTCCAGGAACAGCGTGCCGCCGTCGGCTTCCTCGAAATACCCGGGCGTGGTGCGTTGAGCCCCGGTGAAGGCGCCCTTGTCGTAGCCGAACAGCGTGCTTTCGAGCAGTGACTCGGACAGCGCCGCGCAGTTGACCTCGAGCAGCGGCGCGCCCACGCGGGGCGAGAGGCTGTGGAGCAAGCGCGCGAAAAGCTCTTTGCCGGTCCCGCTTTCACCCGCGATCAGGACGGTCGTGTCCAGCGGTGCGATCTGGCGGGCCTGGATCATCAGCCCCTCGACGGCGGCCGACCGGCTGATGATCACCGGGCCGTTGCGCGGTGCCCCGAGATTCTCACGCAGGTCGGCGATCTCGCGGTAGGCGCGATCCATCTCGAGGGCCTTGTCGAGAATCGTGTCGAGTTCGTCAAGATCCTCGAAGGGTTTGGTGAGGTAGTCGAACAAACCTTCGCGTACCGCGCGCACCGCATCGCGTACCTCCGCGAATCCGGTGATCAGGATGGCCATCTGGCGCGGACGCTCACGGCGCATCTCGGTGAAAAGGTCGAGTCCATTACCGTCGGGCAGCCGCTGGTCGAGGATCACGAGATTGAAATCGTGCTCGCGAAACGCCTGCCGTGCCTGGGCGATATTGACGGCGATGTGCAGCTCCGCAGTGCGCTCGCGCAGCAGGTCGTCGAACAGGCTGCGGGTGAACGGATCGTCATCGACGAGCAGGATCCTAGCGGTCATCGGTTTCCTCGCGCTTGGGCAGCCACAGGACGAAACACGCCCCGCCGCCCGGATTGTCTTCGGCCCACAGGCTGCCTCCATGCTGGACGGCGATGTGCTGGGCGACCGACAGCCCGAGTCCGGTGCCGCCTGGGCGGGTGCTGAAAAAGGGTGTGAACAGTTTCTCCGCGACCTGCGGATTCAGCCCGGGTCCATGGTCGCGTACCCTCACGGTCCAGCCTGCTTGCCCCTCGCGCGATGCGGACTCGACCGACAACATGACCGGGCCGTGGACATCGGCCTGCGCGGCATTGTGGATCAGATTGTAGAGGGCGTGACGCAACAGGACCGGATCGGCTTCGATCGGGGCCGCCCCGGGACCCGGGTTGAATTCCACCGTCGGTCGTTCCGCGACGGTTTGTTCGAAGAAAGCGACGGTCTCGTACACGACGGCGCACAGATCGACCGGCTGGGGTTCGGAGCGGGCGAGTTGGGTAAATTGCAGCATGCGCTGCACGAAATCCCGGCAATGCTCGCCGGCGCTGCGGATTTCGCCCAGCAGCTCACGGGTGCGCTGCGGGTTGTCGGGCTGGCGTTCGGCGCGCTGGGCGAGGTTGATCACGCCTACGAGGGGGTTGTTGAACTGGTGTGCGACCTCGCCGACGAGTTGCCCCATCGCGGAGAGCTTCTCCATCTGCACGATGCGCTCGTGTTCCGTGCTCAGACGTGCGAACTCGCTCTCGGCCTTGCGCTGGCGCCGATAGACGGAACGGAACAGGCCGAACAGTGCGACGAACAGGATCAGGCCGCCGGCGCCGCTGACGAGCCAGAGCAGGATCAGGCTACGACGGATCGTGAAATTCAGTCCTTCCGCTCCACGATAGATCGCCAGTACGCCATCTAAGGTACCTGTGGTGGCGCCGGACGCCGAGAACGGAACGTAGAACTCGATGAGTTCCTTGGCGGGCAGGTCGTCGTAGGCGTGCGAGGGGCGGTCGGCCGGATTCATGACCGCCTGCGTCTGACCCTGGAGCGCCGCGGTGAGGTTGGGGCCATGACGTTGGCTATGACCGATGAGCGGCGGGGCGTCCGACCAGACGATCACGCGGTCCTGATTGAAGACCTTGATGCGGACCACGCCGGAGAGCTCGCGCAGCACCGAGAAGGTGCTCTCGAAGTGAGCCTGTGCTTCGGCCTTCCCGTAGTCGCTCAGGTCCTGCACGGCGAGTTCGCGCAGCGCGAGGGAATGCACAATGTCGCGGACGATCGCCGCTTCGCGCTGGATCACCGCCTCGCGGAAGAATCGCGAGTGCGTGAAACTGGTCGCCGCCAGCGTGGCCACGATCAGCAGCAGGCTGACCAGGGCGAACAAACGCGGCGGTCGTATGGGACTCCACTTCATGATCGGCTCCGGCTTTCGCGCAGCGTGACGGCCGAACCAGCGGGAGTCAAGGTCGGCTCGTGCGAAGAACCGGGCCCCCGGTCCCGCCCGGACTCCCGCGCACCATAGCGGGGTCGACGAGCTCTGCTATGATCGATACGAGGGACTTCTCCTGGCAAAGAACGGAGTTCGTATGCAGTCGAAAGAGCATTGGGAACGCGTTTATTCCAGCAAGCCGACCGACGGCGTGAGCTGGTTTCAGGAGCATGCCGAGCGGTCGCTGCGTCTCATATCCGATGCGGGCGTGCCGAGATCGGCCGAGATCATCGATGTCGGCGGTGGTGCCTCTACGCTGGTGGATGATCTGCTGGCCAGCGGCTACACCGCGCTGACCGTGCTGGATCTGTCCGGCGCGGCCCTGGCGAAAGCCCGACAGCGGCTCGGTGACCGCGCCGACGCGGTAAATTGGCTCGAGGGCGACGTGACCCGTATCGGGCTCCCCAGACATCATTACGATGTGTGGCACGACCGGGCGGTGTTCCACTTCCTGACCGAAGAGGGCGATCGCCGCAAGTATGTCGAGCAGGTGCTCCATGCGGTAAAACCCGGTGGCCACGTGATCGTGGCCACTTTCGCCGAAGACGGTCCGCTCCAGTGCAGCGGGCTTCCGGTCGTACGCTACGGCCCGGAGACGCTGCACGCCGAGTTCGGTGCGCCGTTCGAACTGGTCGAACATCAGCGCGAGGCGCACCAGACCCCCTTCGGGACGCAGCAGATGTTCGTCTATTGCTACTGCCGCAAGCTGTCTTCGTGAAGTGATCGCCCGCATCGGCCGGGCAGCGGTGATTTGCCTTCACCGTCGTCGGTTCGGTGGCCAACGAAGCCGGACAGATCACATGCCACGAGTCCGGACCGTCAAATTGCTTCCGATGCGGCGTGGTTTCAGACGTAGACGTGATACAGCAGCCAGTACACCATCACCCCCGACACCGACACGTACATCCACAGCGGCCAGGTCCAGCGCGCAAGCGCGCGGTGGCGGGCGTCGGCACGGTGCAGGCCGCGCCAGGCGGTCATGAGGATCATCGGTGTGGCGAGGATCGCGAGGACGACGTGGCTGATCAGGAAGGCGTAGTAGATCGGTCGCACCAGGCCTTCGCCGCGGAACACGAAGATCGGCGCCGAGAAGTGGTAGACGAGGTAGGAGGCCAGGAACACCGCCGACACCCCGATCGCGGCGAGCATCGTGGCGCGGTGGGCGGCGACGTGGCGTCGGCGGATCAGCACGAAGGCGGTGATCAGCAAGACGATCGTGACGCTGTTGAGGAAGGCGTTGAGGTGGGGCAGCGTGCTGGCCGTGTTCATGGCGGTCCGTGCTCTCGGGGTCGGGGGCGCCCGGCATCGTGTGTGTGCCGGTTGCGCCCGATGATACCCGAGTTGACCGCGATCGTGCCCGAGGGCCGCCTTCGCTTCAACGCACTGCGTGCAGGAAGTGCATGTGCCGTTCGTACTGGTCGAGCACGTCGCCGATGATGTCGAGCTTGGACCAGCCCATGATGTCGTAGTCCTGCCCGCCCTCGCGCAGGTGCACTTCGGCGCGGAAATACTTGAGCTGTTCGGTGCGCTCGGGACGGGTGTCGCGCAGCACGAAGGATGGCGGCTCGTAGGCGCGCGGATGCACCGAGTAGAAGAAGTCGATCTCGTCGCCGTGGAGCACCTCGACCCACACGCGACCGACTTCTTCGGGATCCTCGTCGACGCGGGCGTTCAGGCCCTGGTTGCGCAGTTCCGCCGCGACTTCCTCGAGGGCCGGTTTGGCGACCTCCTCGATGAACCGCGCGACCTCGCGGCGCTTGGGCTGGTGGACGATCATGCGCAGGCGCTTCTGCCAGCCGACCGCCGCGTGCGGGCCGGTCGGCGTCACCCGTGCCGCGCGCAGCGACACGCGCTTGACCATTTCGATGCGCAGCGCCCGCACCATGCCCCAGCACATCAGGATCATCACCACGGTGAAGGGCAGCGCGGCGGCGATGGTCGCGGTCTGCAACGCCCCGAGTCCGCCGGCGACGAGCAGCGCAGCGGCGACGATGCCCTCGACTACGGCCCAGAAGATGCGTTGCCACGCCGGCGACTCCTCGTGGCCGCCGTTGGTCAGCATGTCGACGACCAGCGAACCCGAGTCCGAAGAGGTCACGAAGAAGGTCACCACCAGCACGGTGGCGATCAAGGACATCAGCGACGACAGCGGCAGGTGCTCGAAGAACTGGAACAGCGCCACCGCGGTATCGGCCGCGACCGCGTCGGACAGTTGCGTGAGGCCCTGCATCATGACCATGTGGATCGCGGTGTCGCCGAAGAAGGTCATCCACATGAAGGTGAAGCCGACCGGCACCAGCAGCACGCCGACGACGAACTCGCGGATCGTGCGCCCACGCGACACGCGCGCGATGAACATGCCGACGAAAGGCGACCAGGCGATCCACCACGCCCAGTAGAACAGCGTCCAGCCGCCGATCCAGCTCGTCGGCTCGTAGGCGTACAGGTTGAAGGTCATCTCGAACAGACTGGACAGGTACATGCCGGTGTTCTGGACCAGGGTCTGGAGCAGGAACACGGTGGGACCGGCGACCAGCACGAAGGCGATCAGGATCACCGCCAGGATCATGTTCAGCTCGGAGATGCGGCGGATGCCCGCGTCCAGGCCGAGCCCGACCGACAGCGTCGCGATCGCGGTGATGATCGCGATGAGGATCACCTGGACCGTCACGGTCGTCGGCACGTCGAACAGGTAGTTGAGCCCCGCATTGACCTGCATGACGCCGAAGCCCAGAGAGGTCGCGACGCCGAAGATCGTGCCGAGCACGGCGAAGATGTCGACGGCGTGGCCGATGGGGCCGTGGATGCGCTCGCCGATCAGCGGATAGAACGCCGAGCGGATCGTCAGCGGCAGGTCGTGGCGGAATGCGAAGTAGGCGAGCGACAGCGCCACCACGGCGTAGATCGCCCATGCGTGGATGCCCCAGTGGAAGAAGGTGATGCGCATGGCCTGGCGCGCCGCCTCGGCGGTTTCGGCATCGCCCACCGGTGGGCTGGTGTAGTGCATGATCGGCTCGGCCACGCCGAAGAACATCAGGCCGATGCCCATGCCGGCCGAGAACAGCATCGCGAACCAGGACAGGTGGCTGTACTCGGGTTCGCTGTGGTCCTGGCCGAGCTTGATGCGGCCGAAGCCCGATACCGCGAGGATCACGACGAAGACGAGGAAGCCTGCCACCGACAGTACATAGAACCAGCCGGCCGTTTCGATCGTCCAGTCGCGCATCAGGCCGAACAGCGTGTCGGCCGACTCGGGCGCGAGTGCCGCGTAGAGCACGAAGGCGAGCGCCAGCACGCTGGAGATGAAGAAGACGGGGGGATTGACGAGGATGCGGGGGGTGTCGGGACGCTCGGGCGGCTGCGGGTTCATGGCTCTCTCCTTTTGCGGGAGCCGCCTCGGGGGCGGGGTGGACGATGCGTCGTCGCAGGGTGCAGGCGGACGGTCCGCCCGGGATTGGCGGTGCGCGCCCCCATCGGGGCGCGACCGATGACAGTATAACGAACGGCGGCAGGCTTCGCCGGGCTGTCCGACCGGTGCCAGGATCTGCTATCGTTGTCCCGCCTCGAAGCGTCGCGCGGGGCCGTGGAGGGCTTGCGGCGCGCGGATCACAGGAGGAGCCGGACATGGGTCGCGAAGCTTTCCGAGCGTTGATGCACGATCTGGGTGCGGTGGTGGCCGGACGCGCACTCGCTCCCGAACTGGGCGAGGCGCTGGACCGCGAACTGCCGCCGCAGGGCGAGACCTTCCGCACGATCGAGGCGGCCTGTCACGCGGCGATCGCGGCCGGCTGGATGTGCACCCAGGGCGGCGAGGGGCGGCGCTTCGGGCGCGTCATCGAACCGGGGCCCGACACCTCCGGCTTCAGCGTCGATGTCGTCGATCTCACCGACATCGTCGGCCCGCACCATCGCCATCCGAACGGGGAGGTCTGCATGGTGATGCCGGTGACGCCCGAGGCCCGATTCGACGGCAAGGGCGCCGGATGGAAGGTCTATCCGCCCGGCTCGGCACATCGCCCGACCGTCACCGGCGGTCGTGCGCTGGTCCTCTACCTCCTGCCGGAAGGCCGGATCGAATTCACGCAGACGAACTGAACGAACCCAACCGGAACCCCGCATGCCGATGAAGACCGCCGTCGCAACCGCCTGCCTGCTCCTGGCGGGAGCCGCATTCGCGCAGGGCGTCGCGATCGTCGAAGGGTGCAGCATTCGCCGTGGCACCTTCTGCGCCAACATGAACCTGCACGGCACCGACCTGTCCGGTGCGAATCTGGCCAACTCCCAGTTCTCGCGTTCGGTGCTCTCGGCCGCGACGCTGGTGGGCACGAACTTCAACGAAGCCAACCTGCGCAGTGCCGACCTGCGTGCGTCGGACCTGACCGAGGCGTTGCTGGTGCGCGCGAACGGGACCGGTGCGAACTTCAGCGAGGCAAGGCTGGTGCAGGCCGACCTGCGCGGGGCGACGCTGCAGAACGCGAACTTTACCGGCGCCGAACTGGGCGAGGCGGTGCTCGTCGGCGCCAACCTCACGAATGCGCGTCTCGGGTCGGCGCGGCTCGATGGCGCCGATCTGCAGCGCGCCAACCTGCGGGCAGCCGACCTGCGCGGGGCAAGCCTGACCGGGGCGAACCTGCAAGGGGCGGACTTTTCCCGTGCGAACCTGACCGATGCCGACCTGAGTGGGGCGCACCTGGATCAGGCGGTGTTCACCGGCGCGCAGACGGCCGGCTGCATCGGCTGCCCGTAACGCCCCGCGCCGCTCCGGTCTTATTCCAGGCCCTGGCTGGCGAGGTATTCCTCGTAGCTGCCGCGGTAATCGACGATGCGTCCGTCGAGCTTGATCTCGAGGATGCGCGTCGCCAGCGAAGACACGAACTCGCGGTCATGCGACACGAAGATCAGCGTGCCGTTGAACTTTTCCAGGCCAGTGTTGAGCGACTCGATCGATTCCATGTCGAGGTGGTTGGTCGGCTCGTCCATCAGCAGCACGTTCGGGCGCGACAGCATCAGCTTGCCGAACAGCATGCGGCCCTGTTCGCCGCCGGAGATCACGTTGACCGGCTTCTTCACCTCGTCGCCGGAGAAGAGCAGGCGGCCGAGGGTGCCGCGGATCAGAGTCTCGAGGTCCTCGCCCGTCGCGGCGGCGGTCACGCGGGCGTACTCGGCGATCCATTCGGTGAGCTTCTGGGAGCCGGCGAACTCGGCCGAGTGGTCCTGTGCGTAGTAGCCGGGGCGGGCCTTCTCGGCCCACTTGACCGTGCCTTTCTGCGGGGTGAGGTCCCCGACCAGAAGCTTCAGCAAGGTGGTCTTGCCGACGCCGTTCTCGCCGATGATCGCGACCTTCTCGCCGGCCTCGATCGCGATCGAGAAACGGTCGATCAGCGGCTTGTCCATGCCGTCGTAGGCGAAGCGGATCGCATCGACCTCACAGGCCAGACGGTGCAGCTTGTCCTTGTCGTCGTAGTCGAAACGGATCCACGGATACTGGCGGCTCGAGGGCTTGACGTCCTCGGGCTTGAGCTTCTCGATGAGCTTCTGGCGACTGGTGGCCTGCCGGGCCTTGGACTTGTTGGCCGAGAAGCGGCGCACGAACTCCTGCAGTTCCTGGATCTTCTCCTTGGCCCGTGCGTTGGCGGCCGACTGGCGTTGACGGGCGATCGTCGACGCTTCCATGTAGTCGTCGTAGTTGCCGGCGTAGACGGTGACCGTGCCGTAGTCCAGATCCGCCATGTGCGTGCACACCTGGTTCAGGAAGTGGCGGTCGTGGGAGATGATCACCATCGTGCAATCACGGCCGTTCAGCACGTTCTCGAGCCAGCGAATAGTATTGATGTCGAGGTTGTTGGTCGGCTCGTCGAGCAGCAGGATGTCCGGGTTGGCGAACAGCGCCTGGCACAGCAGCACCCGCAGCTTCCAGCCCGGCGCGACGTTCTTCATCGGCCCGTCGTGCAGTTCGGTGTCGATGCCCACGCCCAGCAGCAGTTCGCCGGCGCGTGCCTCGGCGGTGTAGCCGTCGTATTCGCCCACCCTGCCTTCGAGTTCGGCGGCACGCATGTAGTCGTCCTCGGTGGCTTCCGGATTGGCGTAGATGGCGTCGCGTTCCTGGATGGCCGCCCACAGTTCCTCGTGACCCATCATCACCACGTCGAGCACGCGCTGGTCTTCATAGGCGAACTGGTCCTGGCGCAGGTAGGCCATGCGCTCGTTCGGATCCTTGGACACGTTGCCGGCGCTCGCTTCGAGCAGCCCGCACAGGATCTTCATGAAGGTCGACTTGCCGGCACCGTTGGCGCCGATCAGGCCGTAGCGATTGCCCTCGCCGAACTTGACCGAGACGTTTTCGAACAGGGGCTTGGCCCCGAACTGCATGGTGATGTTGGCGGCGACGAGCATGGGATCCTGTGGTGCTGTTGAGCTGTGAAAACAAAGCCTTGCATTATATCCCAGAAGACCGGCCCCGGTTTGGCGGCCATCGGCCCTTCTCGTGCCGGATGCGGACTACGAGCAAAGGATGGGGTGCGGACTGTGCACTAGCTCACCGATATTGCCGAGCTCGGTCGGCTAGAATCCGCACATGGAGTGTCCTGCGTGACCTTCGAACCGGCCCGGAGGGGTCGCCGAGACCGTGCGAGCGTGGCGTTCGCGGCGGAAGCGCCGGTATGGATGGCCGGATGAGCGGCCCGCAGGCACCGCCCCGGCCACTTCGTTCGCGGCTGCTCGACATCGCCCTGCGGGCGCTGGTGCCCTTCGTCGGCATCGTGCTGCTTGCGACGGGACTCGTCGGCATCGTGAGCTTCGCCATCCTTCCGGTGATCGAGTCGGTATCCAGCCGGACCTGGGCTTCGACCCAGGCGCGGGTCGAGATGGTCGACATCCGCAAGCCGGCGATCACGATTCCGCTGCCTGTCGATCTGGTCGAACTGCGCTACCACTACGAGTTCGACCGTCGACCGTTCGTCGGGCAGCAGTTCGGACCGCACGGCCTGCTCGACAACCGCAAGTCGGCACGGGCCTTTCTCGCCGACGTCGAGGCCGATCCGGTGATCACGATCTGGGTCGATCCCGACAACCCCGCGCGTGCGATGGTGCACCGGGAGATCAACTGGGCCGTCGTCGCGCTGTGCCTGCCCGCGCTGCTGTTTTCCGCGATCGGGGGCTTGATGGTGCTGATCGGGATGATGATCTGGAACGACCGGCGTTCGGTGCTGCGGCGGTTCCGGCCGAATTGACCGAGGTGGACCGGCGTCAGACGAAACGGCTCACGTAGCAGGGGTCGGCGGCCCGGAAATCTTCCGGAACGTTCAGGCGAACGCGGCGCCCCGAGCCCGGAACACCGTCGAGCGGCACACCGTCCAGGTCTTCGATATGCGTGGCGATGACATCGAAGTTGCCGCCAGGTTGCGTGAATTCGAGCCGGTCGCCGCGTGCGAAGCGGTTCTTCACCTCGATTTCGGCCAGACCGCGCCGGGCGTCGAAGCCGACCACCTCCCCGACCAGCAGGCTACGGCCGGATTCCGAGTGGCCGCGCAAGTAATTCTGGTAATCGGGGGTGGTGTGGCGGCGATAGAAGCCGTCGGTGTAGCCGCGATTGGCCAGTCCTTCGAGTTCTCCGAGCAACCGGGGTTCGAAGCCGCGGCCGGAGCGGGCGTCGTGGATGGCACGGCGGTAGCTCTGGCAGGTCCGGGCGACGTAGTACGGGCTCTTGGTCCGACCCTCGATCTTCAACGAGTCGACGCCCATCGCGACCAGCCGGCCGACGTGCTCGATCGCACGCAGATCCTTCGAATTGAGGATGTACGTGCCATGCTCGTCTTCCTCGATCGGCATCAGTTGCCCGGGCCGGGTGGACTCTTCGAGCAACCAGACCTTGCCGGCCTCGGAATGGCGGTCATGATCGAGTGCCGAAACCGCCCCGCTCGTCGGTTGCCCGGATCGATCGACGTCGCCGGCGCCGTTCTCCAGGGCCGGGTGGACCCGGTAGTCCCAGCGGCAGGAGTTCGTGCACGTACCCTGGTTCGGATCGCGATGGTTGAAGTAGCCTGAGAGCAGGCAGCGGCCTGAATACGCGATGCACAAGGCCCCGTGCACGAAGACTTCCAGTTCGATGTCCGGGCAGGCCTGCCGGATCTCCTCGATCTCGTCGAGCGACAGTTCGCGCGACAGGATCACGCGCCGGATCCCGATCGACTGCCAGAAACGCACGGCCGCGTGGTTCGTGGTGTTGGCCTGGACCGAAAGGTGGATCTCGACCTCGGGCCAGCGTTCGCGCACGAGCATCATCAGCCCGGGGTCGGCCATGATCAGTGCATCCGGACGCAGCGCGATCACCGGCGCCATGTCCTCGATGAAGCTGCGCACCTTCGCGTTGTGCGGATAGATGTTGCTGACCAGATAGAACGCCTTGCCGGCCGCATGCGCTTCCTCGATGCCGGCCGCGAGGGTCTCCAGTCGCCCGAAATCGTTGTTGCGCACGCGCAGCGAATAGCGCGGCTGGCCGGCATAGACGGCGTCGGCGCCGAAGGCGAAGGCGGTGCGCATCATCTCGAGCGAACCGGCCGGCGCGAGCAGTTCGGGACGGGGGGCGGGGGATTGATTCATCGGGGACTCCGGGCGAGGGCGAATTGTAGCTTCGACCGGGCGGCAGAGGGGCCTGCAACGCTCAGCTCGCCGGTTCGTCGTCCGGGTCGTCGAGACCGTAGATCGCGTCGGCGACGCCGGCAACCAGATGGCGGCAGTTCGAGCGGCGATCCCACGGCAGGAGCGTGGCATGGTCTTTCAGGCCGAGGTCGTCGAGTTGGTGTGCGACCCCGTCTCCGTGGAGCAGATGCCCGCTGCCGATCAGGGCCACGACCAGCGCGCCGGGATGGTCGGTTGCCGCATCGCGCAAGCCTTGCGCCATCGCCCGGTCCCAGACCAGCTGCGCTTCGATGAAGTGGCGCTGGGCGCGTCGACCTCCGCGCTGGCCGGTGGGGTGGTGCAGACGGTGGACCATTCGAAGCCAGCGGGTGTAGCGCTCACCGGGCTCGGCCGGCCGGCTCACGCCTTCGCGCTGCTCCGGTGGCACGGCATCGAAGCCGTTGCGGCCGACGGCACGGGTGAAGCTCGACTCGACGTTGATCGCCCGCATCGGAATCGCGTGATCGCGCGCGTAGCGGAAGATGTCCAGGTACAGATCGGGATCGAAGCGCCAGACGTTGGCCCAGTCGCTGCGCTCCAGGAAGGCTTCCTCGTCGAGTTCGCCGCGTACCCAGGCGT
Organism: Rhodocyclaceae bacterium; assembly: GCA_050486545.1. GTDB lineage: Bacteria > Pseudomonadota > Gammaproteobacteria > Burkholderiales > Rhodocyclaceae > DAOMNN01. The sequence continues at coordinate 84,612 of JBJHDM010000007.1, read as the reverse complement.
CGAGCGCATCCTGGACACGGCGGGGGAACATCTCCAGCGCAAGCACGATGTCCGGACGCCGCCGGTGCAGTGCACGCAAGGTTTCGAGCTGCCAGCGATGGTGTTCGGCCGCATCGTGGCGCTCGCCGAGCAGGACGACCGATCGGCCGGCGATGTGGTCGAGCAACTGGTCGCCATCGATGGGCTCGCCTCCCGGAATCGACCACCCGACGGCGGGGCTGCAGCCGGTGGCGGGTCCGCGTGGTCCGTCGCGGTCGAAGCTTGCCAGGCCGAGTCCGAAGGCGGCGACGAGCACGAGCGAAACGGCGATTCCCGGCGGCAAGCTTCGACCCTCCCGGCATGGCGCCGCAATACGGCCCCTTGCACTATGGAGGGTCGGGCCGTCGTGTCGGTTCCTTACGAGCGGCCTGGACTTGGGACGTAAACGAAAGCGGCCCCGCCGCCTGGAAGGCGGGGGGCCACATTGCCGGCCGTTCGCGGGTCGTTACGCGCTCTTGCGACGGCGTGCGGCGCTCGGCGCGCGGCTGACGGCCTTGACGGCGGCGTCGGTGGCGGCTGCCACGTTGGCTTCGGCCAGCTCGACGACCTGGCGCGTGGCGCTCGTCATCTGGTCGTAGGTCGAGTTCGCGGCGGCGATCCCGCTGCGCACCGCGGCCAGTGCGGCTTCGGAGCCGACGGGAGCCGACTTGGCGACCTTCTCCAGTTCGGCGCCGAAGACCTTGTTCAACTCGGCGATCTGCTGCTCGACCGGCTTGCTCGCCTGTTCGACGCTCTGGGCGACGATCTCGTAGCACTCGCGGCAGTAGCTCACCGACTTCTGGGCCAGCGGCTCGACCATGTCGGCCTGGATCGCGAGGAACTCCTCCGGATTGGAGGCCGACAGCAGCGCCTTGGTGCGGGCCGTCGCGTCGTCGAACAGCGAACGGGCCGTGCTCAGGTTCAGTGCAGCCAGTCGTTCGGCCGATTCCCAGGTGTTCATCAGCGCGGCGAGGGTGGTGTCGACAGCGGCTTTGTGACGGGTGGAAAAGGTTTCGAAGTGGGTATTCATGAGACTCTCCTTGGGTTGTCGTCTTTCGCCGCACCGCTCGGAAGCAGAAAATGGTGCAGCGCACAATTCCATAGTAGACGTTTGATTCGATCTGTCAAGAACTATTTGGTGCGGTGCACAATCCGACGCTGTCGAAGCGTGTCGATCACGGCTTCGTCGCGTGCCCGCAGGCCGATTGATGGTTTAATGGCACGGTCGACCGGCCTTCGCCCGAACCGTAGCGCACCGAACGATGCAACTCCTCGCCCTCGCCGCCATCATCTATCTGCTCATGCTGCCCGTCACCGGAATGGTCCCGGTGCTGTCGGAGCTGACGCAGGGACGCTTTCCGGAAACCGGGGATCTCGCCCGCCACCTGTTCATGTCGGTGAACATGATCGGCGCGTTGTTGGCGGCACCGCTGGCAGGGCTCGCCTCCGATGGGCTGGGTCGCCGCGTGCCGCTGATCGCCGCGGCCTTCGCCGTCAATGGCCTGACGCTGCTCTTGCTGACCGGTGACTGGACCTACGAAACGATGCTGGTGTTGCGTTTCCTCGAAGGTTGCGCGCACATGACGTCCCTGTCGCTGCTGATGACGCTCGGGGCCGATCATGCCCGGCGCGAGGGGCTCGGTATCTCGATGGGGGCAGTGGGGGCCGCCGTGAGCTTGGGCGTGGCCAGTGGCGCACCGCTTGGCGGCTGGATCGGAGCCGTCGAGGCCCTCCGCGTGCCGTGGTTCGGAGGCTGGGCCATGCTCGCCCTCGCCCTCGCCGTGCCGCTGGTCCTGCGCGACGCGCCGCCCGGGACCGAGCGGATGAAGCCGCGCGCGCTGCTGCGGGCGCTGTCGGGCAACCGGATGCTTGCCGTGCCCTACGTGTTCGCCTTTGTCGACCGGCTCACTGTGGGCTTCATCGTGTCGACCTTCTCGCTTTACCTGGGCACCGTGCTGGAGCTCTCCGCGCCGCGCATCGGGCTCGTGATGGCGGCGTTCCTGATCCCCTTCTCGCTGTTGACCTATCCGAGCGGCATCCTGTGCCGACGCTGGGACCGGTTGGGCATGATGATCCTGGGCAGTGCCCTGTACGGGGTCTTTCTCGTCGTACTCGGTCTCGTGCCCGCGGATGCGATGATCGCGGTGATGGCCGCAGGCGGCGTTGTCGCAGCGCTGATGTACGCCCCCTCGCTGGTGCTCACGGCCGAACTGGCCGGTCCGGGCCAGCGGGCGAGCACGATGGCCGGCTTCAACATGGCCGGCTCCTTCGGCTTCGCACTCGGGCCGCTCCTGGGCGGGACGCTGGTCGCGACCTTCCGCGCCGCCGGCGCGGACCCGTATCTTCCGGTGTTCTTCATCGTCGCCGGCCTGGAGATCCTGGTCGCAATGGCCATGGTGCCGCTGTGGTGGCGTCGCCGCTCGGCTGCAGCGCGCTCGGACAGCCACCGTCCCGCACGCTCCGGGGGCAGCGAACCGTCGGCGTAAAGCAACACGCTGTCGACCGGCTATCTTCTTTTCGATCTGTTCGGGTTTTGCGGAAACCCACTTTCCGCAATGGCATCCTGCTGCGTACAAAAATCGCTAAGCTGTTGTTGTTAAATGGTTGTGGAAACTGGCACGATTGTTGTTAGGAAGATATGTTATTTTTTTCCTACCGGCGCCCAGCGACCGGGAGTCCACACCTTGCAAACACTCCGTCCTCTTCTGATCATGATGTTGCTGTCGCCTGTTTGCGGGTTCGTTGCGGCGTCCGATGCTCTGGTACGGTTGGGCGAGGTCGTCGTCACCGCGACGCGGACCCCCCACCCGATCGCAGAGGTGCCGGTCGAGACGCTGGTCATCGACCGTGCGGAGATCGAACGTTCCGGCGCACGCGCCCTGCCGCAGCTGCTGCGCAGCGTGCCCGGGGCCGCCGCGACCAACCTCGACGACGTGATCGGCTCGGACAATCTGCGGCTGACGCTGCGCGGCCTGCAGCTCAACGAGGGCTACGGGCTGATCCTCGTTGACGGGCGCCGAGTGCATGGCGGCATGGGTGCGCACGGCGACTATGGCATCAGCCTGAACCAGATCCCGCTGGCGATGATCGAGCGCGTCGAGATCGTCAAGGGCGCGGGTTCGGCCCTGTATGGCGCCGATGCGATGGCCGGGGTCATCCACCTCATCACCCGCCGGCCCGAGTCAGGCGCCGGGGGCAGCGCTTCGGTCAGCGTCGGGCGCTACGGCATGACCAAGCGCCAGGGGGTGGCCGCCAATGACCGCCATCGCGAGAGCCTGCTGGTCAATGCCAGCTACGGCGTGGCCCTCGGCGAGGCGACCGACGCGATGGTGATGCTCGCGCGCGAGCAGGACGAGGGCAACGGCCAGGATGCGCAAAGGACCTGGCGCGACAGCCTCGGCGCGCGGCTCACCCACCGGCTGAGCGAAGCCTGGCGCGCCGAACTCCAGCTCGACGTCGCGCATGCGCGACGCAAGGCCCACGATGCGCCAGCCCGCTTCGACCGCAAGTACGACGACTGGCGCGGCGTCGTCGCGCTCGACGGGCGAAGTGGGCACCATCAGCTACGCGTGTCGGCCAGCCGCTTCAACCAGGATTTCGTGACCGGATTTGCCGGCTTTGCGCACGGCTATCGCTATGGCGACGTAGGCATCGACCAGCTCGAGGCGATCTACACGCGCTTCGGAGAAACGCAGTGGTTGACCGTGGGGGCCGAACTGCAGCGCCAGCGCCTCGACTACCTGTTCAAGAATTATCCGACGGCCCAACCGGTCGAGACCGTCAACGTCAAGCGCAACATCGACACCGCCAGCCTCTATGCGCAGAACGAGATATTTCTGCTCGACGAGCGCCTGACGCTGGTGCCGGGCGTACGCCTCGAGAACCATTCGCGCTACGGGACCTCGGTAAGTCCGCGGCTGGCCGCGAGCCTGCTGACCGAACGTGCGGGCACCTGGCGCGCGTCGCTGGGCACCGCGTTCAAGTCGCCGACGATTCGCCAACTCTACTATGACGCACCGTTCCGCCACGGCAGCAACTACGACGAGTCGAATCCGGACCTCAAGGCCGAGAAGGCGCTCAACCTGAACCTGGGCTGGGAACGGCGCTGGCATCCCGGCAGCCTGTGGACTGCGGTGACGCTGCACCACACGCGCCTTCGCGACAAGGTCGTGCGCAGCGACACCGGCCGCACGATCGATGGACTTCCCGTGCTCTCCTATGCCAACCTCGAACGTGCTCGCATCACCGGCGCCGAGCTTTCGCTGCGCGCCGGGGCCGCCACCGGCTTTGCGCTTGGGGCATCGGCGGCCTGGACCCGCGCGCGCGATGCCGACACGGGCAATCGCCTGCCCTGGGTGCCGGAGACTACGCTGACGCTCACCCCGTCCTACGTGCTGGCGTCGGGTCGCGGCGGTGCCCAGCTCAGCGTATCGACCTATGGCCGCCAATATCGCAACGCGACCAACACCCAGTCCAACCCGTCGCACTCGGTTGCCGACCTGAGCTTCTGGCACGCGCTGGGCACGCACGCCCGCGCCAGCCTCGAAATCAACAACCTCACCCACTCCAGCAAGGGAGAGAGGGAAACCACCTGGCGTACCGGCCGCAGCATCTCTGCGACGCTCAGTGCCCAGTTCTGAAGGTTCCCGTCTTCCATCGACCCGCAAGGAACAACGCATGCACCCCGCACGACTCGTTCTCGCACTGCTGCTCGGTACCGCCTCCGGCCTTGCCGCCGCCCACTATCCGTGGCTCACCCTCGATTCGCATGCTCCCGGCGCAGGCGAAGCGCTGCAATTCGAAGTCGCCTGGGGACATCGCTTCCCGGTCGATGGCGTCTTGTCGGCGGATCGCCTGGAGTCATTGACCCTGGTTGGCACGCAAGGCGTGCATGCGATTGCGCTGAACGGCAAGGCCGAGCGCTTTACGGTGCCCGCGGCAGCGCTGGAGGGCGCAGCCGTGCTCGTCGGCGTGCAGCGTACGAGCTACTACAGCCGCACCCCGGAGGGCGGCCGGCGCGGCTCCAGGAAGGACTTTCCGGACGCGCGCAGCTGCAGTCTCTCGAACAACACCGTCAAGGCGCTGGTCGGCGGCGGCGCCGAAGCCGGCGCGGCAGGAATACCCGTGGGACACGCGTTCGAACTCGTGGTGGAAGCGGGTCCCGGGGCGCTGTCGGCCGGCGGCACCCTGCCCCTGCGCATTGTCTTTCATGACCAGCCCTGGCAGGGCGAGGTGAATGCGATCTACGCCGGCTACCAGAAGGCGGAGGGCGAAGCCGACTATCCGGTACAGCTCATGACCGATGCCCAAGGCCGGGTCGCGGTGCCGCTCGATCGCGCAGGGCACTGGATGGTGCGAGCGAGTACAGGCGAGGATTACCCGAATCCGGACGTGTGCGACCGGCTTCACTACAATGCGACGCTGACCATCACGGTTCGCTGACCCGGCCACTGCGATTACCATGCACCTGGACCGCCTGATTCCGCTGCTCGTCGCGTGGCTGTGGCTGCCTGCCGCGGCTCATGCGCATGTGCTGCTGCACGAGACCGGTGCCGGCGAGGTCGTCGTCGTACATTTCTTCTTCCAGGGTGGCGACGAGAAACCCTGGTTCGAACCCTACGAGGTCTTCGCGCCGGGCCGTGACCGGCCCTACCAGCGCGGATTCGTCAATGCCGACGGCGAGGTCGTGTTCCGGCCCAACACGCCCGGACCGTGGCGGGTGCGCGTGGCGACCGAGGATGGCCACGGCGCGGTTGTGACGATCGACGTCGATGCCTCCGGCCGTGCCGCCTTTGCCGCGGCACCCGGCGCCGTGCCGCACGTGTTGACCGGGGTGGCGCTGGTGTTCGGTACCTTCGGCGTGCTCGTGCTGCTGCGACGGCGACGGCCGCCGGCCGCGACCCCGGAGGCCTGAGCGGATGCACATTCCGGACGGCCTGCTGTCCCCGCAAACCTATCTCCCGGCGCTGGCCGTGGCGGTGCCGTTGTGGGTGCTTGGCGCCCGCCGGCTGCACGACCGGCTCGGTGATGCGGCGTTGCCGCGGCTGGCGGTGTTTACCGCGCTGGCCTTCGTGCTGTCCACGTTGATGGTGCCGTTGCCCGGCGGCACCTCGGGGCATGCGATCGGGGTGGCATTGCTCGCGCTCGTGTTCGGCCCGTGGACCGCCTTCATGGCCTACACGCTGGTGCTCGCGCTGCAGGCGCTGGTGATCGGCGCCGGCGGATTGACTGCGCTGCCGCTCAATGCGCTCGCGATGGGTTTCGTCGGCGCGTGGACCGCAGTCGGTGTCGCCCGCGTGTTCTCACCGGTGCACCGCGAGGCCGCGGTCGCGCTGGGCGTGTGGGTCTCGATCCTGCTCTCCGCGCTGATCGTCGCCCTCGTGCTCGGACTGCAACCCACGATTGCACAGGCCACGGACGGCTCCCCGCTGTTCTTTCCGTTCGGTCCGCGGGTGACGGTGCCGGCGATCCTCGTGCCCCACGCCTTCATCGCGACCGGCGAGGCCGTGCTGACCGTGCTGATCCTGCGCCACGCGCAGCGGCGCCGCTGGGTTGGGGCGGCCCCATGATGCGCTTGCGGCCGGACGATCGCGAAACCCTGTGCGTGCTCGCCTGCATTGCGGCCGTGCTCGCGGCGACGCTGGTGCACGATCCGCGCTGGTTGGCCGGTGCGCTGCTTGCGGCGGTGTTGCTGTCGGGACCTGGGCGGGGCGCCTTGCTTTGGCGGGCGTTGCGGGTCGTACTGCCGGTCAATGTGATGATCTCGGCCGGCATGGTGCTGGCGGGCTGGTGGGCCGGCGCGATCGACGGGGCCTATCTCGTCCTGCTCAATCTGCGTGTGCTGCTCCTGAGCGTGCTGGTCGCCTGGACCGCGCGTGCGGTGGACTTCGATCGTGCGCTGGCGCGCTGGCCGGCGGCGCGACGCTGGTTCGCGATCGTGCGCGTGCACATCGCCGGGCTGCTGCGCCAGCATGCGGACTACCGGGCCGCCTTCGAAAGCCGCAGCGTCGAGCCGCCGAGCCTGCACACTCGCACGCGCGCCGTGGCGGCCCACGGGCTGGGCCTGCTCGACCGGTCGGTGCACAACGCCGAGGCGCTCACCCTCGGCATGCGCTCGCGCGGGGCGCTCGATGACTGAGGCGGTGTTCGAACTCGAGAAGGTCTGTGTCGCCTGGCCGGAAGGCGGCGATGCGCTGGTCGACCTCGATCTGACGATCGGCCGCGGCGAGCGCGTCGTGCTGCTCGGCGCCAACGGTTGTGGCAAGAGCACGCTGCTGCGCGTGCTCGACGGGCTGATCGCACCGGCCCGCGGGGTGCTGCGCTTCGAGGGCACGCCGGTCGACGCCGCTCGCCTGCGCGATCGGCCCTGGGTGCGGGATTTCCGCCGGCGGGTGGCCCTGATGTTCCAGCATCCCGAAGCGATGTTGTTCAACCCGACCGTAGCCGACGAGATCGGCTATGGCCTGGGCCACCTCGACCCCGCCGAGCGTACAGCGAGGGTGCGCCACTGGGCTGAATGGACGGGGCTCGCGGACCGGCTGGATCGGCCGCCGAGCCAGCTTTCCGGCGGCGAGAAACAACGCCTGTGCCTGGCCTGCCTGCTGGCGACCGAGCCGGACGTGCTGCTGCTCGACGAACCCACCGCCAACCTCGACCCACGCACCGTCGGACGGCTCCTCGACTGGCTGGCCGGGCAGGCGATCACGACGGTCATCGCGACCCACCACCTCGGGCTGGCGCCGGAATTCGGCCACCGCAGCGTGATCCTGTCGGAGGCGCACCGCGTCGCCTACGACGGGCCGACCGATGCCGCCTTGGGGGACATGGACCTGCTGCTCGCCCACAATCTCGCGCACCGCCACGTGCATGGCCACGGCGACCTGCAGCACCGGCATGCGCACGTGCATCCGGACTGGTCCTGACGCGTTGAACCGGGTGCGCGTTCGTCAGTAGGTTTCGACGTGAAAGCGCCCGGACGCGAGCAATTGTGGCCGGATCTCGTCCCAGTTCCGCCCGTGGGCACGACACAGGTCGCGGAAGGCTTCGAGAACGCCGGTTTCCATGTCCTTCAGGCCGCAGATGTAGAGGTAGCAGTGTTCGTCCTCGAGCAGCCGCAGCACGGTGTCGGCGTGCTCCCGGATGAGGTCCTGCACGTATTGCTTGGGCCGGTCGGGCACGCGCGAGAATGCGAGATGGATGTCGAGGAAATCCTTCGGCAGCTTCTGCAAGGGTCCGAAGTACGGCAGCTCGTCGGGGCTTCGCGCACCGAAGAACAGCACCAGTTCGCCCCCCTCCTTGAGATGCATGCGGCGCCGGCGCCTTTCGGTCATCGCGCGCATCGGCGCCGAGCCGGTGCCGGTGCAGATCATCAGGATCGAAGAGCCCGGATGGTTGGGCATCAGGAAACTCGCACCGTAGGGGCCGGTCACCTGGACCGTGTCGCCCTTCTTCAGGTCGCACAGGTAGTTCGAGGCGATGCCGCGTACGGGCTTGCCTTCGTGATCCTCGGTGACGCGTTTGACCGTCAACGCGAGGTTGTTGTAGTGCGGGCGCTCGCCCTCGCGCGGGCTCGCGACCGAGTACATGCGCAGCAGATGCGGCTTGCCGTTCTCGTCCGTGCCGGGCGGCACGATGCCGATCGACTGGCCCTCGAGCACGGGGAACGGCGTGGCGCCGAAGTCGAGCACGATGTGGCGGATGTCGCTGGAGGCGTCCTCCGCGGTCAGACGGTAATTGCCGCGCACCGTCGCCGTGGCCGGGTGGGCCGGGGTGTACAGGTTGACGTAGGGATGGGCGGCCGACCACGGTGCGAGCGCGGCACCGCCCTGGCCGGCGGTAGCCACTTCGGTGAGTTCGCGCACTTCGGTCGGGGTCGGGCTTCCTTCGGCGGGTCCGACTGCGGCTTCGATCTCGTCCAGGTCGCGGGTGTCGGGCAGCACCTCCCACGAAAACTGCTCCTCGACCGTATAGGGGGTCTCGCGCTCGACGTTGCGCCACGAGTCGATCGCCCCGGTCGGGCACGGCGAGATGCAGGCCATGCAGCCCTCGCAGACGTCGAACTTGACGACGTAGTTCAGCGAGTCGTGCGTGATCGCGTCGATCGGGCAGGTCTCTTCGCAGGTATTGCAGCGAATGCAGATCTCCGGGTCGATCAGGTGCTGTCTGGCGATGTTCGCGTGCTCGGCCGGCGCGTTCATGGCGGAACCCTCAATTGAAGCGGACGTACTCGAAGTCGACCGGCTGGTTGTTGATGCCGCGTGACGGCGGGGCGATCCAGTTCGCGAACTTGCCCGGCTCCAGGCACGGCCCCATCAGCGAATGGACGTGGAGGCGATCCTGCTCGTTCGGCAGCCACTCGTGGTGGTGGTGGGTCCATTCCGCCTCCGACAGGATACGCCCGTCCGGACTCACGTGCAGGTCGGTGAAGATGCCGATGCGGCGGTGGAAGCCCTTGTGCGGCAGCGTGAAGCGGAAGTCGAAGCCGAACTTCGCAGGGATCCGGTTCCAGCGGTCGACGCCGGCCTGCACGTCGGCGATCCAGTCGTCGCGCAGGCGGTCGTTCAGGGCCGACAGTGCCGGCACGTGGCGCGTGACGATGCGGTCGCCCGAGACGTCGAGGATCGGATACTCGTCGGCCTGCAGCTTGTGGTCGTCGTCGATCTTGCCTTCGTCGAAGCGCCCCTTGAGGCCGTTGGTGTAGTAGGTCGCGGCGTTGGAGGAGACTTCGGCACCGTACAGGTCGCTGGTGACGCTGTAGTGGAAGTTCAGGTACTTCTGCAGCGTCGGCAGGTCGATGACGCCGGCTGCGCGCAGCAGGGCCGGGTCGTCGGTCTTGAGTTCCTTCATGACCTCGCAGGTGCGCTGGATGATGCGCGCCACGCCCGATTCGCCGACGAACATGTGGTGCGCTTCCTCGGTGAGCATGAACTTGCAGGTGCGCGCGAGCGGGTCGAACGCCGACTCGGCGAGCGAGGCGAGCTGGAACTTGCCGTCGCGGTCGGTGATGAAGGTGAACATGAAAAAGGAAAGCCAGTCGGGCGTCTTCTCGTTGAACGCGGTGAGGATGCGCGGATTGTCGGCGTCGCCCGAGCGGCGCTCGAGCAGGGCCTCGCCCTCCTCGCGGCCGTCGCGGCCGAAGTAGGCGTGGAGCAGATAGACCATCGCCCACAGGTGGCGCCCTTCCTCGACGTTGACCTGAAAGAGGTTGCGCAGATCGTAGAGCGACGGCGCGGTGAGTCCGAGGTGGCGCTGCTGTTCGACCGAGGCCGGCTCGGTGTCGCCCTGGGTGACGATGATGCGGCGCAGGGTCGAGCGGTACTCGCCCGGCACTTCCTGCCACGCGTCCTGGCCCTTGTGCTCGCCGAAATGGATCTTGCGCTCGCCGTCCTGCGGGGCGAGGAAGATACCCCAGCGGTACTCGGGCATCTTCACGTAGTCGAAGTTGGCCCAGCCCTTGGGGTCGACGCTGATCGCGGTGCGCAGGTATACGTCATAGCCGGTCGAGCCGTCCGGCCCCATCTCCTGCCACCACTGGAGATAGGACGGTTGCCAGTGCTCGAGCGCGCGCTGCAGCGTGCGGTTGCTCGACAGTCCGACGTTGTTGGGAATACGTTCGCTGTAGTTGATCATTTCGTGTCACTCCTCGGGTCTTCAGGGGTCGCCGCGTCCGCCTTCGGCGCGGTCTGTTGTCATGGTTTGCGATGCAGGGGCTTCATACGCGCTTGCGGTCGAACTGCGCCTTGCGCCCGGATCCGAAGACCTTGAGCGCGCCGTTCTCGCCCACGGCGTTGGGGCGGTTGAAGATCCAGTTCTGCCAGGCGGACAGCCGTCCGAAGATCCGCGTTTCGAGATTCTCGAAGATGCCGAAACGCAGGTTGGCTTCCAGCCCGGTCAGTGCGTCGGGCGACAGGGCGACGCGCTCCTCGACCGCGATGCGGATCTCGTCCTCCCAGTCGAGCTCGTCGGGGATCTCGGTCACGAGCCCGAGCGCGAAGGCGTCGGCCGCACCCAGCAGGCTTCCGGCGCGTTCGCGTGCCGCGGCGATCGGGTCGGCTTCCTCGTAGAAGCGGGTGGCGATGCGCGAGTGGCCGTTCACCATCGGGAAAGTCCCGAAGTTCAGTGTCGACAGCCCGATCCGGTTCGCGCCGTCGGGGTCGTCGAGCAGGTAGCAGCGGTCAGCGGCGAGCGCGAGTTCGAGCAGGGTGCCGGCGAAGCAGGAACCGGGTTCGACGATCGCGAACAGGCTGCGCGACGAGACGTCCAGCCGTGCCAGCGTTCGGCGCAGCATGCCGATCGTCTCGCGCACGAACCAGTCATCGCGATTGGCTTCCAACGTCGCGTCGAGGTCGAGCACGACCTGCGGGTCGCCTTCGGTACGCAGCAGCCACAGGCCGATCTCGAGGTGGTTGGTGCGCAGGTTCAGGATCGCGTCGTCGAGTTCGCGCGCCATCTTGAGCGGCCACCAGTTGGCGCCTTCGGCTGCGATCTCGCCCGCATTCGTGGCCGTGACCGCCGAGGGCGCGCGAACGGTGAGTGTGGCCGTGCGCATGTCCGGGTCGATCGTGACCTCGATGAACTCATAGTGATAGCCGTTCGCGTCGTCGCGGCGCTCCAGGCGCGGCCAGGCCACGCCCCGGGCGTCGGCCGGACGATCCGATTGCTCGGCCAGGGCGGCCGCGCGGGCCGCGATGTGTTCGTCGAACTGTTGCGCCCGGACCACTTCGTCGACGAGGCGCCAGTCCTTCGCGCGCTGGCCGCGCACGCCCTCGGAAATCGTGCAGAAGATGTCGGCATGGTCGCGCCGTACGCGGCGCTTGTCGGTCACGCGGGTGAGTCCGCCGGTACCGGGCAGCACACCCAGCAGCGGTACCTCCGGCAGCGAAACGGCCGAATTGCGGTCGTCGACGAGCACGATCTCGTCGCAGGCGAGCGCGAGTTCATAGCCGCCGCCCGCGGTCGTGCCGTTGCACGCGGCGATGAACTTGAGTCCCGAGTGACGGCTCGCGTCTTCGATCCCGTTGCGGGTCTCGTTGGTGAACTTGCAGAAATTGACCTTCCACGCGTGCGTGGAAAGGCCCAGCATGTAGATGTTGGCCCCGGAGCAGAAGATCTTCGGCTTGCCCGACGAGAACACCACGGTGCGGACCTCCGGATGCTCGAAGCGGATCCGCTGCAGCGCGTCGTGCAGCTCGATGTCGACACCGAGGTCGTAGGAGTTGAGCTTGAGGGCATAGCCGGGGCGGATCCCGGCGTTTTCGTCCACATCGAGGACAAGGGTCGCTACCGGACCGTCACAGGAAAATTTCCAGTGACGATATTGCGACGGATCGGTGCGGTAATCGACGGGGGCGTCGACGGGACGGTCGGAACGGGTTGCGGCTGCTTCCATGGTCATCTCCTTCGGGGCTGCCGTGGGGGCGGACGGCAGAACAGTTCTTTGTAGGCAATATAGTGCAGACAAGCACTAGAGTAAAACTATCGATTAGATAGCCGCTAACAATGAGACTAGACCGAGGTCAAGAATTCTGGGGGTAAATGCCGATTGACGACTTGCGGCGAAGCTATGGGGCCTTACGAAGATGCACGATAATGCATTGCACCGGTTGATGCGGGCGATCCGTCCGACCCAAAGCAACGAGGCCGCGCACGTCGTCGTGCGCGGCCTCGCAAGAGGGGGATCCCGGGCGTATCCGTTGCCGGGTCGGGGCGCTCAGCCTCCGGCGATCGCCGGGATCAGCGTGACCCGGTCGCCATCGTGGAGTGCGGCGTCCTTCTCGCCGGAAAGCAGCATGGCGTCGTTGACCGCGATGTTCCAGGAGGCATCTTCGAGCGCTTCGCGCGCTTCGGGCAGCCTGCGCCGGAGGGCGTCGCGCAACGCCAGCACGTTGTCGACCGGCTCGTCGATGACGAGGGTCTTCTCGGGAGCGCCCGGTAGCGGCTTGGGCAACTCGACCCGAACCGCGAAGCCGGTGGTTGCCCGGGCCAGTTCGGCATGCCAGTCGGTACAGGGGATGCCTTCGGAATTCAGGCCGGTCAGCGCGTAGAAGCGGGCCTTCATCGTTTCAAACTGCTCGCGGTCGACCTTCTCACCCTTGAACGGGCCGACCTCGATGGACTCTTCGAACCAGCGTCGCGGCAAGGTGTCGTCGCGGGCGCGCAGGCCGAGCCGGAAGTTGAGCAGGCGTTCGAGGCCGATGATGTTGCGGCCGATCGCGTCGAGATCCGAGGCCTCCAGCTTCCGGTCCGTGATCGTGCCGAGCTGCGCGGCGAAATCGGAGAGATCCGGCAGGGTCGGCGAGTTGAACAGCTTGGTGTTGAAGCGGCACATGCCGACCGAGTCGCCGACCGCGTAGGTGTTCTCGCAGCGGCGCACGGCCACTTCCTTGCCCTCGTAGCTGTTGGGCTGAGGGGCCACCGTGCCGCCGTACAGCTCTGTCTTGAAGGCCGCATCGTCGTTGATGCGGGCGTTGATCTCCAGCGTCACGCGGTTGCGCAGGTGGTCCATGCCGCGGGTCGCGACCGACAGACCGAGTGCGAAGGCCTTGAGGATGCGCGAGTCGTGCGGATCGGACTGGAACAGGCCCTTGACCGCCATGCGGTAGTCGAGCGCTTCGGCCGGGTACTTGCCCCGCTCCACGGCACGCGCCGAATCGGCGATGGTGTCGCCGAAGCCCTCGCGTTTCGCGGTCATGAACAGCAGCTTCTCGACGACGTCGTAGTTGCCCCAGGACAGGTCGAGCCCGCCGGTATGGCGGGCGTCGATGAGGCCGCGCTGCCACAGCTCCATCGCCCAGGCGATCGCACTTCCGGTCGAGGCCGAGTCGAGCCCGAGGTCGTTGAGGATGTTGTTCAGGCGCAGCACGTGCTCGGGCTCGGACAGTCCGATCATCGGCCCGAACTTGCCGACGGTGACGTACTCCGGACCGTCTCCCTTGTCGTACTTGTCGAATACGCCATCGCCGCGGATGCCGTTGTAGGTACGTTGCTTCTGGTGCTCGATCTCGGCCTGGGCCTTGTCGTAGCTGGCGTTTCCGGTCAGGCCCTTGAGCGCGGCCGAGCCCCAGCCGCCCTTGCCCTCCGGGGTCATGTCGTTGAGGTTGCGACAGTGCACCGGGCACTTGAAGCAGCCGTCCATGCCCGGGCGGTACGGATCGAAGTTGTCCGCGTCCAGCGTTTCGTGCCAGGAGGTTGCCTGGTTGTTCTTCGTGCCCAGCGCGCCGAGCACGCGCGAAGGCTTGTACAGGAAGGGCGTACCGACCTTCTTGAGTGCGTTCTTGATCACCGAAGTCGACGTGATCTTGCGTCCGATGACCTTGTTGTGCTCCTTCAGCGCCTTCTGCATCGGTGCTTCGTCGGGCTTGCCGTGGATCAGGATGCCCTTGAGCCGCAACGAACCCATCTTGGCGCCGCCGCCACCACGCGCCCAGATCGCCTTGATGCCGCCCATGATGCCGCTGCACAACGCGAGGTTCTCCCCCGAGGTCGCAATACGCGCGAGCGCCATGTCCTTGCGCTCGGTGCACTGGAAGTCGCGTTCGACCGCGGCCGCGGTGTCGAGATTGTCCAGTCCGACATACGGGGTCGCGTCGTGGAACTCGACGGTCTCGTGCGCGATGCGCAGCAACGTCCATTCCGGCGCGCGACCGTAGAGCACGAGGTGGTCGTAGCCGTGACGCTTGACGAAGGCGGGGAAGTAGTCGCCGCCGCTGGTGTCCAGGATCGCGTAGCTGTCGGGCGAGCGGCTGGTGAAGTTGCCGCGCGTGGCCGACGGCATCTCGCCGGTGAGCGTGCCGGCGCCGAAGATCAGCGGAACCTCCGGGTCGAGCGCATCGCGCTCCTCCTCGAGCAGGTTGTAGAGCAGGAACATGTTCGCCCCGCGCCCGCCGAGGAAGTTCTGCAGCACTTCCAGGGGAAGATACTTGCGCCTGGTCTCGCGGCGCTCCAGATCGACAAACAGCACCGCGCCCTGCGTGGCGTGCTGCGGTGCGTCGTGCAGGCGCGCGCACAGGCGCTCGACCTTGTCCCGAATACCCATCGTGAAACTCCGGCAATCTTGCAATACTCGTAGTGTGGCAACCAAATTGTTGGAAGTCAAACAGAAATTGCGTGCATGAACGGTGTCGATGGGATACCGATGGTCAGCGGTGTTCCGGGAAGATCTTCTTGAGCAGTGCGATCAGCGTGGTGTGCTCGTCTGCGGTGAGGTGTTCGACGAGACGCCTTTCGTGGCTGTTGACGCGCTGCTTCAGCGTCTTGAGCAGGCTGCTCCCCTCAGGGGTGAGGAACAGCGCGTTGGAGCGGCGGTCGTGCTGTGCGGGATGACGCTCGACGAGCTTGCGGCGTTCGAGATTGTCGATGATGGACACGACCGTGGAGCGGTCCAGGTGGGCCGCGCGTGCGAGGTCGCTTTGCTTGAGACCGGGGTTCGCTTCGATGATGACCAGTACGCCAAACAAGCCGGGGGTGACGTCGAACTCCCCGACCGAGTCCGCAAAATCGCGGAAGATGGCGATCTGGGCCATGCGCAGCTGGTAGCCGGCCAGCTTGGGAAGGATGCCGAAGTCGAGGCTGCTTCGGTCCGTGGTCTTCTTCTGGGTCATGATCTCTCGTGCGTTCTGCATGTCGGGAAGCCGTCTCGAAACGGCCCTCGGATGCTACCGTAGTTTGCGCCGTGACCAAAGCGTCTGAGCGACCTTCGAGGCGCCGTTCTGCGGGGCAATTCCCCGAATCGTGGAACCGGCGATCGTTCAGGACGCAAGAACCCTTGCGCATCGGGTTCGCATATCGCAACATGACCCCGATGCAGGTTCGTGGGGAGAGACACAAGAATGGATCCGAGAAGCATTCTGGCGAAGACCGAACTCGGGCAGGAGGAAATCGCTTCGCGTACGCGCCGTGTCCCGGCGCGGCAGCGCAGCCTGTTGATCATGATCGACGGGCGTCGCACCGCCGGCGAACTGCTCGCCAATCATCCCGTGCCCGAAGAAGCGGAGGAGCACCTGAACGCCCTGATCGAAGGCGGTTTCATCGTCGCGACGGAGACGGCGGCGGCATCGGCACCCGCCCAGGCGGAGGGGCTTGGTGGAGGCGGTGGCGGGCGTGAAGCCGATCTCAAGGAGGTCAAGCGAGAGATCACCGTCCTGCTCATGGACGCGATCGGCCCGGATGCCGACTTCTTCGCCGTCAAGGTCGATAACGCCCGCGACCGTGACGAATTACGGCGCGAGGCTGAAAAGCTGCAGGCAATGATCCGCGCGAACATCAGTCCACACAAGGCCGACAAGTTTCAGGAAAGGATCGCAACCCTGCTGGGCTGAACCGAACGCGACCGGCCCTGCTGCGGAGTCCCGACAAGAACAGGTTTTCTCCCCGGCGTGCAATTGATGTCCAATAGTTGGACATCCAGCAAAATGTCTGCTACGGTTAGCATGCATGCGGCGTGTGTGCGCCGCATCGAGCGGACGGGCCAGACGGGAGAATGCGAATGCGGGGACAAACGGTTTCCTTGGTGATCGCCGGAAGTGGCGGGGCCGGCGTCGTCACGGCCGGCGGATTGTTACTCGAGGCGGCGGCACGGGCAGGCTGGTACGCCTACATGACCCGATCGTCGGGACCCCAGATCCGGGGCGGCGAGGCGGCCTCGATGATCCGGCTGTCAGCCGAACCGGTCTCTTCCCACGATGACGGCTACCACGTGCTCGCCGCGATCGACTGGGAAAATATCGATCGCTTCGCGGCCGAGATTCCGCTCGGTCCCGAAAGCGTCATTCTGTGCGATCCGGACGAGGGCGAAGTCCCGCCCAAGATCGCCGCCATGGGGGCCCGCCAGGTGGCCCTGCCGATGAAGGCACTGGCCAAGGAGATCGAGGGCGGCCGGCCGAACATGGTCGCCCTCGGGGCGATCGGCGCGATGATCGGGCTGGACGACGAGACCATGCTGTCGGTGCTGCGCGAACACCTGCGGCGCAAGGGCGAGGCGGCGATCCAGGCCAGTATCGAGGCCTATCGGGAGGGGATGAACGCAGCGGAAGGATTTCCGGCCGTCCCACGTCTCGAGCGGCCGATGCAGACCCCGAGCGATCGCTGGAGCATCACCGGCAACGAGGCCGCAGGAATGGGCGCGCTGCGTGGCGGCGTGCGTTTCGTAGCGGCCTATCCGATCACCCCGGCCACCGAGGTGCTCGAATGGCTCGCGCCGGCCTTGCCCAAGGTGGGCGGCGTGCTCGTGCAGGCCGAGGACGAACTCGCTTCGATCAACCAGATCATCGGTGCATCCTACGGCGGTGTACCGGCACTGACGGCCACCTCCGGACCGGGTCTGGCGCTGATGACCGAATCGCTGGGCATGGCGGTCGCCGCCGAGGTGCCGATCGTCGTCGTCAATGTCATGCGTGGCGGCCCGTCGACCGGGATTCCGACCAAGTCCGAGCAGAGCGACCTGAACATCGCGATCTACGGCCTGCATGGCGACGCGCCGCACCTCGTGCTCGCGCCCACTTCGGTCGGCGACTGCCTGTTCACGACCCAGTGGGCGGTCCATCTGGCCGAGGCGCTGCAGACCGCGGCGATCGTGCTGTCCGACCAGGCGATGGGCCAGGCGCGCGCGGTCATTCCCCGCACCGCATCGATCGCCTTCATCGGCCAGCGTGAAAAGCCCGATACGCAAACGCTCGAGGCGGGCGAGTATCGCCGTTATGCGATCACCGCCTCCGGCGTTTCGCCGATGGCGGTGCCGGGCATGGCGGGCGGCGCGTATACCGCCGACGGCCTCACGCACAGCGAAACCGGCTATCCGTCGTCGCAGGCTTCGCATCATCGCGAACAGCTCGACAAGCGGTTGCGCAAGCTCTCCGACCATGCATACGGCGAACACTGGGCGGAGATCGACGACGACGGCGAAGCCGACACCGCGGTGCTGACCTGGGGCTCGTGCACCGGTCCGGTGCGCGAAGCACTGGCGCGCTGGCGCCACACGGGCGGGCGGGCGAGGATGGTCGCGCTGCGCCTGATCGCACCGCTGCAGACTGCGCAACTGGATGCGGCGCTGGCCGGCGTGCGCCGCGTGCTCGTCGTCGAACAGACCCACGGCGGCCAGTTCTACCGCTATCTGAGGGCGCATTACGACCTGCCCGGCGAGGTGCGTGCCCTGCACCATCCAGGACCCCTGCCGGTACGTCCCGGTGAGGTCTTCGAAAAGCTGGCCGACTGGAGGAACTGATCATGGATACCTGCGCAAAGGCTGCTCCGCTGACCGCGAAGGACTACAAGTCCGGCGTGAAGCCGATCTGGTGTGCCGGTTGTGGCGATTTTTCCGTCCTCGCGGCGGTGACCCGGGCGCTCGCGGCGATGCAGTTGCCGCCCGAGGAGGTGGCCGTGGTGTCGGGCATCGGATGCTCGTCCCGGATCCCGGCCTATACCAGCGTCTATGGATTTCACGGCGTGCATGGTCGCGCCCTGCCGATCGCAACCGGGCTGAAGCTGGCGCGGCCCGATCTGACCGTGCTCGTCACAGGCGGGGACGGAGACGGGTTCTCGATCGGTGGCAATCACTTCCTTCATGCCTGCCGTCGCAACGTCGACCTGACCTATGTGGTGATGGACAACCAGGTCTATGGCATGACCAAGGGGCAGGCTTCGCCGACCACTGCACCGGACTGGGATGGCAGCAAGCTGACCCCGGAAGGGGCCGGCATCAACCCCTTCCATCCGCTGGTCGTCGCCTTGGCGGCCGGTGCGAACTTCATCGCGCGCTGTTCGAGCAGCGATCCGAAGAACGTCGCGGAGATGATCGTCGAGGGTGTGCGCCACCCGGGCTTCTCGCTCATTCAGGTACTGAGTCCCTGCGTGACCTTCCGACCCGAGCAGCAGGAATGGAAGCGCGTCGTGCGCACCGCACCGGTCGATTTCACCGACGATCCGGCACGCGCAGCCAGGCGACTGATGACCGACGATGGATTCAACGTCGGCAAAGTGCTATACAAGGGAAATCGCGCTCCGTTCCGCTACGAGCCCGCGGCGACCTTCCACGTGGACGAACTCGAGGCAGGATTCGTGGTCGGACAGTGACGCGATACCGATACGATCACTGGAGGGGGACGCCATGGCGATGATGATCAACAAGAAATGTATCTGTTGCGATGTCTGCTTGCCGGAATGCCCGACCGAGGCCATCAAGCTCGTTTCCGAGGAAGAGTGCGTCATCGACCCCACGCGCTGTGCCGAGTGCGTCGGCTACTACGACACACCGCAATGCATCGAAGTATGCCCGGTCGACGCGGTGGAGCCGCTCCCCGCCTGAACGGCGGTTCACCCGGCCTGGCCAGGCCCGCCGGATTAGACACAGAATAATTAGAATACCTGGAAGAAAACGTATCGGATACGCTCGAGACGGGCTCAGCCTGCCTCGAGTTCCGGAACGTCCGCCTCACGCTCCAGGCCGCCGAAGCGCTCGTAGAAGTACGGAGCGGCGGGTGGGAGCGGGCCGTTCGGGGTTTCGCACACCGCCATCAGGTGTTGCTGCGCAAGTCGGTAGGTCAGCCGGTAGAGCTCACGGCACAACTGACGCGCCACGAGGCCACTCCAGTCGCTGGGCATGAGCTGCTCCGGCAATTGGGGGTCGTGCAGCAGCGCGCGGCGGAAATCGTGCATGACCAGCGTCTGGACCTGGAAGCACTGCTCGGGGTCCAGGCTTCGTGCCGTACGCAGCGCGCGCAGCGCCGGGCGCAACCGGTCGCTGAACTCCCGGTAGGTCGCGTCGATGGCCTCGAGATTCCAGCACTCGCGCGCGAGATCCTGCAGCGGCCGGCTCGACAATGCGCCGAGACTGCGTGCAGTCATGGTCACGGCCTTGTCGTGCGTCCCTGTCTCCTGGAGGATTTCCAGCAAGGTGTCCGTATCGCTCGACGGATGGGCGAGTACACCCGGTGCGACCGTTCCGTAGCCCGCCCACGACAGTTCCTTGCGTAGCGCGTCGCGTTGCGGTGCGGCCAGCGTCGTCGGCAGGATCACCATCTGCCATTCGCCGTCCCAGCGTTCGTCGGGCACGTAGTAGATGCGGCGGTAGGCATGCTCGAAGCGTCGCCGTCCCGAGGCGGTGAGGCTGTAATAGCTCTTGCGCCCGATCTGCTCGGACACCAGCCACTTGTCCTGGGACAGCCGATAGACACTGGTGCGGACCATGCGCTCGTTCAGACCGAGCGGTTCCACCAGGCGGATGAAGCTGCCGAGCCAGACGGTGCCGCCATGGGGAGCGATGAAGTCGCCGTATACGGTAATGATCAGGGAGTTGGCGCGCACGCGGCGCTGGGCCAGGTAGTCCTTGATCCACTGATCGATAAAGCGGCTCTTCATTCTGTCGATTTGCGTCGGCCGTTGTGTGATGTCGGGGGAATGCGTTTCTATTCTATCCCGGACCGTCGCGACTGTGTCGGCCTTTGATCGCAAACAAATCACGACGAATCCCGATATTGGGCGCACTATCGTGGTGCATTGCACAATCATTGGATCACCAATAATTTCCTCAAATCCGATACAAAAACATTGACTCAAGTAGGTTTAATTTGTATCGTTAACTGAAGGCCCTGTGACTCTCGCGGTTTTGCGGGCAGCCTGGGCAATCGGTAGCGAGGTATGCAATGGACTACGATCTTGCGGGTACGGTGGTCGATACGCACGGCACCTATGGGGTGCAGCGCTGGGTCGACGGTGGCGCCATCAGCGGCGAAGACAGGATTGCCGAGGAGGTTCCGGTCGCGCTGGTCTACGAGGGCTTGTCCCACGCGGTGATGCTTGCCACGCCCCAGGATCTCGAAGACTTCGCCACCGGATTCAGCCTGAGCGAAGGCATCGTTTCCTCCGCCCGCGAGCTGTACGAGGTCGAGGTCGTCGATCATCCGGTGGGCAACGAAGTGCGCATGCGAGTGCCTGGCGAGCGCTTCATCGCATTGCGGGAGCGGCGTCGGGCGATGGCCGGACGCACCGGGTGCGGCCTGTGCGGCGTCGAGAGCCTCGACCAGGTCATCCGTCATCCGGCCGCGAGGGTGAGTGCCGGGGGCGTGGTCGCCGCAGGCGCCCTCCTGCGCGCACAGTCCGAACTCGAGGCCATGCAACACCTGTTTCACCTGACCGGCGCGGTGCATGGTGCGGCATGGTGTGCACTGGACGGTGCGGTCGAACTCGTGCGCGAGGACGTGGGTCGCCACAACGCGCTCGACAAGCTCATCGGTGCCGTCGCGCAACAAGGCGGGTCGTTCGACAACGGATTCGTCCTGATGACCAGCCGGGCCAGCTACGAGATCGTCCAGAAGGCCGCCGCCGTCGGCATTGCCGTGGTGGCCGCCGTGTCCGCTCCGACCGGCATGGCCGTGCGCATGGCGCAGGCCGCGGGCGTCACGCTGATCGGATTCGCCCGCGGGGAGCGCCACAGCGTGTACTCCCATCCCCAGAGAATTCATTGAGGCCGACATGAGCGTTGCCAAGACACAATCCGTGCGGAAGGTCCCGACCTACTGCTACAACTGCGTGTCCGGCCCGGACTTCATGACCGTCAAGGTCGTGGACGGCGTCGCCACCGAGATCGAGCCCAACTTTGCCGCGGCGAAGCTGCATCCGGCCAACGGCAAGGTGTGCGTCAAGGCTTACGGGCTGGTGCAGAAGACCTACAACCCGAACCGGCTGCTGTCCCCGATGAAGCGCACGAACCCGAAGAAGGGGCGCGACGAGGATCCCGGTTTCGTGCCGATTTCCTGGGACGAGGCGCTCGACCTCGTGGCGGAGAAGCTCAACACGATCCAGGCCAAGGGGCTCGTCGATCCGGCCGGCTTGCCCCGGGTCGCGGCGACCTTCGGGCACGGCGGGACCCCTGCGAACTACATGGGATCCTTTCCGGCGTTCCTGGCGGCCTGGCGAAAAATCGACTACAGCTTCGGCTCGGGGCAGGGCGTCAAATGCGTGCATTCCGAGCACCTCTACGGCGAGTTCTGGCACCGCGGCTTCACCGTCGCGGCCGATACGCCCAACGTGCGATACGTACTTTCGATCGGCAGTAACGTCGAGGCCTCCGGCGGGCCCTGTGCGGTCATTCGCCATGCCGACGCGCGGGTGCGCGGGTACAAGCGCGTGCAGGTCGAACCCCACCTTTCGGTGACCGGCGCCTGTTCGGCCGAATGGGTGCCGATCCGGCCCAAGACCGATCCGGCCTTCATGTTCGCGCTGATCCACGTCATGCTCCACGAGCATGGACGCGACGCGCTCGATCTGCCCTTCCTGCGCGAGCGCACCTCCTCGCCCTATCTGGTCGGACCCGACGGCCTCTATCTGCGCGACCCGGCCACCGACAAGCCGCTGGTGTGGGACGAGCGCTCGGGACGCGCCGTGCCGTTCGATAGCGAAGGCGTGAAGCCCGCGCTCGAAGGCCGCTTCACCGTCGGCGAGGCGGTCACGCTGGATGCGGACGACGAGCACCGGGGACACACCGACGTCGAGGGTGAGCCGGCCTTCGCCAAGCTCGTCGCCCATGTCCGGAAGTACTCCCCGGAGTGGGCGGCGTCGATCTGCGACGTGCCGGCCGACACGATCCGACGGATCGCCGGCGAGTTCCTCGCGAACGCGTGCATCGGCGAGACCATCGAGATCGACGGCCGGACGCTGCCCTTCCGTCCGGTCGCCGTGACGTTGGGCAAGTCCGTCAATAACGGCTGGGGTGCCTACGAGTGCTGCTGGGCGCGCACGGTGCTGGCGGTCCTGGTCGGCGCACTCGAAGTGCCCGGGGGTACGCTGGGTACGACCGTGCGTCTGAACCGGCCCCACGACAACCGGCACGACAGCGTCGCGCCTGGCGAGGACGGCTTCATGGCGCAGCACTTCAACGCCACCGACAAGGAGCACTGGATCGCCCAGCCGACCGGACGCAACCTCCACCGCACGCTGGTGCCGATCGTCGGCAACTCGGCGTGGAGTCAGGCGCTCGGTCCGACCCAGCTCGCCTGGATGTTCCAGCGCGACCGGCCGACCGACTGGAACATGCCCGATCCGACGCTGCCGGACATCTGGTTCATCTACCGCACCAACCCGGCCATCTCGTTCTGGGACACGCGCACGCTGACCGATACGATCGCGAAGTTTCCCTTCACCGTCGCCTTTGCCTACACCTTCGACGAGACCAACTGGATGGCCGACCTGTTGCTGCCCGAGGCGACGGATCTGGAATCGGTGCAGGTCATCAAGGTCGGCGGCACCAAGTACATGGAGCAATTCTGGGATCACCGCGGCGTCGTGCTGCGCCAGCCGGCGGTCGAACCGCAGGGCGAGGCGCGCGACTTCACCTGGATCAGCACCGAGCTGGCCAAGCGCACCGGCCTGCTCAAGGAGTACAACGAGGCCTTGAACCGCGGCGCGGGCAGCGGCGCGCCGCTCAAGGGCGAGGGCTACGACTTCTCGCTCGACACCGAGACCGAACACTCGGTCGACGACATCTGGGATGCGATCTGCAAGGCCTCGACCGCACACCTCTCGGACGGCAGCGACGTCCACGGCCTGGACTGGTTCCGCGAGAACGGCCTCTACACGCAACCGATGTCGCGGGTCGAGTGGTACCTGTATCCGACGATGCTCCAGCACGGCCTGCGTTTCGAGTTGCCCTACCAGGAGCGCCTGCTGCGGATTGGCCGCGAACTGCGCAACCGCCTGCACGAGAACGACATGTCGTGGTGGGACGAGCAGCTGTCCGAGTACGCCGCGTTGCCCGAATGGCACGACGTGCCCAAGCGCTGGGTCGACGATCTGGTGAAATCGGGCGCCAATCCCGACGACTACCCGTTCTGGCTGCTCGCGACCAAGAGCATGCAGTACCACACCGGGGGGAACGTGGGCATCCAGCTGATGCGCGAAGTGTCGCAGAACGTTCGCGGCCACACCGGCGTGATCATGAATGCGACGACCGCGGCCCGTCACGGCATCGCCGACGGCGACGCGGTCGAGATTCGCTCGCACATCGGCGTGACCTTCGGCAGCGCTACCCTCGCGCAAGGCGTGCGGCCGGACACCCTCGTCATCGTGGGACAGTTCGATCACTGGGCGACGCCTTTCGCGAAGGACTTCGGGATGCCGAGCCTGAACACCGTCGCACCGATGTCGCTCGACCTCACCGATGCCACCGGTTCGGGGGCGGACATCGTGCGGGTCCAGGTGCGCAAGGTCGAAGGAGGTGAAGCATGACCCGCTACGCGATGGTCGTCGATCTGCGCCGCTGCGTGGGTTGCCAGACCTGTACCGCCGCCTGCAAGCATGCGAACGCGACGCCGCCGGGGGTGCAGTGGCGGCGCGTGCTCGACATCGAGACCGGTGAGTTCCCGGACGTGAGCCGCAGCTTCCTGCCGATCGCCTGCATGCACTGCGACGAGCCGCCCTGCGAGGAGGTCTGCCCGACCACGGCGACGAAGAAACGTGCCGACGGGCTCGTGTCAATCGATTACGAGTTGTGCATCGGCTGCGCCAACTGCGTGATGGCCTGTCCGTACGAAGCGCGCTCGATCGTGCACGAACCGAAGTTCGCCTACGGCGACCAGCCGATCGCTTCCGAGGCGATCCGCTTCGACCCGGCACGCATCAACGTGTCGACGAAGTGCACCTTCTGCATCGACCGCATCGACCGTGCCGCCGAAACCGGCCAGATCCCCGGCGTCGATCCGGAGGTGACGCCGGCGTGCACCAACAGCTGCATCTCGGGCGCCCTGCAGTTCGGCGACCTCGAGGATCCGGAAAGCAACGTTTCCCGTCTCCTGCGCGAGACCCAGCATTTCCGCATGCACGAGGAGCTGGGCACGGGGCCGGGCGTCTATTACGTTTGGGATCGAGCATGAAGAGCCGAAACCTGAAGAACTCCGACCGGCTCAGTCCACGGCCGCAGACCAACTGGGACTGGCGTGCAGCCGCGAACTTCGTGTTCGGCGGCGCGGGGGGCGGCCTGCTGCTATGGACGGCCGTGGCCGCGCTCGGCGGGACCGGCTTCGCCGCCCCCGCCCTGCTCGGGCTGGCGCTCATCGGGGCCGGCCTGACCTGTGTCTGGTTCGAGATCGGCCGGCCGTTCCGGGCGCTCAACGTCTATCTGCATCCGTCGACGTCCTGGATGACGCGCGAAGCCTCCGTCGCGACGGTCCTGTTCCTGTGCGGCTTCGCGGCGCTGTGGTCCGGCGCGACGCTCCTGATGGTGCTGACCGGTCTGCTCGGCCTGGCCTTCGTGTACAGCCAGGCGCGCATCCTGTCGACGAACAAGGGCATCCCCGCATGGCGTCACCCGCGTTGCCTGCCGCTGGTCGTGGCGACCGGCCTGACCGAAGGCGCGGCCCTGCTTGCCATCGTGCTCGCGTGGCAGGCCGGTGCCTGGGGGAGCGGATTCGCGGTGTTGCTGCTGGCCCTGCTGGTGGCCCGTTATCTCGTGTGGCGCAGCTACCTCGCCGGGCTGACCGCCACGGGTGCACCGGCCGGTGCGCTGGCGGTGCTCGGCGGCCTTCGCGACCGCTTCCTGCTCGTCGGGCATGCGTTGCCCGCCCTGCTCGTGGTCGTCGGCCTGACCGGTTTCGCACCGCTGGCCTGGATGTCGGCGCTCGCCGGCGTGGCAGCGGTGGCCGCGGGCTGGAACCTGAAATACACGCTGGTGCGGCGGGCGGCCTTCAACCAGGGCCTGTCCCTGCAGCACCTGCCGGTCCGCGGGGCCGGAAAGGCCGGTCCGGCGCTCAAGCCCGGCTGGTCGGGTGTGCCCCGGCCCAAGGCCTGATCGAAGCCCCCGAACGGAACGACCGGCGCATCGGAAAGGGAGTCACGTCGGCGGCAAGACCGTCCGGCGAACTGGAGGAGACGTGATGTACGAGGTGAGATTTCATGGCCGGGGCGGACAGGGGTCCGTGATGGCCGGCGCCATGCTGGCCGCGGCCATGGTGGAGGAAGGCAAGTACGCCGTGTCGGTCCCGTCGTTCGGCTTCGAGCGGCGCGGGGCGCCGGTGGTGTCCTTCCTGCGCTGCAGCGACCGCGAAATCCGGCAGATGACGAACATCTACACGCCCGACTGCATCATCTGCGTCGACCCGTCGCTGTTCCGGTCGGTGGATATCTTCGCGGGCCTCAAGCCGGGCGGAACGCTGATCCAGGCCACGCACCTGCCGCTCGAGGCGATGACGATACCCGACACGGTCGAGACGGTCGGTCTATGCAACGCCGTGCCGATCGCGATGGACATCTTCAAGCGGCCGATCACCAATACGCTGATGCTCGGTGCGTTTGCGCGCACGACCGGGATCGTATCGCTCGACGCGCTCAAGCGCGTGCTGGAAGAGTCGGAATTCCGCGACGCGGGCCTCACGCAGAACATGACCGCGCTCGAGCGCGGGTATCACGAGACCGTCGTGCATACGCTGAACCGGAGGGCCGCGGCATGACTCGCCACCACCGATATCCCGCCTTCGACCTGGTCAAGGCGAACGTACCGGACGACCTCTGTCCGGTCGCAACCGACATGAGCCCGATGCTGCCGGGCGACTGGCGCAGCATGCGACCGGTCGTCGATCGCGACAAGTGCGTCAAGTGCGCCGTGTGCTGGCTCTACTGCCCGGTGCAGTGCGTCGAGGAGCACGCCGCCTGGTTCGATTTCAACCTCAATACCTGCAAGGGCTGCGGCATCTGCGCCAACGAATGCCCGCATCGCGCGATCACGATGATCGAGGAGGCGAAATGACGACTGCGACCATCGACAAGCCGGCCGGCACGGCGCCGAAGCCGAAGGTGATTCTGTGCGAGGGCAATGAGGCGGCCGCGCTCGGCGTTGCCCTGGCCCGTCCCGACATGGTGGCGGTGTACCCGATCACGCCGCAGTCCTCGCTGGTCGAGGCCGTGGCCAAGCTGATCGCCGACGGCCGCATGGACGCCGACATCGTCGACGCCGAAGGCGAGCATTCGGTGCTGTCCGTGCTGCAGGGCGGTGCCCTGGCCGGCGCGCGCACCTACACGGCGACCTGCGGGCCGGGCCTCGCCTTCATGTTCGAGCCCTATTTCCGTACTTCCGGCATGCGTCTGCCGATCGTGATGTCGATCGTCACGCGTGACGGCATCACGCCCCAGTCCGTGTGGGGCGGGCACCAGGACGCGATGACGGTGCGCGAGGTCGGCTGGGTGCAGCTCTACTGCGAAACCGTCCAGGAAGTGCTCGATACCACGGTCATGGCGTTCAAGATCGCCGAGCACCACGACGTGATGCTGCCGGTCAACATCTGCCTCGACGGCAACTACCTCTCCTACGGGGCGTCGCGCGTAGAGCTGCCCGACCAGGCCGAGGTCGATGCCTTCATGGGCGACAAGTTCGTGAACTGGCACGTCGCGCTCGACCCGCTGCGGCCGATGGCGGTCGACCCGCTGACCGGTGGCTCCGGCGGAAAGGGGCCGTCGACCTTCGTGCGCTACCGCAAGGGCCAGTGCAAGGGCATGCAGAACGCGCTGCGAGTGATCACCGAGATCCACGAGGAATGGGGGCAGCGCTTCGGTCGACGCTATGCGCCGCTGGTCGAGGAGTACCGCCTCGACGATGCGGACTTCGCGATCATGACCCTGGGCAGCATGACCGGCGCGGCCAAGGATGCGGTCGACGAGGCGCGCGCCGCCGGCAGGAAGGTCGGCCTCATCAAGATCAAGACCTTCAGCCCGTTTCCGGTCGAGGCGCTGCTCGCGTCGCTCGGCAAGGTGCGCGCGCTCGGCGTCGTCGACCGCTCCGTGGCCTTCCGCTGGAATTGCGGCCCGATGTTCCAGGAAACCCTGGGCGCCCTGTACCGCCTCGGTCGCCACGTGCCGGCGATGAGCTTCATCGGCGGACTGGCCGGCGCCGACCTGACGATTCCGCATTTTCATCGCGTCATCGATGCGACCGAACAACTGCTCGACAATCCCGCTCCGATCGAGCCGGTGTGGCTCAACGAGCGCGACTGACGGAGACGCACATGGAACAGACCCGCTACCTCATCGTCGGCAGCAGCCATGCCGCACTCGAGGCGGTCACGGCAATCCGCATGCACGATGCCGAAGGCGGCATCATGCAGATCACGCGCGATGCGCACCTGCCCTACTCGCCGACCGTCCTGCCCTATGTCGTATCCGGACGCTCCGCGCCGGACAACGTCTTCCTGCGCGACCAGGACTTCTTCGCCCGTAACCACGTGGATTTCCGTCCCGGTTGCACGCTGCAAAGGCTCGACGCCGAAGCCCATGTCGCCGAACTGGCCGACGGAACCCGGATCGGCTACGAGAAGATCCTGCTCGCGACCGGCGCATCGCCGGCCATTCCGCCGATTCCCGGTATCGACACCGTGTCCTACCACGTGCTGCGCACGCTCGACGACGCCACGCGACTGCGCGAGGCGATGCAGCGCTCGCGTCAGGCGGTCGTGCTCGGCGCCGGGCTGGTCGGCATGCATGCAGCCGAGAACCTCGTCAAGGCCGGGGCCAACGTCACCATCGTCGAGATGGGGCCGCACCTGACCTCGGGCTACTTCGACCGCAGTGCCGCGGGGCTGATCGAACAGGCCTTCGCCGAGAACGGTGCGAAGATCCGCACCCGCAGCCGCGTCGTCGGGCTCGCGCCGGAAGGCGACGAGATCGTCGTCACGCTCGAAGGCGGCGACACCCTGCGTGCCGACCTGCTGCTGGTCGCGACCGGCGTGCGCCCGCAGCTCGAATACCTGGAAGGAAGCGGCGTTGCATGCGACAAGGGGATCGTCGTCGACGACACGATGCGCACGAACCGCGACGACGTCTGGGCAGCGGGCGACTGCGCGCAGGCGCGCGGCTTCTTTGACGACGAACCGGTCATGAACGCGATCCTGCCCGATGCGGCCGTCCAGGGGCGCATCGCCGGCATGGCGATGGCCGGCGACCCGGGCCTCAAGCCCTACGCGGGCGGCGTGCCGCTCAACACCTACCACTTCTTCGGCCGCCATGCGATCTCGGTGGGTTCGAGCGCGGTGCCCGAGGGCGGCGAGGAGATGACCCGCTTCGACGAAACCAGCGGTCGCCACCTCAAGATCATCCTCAAGGACGGGCGCCTGCTCGGCATCTACGGCGTCAACGAGTTCTTCGATGCAGGCGTCATGGCCCAGCTCATCCTGCGGCGGACCGACCTGTCCGCGGTCAAGGACCGGCTGTTCGAGCAGCCGCTCACCGTCGGCCGCGAGCTGATGTCGCAAATCTGGCGCTAAGGAGGCCAACATGGGACGAAGTTTCAACACCATCGCGTTCGACCCCTCCAAGTGCGACGGTTGCGGCGACTGCATGACGGCGTGTGCGCGCGTCAAGTTCGACTCGGACGACACCACGCGTTCGCTGATCCAGATCCTGCCGCGCAGGGTCGATGACGGCGAGCGCTTCGAACTGGCGCTGTGCCGCCAGTGCGGGGATCCGAAGTGCGTGACCGTGTGCCCGGCCGGCGCGCTGGCCAAGAACGCCGAGACCGGCGTCATCGACTGGGACGGTTCGAAGTGCGTCGACTGCCTGCTGTGCACGATCGGCTGCGCCTACGCCGGGATTGCGCTCGACGAGCACGTCGGACGCGTGAGCAAGTGCGACACCTGCGACGGCAACCCGGCCTGCGTGCCGGCCTGTCCGCACGGCGCGCTCAAGTACGTGACGACGTCGAACATCTACAACGAGGTCGGCGACTGGGAGGACCTGTTCGCGCCGGGCCTGGCCGGCTGCCAGGGCTGCAACACCGAACTGCTGATGCGCCACACCCTGCGCCGGGTCGGCCCGGACACCGTGCTCGCCACCCCGCCGGGGTGCGTGCCGGGCATGGGTTCGGTCGGCTTCAACGGCACGACCGGCACCAAGGTGCCGGTGTTCCACCCGCTGCTGACCAACACCGCGGCGATGCTCGCCGGCATCAAGCGCCAGTACAAGCGGGTCGGGCGCGAGGTCACCGCGCTGGCGATTGCCGGCGACGGCGGCGCCTCGGACGTCGGCTTCCAGTCGCTGTCGGGGGCGGCCGAGCGAGGTGAGCAGATGCTGTTCATGGTCGTCGACAACGAGGGCTACATGAACACCGGCATGCAGCGCTCGAGCTGCACGCCCTACGGTGCCTGGACCTCGACCACGCCGGTGGGCAAGAGCGGCGACGGTTCGCGTGTCTCGCAGGGCAAGACCCAGGATGCGAAGAACCTCCCGCTGATCATGGTCAATCACCGCTGCGACTATGTCGCCACGGCCTCGACCGCCTACATGGAGGATCTCTACGAAAAACTGGACCGCGCGATCGAGGCATCGAAACGCGGCTTCGCCTACCTCCACGTGTACTCGCCCTGCACCACCGGCTGGCGTTTCCCGACCGACCAGAACATGGAGGTCGCGCGCAAGGCGGTGGAGACCAACTTCGTCATGCTGTGGGAATTCACCCCGGAGGAAGGCCTGCACTTCACGAAACCGGTCGACCAGCCGCTCCCGGTGACCGAATACCTGAAGGCCATGGGGCGCTTCCGCCATCTCAGCCCCGAGCAGATCGACCACATCCAGCGCAAGGTGGAGGAGAATCGCAGGATCGTCGAAACCATCGCGGAGCCTGCACATGGCAGCAAGGGATAACTGGAGCGGGAGCAACGGGTCATTCGCAGCGGAGCGGCTCGACCGCGGCTCACTGAAGGCGCTGCAGCTCGAGCGCCTGCAATGGTCGCTGCGCCACGCGTACGAGAACGTGCCGCATTACCGGGCCGCGTTCGATGCGGCCGGCGCGCACCCGGACGACCTGCGCGACCTCTCCGACCTTGCGCGCTTTCCGTTCACGACCAAGCAGGACCTGCGCGAGAACTATCCCTACGGGATGTTCGCGGTGCCGATGAGCGAGGTCGTGCGCGTCCACGCCTCCTCGGGGACGACCGGACGTCCGACCGTGGTCGGCTACACGCGCAACGACGTGGCGATGTGGTCGGAGGTGATGGCGCGGTCGATGCGCGCAGCCGGCGCCACGCGCGACGACATCGTGCTCAATTCCTACGGCTACGGCCTGTTCACCGGCGGGCTCGGGGCGCATTACGGCGCCGAGTGCCTGGGGGCGACCGTGCTGCCGATGGGCGGGGGCAACACCGAGAAGCAGGTCCAGATGATCCGTGAGTTCGCGCCCACGATCATCATGGCCACGCCGTCCTACATGCTCACGATCGCCGACGAGATGCTGCGCCAGGGCATGGATCCGGCAAACACGAGCCTGCGCCTGGGCTTCTTCGGCGCCGAGCCCTGGACCAACGAGATGCGTCGCGAGATCGAGTCGCGGCTCGGCATCGATGCGATCGACGTCTATGGCCTGTCCGAAGTTATCGGGCCGGGCGTGGCCTGTGAAAGCATCGCGACCAAGGACGGCCCGCACATCTGGGAAGACCACTTCTACCCGGAGATCATCGACCCGGAAACCGGTGAAGTACTGCCCGACGGCGAACATGGTGAGCTGGTGTTCACGTCGCTGACCAAGGAAGCGATGCCGGTCGTGCGCTATCGCACGCGCGACCTGACGATGCTGCGGCCGGGCACGGCCTGCGCGATGCGCCGCATCGGCAAGATCACCGGGCGCAGCGACGACATGCTCATCATTCGCGGCGTCAACGTCTTTCCGAGCCAGATCGAGGAAATCGTGCTCGGGCACGAGGCCTTGTGCGGCCATTACCAGTTGCAGCTCAGCCGCGAGGACCATCTGGACCGCCTCGACGTACTCGTCGAGGTGCGTCACGAACTGTCCGAGCGGCTCACGCGCGAACAGCGTGCGGCGATCGCGGCCGAAGTGCGTCATCGAATCAAGAGCGGGGTCGGCGTCACCGCCGAAGTGCAGGTGCTCGAAACCGACAGCATCGAGCGCACGCTCGTCGGCAAGGCCAAACGGGTCATCGACCGCCGGCACACGCAGGAGCCGGCGGTGGCCTGACGGAGCGGGAGGCGGCGTGGAAGCATCGCGCCGCCCGAGCGAACAGGGAACAACAGGCCGTCCGCACGACGAGAGGGCCGGAAACGAGGGGACAAGGTGTGAGCAATCCAAGTACAGTCGGTACAGCCGAAGCACAGACGCCGGCGGGCGTGACCACGGCCTTTCGCCAGGCGGCCTTCGAGGGGCGTCATGCCCTCAATTCGGTGGAACTGGGGGCGCTGCTCTCGGAATTGGGGCTGGGGGTTCGGGACGATGCGCGCGAGCTGCGCCACGCACCGGTGGAACTGCGGATCGTCCTGACCGAGACGCGCGAGTTCGGCATGGTCCTGAGCGCCGGTTGCGGCGGTGTGGACGCCGAACTCGATCCGTCCAACTTCCGCAAGGACCGCGCGGCCGTGCACGCCAGCGTCGAGCTGATCGAAGCCGACGAATTCCTGGCGCGATTCCGTCGCACGGTCGCCTATCAGCGTATCGAGCGGGTCGCCCGCCGCGGCGACCTTCCGTTGCCCGACGAAGCGCTGCTCACCACCTTCCGTTCGCTGATCGCGCTGGGCCGCCGGCATGCGTCGGTCGCGACCGATCCCGGTTTCGTCATACGCAGCCTCGAGCTCGACCGGATCCGTCCGGGCGAGCGGCTGAGCGTAGGCGCGGCCCACTGCACCTTCGGCGTGCCGATGTCGCAGCGGTTGCCGCGCCCGATCCACAAGATCGACAAACTGCTTCATCCGCAGTCGATCGGCATCATCGGGGTGTCGGCAGGCGGCATGAACTTCGGGCGCATCATCCTGCGCAACCTGATGGGCAGCGGCTATCCGAAGGAGCAGCTGTGCGTCATCCGCGAAGGCGAGACCGAGATCGACGGCGTTCGCTGCGTGGGCGGACTCAAGGCGCTGGAGGGCAAGCTTGACCTGCTCATCGTCGCGGTGGCGGCCGATGCCGTGTACGGGCTCGTCGACGAGATCATCGAGACCGATGCGGTCGAGGCCGTCATGCTGATTCCCGGCAGCCTCGGCGAGACGAAGAAAAGCAAGGAGCCGGCTGCCGAACTGGCGGCGAGGATCAATGCCGCCCATGGCAAGGAAGGCGGTGGTCCGATCTTCCTCGGCGCCAACTGCCTCGGCGTGGTGTCGCATCCGGGCGGCTACGATTCCTGGTTCATCCCGCTCGAGCGACTGCCCAAGCCGCAGAAGAAGCCCGAGCGCAATTCGGTGATCCTGAGCCAGAGCGGTGCCTTCATGATCACGCGTCTGTCGCAGAACCCGTGGCTCGATCCGCGCTACATGATGGCCATAGGAAACCAGACCGACCTCACCCATGGCGATCTGCTGAGCTACTTCGCCGAGCGGCCCGAGATCGAGACCATCGGCGTCTACGTCGAGGGCTTCAAGGACCTGGATGGCCTCGCGTTCGCCCGTGCGGTGCGCAAGGCGGTGCTCGGCGGCAAGCAGGTCGTTGTCTACAAGTCCGGGCGAACCGTCGCCGGTGCGGCCGGCGTGATGGGGCATACCGCGTCGATCGCCGGCGATCCGGTGGTCTTCGAGTCGGTGTTGCGCCAGGCCGGCGCGATCGTCGCCGAAGACTTCCATGCCTTCGACGACCTCTTCTACATCGCCGGTGCGCTGCATCACAAGAAGATCGGCGGCAAGCGCCTGGGGGCGATCAGCGGCGCGGGATTCGAGGCCGTCGGCATGGCCGACTCGGTCGATTCCGACACTTTCTCGATGGAGATGGGCGAGTTGCTCCCGGCCACCGTGCGCCGCGTCGAGGAGGTCCTCGCGGCGAAGCGGCTGGACGCACTCGTCGAGGTCCGCAACCCGATCGACATCAACCCCGGTGCCGACGACGAGGCGCACCTGCTGATCACCGAGGCGTTCGCGGCCGACCCCAACATCGATGCGGTCGTGGTCGGGCTCGATCCGACGGCGCCGTCGGTGCGTGCACTCGAGCAGAGCAAGCTGCGTCCCGGCTACGACATCACGGACCCGGACAGCACCGTGTTCCGCATGCCCGAACTGGTCGATCGCACCGACAAGCCGATCCTCGGCATCGTCGATGGCGGCCACCTGTACGACGCGATGTCGGCGGGCCTCATGGATCGCGGCGTGTGCGTGTTCCGCAACTGCGCGCGCGGCACCCGCGCCCTGGTGCGCTACATCGAGGCGCGCCTCGACGGCGAAGCCCTGCGCAAGCGCGCGCAGCGGTCCTGAGCGCACAGACCCTTTTTCTTGAAACCAAACCTGGAGACCACAATGAGCGAAACCCTGCAAGCCGGACTGACCAGCACCCGCCGCTACGACATCGACACCGCCCGCACGATCGCCTTCATGGGCGAAGACAGCCGCGTGTACTCCACGCCGGCCCTGCTCTACGACATCGAGGTCGTGTGCCGCGATCTGCTGCTTGAGCACATCGGCGCGGGCAAGGACTCGGTCGGCACTCGCGTGGAACTGGATCACATGGGTGCGACCCTGCTCGGCATGTGGGTCGAGATCACGGTCACGGTGACCGAGGTCAACGGACCGGCGGTCTCGTTTGAATTCACCGCCCGGGACGCGCTGGAGCAGGTCGCGCGTGGCAAGCACAGCCGTTTCGTGGTCGGCGTCGACAAGACGGTGGAACGACTCAAGGGGAAGCTCGCCAAGGCCCAGGCGGCAGGCTGAGGCGCGAGCCGGCGCGGCGTCGGGCGGGAGCCCGACGCCGCTTGCCAACCCGCGCTTGCATCGCGCGGGCGGGCCGTGCACTATATTGCATGGAACCGCTTGTGCAGCACGAGGAGAGGCCATGGCCCGCAAGCCCCGATCGGACAAACTGCAGCGCCCGGACCTGACGGTCGACGAGAACGAATACCTGCTGATGCTGGGCGAGCGCATTCGCGAGTTGCGGGCGCGGCGCGGCATGACGCGCAAGATCCTGGCTCAGCAGTCGGGCGTGTCCGAGCGCTATCTCGCCCAGCTCGAAACCGGCCACGGCAATATCTCCATCATCCTGCTGCGCCAGATCGCCCAGGGCATGGGCCTTCCGCTCGTCGACCTGGTTCGCGAAGGGCCTGAACAGCCCCCTGAACTCACGCTGCTGATCCAGTACCTCAGCCGCTTTCCGCCCAAGACGCTGGTGTCGGCCCGTCGCCTGCTCGAGGACGAGCTCGAGGTCGCCGACCGCGGCAACCGGCGCCAGCGCATCGCCCTGATCGGCCTGCGTGGCGCGGGCAAGACGACGCTGGGCAACCTGCTGGCCGACCACCTCGGCGTGCCATTCATCGAACTGGCCAAGCGCATCGAGAGCGAGGCCGGCGCCGAGCTGTCGGAGATCTTCTCGCTCTATGGGCAGGCCGCCTACCGCCGCTACGAGCGACGCAGTCTCGAATCGGTCATCGAGAACCACGAAAGCTTCATCATCGTGCCGGGCGGCAGCATCGTC
The DNA here is from genome assembly GCA_050486545.1 of Rhodocyclaceae bacterium. Taxonomy (GTDB): domain Bacteria; phylum Pseudomonadota; class Gammaproteobacteria; order Burkholderiales; family Rhodocyclaceae; genus DAOMNN01. The sequence goes on along the minus strand of JBJHDM010000007.1, from coordinate 49,244 downwards.
TCCGAATCCGGAACCTTCGACCTGCTGCTCTCGTCCTGCTTCACGATCTGGCTGCGCGCTTCGCCCGAGGAGCACATGGCCCGCGTCATCGCGCAGGGCGACTACCGCCCGATGAAGGGCAGCCAGGAAGCCATGGAAGACCTCAAGCGCATCCTCTCCGGCCGCATCGGCATGTACAGCCGTGCCGACGCGGTGGTGGATACCTCGGGCAAGAGCATCGAGCAGAGCTTCGCGGAAATGCTCGGTGTCATCGAAGGCCATGCGAGTCCGAGCCGGGCCGAGGCGTTCGCTCCCGATTTCGATTGATCCACCACGACGGACCCGCGTTCCCGTCGGGCGGGTCGTTCTGTTTCCTTTCCGCTTCGCCGCATCGTTGAACGTAACCGGTCAGCAGCATAAAAGTGCAATATAATGCATGCATGTTCGGGCTTGACGGGCTCCGGCCGCCTTCTATAGTGCAATATCACGCATAAAACTCCCAAAGGGTTGACCTAGGTCAACACGCACTACCGTGCACGTTCTAAGATGCTCCATAGTGCATGTGCCGCAATATAGTGCATTACACGGGGTCGCGGGAGCCACCCTGCGGATACACCAGAGGAGATACTTCGATGAATGACGGTTTGTTCGACCAGTTCAAGACCTGGTACGAAAAGCGCCACGACTATGCGCGCGACTGGAAGGCCCGTACCGGCGGTCAGGTGGTGGCCACGATGTGTACGTATACCCCCGAGGAGTTGCTGATTGCCGCCGGGATGCTGCCGGTGCGCGTGCTCGGCGCCCACGAGCCGCAGAACGTCACCGAGCCTCACATCTTCGGCATGTTCTGCCCGTTCTGCCGCGACTCGCTCGCCCAGGGCCTGCTCGGCCGCTTCGACTACGCGCAGGGCGTGACGCTGACGCAATCCTGTATCCAGTACCGCCAGACCTTCAATTCCTGGCGCATGCACGTGCCCACGGTCGAGTGGGACTACTACGTGCCGATGCCCAACGACGTGCAGTCGCCGCATGCCCGCAAGGCGCACTACGGCGAAGTGCAGGCCTTCCGCGAGTTCCTCGGCGTGCTGACCGGCAAGCCGCTCACCGACGAGATGCTGCGCGAGTCGCTCGCCCTGTGCGACGAGAACCGCCGCCTGCTGCGCGAGATCTTCGACTACCGCAAGCAGACCGACCCGCAGGTCACCGGGGTCGAAGCGCTGTACGCGTCGATCACTGCGCAGTTCATCGACAAGCGCGAACACAACGCCGAGCTGAAGAAGGTGCTCGCCGCGCTGCCGAACCGCAACCTGAACCGCCCCGAGGGCGTGCGCTTCATGACCATCGGTTCGGAAAACGACGACGTCGCATTCATGGCGATGATCGAGTCGGTCGGCGGCACCATCGTCATCGACGACCAGTGCTCGGGGACGCGCGCCTTCTGGAACGCCTCCAAGCCCGAGGATGACGTCATCAAGGCGATCGCCGAGCGCTATTGCGACCGTCCGGCCTGCCCGACCAAGGACTATCCGGCGCACACGCGTTTCGACCACGTGCTCGGCCTGGCCAAGGACTACGGCGTGCAGGGTGCGATCTTCCTGCAGCAGAAGTTCTGCGACCCGCACGAAGGCGACTACCCGGACCTCAAGCGTCACCTCGAGGACAACGGCATTCCGACGCTGTTCCTGGAGTTCGACATCACGAACCCGCTGGGACCGTTCCGGATTCGCGTCGAGGCCTTCCTCGAGACGCTGGGCGAAGAAGAGCTGTTCTGACCCTGCGGCGCGGCGCCGGTCGCCGCGCACCGCAACGGGTTCGGAACCGAAAGGGAATTATCCAACTGGTGGCGGAGCCGCCCGGCCTGCGGGCAGGCGGTTCCGGCTGACGGGAGACACACGATGAGTGCAATGAACAAGTATCCGACCGAGCCGCTCAAGCTCTGGAAGAAGGCCAAGGAGCTGCGCGAGCAGTATTACATCAACTACGCCAAGGCCAAGGAAAAGGGCGGCCTGCGCTGGTCCGGTTCGGCCTGGGCGCTGGATGCGCTGCCGGCCGGCCTGGGTGAGGACGTGTATTCGCTGACCGGCGAGCCGTACGCGGCAGCCGTGTCGCACGACCGCAAGCTCGCGCAGAAATTCATGGATGCAGCCGAGTCCTACGGCTTCGCCCGCGACCTGTGCTCGTACATGCGCATCTACTGGGGCGGCATGCACCTGAACCAGTACGCGTTCGGCGGCGAATTCCCGAAGGCCGACTTCGTGTTCCAGACGCAGATCTGCTGTTCGCACTCGAAGTGGTACCAGCACGTCGCCAAGGAAGAGCAGATTCCGCAGTTCTATCTGGACGTCGGCGTCGGCCCGTACAACGAGCTGAACGAGCAGCGCCTGGACTATGTCGCCAACCAGCTGCACGACGGCATCGAGTTCCTGGAGAAGTCGACCGGCCGCAAGTTCGATGACGAGCTTTTCATCAAGGCGGTCAAGAACGAGATGCGTTCGACCAGCCGCTGGGCCGACATCTGCGCGCTCAACAAGGCCAAGCCGGCTCCGCTGGACGAGAAGACGATGTACTCGCTGTACGTGCTCGCGACGCTGTCGAAGTCCTCGCAGTGGTGCGCCGACTTCTACGACGAACTGTACGAGGAAGTGAAGGATCGCGTCGCCCGCGGGATTGCGGCGGTGCCCAACGAGAGTGTGCGGATGATGTCGGACACGCAGCCGCCCTGGTCCTTCCTGAAGATCTTCCGCTACCTCGAGAGCTACGGTGCGGTGTCGATCGGCTCGCTCTACACCTTCGGCCTGGAAGGCATCTGGGAAGACAAGCCGGACGGCTCCTGGGGCGGGCGCACGCTGCCGTGGGACAAGGGCATCGAGATCAACGACCGCGACACGGCGATCCGGCTGTATGCCGACTGGAACCTCTCCAAGCCGCAGTGGCAGCACTTCTACAACCCGCAACTGAAGAGCGACATGATGCTGCGCATCTGCAAGGAGTGGGGCGTGGATGGCGTGATGCTGCACCTGAACCGCGGCTGCGAGGGCCTGTCGCTGGGCATCATGGAAAACCGCCTGGCCATCGCCAAGGCCGGGGTGCCGGTGATGACCTTCGAAGGAAACATGGGCGACGAGCGCGAGTTCGACGAGGTCCGCACCCAGGCCCGTGTGGACGCCTTCATGGAACAGCTCGGCCTGCGCCGTCAGGCCGCCTGAGCGGACTATCCGGATTGAGGAGACAGAGATGATTACCGCAGGAATCGACATGGGCTCGCGCAGCATCAAGGTGGTGCTGCTCGAAGATGCCAAGGTGGAAGGCGCACCGCAGATGCAGTACGTCGTCAAGAAGAACTACGTGATGTTGCCGGGGGAACTGGACGCCGACGAGGCGGCAGAGAAGGCCTACAACGAGGCCCTCGAACTGGCCGGTCTCAAGCGCGAGGACGTCAAGGCGGTGTTCGCGACCGGTGCCGGCCGCGCGCAGGTGGCATTCGCCACCGAGGGCGTGACCGAGATGACGGCCGGTGCTCGCGGCGCGAACTACATGTTCCCGCAGGTCCGTACCGTGGTCGACGTCGGCGCCGAGGAAGGTCGTGGCGTCAAGACCGACGCCGATGGCAAGGCGATCGACTTCGCCGGCAACGAGAAGTGCGCCGCCGGAGCCGGATCCTTCGCCGAGGCGATGAGCCGCGCGCTGCAGATGTCGCTGAAGGAGTTCGGCGAGGCCAGCCTGCGCTCGGACAAGACCATTCCGATGAACGCCCAATGCACGGTGTTCGCCGAGTCCGAGGTGGTGTCGCTGATCCACGCCTCCACGCCGTCCCAGGATATCGCGAAGGCAGTGCTCGACGCGGTCGCCAGCCGGATCTGCGCGATGGTGCGCCGGGTCGGGATCGAAGAGGCGGTCGTGCTCATCGGGGGCATGGCGCACAGCGTCGGATTCGTCGAGTCGCTCAAGAAGGCGCTCGACGTCCAGGAAATCCTGCTGCCGGAAATGCCGGAGTCGATCAGCGCGCTCGGATGCGCCCTGATCGCGGCCGAGCGTCAGCAATAACCGAACATTCTGCATAGGAGCGAAATCATGAGCGCAGAACTTGCTACGCCCGCCACCGAAGAGAAGAAGGAATTCTGGCGCTGGCAGGAAAACACGTGGATCGACGAAACCAAGAACTGGCGTGACGCCAAGATCGTCACCTGCGGCATCGACGTGGGTTCGGTGTCCTCCCAGGCGGTGATCTGCTGCGACGGCGAGCTGTACGGCTACAACAGCATGCGGACCGGCAACAACTCGCCCGATTCGGCGAAGAACGCGCTGCAGGGCGTGCTCGACAAGACCGGGATGACGCTGGAAGACATCCACTTCACCGTCGGCACCGGGTATGGCCGGGTCAACGTGCCCTTCGCCAACAAGGCCGTGACCGAGATCGCCTGTCACGCACGCGGTGCCAACTACATGGGCGGCAACAAGGTGCGGACCATCCTCGACATGGGCGGCCAGGACTGCAAGGCCATCCATTGCGACGAGCGCGGCAAGGTCACGAACTTCCTGATGAACGACAAGTGCGCGGCCGGAACCGGGCGCGGCATGGAGGTCATTGCCGACCTGATGCAGATTCCCATCGCCAACCTCGGCCCGCGTTCCTTCGACGTCGAGACCGAACCCGAGGCGGTTTCCTCGATCTGCGTCGTGTTCGCCAAGTCCGAAGCCCTGGCGCTGCTCAAGGCCGGCTACACCAAGAACATGGTGATCGCGGCCTACTGCCAGGCCATGGCCGAACGGGTCGTCAGTCTGCTCGAGCGCATCGGCGTCGAGGAGGGTTTCTTCATCACCGGCGGCATCGCGAAGAACCCCGGCGTGGTCAAGCGCATCGAGCGACTGCTCGGCATCCAGGCGGTCGAGACGCAGATCGACAGCCAGATCGCCGGTGCGCTGGGGGCCTCGCTGTTCGCGCATACCCTGGTGCAGAAGCAGGCGAAGGCAGCCTGACCCGCAGGAGGCGGGAAGTCGGGCGGCCGTCTTCGCGACGGCCGTACCGGCGGGCCGGCGAGTGCGCCGGGCCAACGATGAAGGAGAACCAACATGATCGCGAACTACGGTTACAAGGACGGTTCGGGCGAGTTCTACATCAGCATCGATACCGACAAGTGCATCGACTGCGAGGCGGACCGCGCCTGCCTCACGGCATGTCCCAAGGGCATGTTCGAAATCATCACCGACGACTACGACGACGAAGTGGCGTGGGTGAAGAAGGAATTCACGCGCAGCCTCGCCTTCGACTGCGCCGACTGCAAGCCGTCGGGCGGCTACAGCGCCCTGCCCTGTACGACCGCGTGCACGCCGGGCGCGATCAAGCACTCCTGGTAAGGGGCGCGACATGGGCTTCGCTGGAATGACGGAGGGCTTCGCAATGTCGAGCACGAGAAAGACGATCCCGATCAAGCAGGAATCGGCCAGCCGGGAAGAGGCTGTGGAGGACCGCCTGCTGGCGCAGGGGTGGCGCCGCCAGACCACGATCGGCGAGCCACGGCTGTCCGAGATCGCCGAGAGCTACAAGGCCATGGGCTACGAGGTGCATGTCGAGAAATGGCAGACCGAAGGCGGTGACGGGTGCACCACCTGTCTAGATGAAGACGATGCCAGCGGCAAGGTGCTGGGAACGGTCTATACGCGCAAGTCGACGAACGCACGGCAGGATGACGAGTTGTTCTGACCCCGTCGCACGTGCGCGGGGCGGAATCGAAGAAACCTAGGAGGAAGGAAAATGGCGGATCAACAGCGGGTTATGCGCGTCCTCAGAGCGGACGACCTGGATGCCATCGTCGCGATCGACGAGGCCGCGTCGAAGCAAAATCGTCGCGAGTACTACGAGCGCAAGTTCGAGACGATCCTCAACTCGAAGCACAACATCAACTCGTCGCTCGTGTGCGAGGTCGACGGCAAGGTGGTCGGCTTCATCATGGGCGACGTCTACTTCGGCGAATTCGGCATTCCCGAGACCAACGCGACGATCGATACGATCGGCGTGGCCGAGGCGGCCCAGAACCGCGGCGTGGCGAGCGAACTGCTCGACCAGTTCATGATGAACATGAAGGCTGCCGGGGTGAACAAGGTGTACACGCTGGTCAACTGGGACGATTTCTCGCTCGAGAAATTCTTCTCGCGCCACCGGTTCGAGCCTTCCAAGCGGATCAACCTCGAATACACGGTGGTGTAAGCGGCGGTCGCGGCGCGCGGAGGGTGCCATGTGGATCGACTGTCATTGTCATACCAAGTATTCGTACGACAACTGGCTCGAACCCGTGGACCTGGTGCGCCGCGCGAAGTCGCTCGGCCTCGATGCGGTCGTGATCACCGAGCACTATTCCTACGAGGCCTCGGCCCCGGTCGAACAGGTTGGCCGGGACGAGGGGCTGCTCGTGCTGCGGGGTGTGGAGATCGCGACCGACCGGGGCCACATGCTCGCCTACGGGGTCGAGGACGACGGCTGGAACATCTGGGACCGTGACAACTACCTGCCGCTGTACGAGGTGATCGAACGCATCACCGATCTCGGCGGCATCTGCGTGCCGGCCCACCCGTTCCGCGAGGTCGGGGTGTCGAGCCTGCTCGAAGGCCTGCTCGAGGTCACCGGCATCACCGCGGTCGAAACCCACAACGGCGGCAATCAGGAACACGACAACCGCCTCGCACTGGATGCCGCCCAGCACATGGCGCTGCCCACGCTCGGCGGCAGCGACTGCCACAAGACCGAGGCGGTGGGCCGTTGCGCGACCCGTTTCGCCCGGCCCGTCACCGACATGGCGAGCTTCATTGCCGCGATACGCGCCGGCGCCTGCGAGGGCGCGTACTTTCCCGGTTACCCGCACGCGGCGGCTTAAGGATTGGAGACAGACATGGAACCCGCACAGACCGCGACGATCACCTGGTGGAAGGCGAGCCGCTCGTCCTCGATGGAGGACTTCGGGCCGCCCGTCACGTTATCCGTCGATGGCCGGGAGATCGAGGCTCCGGCCGGCGCGTCGGTCCTGAACGCCGCCCAGAACGCCGGCGTCTACATTCCCGCGCTGTGCGCGCATCCGGACCTGCCGCCGGCGGCCCAGCGCGGCGCGGGCGATGGCGGCTGCAACCTGTGCATGGTCGAGATCGACGGCGAGGAAGGGCTGGTCAAGGCCTGTTCGCGCAGCGTCGAGGCGGGCCTCGTCGTCCGTACCCAGTCCCCGGCGATCCAGAAGGTGCGCCAGGAAAACCTCGCGCGCGTGCTCGGCCCGCATCCGCACGTGTGCCTGACCTGTCCGCAGCGCGAAGGCTGCAGCCGGACCACGTGTTCGTTCGGCAACCCGATGGAGACCCGCTGCTGTTCGATCTTCTCGAACTGCGAGCTGCGCAAGGTCGCCGACTTCATCGGCATCCCTGCCAGCACGCCGCCGTACAAGCCCGCGCAACTGCCGATCATCAAGGACGAACCCTTCTTCGATCGCGACTACAACCTCTGTATCGACTGCCGCCGCTGCCTCGTCGCCTGCAACGACGTGCGCGGGGTCGGTTGCCTCGAGGTCAAGCAGACCGAGACGCCGCAAGGCGTGCGCACCTGGGTCGGCACGATCGCGCCGACGCTGATCGAGTCCGGCTGCACCTTCTGCCAGGCCTGCGTCGTCGTCTGTCCGACCGGCGCACTGATGGACCGCACGCTCGACGCGTCGCGTCGCGAAGAGTCGATGGTGCCGTGCAAGTCGGCCTGTCCGGCCGGCATCGACGTGCCTCGCTACGTGCAGCTTGCCGCAGAAGGGAAGTATGGCGAGGCGATCGCGGTCGTGCGCGAGAAGCTGCCCTTCCCGGGCATCCTCGGGCGCGCGTGCTTCGCGATGTGCGAAACGGCTTGCCGGCGTGGCCAGCTCGACGATCCGCTGTCGATCCGCAGCCTCAAGCGCATCGCCGCCGACAACGACACCGGGATCTGGCGCGAGCACGCCAAGCGCCTGCCCGCGACCGGCCGCAAGGCGGCGGTGATCGGCGCCGGCCCGGCAGGGCTCACGGTGGCCTACTACCTCGCCAAGCAGGGCCATTCGGTCACCGTGTTCGATGCCCAGCCCGGCCCGGGCGGCATGGCGCGCTACGGCATCCCGTCCTATCGCGTGCCGGTCGAGGTCATCGAGGACGAAGTGGCCGAAGTGGCCGCGCTTGGTGTCGAGTTCCGCTTTGATACGCGCGTCGAGAGCGTCGAGTCGCTCCTGGCCGACGGTTTCGAGGCGGTGTTCATCGGCATCGGCGCCCAGGGTGGCGATCGACTCGGGATTCCGGGTGACGACCTGCCCGGCGTCGTCGACAGCCCGACCTATCTCCAGGCGGCTACGATGGGGCTGGTCAACACGCCCGACGGCATCCAGACCGGCAAGAAGGTCGCGGTCATCGGCGGAGGCAACGTCGCCACCGACAACGCGCGCACTTCGCGCCGCTACGGCGCCGAGGTCGACATGGTCTATCGCCGCACCCGCGAGGAGATGCCGGCACGTCTCGAAGAGTACGAGGGCTGCATCGAGGAAGGGGTCAACATCCGCTACCTGCTCGCCCCGAAGAAGATCGAGGAAGGCGGCAACGGGTATCGGCTGAAGATCACCTACGCGAAGATGGCGCTCGGTGAGGCGGACGAGTCAGGCCGACGCCGTCCGGTCGATACCGGCGAAGAAGTCGTCGAGGGCGTCGATCTGGTCGTCGCCGCGGTGGGCCAGTACCCGCAGCGTTTCGAGGGTTTCGGCGTCAATACCGACAAGAAGGGGCGCATCGTCGTACGCGAGGATTCGATGATGACCAGCCGCCCCGGCGTGTATGCCGGTGGCGACTGCGTGCTCGGACCCTCGACGCTGATCGAGTCGGTCGCGCAGGGTCGCGTCGCGGCTTCGGCGATCGACCGCGCGCTCGGCGGCGATGGCGACATCTCCGAAGTGCTGCTGCGCGACGGCTGGGAGACCGATCCGTACATCGGGCGCAAGGAAGGCTTCAACACCACGCGCAAGTTCCACCCGATCATGCTCGCTCCCGAGCAGCGCGTCGGCTGGGACGAGGTCGAACTCGGCTTCGACGATGCCACGGCGCGCGCCGAGGCGGCCCGCTGCTTCAAGTGCAACCTCGCTCCGCAGATCGCCGACGCGGTCCTGCCGCCCGAAGCGTGGTCGGAGCTCTCCGCCGACGGGATCGCCGGCGTCACCACCGAGGCCGGGGTCTATCAGCTGCTCGATGCGGACAAGAACATCCTCGTCATCAAGGGGGTGGAGAACCTGCGCGAAGGGCTCGAGGAGATGCTCGAGCACGCCGAGGTCGCGAAGTACTTCGTGACCGAGGAGGCTCCGTTCTTCAGCCAGCGCGAGAACCAGCTCGTCCAGGCCTACATGCAGCAGCACGGCTCGATGCCGCCCGGAGTGGGTGCGGACGAGATGGACGACCTTTTCTGAGGGGCACGCGATGGGGCAGGTCATCGACTTCTGGTCGGCGCAGGAGATCCGGCCGGCTTCGCCACCTGAGGCGAAATGCCGCTGCCGAAACTGCGGTGCCGACCTGTGGCACATCCGCAGCGACGGCGCGGTGTGCTGCGCCGACTGCGATGCGGCCTGCCCGTACCGCCTGCAGGTCAGGGACGAGAACTGAAACCGACGAACACGACACCGGGAGCCGACATGTCGCAAAGCCAGTACCAGCATCTTCACTACGGACTCGAGGACGGCCTGATCACGATCACGATCGACCGTCCGCCCTACAACGTGCTCGACATTGCGTTGATGGAGGAACTCAACCGCGCGCTCGACGAGGCGGCGAAGGAAGAGTCGGCCAAGGTGCTGATGATCACGGCCGCGGGGGAAAAGGTCTTCTCCGCCGGCGTCGACGTCATGGATCACACGCCCGACAAGGTCGTGCAGATGATCGATGTGTTCCACGGCATCCTCAAGCGCCTGATGGTGTTCCCGCTGCCGACGGTCGCGGCGCTCAACGGCTCGGCCATGGGCGGCGGCTGCGAACTGGCGATCGCCTGCGACATGGTCGTCGCCGCCGAGGGCACGAAGCTCGGCCAGCCCGAGATCAAGCTCGGCGTGTTCCCGCCGATCGCGGCCATCCTGATGCCCAGGATCGTGTCCCTGCCCAAGGTCATGGAACTGCTGCTCGGCGGCGGGCTGATCGACGCGGCCGAGGCCGAGCGCCTGGGCATGGTCAACCGCGTCGTCCCGCGCGCGAGCTTCCAGGCCGATGCGCGCGCCTTCGTCGGGCAGTTCCTGCAGCTTTCGCGCGTGGCGCTCATCTACACCAAGCGGGCGATCCGCGAGGCTTCCGGCAAGCCCTTCTTCGAGGCCTTGTTCACGGTCGAGCAGATCTACCTCAAGGAGCTGATGGCGACCGACGACGCCGTCGAAGGCCTCAACGCCTTCATGGAGAAGCGCAAGCCGGTCTGGCGCAATACCTGAGGCCGGCAGCGCCTTCCCCCCACCGAAGCGAACAACGGAGACCAACGTGATTCCAGAATTCATCGACACCTGGCAGATGACCGAGCCGGGCAAGCTCGTCAAGACGCGGGTTCCCATGCCCGAGCTGGGCCCCGGTGACGTCGTCGTCAAGATCGCCGGCTGCGGCGTGTGCCACACCGACCTGTCCTACTTCTACATGGGTGTGCCGACGGTGCAGAAGCCGCCCCTGTCGCTCGGCCACGAGATCTCGGGCACCGTCATCGGCGGCGACGCCGCGATGATCGGCAAGGAGGTCATCGTGCCGGCGGTGATCCCGTGCGGCGAATGCGAGCTGTGCAAGGCCGGGCGGGGCAACCGCTGCCTCGCGCAGAAGATGCCGGGCAACTCGATGGGGATCTACGGCGGCTTTTCCAGCCACATCGTGTGCCAGGCGCGCTTCCTGTGCCCGGTCGAGGATCGCGGCGACGTGCCGCTCGAGCACCTGTCGGTGATCGCCGATGCGGTCACCACGCCGTACCAGGCCGCCGTGCGGGCCGACCTGCAGGCGGGCGACCGCGTGATCGTCATCGGCGCGGCCGGCGGGGTGGGCAGCTTCATGGTCCAGACCGCCAAGGGTATGGGCGCGGCCGCGGTCGTCGGCATCGACATCAACGAAGAGAAGCTCAAGTTCATGGAGGGCTTCGGTGCCGACTTCACGATCAACCCGAAGGGCAAGAGCGCGAAGGAGGTCAAGGAGCTGTTCAAGGGCTTCTGCAAGGAGCGTGGCCTGCCGGCCAACACCGACTGGAAGATTTTCGAGGTCACCGGCACCCGGCCCGGCCAGGAACTCGCGCTCGCGCTGCTGTCCTTTACCGGCAAGCTCGTCGTCGTCGGCTACGGCACCGACGAGACCAGCTACATGCTCTCCAAGCTCATGGCCTTCGATGCCGAGATCATCGGCACCTGGGGGTGCACGCCGGACAAGTACCCGGCGGTGCGCGACATGTGCCTGGACGGGCGCATCCGGCTCGGCCCCTTCGTCGAGACGCGCCCGATGAGCCAGATCGAACAGGTGTTCGACGAGGCCCATCACGGCAAGCTGCAACGCCGCGTCATCCTGACGCCCGATTTCTGAAACCGAACCACCCGGAACCAAAGGAGACTCACATGGCACTCGAATGGCTGCGTCGCGACGACGAGCTCAAGGACCACGCCCTGCTCGGCGAGGAACACTTCGGCACCGAAGCCCCTTCCGTGATCTACGAGAAGCGCCCGATCACCGACCCGCAGGGCAATGCCGTCGCGGGTCTGTACTCGGCCTGGATCATCCTCAACAACCCGAAGCAGTACAACTCGTACACGACCGAGATGGTCAAGGCGGTGATCGCCGGCTTCCAGCGCGCCTCGAGCGACCGCACGGTCGTTGCCGCGGTCTTCACCGCGGTCGGCGACAAGGCGTTCTGCACCGGCGGCAACACCGCCGAATACTCCGCCTACTACTCGCGTCGTCCGAACGAGTACGGCGAGTACATGGATCTGTTCAACGCGATGGTCGATGGCATCCTGAACTGCAAGAAGCCGACGATCTGCCGCGTCAACGGCATGCGCGTCGCGGGTGGCCAGGAGATCGGCATGGCGACCGACCTCACGGTGACGTCCGACCTCGCGATCTTCGGCCAGGCCGGCCCCAAGCACGGCAGTGCGCCCGACGGCGGCTCGACCGACTTCCTGCCGTGGATGCTGAACATGGAAGACGCGATGTACAACTGCGTCTCGTGCGAGACCTGGAGCGCCTACAAGATGAAGGCCAAGAACCTCATCACCAAGGTCGTTCCGGTGCTCAAGAAGGACGGCGAGTGGGTGCGCAACCCGATGGTGCGGACCGACACCTACGTCGATGACGGCGAGATCGTCTACGGCGAGCCCGTGTCGGCTGCGCAGCGCGACGCGGCCAAGGCCCTGATGGCCGAGTGCACGACCGACTTCGAACTGCTCGACGCGGCGGTCGACGAGCTGGTGTGGAAGTTCACCAACCTCTTCCCGCACTGCCTGATGAAGTCGATCGACGGTATCCGCGGCAAGAAGAAGTTCTTCTGGGACCAGTTCAAGCTCGCCAACCGCCACTGGCTCGCCGCCAACATGAACCACGAGGCGTGGCTGGGCTTCAACGCCTTCGACGCGAAGAAGATCACCGGCAAGGACCTCATCGACTTCGTGAAGTATCGCCAGCTCGTCGCCGAGGGAGCGCTGTTCGACGAGAAGTTCGCCGAGCAGGTGCTGGCGAAGCCGAAGGACTGAGGGGTCCGAACGGGTGCGCCGGTCCGGCGTACCCGGGCCGCGGATCGTGCCGTGTGCAGGGGGGTGGCACGATCCGCGGTTTGACGCGTTCCGGACCAATGTATACAGTATTCATCGATACGCGCCGGACCGCTGGCGCATCGTGCCGAACCCGGTGCGTCGCCCCCAGGCCCGGCACGGGTAGATTCCAGACAGGAGAACGTCCGTGACCCGACCCGGAGAAGCGAAGCTCAAGCACCTGTTCCAGCCCGGCCGCATCGGCAAGTTCGAGACGAAGAACCTCGTCAAGTACGGCGCCTGCTGCGTATCGAACTACAACACCCGCGACGGCTACATCACCCCGCGCGAACTGGCGCGCACGCGCGTGATCGCCTCGACCGGCTGTGGCATCATCACCAACCAGGGCGCGTATCCCGACCCGCTCGGCGAGGGCAAGGCGTACTTCCGCCAGGTGGCCCTGTTCGACGACAAGTTCCTGCCCCAGTTCGAGACCATCGCGCAGTACATCCACGATGGCGGTGCGGTCGCGATCCAGCAGATCCTGCACGCCGGTCGCTACGGCGGCATCGATCTGGGCTACTGCATCCAGCCCTCGGTCGTGCCGCAGACGCTGCCGCACTTCCGCCCGCCGCGCGAGATGACCAAGGAGCAGATCAAGGCGGTCGTCGACCAGCACGCCGAGGCCGCGAAGCGCGCGATCCGGGCCGGCTTCGACGGCACCGAGGTCACCAGTTTCATGGGCTATCTGCTCGCGAACTTCAACTCGCGCTTCACCAACCAGCGCACCGATGAATACGGCGGCTCGGTCGAGAACCGCGGCCGCTTCATGCGCGAACTGATCGACGCGATCAAGCAGGCCACGCCCGACAATCCGCTGGTGATCCGCCTGAACGGCGCCGAACTGATGGACCGCTGGGGCGGCAACACCGAGGACGACTGCTTCGAGCTGATGCAGCAGGCCGTCGACTGCGGCGTGGACATGATCTCGGTCACGGTCGGCTGGCAGGAGGCACCCGAATCGTCGATCGGCCGGGACGTGCAGCCCGGCCACTGGAACTACCTCGCGGCCAAGGCCAAGAAGCTGTTCCCGAACACGCTGATCACCTTCGGCAACCGCCTGCCCGACCCGGTCATGGCCGACCAGTGCATCGCCGACGGCGTGTTCGACTACTGGGAAGTGTGCCGGCCGTTGCTGGCCGATCCGGAACTCATCCACAAGGCCGCCGAGGACCGCCTAGACGAGGTGCGCCGCTGCATCGGCTCGCTCAACTGCCTGTCGCGCCTGTTCCGCGACCTCCCCTACACCTGCACGATGAATCCGACCCTGGGTCACGAGGTCGAGCCCGAATACCACGTGACGCCGGCCACGGTGAAGAAGCGCATCATGGTCATCGGCGCCGGCCCGGCCGGCATGGAAGCAGCGATCACCGCGAAGAAGCGCGGCCACGACGTGACCGTGTTCGAGAAGGGCGACCGCATCGGCGGCAACCTCGTCGCCTACGCGGGCAACGATCTCGCGCGGCCCGACGACCTCTTCTCGGTCGTGCGCCACTACGAGGTCATGGCGAAAAAGCTCGGCATCGAGATGCGCTTCAACACCGAGGCCAACGCGAAGTTCATGCGCAGCATCCTGCACCAGTTCGACGTGTGCCTGGTCGCCGCCGGCGCGCGCACGGACATGAGCTGGTACCGCAACGTGGAAGGCTGCGATCGGCTCGTCGATGCGCTCGATCTCGCGCATGGCAAGGTCGCGCCGGCCAAGCGCATCGTCATGGTCGGAGCGGGCAAGATCGGGCTCACGCTGGCCGAGTCGCTGACCACCAAGGGGCACGAGGTCGTGCTCGTCGAGGAGGACAAGCGCATCGCCGGGGACGTGATGCCGTCGTTCAAGTGGCGGCATTCGGCGTGGATCGAGGAACTCGAGATCCGCACGCTGACCTCGACGCAGCTCGTCGCGGTGACCGAGGACGGTGCGCGCGTGCGCAACAACAAGGGCGAGGAAACCTTCCTGCCCGCCGACATGGTCGTCGTGTCCGGTCCGCGCAAGTCGAACCATGATCTCTTCCACGAGTTCCAGTGGATGATCGACGAGTTGCACGGCGCCGGCGATGCGGTCATCGCGCGCGGGCTCGATGCCGCGATCCACGAGGGCTATCGCATGGGCGTGCGCATCTGACCACAGGAGGGAGCGAGCGATGAAACTGCTGCAACCGCCCGGCTGGGCACGTCCCAAGGGCTATTCGAACGGTGTCGTCGCCAGCGGGCGAATGGTCTTCGTCGCCGGCCAGGTCGGCTGGGACGAACAGGAGGTGTTCCGCACCGACGACCTGGTCGGCCAGGTCCGACAGGCCTTGTCCAACGTCGTCGCGATCCTCGCCGAGGCCGGGGCGAAGCCGACCGACATCGTGCGCATGAACTGGTATCTCGCCGACGGTGCCGAGTACAACGCGCGCCTGGCCGAGATCGGCGCCGTCTACCGCGAACTCGTCGGCCGCCACTTCCCGGCGATGACCGCCTTGCAAGTGGCCGGCTTCGTCGAGGACGGCGCCAAGATCGAGATCGAAGTTACCGCCATGCTGCCGGCCTGAAGGGTCGGCCCGACCGCCCGGCGGTACGTGCACTGAACGACCGCCCCACGCGCGGGAAGGTTTCATCCCGCCTTCCCGCCTCGGCCTTGCATGACCGCCGGACGATTGGCCGGCGCACCCTGTCTCCGATCGGCGACAGGCGAGGACGCGGTGCCATGGACGCAACCATGGCGTGCGTCGAATCCCCCGCTTCTTGCACATGGGAGGGCAATGCCACCGGTTGGACTCCCGACTCGTCCGCCGTGGTCGGAGCTTCAATTGTCGCCCGCTGACGACAAATGTCGCGCTCCACGTGCGTGTCGTTGGCGCTGATCCCGTCCCGTCACTCCCCACGCCGCCACAAGGCGTTGAAATACGGACCTCAGCATTCACCTGGCACGGCGCTTGCGACGGACTGGATGTCTCCGATTCCAGGAGGCATTCCATCTCAGCGCAGGAGCTGCCACATGACACCGAAGCTGATTCTCGTAACGGCCATGCTCACGGGTCCGGCAATTCCGCTGCCAGCGACCGCTGCGGACGAAGCGAAGGCGGACTTGCGCCACCTCACCACCTTGTTGAGGATCCAGGCCAGCGACGATGCGTTCGAGGCCCTCGACATCAAGCAGGATGGTTTTATCGACCGCCTCGAAGCGTCCCGGTCCGAATGGGTCGAGATCGAGTTCGACCGGATCGATACGGACGGTGATGGCCGGATCAGTCGCGAGGAATGGTTGAACGCCACGGTGACGCTTCGGTCGCTGGCGTTCCTTCAGATCAGGAGGACAGAAAATGAAAACCCATGATCCCCGGCGCAGAACGGTACTGCGCGGCGCATTGGCCACCGGCTGTGCGCTCGGCCTGCCGATCCTTCTTGGGTGTAAAGGAGAGCAGGCGTCCAGCTCTGCCCAGGCTCCGGCGGCTCCCCCCACCTCGTCGGCACCTTCGTCGGACGGTGCAGCTGCCGGCAAGCTCAGCCAGAGCGAAGCCCGCTACCAAAGCTCACCCAACGGGGACGCCCGGTGCAGCAATTGCCTGCATTTCGTTGCCGCGTCCAATACCTGCCGGGTCGTTGAAGGTCAGGTGAGCCCCGATGGCTGGTGCTCGCTCTGGGCGGCGACCTGAGCGAGGCGCGGTGACTTCAGGCGGTCCCGAGGTGTCCGCGCAGCCTTGAAGCGTACTCTTCGAGCACAGCAGCCGCCGGATCCTTGCGCGGCCAGGTGAGTGCGATGCCGTCCTCGCGATGACGCGGCACGACATGCATGTGGAAGTGGAACACCGTCTGGTCGCCTTCCTTGCCGTTGGCCTGCAGCAGTGTGAGTCCAGGCGGGTCGAAGGTCTCGCGCACCGCGCCGGCTACGCGGTGGACCGTGCGCATCACGGCCGCCGCTTCGTCCGGGGTCAGGTCGAACAGCGTTGCCGCGTGGCGCTTGATGGCCACCAGCACGTGTCCGGGGTTCACCTGGCCGAGGTCCATGAAGGCGAGCGTCTGCGCATCCTCGAAGACCTTGGCGGAAGGAATCTCGCCGGCAACCAGTCGACAGAAGATGCACTGTCCCGGGGGCGAGGTATCGACGAACATCGGCATCGGCAAGGGTCTCCTCTCTGATTTTCGTTCGATGATACCTGCAACGAGGCGGCGCCGGCCGAACGAAAAACAGGGCACCCGAAGGTGCCCTGCCGGACGTGTTCGCCGAGGAGAGAGGCGCGGAGGTCCGTTCAGAAGCTCGTGCTGACCGACAGGATCACCCGCTCGTCGGTCAGGCTGCCGCGCACGTTGGTGTCGACATAGTGCAGGCCGACGTCGAAGCGGCCCAGCGTCTTGGTCAGGCCCACGCTCCAGTCGCGATAGTTGTCGGCGTTCTTGATGCGTGACCAGCCGTGGTGCGCGTCGAGCGTGAGCCCGTCCATGATCTCGTAGGCCAGCGACAGGTCGTAGTACTTGCTGCTGCGCGATTTCGGGATGCCGAACAGGTTCGTGAGCGAATGTGAGTACTGGAACGAAACGAACTCCCACGACAGGCCGAGGTAGGCTTCCAGCGTATGCGGCTTCTTGTTGCCGTCGGCCTTGTAGGCACCGCCGTAGCTGCCCGGATAGTAGTACTGCAGCAGGCCGACGTCGTAGCCGATCGGCCCGGCCTCGCCGGCGTAGCCCGCATAGACGTCGATCTCCAGGCTGCTCTTCTTCGCCCCGAGATCATGGAGCCACGACACGTTCGAGGCCCACACGCCGGCGTAGAAGCCGCTGTCGTGCTCGTAGTCGAACCCGCCCTGCAGTGCCGGACGCTGGTCGGTCTGGCTGATGCCGCGGAAGGCATAGTCGGACACAATGCCGACGTTGGCCGAGATCGGTCCTTCGGCGAACACGGCCTGGGGGGCGGCGAACAGCGGTACGGCTGCGAGGACGGCGGGGGCGATGATGCGCTTCTTCATGGTGCTTCTCCTTGAGGTGAATCGTCGGGACGGGGCCGTGGCGGCCCCGTCCCGGTTGCCGGGGCGAACGCTTACTTGGTGACGAACTCGGGATAGGCTTCCTGGCCGCACTCGGTCAGGTCGACCCCTTCGTATTCCTCTTCCGCGGTCACCCGGATACCCATGAAGGCCTTCAGGATGCCCCACACGATCAGGCTGGCGCCGAACACCCAGACGAAGATCGTGATCGCGCCGACGATCTGGCCGACGAAGGTCGAGTCGGAATTGGTCAGCGGCACGAGGAGCAGGCCCAGCAAGCCGCAGGTGCCGTGCACCGAGATCGCGCCGACGGGGTCATCGATCTTGAACAGGCGGTCGAGCATCGTGATCGAGAACACCACCAGCACGCCGCCAGCCGCGCCGAACAGCGTCGCGAGCAGCGGAGTCGGGGTGGAGGGTTCCGCGGTGATGGTCACCAGACCGGCCAGCACACCGTTGAGCAGCATGGTCAGGTCGGCCTTGCCGAACATCAGCTTGGACGTGATCATCGCCGCGACCCCGCCGCCGGCCGCAGCCAGCAAGGTGTTGGTGAACACGATCGCGACATCGTTGGCCGTGGCCACCTCGGAGGTGGCGAGTACGGAGCCGCCGTTGAAGCCGAACCACCCCATCCACAGGATGAAGGTACCGAGCGTGGCCAAGGGCAGGTTGGCACCCGGAATCGCGCGTGCCTCGCCATTCGGTCCGTACTTGCCCTTGCGTGCGCCGAGCAGGATCACCCCGGCAAGTGCCGCGGCTGCGCCGGCCATATGGACGATGCCCGAGCCTGCGAAGTCGGAGAAGCCCAGGTCCTCGAGGCTGAACATGCCGAACACGTCCGCACCGCCCCAGGTCCAGGAACCCTGCAACGGGTAGATGAAGCCGGTCATGACCACCGCGAAGGCCAGGAAGGCCCACAGCTTCATGCGCTCGGCGACCGCACCGGAGACGATGGACATCGCGGTGGCGACGAACACGACCTGGAAGAAGAAGTCGGACGAGGGCGCGTAGGTTTCCTCGGCCACGTAGGTGAAGCCTTCTTCGACGCCACTCTCCATGATGCCGGCGAGGAAGACACCGCCGTCGTACATGATCGCGTAGCCGCAGACCATGTACATGATGCAGGCGATCGAGAACAGCGAGACGTTCTTGGTCAGGATCTCGGCGGTGTTCTTGGCCCGGACCAGGCCGGCCTCGAGCATCGAGAAACCCGCCGCCATCCACATGACGAGCGCACCGCAGATGAGGAAGTAGAAGGTGTCCAGCGCATACTGGACTTCCGACAGCGTCGCGAGCACGCTCGCGCTGTGTGCCAGGGCCTCGCTGGCGGCCGCGTGCTCGTCGGCGAGCACCGGTATGGCAACACCCAGTGCGAGTGTGCCCAGTACCGCTTTAAGAGTTTTGCTCATTTTGTTGGCTCCCTTACAGTGCGTCGATGCCGGTTTCGCCGGTGCGGATGCGGATGACTTGTTCGAGTTCGAAGACGAAGATCTTTCCGTCGCCGATCTTTCCGGTGGAAGCGGATTTCTCGATGGTCTCGATCACCTGATCGAGCAGGTCGCTGTGGATGGCGGCCTCGATCTTCACCTTGGGCAGGAAATCGACGACATACTCCGCGCCGCGATACAGTTCGGTATGTCCCTTCTGGCGCCCGAAGCCTTTCACCTCGGTGACCGTGATGCCCTGCACGCCGATCATCGAGAGCGCTTCGCGCACTTCATCGAGCTTGAACGGTTTGATGATTGCGGTGACCAGTTTCATGACCTTCTCCTGTCATCGGCTGTGATGGAATGTGAGTGCACGCTTCGCATGAGTTTTCTCCGGTAGGCGATGGCTCGATGCTCTCTTCGCATGAAGCGTGCCAGGACCTCTAAATACAGAGAAAACAGGTAGTTGGAGTACGAGGACGGGAAAATGCTGCAGTGCAGCGCCCAATTCTGATCCGTGCTGGCCTGCCGATGCACCATGACGGTGCGCACGCCTGCGGTGCCCGCGATGCGGCGCCTGCACGCGTGCTAAACTGACCGAAACCCTTGAACGCATTGCTCCGGAGAGATCGCAATGACTGGCCCCCGCATCCTCGACGAAATCGGCGCCAAGCTGTCCGAGCTGGCCGCCCAAAGCCCCGCCAAGGACATCGAGAAGAACGTCAAGGCCCTGCTCGGCAGCGCCTTCGGCAAGCTCGATCTCGTCACCCGCGAGGAATTCGACGTGCAGCGCGAGATCGTCGTGCACGCACGCCAGAAGCTGTTCGAGCTCGAAGAGCGCGTCGCCGCGCTCGAAGCCGAACTGCGCAGGGCCCGCGGCGAAGAGGAAGAAGGCTGAGCCGGAAGCTTCGGGCATCCTTTCCAGAACCGCGGTAGAATTGCCTCCGGCATATTCCGGAGGCATGAATGTCGCTCGCACTGGTCCCTACCCGCGCCCTGTCCGGGCTCGAGGCGCCCGAGGTCGTCGTCGAGGTCCATCTCGCCAACGGGCTGCCCGCATTCAATCTCGTCGGGCTCCCGGACACCGAGGTGCGCGAAGCGCGTGACCGGGTCCGGGCCGCCCTCCAGACCTCCCACTTCGAGTTCCCCCAGCGACGCATCACGGTCAACCTCGCCCCGGCCGACCTGCCCAAGGAGGGGGGGCGCTTCGACCTGCCGATCGCGTTGGGCATCCTGGCCGCCTCGGGCCAGATCGAGCTTGCCGCGCTGGACGGCTGCGAGTTCGTCGGCGAACTGTCGCTGAATGGCCGCCTGCGGGGGGTCCGCGGTGCGCTGGCGATGGCGCTGGAAGCCGGTCGCGGCGGGCGCGAGCTGATCCTCCCCGCGGACAACGCCGAGGAAGCCGCGCTGGCGCGCGAGGCCTGCGTGCGGCCGGCCCGGACCCTGTTGGAGGTCTGTGCGCACCTGCAGGGCCGTGAGCGGCTGCCGCAGCACGTCGTGACGGCGACGCCCCCGCTCGACGCCGGCCCCGACCTGGCCGACGTGAAAGGCCAGTTGCCTGCCCGCCGCGCGCTCGAGGTCGCGGCCGCCGGACAGCATTCGCTCCTGATGTTCGGATCGCCCGGGACCGGCAAGTCCATGCTCGCGCAACGCCTGCCGGGTCTGCTGCCGCCGCTCGGCGAGGCCGAGGCGATCGAATGTGCCGCGGTGCACTCGCTCGAAGGCTGCTTCGATCCGCGCCGCTGGGGCCAGCGTCCGTTCCGCGCGCCCCATCACTCGGCATCGGCGCCCGCGCTGGTTGGGGGCGGTTGTCAGTTTCCGAAATTGTTGCGACGATGTGGAAATAAGTGCGACGATAGAGCGTCAAATCCAGCAGCGGGACTGGCGCAATGAAAGTTTCACTTCTGCGAACCAAGACGTTCCGCATCCCTGATCCATCGGTGACTGCCGACGCGAGCGTCGACCTCGTAGTTTGGTGGTACGGACCGTTAGTCAAGAATCACAGAGCGCAGTCTGTCCCGAAGGTCGTCGTCTTCTTCCGCGAGCTTAGAGGCGATGGGAGCTTCGGCCGAATCGTTCGTCGAGAAACTGCGCTCACCCATCTCGGCATACTGCGCATCGGATCCGTGTGGAGCAACGGTATGAGCAGGGCTCGTATCGACCTGCCGGCTACTATGCTCGATGTTTCGTTCTCTTCCGATGGGTGGAGGATCATTTCACCATACGGCGTCGTCCATGATGAGAAACGCAGCAATCCGGTTCCGGCAGACGACTACCCTTTGAAGTTCTCTCCGGACAAGAATTACTTGCTCGATTTGCGCCTTGCTGATGGCAGGAACTTGTTAATCCCCTGCATGGAGTTTTTCGTACGCTACTACGGCCGTTCAAAGGAAGTTCCACGTGTCCTTGCGACATACCCATGGGAAGAGGTGCAGAAGCGCCTGTACAGGCCATTCGATCAGCCGATCCGACCGGGAACGTGGCCGGTAAAGCTTACCAACCGAATGCGCAACGGCGACACAACGTTTCTTGCCCACGTTCTCCACGATCCCTATGCACGTCATGTAGCGCAGAGCATCTATGGCCAAGTCGAGGCAGCATATGGTGCACAAATCCCCTACTTGTTTCTCCAGGCAGCTCCGTGGTTCAGGGGGGCTGCGAAGCTCAGGGTTGAGGGAATCCCAATCAACGGCGGTCGGACATTCCTCGGGCTCCGTGTAGTAGGGGGGTCCGGTCCGTCAGGCGTCATGATTCATCGCGATCGGGATCGACCCATCAACGCTGTTGGAGCAGAACCCCTATTGCCGGGGGATGACCATGGTGGGTTCCCGCTTAGAAATTTATCGAGGCTGCCGGAGATCTTGGACTTGACTGACGACGATGAGCCCGATCACGGCTCGTCGTCGCTGGAGGTCGAGGAAGATGACTTTGAGGAATTGGGCGAGCCGAGAATCATTGTCGATGCTCGTCCGCTAAACCATGGCAAATCCGGTGGAAGACCTTGCGGGAAGACCGAAGAAACTACGTTCTCAACCGGGGAGCCGCACGGGTCAGGGAAGGGCGTCGGATACGCCTCAATCCACGCCAGTACTGTTCTAGAGTCACATGGCACGTTGCGTGACATGTGGGACGCCCTGCTGCGTCTTAAAAGATGCAGCCCCGATCTTGTGGATGCGGTAGATTGGTTCACGTTCAAGGATGGCTTCAGGGGTGATTCGGAGCCGGAGTTGATCACCTTTGAGCCCTTTGAGGAAGATGAGAAGGGGCTCGACCCCGCGACTCGGCGATGGCCATATTACGATCCTGGTCTGAGCCGCCGGCGGGGGGCGCTGGTTATCAGGGTTACGATTCAGGGCGAGTTCGTCTATCTATTCGAGATAGAGCGCCGACCGGTCCGGAAGAAGGATGGTCTTGGTAACTTCAGGGATGGTGAAGAGAACTTCAAGGGGCTTGTCTTTAGTGTGGATGACCATGAGAGACTGCTTCCATGGCTGCGTGCGCTTATGAATGAGACCCGCCGCGTCAAAGGGGTTGTTGCACGACTGACAGGGATGTGTCCGGGTCTTGCGGACTCGTTTAACCACACGCCTTCCAAGGACCAGAGCTGGCCATGTGAGGCGGCGGTACGAAATGCGTTGAGGAAGGTTGGGGTGGAGGTATGAACCCGTCGGAAGAGACCCTGTTGTGGATTCGACGCCCCAGAATGGGTGGCGTAAGAGTTCCGCGAAGCGCTCCAGGCAGTGTGGTCGGGATCATTTGGGCCACCAGTTATGATCGCTGGCCGTTATGCACAGATGTCCATAACGGCCAGAACTCACCTTACTGCCTATGGCAGCAACTCGGCCTTTGCTGCCGTAGGCTGATCGCTCAATGTCGGTCAGCACTCTGGCAGTAAGTTGCCGTTGGGGCACACCATACGGCGACCGGAGGCTTTCTACTCGGGCGAACACGTGCTCCCGACCCAAAACGGAAGTAGCAGAACTGGAAAAGTTGCTGCTCATCCTTCTCATACGGTAATCGCTCAGCGCGATGGTCTCCATCGGCTTATGAATACCTCCGCGTTACCGAGCAAAGCTATCGACAGGTACCGCTCGACTAGGTCCTTTAAGGTACGGGTGTTTTTGTCAAAATCTATGTGACTACGAACGTTTTTATTGCCCGCATGTAGAAGTAGATTTGACCCACGAGCAACCAGGGGAAGATCTGGTACCTGCGACCGACGAGGTAATCACGTTTCTTGAAAAGATGAGCGCCCGGTTCCATCGCCTTGAAGTTGAGCGCTGTTTGGCAGAAAGTTCCCGAAACCTACGCGTCGTTGAGAGTCGCTGCGGATCACACTAAAACCTGCCACATGCCCGGCTAACTAAGCACTCCGTCGGGCTCATTGAATACAGCAAACGCCGTAGGCGTTCACCGTTGACATATGCCGTGTCTTCTGCCACGCTGTGCTCATGTTGATAAAGGAGCGCGGCCATGGGCACTAAAGACGTCACCAAGATCACCGCCAAAATCTGGCGCCAAACGATCGAGAAACTCGAAAACAAGCTGGACGCTGCTTGTTTACGACGCGATAGCTACTTGAGCCGTGTTCTCGACGTCGAGTTACCGAGACTCGACCGCGAAATTTGTTTGCGCAACTCGCCAGACGCTAATCGTTTCGTTGCAGGCCGTCTCGAATCGCTCGGTGAGCGAAAGCTCGTCACGTTCTCTCTCGATCCCGACGTTGCTGAACGTCTGAACGAAATTTGCGGACGAAAACTGATCGTCCGCGATGCGTTCTTGAATCGCGTACTTCTCCTTCTTGCAGCAAGCCCGAAGCTGATCAACAGCCTTTTCTTCAAAGAACTCGGCATGGACTTGCACACATTCATTCTCGATCGGCAAGAAACCGGAAGTCCGGCTGAAACCCGCACCTCGATTGTTTGGGGGGATCGCGGCAACCTCAGTGCCATTTACCCATTGGAACCCTTTATCGACCCGTTCTGGGCGATTCGGTTGGGTATCGAGGAGTCTGAATCGGTCGATCTCGTCGATTTCACCGATCCGGTTTCGGGGTCTGTCGTTAAGGTTCAAGAAGCCGTTGGCGATGGAAATTTCATGCTGCCAAACGGCATCTACGCTTCGCTCTTCCACGACAAGCAGTTCAAGGACCTCGATCTCTATGGCCTGAACTGCTATGTCCCGGATTGGCTGGTTCCAGGTCACGAAGCTGAGCGTCGCACCCAGAAACGACTCGACGAGCTATTTGGAGATTGAGGTCCGATCATGAAAACCCTTCACGCCCAAAAACGGGCCCAGCAGCGAGGTATCCCTCCGCTCATTGACGAGTTGCTCGACCTCTATGGCCGCGAGCAGCACGACGGTCACGGTGGCGTCGTTCTTTTCTTCGACAAGCAGAGTGTTCGGGCGATGGAACGGGATATGGGGCGCAAACCCGTGAGCCGGCTCGCCGAATGGCTCCGGGCCTACAAGGTGGTCACGAGTTCGTTCGAGGACACCATCACGACCGGCAAGCTTTTTCGGCGTGTGCTGCACTGACCGACGCTGACACCCCAAGCCATCCAGGAGACCGAATCATGGAACTGCCATCACGTTTTCGCGGCGCACTGCTCGGGCCTGCCCGTGGCGATGCCGTTTGCACGACCGTCGAATTCAAACCTCCCCGCCGCGGTCGCCAAGCGATCTTGGAGTGCATGCGGCCTGGCACCCGCTCATCAATCAAACGCGACCGATAGGAGAAAGACCATGGCTACTAAGACTGGCGAAAAGGTTCAGTTGCAATACATCAACAAGCATGGCGAGTTTTCGACACTGACGCTCGACAAGTTCATCGCCGACTACCTGTTCAGAAAGACGGCGAATGCGATGCAATGGGTTCAAGATCGCCATGACGAGTTCGTCCGCTCGATGGGCGAAGGCATGAAGAAGCTCGAAGGGCGCAAACTGGCCCGCGCGGTCGGAGACTCAATCCGTTTTTCCGCCTTAACGCTAGCTCTCGGCGACGATGAATTCTTGGGCGATTTCTGAGTTGTCTGCATAACAATGACTTTGCCGTCTTTATGAATCAAGAAACCACGTTCGATGCCGAATTGCTCAACCATGCCCGGGGCGCAATGATTGGCGCCTTGGCAGGTGATGCCGCCGGTGCGACGCTGGAATTTCTTGGCCGCAAACCATTTGCCGCCGAGGTAGAGAACGCCATGCGTATGGTTGGTGGTGGGGTCTGGAAAACCGCGCCGGGACAAGTGACCGACGATGGCGAGCTGACACTGGCACTGGCGCTCGGACTGGCCGGGCAATCGGCCTATGACCGCAACCGGGTTGCCCGCGCTTATCGCCATTGGTTTCTCTCGTCACCGTTCGATGTTGGACACGCGACCCACAATGCGCTGAGCGAGGGCGATCCCGCCAGTCCTGACTTTGGGGCGCAGATGTGGCTGCGCGCCGCAGAAAAAAACCGTGACTCGAAGGCCAATGGCAGCCTGATGCGCGCATCGACAATCGGGGTCTGGGGCGCCGGCAGATCGATTGGACAGACGGTGTATGCGGCCTTGTTTGACGCCCGACTGACCCACCCCAACCCTAGCTGCCAATGGGCCGGTGCCGCGTACGTGGTCGCTATCCGCCACTTGCTGCTCAACCCGGGAGATGCGGCGGGCGCATTAAAGCTCACTGCTGACATTCTGGACGAGGGCGAAGGCGACGCCAAAGAAGTCCGGTCTTGGTTGGACGATGCCCTTTGTGGTGAGCTCCCCGCCAGTCACCCGCAGGCGGGGTACATTCGGATCGCCTTCACTTGGGCCTTTCATCATTTGTCCATTCAGACATCGTACGAATCGGCAATCTTCGCCACCCTGTCGGGCGGCGGTGACACTGATACCAACGCCTGCATCGTTGGCGGGCTGATCGGCGCCTTGCACGGTGAAAAGGGCATCCCCGAGACGATGCGGAACGCAGTATTGTTCTGCGACACCCGCCAGGGACGGCCCCGTCCACAGTGGCTTCAAACCACGCAGGTTGATTCGCTGATTCTCCGTCTTTTGCAGCCAAGCAATTTGTCGCGGCACCGTCTATGAATTCAGAACGGGAAGCCGCCCTTCGAAGCGACTCTCATCTGAAAGGCAGGTGACCGGCGCTTTGCCGCCCGCGTCTGGCCTGGGGCTGACGGTCCGCAAAGGCCGATTGGAAGGCATTCGACGCTATCCATCCGAACTGTGTCGTTGCAGGCTCTTGTCAGTCGCCCTCATGGGGAGTATCGACTGACACCTTGGATAGTTCGAACACCTCCAGAACGGCCCACGCTTGCCGTTGCGGGCGACCATCCTAGCGCCGCAGCCCGGGCAGGTGGGGGTAGTCCAGTCGCCTTCCGTAGCAAGGGCCAGAAGCTCTGCACTGGATGGCTCTGGGAGACGCTCAAGCATGGCAAGAAAAAGTCGGCCGTCGATCAGGGTGATCCGACTTTCCGCTGCGAACGTGTGAGCGTCGTTTGTAAAGCCGTTTGGCGCCATGAAGAACCCTTTGTCCACGCCTTGATGCGCCATGACACCGCGCAGTTCACGGATTGGCTTGATGCCAACGGCCTGGCTCCACGCCTTGCACTGAACAATCGCCGTGCATCGACCGGGATTCGGGTCGTCCTGAAACAACCGGATATCGACACCTCCGTCCGCCCCCAGAGCGGTGGTATCGGCCCGAATTCCCTTGATCCGGTAGAAGCCGCAACACACATCTTCGAAAAGCTTCCATTCGATTCGGTAGATGACTTCCCGCGTCCATGCTGTTGGGCGCTCCGGGAGGCCGGTGCGCGCACTCGCAGCGCTACGCGCCTTTTGCCGACAGGCTGCAGCTTACGGCATTGATACCGAGAGGGACGGCCTTTACATGTCTGAAATAGGATGATCGGATAGGCCTATGGTATAAGAGGTGAACTCGTAAAATCAGGTGCGCGATGAAGCTGAAAATCTACACCGGTGAGGAAGTTCGTGAGCTGCGCCGCAAGCTTGGGCTGAACCAGTCCGAGTTCTGGACACTCTTTCAAATTACCCAGAGCGGAGGAAGCCGTTACGAGTCGGGGCGGGAGATCCCCGATCCTGTACAGGTGCTACTCAATATTGCGTTCGCTACTGATACGAAGGCCGCTGCGATCTTCGACGAGTTCCGCCAGTTCGGCCGTCAGAAGAAGAAGGCCAAGGTATCCGCAGGCGAGGCAAAATAGTGGCGGGAACTGCTGCGTTCATCTTTGGCCTCGTTGTGGCGATCGCCGACGGCGATACGCTCACCGTCTTGAACCAGGACTCCCAGCAGGTCAAGGTGCGGCTGGCTGAGATTGATGCCCCGGAGAGGCGACAGCCCTTTGGCACTCGTTCCCGCCAGTCACTCGGCGAGCTTTGCCACGAAAAGCGCGCTGAGGTTCGGGTTGTCGATGTGGATCGGTACAAGCGCGTCGTGGGCCGAGTCTCCTGCGAAGGTGTGGACGCAAATGCAGCCCAAGTTCGGCGCGGTTTGGCTTGGGTGTACGACCGCTACGCGAAGGACGAGAACCTGTACCGCCTGCAGGACGAGGCCCGAAGCGCTGGACGTGGGCTCTGGTCAGATCGCGACCCTGTGGCGCCATGGGAGTGGCGGAGGCGACCGTGACAACGGTATTCTCCAGCAAGGTCTTTGCCTAATCTCAGGCAACTGTGGCAGTCAGCACTCGGCTATCAAGAGACAGTCGTGGGCAAGAACTATCGGGCAGCTAAAGACTGATTGCTGCCTGCTGACAATGGCATACCCAATGTCGGGTTAGCTTTGGAAACTGCCAGACACAAGACTCGTAAAACCCTGACCATTTCGGGAATATGCTGCATTGAAAACTGTCCGAATCTTGCTCAAGCCTCAGACACAGGCATTGAACAGAGGATACCGTCCAAAGGACCGCGCGTCAGCCCAGCTCGATGCGGAGGTTTTTGCCAAGCGCCTTCGCCGCACTGGAGAGCGTTGTCAGCGTCAAGCTGGTGTCAGCCTCATCGAGCAGGCGATTGAGTGCGGCCCGGCTCGTGTGCATCTTTGCGGCTAGAGCGGTCTTGGTTAGATGCTGCGCTTTCATTTCCTGCGCGATCTGCCAGGCTACAACACGCTTGATGGCCACAGCGGTGGTTTCCTCGAGCACGGCCTCTTCAGCCAGGAAATCATCAAAACTACTACCAATGTGGGTGTTCATGCGCTACTCCTGAGTTGTTGCAAACGACGCTTGCCCACATCCAGTTCATCGGCTGGCGTGGCCTGTGATTTCTTGATAAAGGCATGAAGCAGGATCATCGCGTGCCCGATCACTGTAAACAGCACCCGTGCAATCCTGTCCGCGAGATGAATTCGGATCTCCCACAAATCCTTTGACAGTTTGCGCACCAACGGCATTCCGAGCGGCCAGCCGAACTGCACAGTCTTGATGTCTTCGCCAATCTTTCGGCGCTCAGAGGCAGGTAGCGCTTTCAGCCACTCTCGCACAGGCTCGTTACCGCTTTCGGTGGCGAAGAAACGCACGTCCAGGATCGGGGTTTTCATAGCTTTAAAGCGTACCATTATTGATACGCTCAAGCAATTACTTTGGCGCCACCGGAGACTGGCGTGGTGTCGAGGGGCAAGCTCCAATCGCATTGTCGCTGCTGCTATTAAGCCGGCCCTTGAATTCACTGTTCCCGTTCGGGCTGAGCTTGTCGAAGCCCTTTGCCAGCCATGCCCTTCGACAAGCTCAGGGCGAACGGTCCGCGGGCATCTATGGGCCGGGTTAATAATCGGCACAAACTGGCGTTAGTCCGGGCCGACGGGCAGGCATCAGGTGGTCGTTTCGTATGACTGCTCGAATCAGACCTCTGCCGTTCAGAGCCAAACCAACTTATGCCAAGGAGTGGCGTGTCGCGCTGCACTCCGGTCATTGGGGCGAAGAGGCCGAACGGCTGTTGAGGGTCGGTAGCCGTCGGAGGGGCAGCCTCCCGCTCACGGTCTGGGCGAGTGACCGCTAGGTGTCACGCGCTTACCCCCCAGACCATACCGCGGTGCAACTGTTCGCTGCGGCAGCTATCTCGGACGGGCGAAACTGCCCGATTACTCTTGATCAGAAGATGCCGATCGCCGATGAGTACAACCGTACCGACGAGTTATCGGCCTGACCTGTAGATCGTCCCAAGTGTGAGGAACCTATCCACGCCCGTGTAAGGAGCAAACCTGGATCAGCTTAAACGAGAATCGATGGCTTGACTCGCGCCGGGTGTGCGACTTAAGCTCCGCGTAAGGGCTCGGAGACGCCCTGCAGGGTCGTCGGCGCCGCCAACGCCGAAAGCAAGCTCTCCTCGTTTTTCCTGCAGCACCGCAAGTTCTATCAAGCACAAATTCGAGTGTCATCAAATTCCCGCTGGCGGCCTTGGGGAAGGGGATGGCTTAACTTGGAGAAATGCGTGTTTGATAAATCCACCTCGACCGAGCACCGCCTCGGCTACCTGTTGCTGCGCGATGGTCATGCCATCCCCCTGCGCGACATCTCCCCTGAAGACATCAAGCAAGGCGCCAAGGGTCTGGTATCGCACCCCGATGCGGATCCCCTGAAGCACCGGCGTACGCTCGATGCCATCGTTGATCGGCTTGGATTCGACGGAGACTTTGGCTCCTTCAAGAATAAAGGCTGGCCGGAATTCCAACGCTTCCTCGCAAAGAATCACTGCACCCAGCGTGGTGGAGTTTTCCCAGCAGACCACGGCGGGAGCATTGACCTGCACTTCGGTCCAACGGCGGTGCGGCCACGTCAGTTGGCAGACCGCATCTTCGAGTCGCGGCAGTCAATGCCCTCGCGCGTTTTTCTCGGACATGGGGTCGACTGGTCGGCCTGGGACAACGGAAACGGAATTCACGTCCCGGCGGCAGCGATTGCATCGATAAACGCCTCGCCAGAAGAAGCCATACAGCTAGCTCAAGAGTTGTTCTCACGACGTCATGACTTGATGGGGCAGTGGGGCTTTCTCGATGACAAGCTGATCGGCGGGAGGGTCTGCTCTGTTGTCGACAAGTCCTACTGGCCACGAGGATCTGACCAACGCGAACGCCTGGAGCATGAGGCAAAGACGACTGCTGCTGTTATCGCTTTTCGTGCTGTTTTCGACAAGCAGCCCGAGGGCTGGGTGACGGTCCTTCGATTCAACGCGCGACTGGTGGTGCTGCGCGCACATGATGGGCGCTGGGATCTCCTGTGGCGGTGCTATCGAGACGAAGCTCCGCCTCAACCCAAAGATGTCGCGGAAACCAACTCTCTTGCCGTTGAGGATCTGCCTTCGCGGCTGATGACCAAAAGCAACCTCCACAGAACCATCCACTTTCGGCAGGAGTTCTGGGATGAGTACGAAGCACACGAGGCCGAACAGGCTTTCTACGACCGCGGCGGGAGTATTGAGGAACGCCAGCTGACAAGCGATATAGAAGTTCGCGTCGCATGGCTGCATGAGAAAAGGCTTCTTCGGGTACCCGAGAGGGCTCGCTGGGAGGGGGCGTTACCCGGCGGGTTTCATGCAGTCACTCTGGGGGGGCGCAAGGTTGCCGTGAGCACACTTGTAACCGTGAGCGCGTTTCGCCAGATGCTGATGGAGACAGGCTATGAGGAGAGGCGATTCAGCTTCCAAGAACCTTGGGATCGTGGCAATGCAGAAGATCTCGAAAGCGCCCCAGTCTGCGCATCTTGGATGGACGCGCAAGCGTACTGCGCTTGGCGCGAACGCCAGCTTGGCATCTCCCTCCGACTTCCAACTCGGGAGGAACTGCGTGCCATTCGACCGGCCCACTCACAGCACTATGAGTCGATGGCCTTCAAGGACTTTCCCTGGGAGCACTTTCCTCCTCGCCAAACCCAGCCCAACGGCGTAGAGGTGGCGTCGTCAGTCTCGTGGTCCGAGCCAAGGTTTGTAGCATCAACCCCATCTATGCCAGAGTTCCCGGATCTGAACGGGCTCGCCCTTCACTCCCGGCGCAAGTGGGTCAAGGACTTTCCACCGCAAGCGAGTTGGCGAGACCCGATCCCGTGGGCTGAGTATAAAGGCCTCGCGTTTATTGATGCGTGGGATGCCTACGAGTGGTGCCAAGAAAGAGGAATTGTTAGCGGTCGCTTCTGGGAGGGTGAAATCGGAGCAGGCTCTTGGGGGGCTTACAAGAACATGAAGATCTGCTTCCGGGTGGTGCTTGATCTTGAGGGGGTGCCTGATGTTCTCTAACCCCAACAACACCGACTGTCTCAACAGGGAAGGCAGGCCGCGCCGCAACTATCTTGACCAAGAGTCTGCTTCAGAAGGAGCTCATTACGCGCTTGTGGCCTATGGTAGCCGGATGGTCCCGTACCACTGTGACCGGTGCGGTTTTTGGCATCTATCCCCCGCCGAACGGCATACGCCAGGACACCGCTGCCATTACTGCGGCAAACAGGCGTATGACTCGGAAGGGGCGGCCGAGCGCCGGGCGCACATCCTGGGACAAGAGCAAGGCACCTCACTGCGCGTGTATCAATGCCCATATGGCTCGGGGTGGCACCTGACTAGCCGAGTTTAACGTACAGCGGGGCGGGCCCCAGTGCTCCGCCCCGTCAGTCTGAGACTCGCTGTCTACGCCTAGAACGGAGAGATCAGGGGCTTACCTCTCCGAGTAATGCGGTCAAAGCTGAAAACATGCTCGCGAGGGCTTTCTGAGCACCGACCGACAAGGCGTCTCGGGAAGTCCGGTTCACCTGCTTCGATTCTGACGATCGCCCCACAGATGGGGCACTTGGTCGTATATCGCACGACCTTGAACACACGCAAATCACTTGAATGCGAGTCTCGCTCGAACTCGAGGGTGGCGCCAAATTCCTTCCAGGCCAGAAGCCAATCCGGTGCGATGACGATACGGTCCTCGAACACACGCGTCGAGCGGTCCAGGTGTCGTACCACGAACCAGCCCATGGCAACTACCAGGATCATGAAAGCAATCTCCTGCGCGGTCAGCGGCGTCTTGCTGTACGCAAGCAGAAGCCACGAGAACAGGGCCAGGGCTGCGATCACCAATAGTGAAACAATGAACCATGTCGCAGCTGCAATCTTCTTGCCCCGGGTCCAGGCGAGCCCCCCCTTGATCGCGAGATTCCCGATCGCGGAAAGCTGGAGTGTGAGATCCGGTTCGTAGATGACCGACAAGTCCTCGGTAGGTGCGGAAGTCGGCTGCTCGTATTTGGGTGAAGCACCCTCGGCAATCGGAACTGCCTCGATGAAGTACTGCGCTGGGCTTCCGTCCGCCTTTCGTGGGCGTGGAAAGTGGCTGCAACCCAACTCCCTGCAATGCCGGATTAGATTGTCCTGTATCTGGGGATATACCTTCTCATCGATCTCCCGCCACAGTCGCGCAAGCCATGCGGATGGCTCACGATTCGGGTTGCCCTGCAGATCGACGTAGATGTCCTTGGTAGGAATCTCGAGCGGCCTGCCGTCCGCCAGGCGGCGTTCGGTCTCGCTCGCGAGATAGGCGAGCACCTGAAAGGGCTGCAGCTTGCTTTTGTCGCCCGGGATGGACGCCTTCAGAGCAGCAAGCATAGGCCCCAGATCCGCATCCTTACCGACCTCGCCTTGCGCCGACCCACTGTGGTTGCTGCTTTCACTACTCACGTTTGACCCTCATGTCAGGGGCAAATCACTGCCTGCCCTGGTGGGTGACGCCTACCGTGACTTCGTGTTCAACGCGAAGGAGGCAGGCAAATGCAAGGCAGGATTCTAACCATTCTGAATGTACAAGTTTTCATAGGCGAGCTCCCGTCGGGTGATCTGAAGGTCTGGCATCCGTTCAATGACCGTGTTCGACAGTTGATCGAGCCGATCTGTAGGGGCAGGGGGCGCTGGCATCCGCGGTTCAATAACTGGATTGTTTTCTCGAACTTCAAGTACGAGGTGATCGCAGAGCTCGATACGCTGGAGAAGGCCCATCATGGCTAGGCGGGCCGTACCGTCCGCCCCCCGCGGAATTGCCTTGGCATGTGACGTTGCTTCTGGCACCGTCATCAGGGCGCACGACGCCCAGCATCTTCCGCCAAAGGGAATGTACCGATGCCTTGACCCTCACTGCGATGGGGATCTGAACGTCTGCGAACGCCCCAAAGGATCCGGCCGGTTCTACTTCCGGCACCGGGCGAGCAAGGAGGGGACATGCTGCGGGTTTCACAGCGTTAACGCGAGGAATCAGCGGCGTCACGCAGCCGCCCAGCATCTGCTTGCTGTGATCTTCGCTGAAGCGCTCCAGAAGCGCTTGCCAATGCCAATGCTGGCGTTTCCAACCTCCGGCGGCATGAAGCATGTTCTACCGTTTGTGCTGGCTCAAGAGGTCCGTAAGGAGTGGCTCTGCGCGCGCAGCGGGCGCAGAGCTGACATTGCGCTGCTTGACGGAACCCAGCAGCCCGTTCTGCTCATAGAGGTCTTCCACACCCATGCGGTTGATCGGGAGAAACGCAGGGATCTTTCACCGCATTGGTGGATCGAAATTGATGCGAACGATATCATCGCCGACCAGGAAACCCTCCCCGTACGCCACTCGGGAAACCTGCCCTTCGCTCTTGATCCACAGACTCAGCAACGGTGGCTACTAGGCATGCGACCGCGCGAGTGGTGACCTCGGGCCATTCAAAAGGCCGCTGCGATCATGAGCCTGATTCAGTCTGCGCGGCTCAACGGCCACGAGCCCTTTGCGTACCTGAAGGATGTGCTCGAACGGCTGCCGACGCAGCCTTACAGCCGGATCGCGGAGTTGCTGCCGCATCGCTGGCAGCCAAGCGACTGCGCCTGAGCGAAACGGCAAGACGGGTTCGCCGGGCGCTTACGTTGTGTCGTCAAGTCGATGCAAGCAGCGAGCAAGGGATTGTGACTGCTCAGGACTAACCTATGTTGCTGGTGCTCCGGCACCGCCCGCTTTCAGGGTGGAGATTTGAGCCCTACGCTACACTTTAGGTGGTACCCCGGATCGGAGGATGTCGTCATGGTGCAGTTACAAAAGCGCTACTCGTTGGGTGAACTTCTGTCGGCATGCAATCCTGGGCGTGCGCAGAGTGCCGAGGAGCGGGCTTGGATCGATCTGGTCCCTTTTGGTCGTGAGGACGAAATCGTTCGCATGAAGCCCGAGGCTTCGGGGGGCTCTTCGGAACGCAAAACTCGAGGAAGCAGAAGCCGGTGAGGGCTGTGGCTCAGGGTAACCTGGACTCGGCACTCGTGATGCGATCATCATTCCTAGTGACGTGACCAACAGTGCCCTCCGGTCATTGGGGCGAAAAACCGAACGGCTGTAGAGGGTCGGTAGCCGTCGGATCGCAGCCTCCGGCTCACGGTCCGGGAGAGTGCCCGCTAGTATCATGTGACATTGGGAGTTCGCAGTGCCAACGCGCCTATGACCTCGCCGACGCGTCGGAGAAGGCTGTGACTCCGAAGACCATATAGTTGAAATCGAGCTGACGCGCTGGTTCGGCCCGGTACTGGAGTGCCAAGCCGTCGGTGTTCCAGAAGAATTGACCCCAATCCCAAATGGCACCCGAGTCGGTCTGCACAACCACGTAAGAACCATGGCGCAAGCGAGCGGATGTGGCCCCGCCTGCGAAGTCGAGGCCCAGATCGAAGCTGTGCACCTGCACGTTCTTCTTGCGCTTCAAAGTAGTATCGACCGCTGCAGCGGCGAGGCAGGTAAGAGGTTTCAACGCGGGCTGGGCCGTATTTAGCAAGGCCAGGCCATTCTTGAACGCCGGCGTGTCGAGTGTGGCGAGGATCGTATCATCGATCGAGTTCGCGACATTCACAGTTCGACCTTTGAACGAGATGCCGTCTTCGCTGACGGTAATCCCCATGAAGATAGGCGCACCGGCGATGGCCGGACCCGAGTTATCACGCGCCTTGAAGCGTAGGGCGAACGCCAGTTCCTCGGTCTCTCCAGGGACTTGGTTCTTGCCGAAGAACTCGCAGAGGATCGTATGTGCACCGAGACCGGGGTAGTCCGCCACGTGGAACTTGTCCAGTGTGATCTTGATGCGCTTGCCAACGAGCGCACGATCTCCTTCCACCTGGCTGATGCCTACGACCTCACTCGCTTTCCCGCCGCCGTACGGTATGAATCCAATCACCATTCCGGTCTGCGTGTACGGCTTGGCTGCCCAGAAGGCAAGGTTCTGTCCTCCTGCCATACCTTGCGTAAACCCTTTGGCTCTGTCCAGGTCGCCGATCTCAGTCAGATATTCGGCGATTTGATCGGGCGAACGCGAGCCGAGCGAATCGCCAATGTCGTAGTTCCTCATGCCCTAGTCCCTGGTGATTTAAGTAGCCTGACGGACCCTTGGCCTGACTCGGACGGCCTGCAGGACTTCTTCATAGAGCCGACTGCGCTGCTGCTGGCCCAGTTCGAGTGTGATTGCAACAGCGTAGGGAACATCCTCGGCCTCGAATCCAGCCTTGGCGGTTGCCTGCACGCAAATTGTCAGCTTGCCCTGATCATCCGGTACGAGTTTCCTACCGCTGTGAATCACGTGTACGACCGTCCCACGAGCCGCTGCCGTGCCAGCAGGCTGTGCTCGACCGTCCGTCCCTACGCCATCCCAGTAGGTGCTACCGCCATCAGGGCTACATAGCCTGAGTACAACGGCCCGGTGATCGGACGTCGTATGGGTTGTGGGGCAGGTCCACGATAGAGTAATCGTGACGGTGCGGACTTCCCGGTTGTTCACCATTGACGCGGGAATGGGGAGCCTGTACTCATGCATCTGCTCGGCCTGGATGAGGTCGTCACCAAGCAACGTGATCCGGTTAGCATCGCCGCTGACTACCCGGGAAGAATCAGCCTGACCGAAGCCGATGAATCGGGATATCGTTTCGCGTCGCCGGGGATGTTGCCCCTTA
Organism: Rhodocyclaceae bacterium; assembly: GCA_050486545.1. GTDB lineage: Bacteria > Pseudomonadota > Gammaproteobacteria > Burkholderiales > Rhodocyclaceae > DAOMNN01. Next base: position 13,200 of record JBJHDM010000007.1, on the reverse strand, counting down.
CCCTGAGGCGGATAGGTTTTGTCCAAAAGCTCGCCGATTCTTCCCCAGCGGCAGCCATGTACCAACAGTGCCTTGAGGATCGGCACTCGCGTAGGCAAGCCGCGCCAGTCCACTCCGTCAGCAGCGAAAACTTGCTCCAGTGCAGCAGCAATGGGGTGGCTCGCGCGAGTGACCAGCGCGGCAGCATTGCTGGTCCCTGCCGTGCGGATGTAGCGTCGGAGGTCGCCCACCGGCGATGGCGCCGCTACCTTCTGGCCATAGTGTACCGACGGGCGCGGATGCACCTCTACGCCGCCTCCCCGCATGTTTGAGCAGCGCGCAACGAAGCGGCCGCCACGTTCGATCAGGTCGGGTTTGATGCTGCGATTCACCCCGAGGCCGAGCGCGGAGGCGAGGTTGGTCATTGCGTGGTTGGGGTAGGGGTCCGGCTCCGCGCCTGTCGTCGCGGGAGCGGCATCGGCATGGACGGCTCCGATGGTGAGGGCGTTGATAGACTCGGCGGGGCTCAGGAGGCCTCTGGTTCCCTTGGCCTGCTCGATGGCTGCAAGAAGGTACGCCTCTTGAACGTCAGGAGGTTCATCGCGGAAGGCGGCCGAGTTCGGGTAGTCGGGCAGCGGAAAGGCTGAGAAAACGTTGCCCGCGCTCACCACGAACAGCAGTCGGTGAGCGTGGCTGAAGTGATCTAGCAGGGTCGCCCACGGAGAGGCGCGCCGAACAAAGGGCGCGTAGTCGTCGCAGATCGAGTGGTTCACTACGACTACATTCGCAAGTTCCGGATCTTCCTCGGGATCGGCGTCCACGATGGCGCGCAGAGCGCGATAGATGACGCCGATGGGCAGCCGCCCTTCAGGCGTAACTTCGCGTGTGCCGTCTGCGCTGGCTGCGAGGACCGGGATGGCAACAATCCGACACTTCAGCGGAGCCCCCCCTTCCTCCTGGAGGTCTCCGTTAAGGATCAGCGATGCCATCGCAGTGCCGTGGTACCGGGCCGACACGGGGACCTGGCCACCGATTACGTCGACCTCTACCACGCGGACCTTCCCTGCGAGCGCCTCATGTTGTTCGATTGGGTAGCCATCGAGCACGGCCGCTAGGCAGGGGCCAAGGACTCCCTCTTGAGGCTGAGCTTCTTGACCCAGATCTTGGTCGGACACAATGCGTGATTCATACGCGGATTGTGGTCGAATGGTCATGACATCATCCAGCAGCGCGATGCCATCTTCGCCGGCAACCAACCGGCGCGCCACATCCGCAGAAATGCGAACGAGCGCGCCCTGGTATCTGATCTCCGCAATGTCGACCAAGTCCAACAGGTCTCCGCCGACCTCCAGCAGCATGCTCCGAAGGGTTTCGACGGATCGATCCCTTCGCTCCCGTTCGGTGCGGTACCAAAGGTCAATCTCGACCAGCACATCTGTATCCGAATCGCTGCACAGTACGGACTCGACGTACCTAGCCATCGCCGGGTCTAGGCGGTCCTCGAAGGACCAGGAGCGCAGGTCATGAAGGTAGTCAAAGAGTTTCCACAACGCGCGGAACTCATACGGCGCGGGCTCTCCTCGGCAGTATTGGTTCCACTGTGCAAGCAGACGGCGCAAGGCGCGCTCGCTCGGCATCGTGAGATAGAGGAGTTTCGGTTCCGGGACGTCTTCGTCCGCAGAGTCCTCCTCCTCGTCCTCATCTGCCTGCGTGCCCACGTCCTCGGTGAGCAGCCATTCCAGGCCCAACGCTTGAGCAGCGACGTTGAATTCGGCCACAGGTCCGATTAGCTCGAAAACGAGACAGCGCTCGGGTATAACAGCACGGGGGTCGGCGGCGATATCCACGCCTCGCTCGAGGCCAGCTAGTGCGCTTGCCGCGTTCTGAAAGACCTGTCCAAGACGTTGCGCCTGGCGGTCGTAGGGGATCTTACGAGGGAAGTGTGGCTTCCCCTTTCTCTTAATCCTTTTGCCTTCGCTTGCCCTTCGCAGGCGGACCATCGGATAGTCTGTCGCCATCGCCCCTTTCCCTGTTTCGAACTGTAACGGGGAGTTTATCGCGCTTCATGACGATCCGAATAGCATCGGAAGGGCTTAGAGAGCCGTGCGACAACACAATTTTGCGGCGAACGTCAAGCGTGAAGGCTTCGACCGCGGACATGTTCTCGCCTGACATGTATTCAGCAAACTGCTCTGGAGTGATCCCGGCGGGCGCAGCCAGCGTTTCCTCGAAACGCCTAAACCACGTGACCAGCTGATCGTGCTCAGGCCGCCCGATTTCCAGCTTTAGCTCAAAGCGGCGCCACACCGCGCGGTCCAACAGTTCGGGGTGATTGGTCGCGCAGATCACGAGCGTATGGGTCGGCAGACGATCCATCTGCACTAGCAGAGACGACACGACCCGCTTAATCTCGCCGGTTTCCTGTGCGTCGCTACGTTCCTTTCCGACGGCATCGAACTCGTCGAAGAAGAGCACGCAAGGGTTCAGTGTCGCGTACTCAATCAGTTTGCGCAGCCGATTCGAGGTCTCGCCCAGAAAACTATCGACAATGGCGTCATACCGTAGGGATAGCAACGGAAGTCCGAGCTCGGTCGCGAATGCTTCCGCGAGGCTTGTCTTACCGTTACCGGGCGGGCCAACGAGCAGAACCGTATGCCTGGGCTCCAGCGAGTGCGAACGTAGCAGCGCCGCGTTGGAGAACTCATGAATCAGCTCCTCGACCTGATCGACAACGCCAGCCTGCAACACAAGCTCGGACAGTCTGCGTTGCGGCGGGATCGCATAGACCAGATCGGCTATTCGGTCAGGTAACTGAGCAGGCTCAGACTGTCCCCGCACGCGAGCAGGGCGCTCCAACCCAGGCAACTGTGCTTGTGATGCCTGAGTAGCCTGCACAGCCGAACGCTTCGACTCGGCAATGATTGCCTTCATCGTTCTCTGTAGCGCTTGTCTGTCGCTTCGCGTCGTTGCCATTTACCACCTTCCATGCCTTCGGATCGGCTTCGTCAACGTCGTTGGTGCGCTGAGCCACTGAGACTGCCCTCATACGCATCGAGCAGCCTCAGCACACTCTCGCATGCTTGTCTGATGCGACGCAGCTCGCGATCCCCAACCGACACCTCTGGCTTCACCTTCTTCAAATCATGTGCAACTGAAACGGCAGTTTCACTTTTGAAGGATATTGCGCGATCCAGCGCGTCGCTGTACTCGGCTCTCTTGTCCCGTCGAGCCTTCCCCGTGGTACAAAACCGCCACAGAGACACTCGATCAACACCGAACTCGGCTGCAGCGCGCGGTACAGAAATGCCCCTAGCTTCGAGATATTCGTTCAAGCGCGCCTGCAGATCCACATCTTGCGCCACTTTCGGCATTGCAACTCTTCCAATTAACTTTACCATCTTATATCTTAATCCGCAACCATTTAAAGTGCAACAGCAACGTTATATGTTGCGCTTTTCGGGTTCACTCATGGAGATAGCCGACGAATTGCTTGACGCCTGCCGGAGCGAGCACGGGGGGATGTTCCGACAACAGATCGAACTCCTCTGTGCCGAGTGGCCCCTGCGGCAGGGATGGAAGAGGTCACTCATCGGGAAGACCATTTCCGGCAAAGTCGCTGTGGAGTTCTTGCGCTTGCCCCACGACGTGAGCACGTTCCAGCCACACGCCTCACAGAGTTCCGCGCGCAGTCCCAGGGCCTTTTCGACTTCTGCCTAAGCTCCGTGTCCCGCCCTCTAAACCATCGGCAACGAGAAGAGTCATGCCTATCCTAAAGCTACAATTACTCTTGCTTTCGATGGGGCCCCCACTAGATAGATACCCCGGAGATAGAATTCGCCTCTGGGTAAGTTGCGGTTCCTAGCGGCACCCAATATTTGATGCCGTTCAAGGTAACAACAGCACCTGATTTATCCCGCGTGACATCGTGATCCCTCAGCGTCTTCAGGGTTCGCGCCGGAACATTGTGGAAATATTCCAGCGCGCACGGAATCCAGCGTTTCAGTACGTCATCCGGCCGGAGATCCTGTTGGAGAAGGTCTATCAGCTTCCTCTCCAACGCGGAGCGCCGCGCCTTCACAATCTGAAAATCATCAACGCGAGGTACCAGTTCGCCACCGAAGGCTCTGTTTAGGAAGTTCACGAAACCGGTGATGGCTGCCAACTGCCCCGGTGAAGCCGCCAGGAAGGCATCCAATTCGGTTTGGCTGGGCAGTTTTCGCCCGTCTTTATCGCAGCGCCGCAGCAGTGATGCGGCCGGGCTGAGAGCAAGTCGGATTGAGTGCAGGGATGTCTTCCCCAGCGCGTGGCGTGCCTCCAGTGTGTTGGCGAACGCCACGAGTGCCTTTGAACCCGTACTCCCTTCAGGCAAAGAGGCGAGGGTCGCACCAATGCGGCGGCGCTCGGAATCCGCTTGCCGCAGTGTCGCGTCGGCCACGACGCCGTGCGTCTCCTTGAGCCAGCGCATCGGCAGACGGGCACGACGCAGACCTTCGGCGCCAAAGAGTTCCAAGAGTGCCTGGTAGTTAGCACATGCCGGCCATCGATCATTGATGTACAGAAAGAACTGAAGGTATCTGTGTATCGTTTGGGCCGCCTTGTGCGGCCCGACTGCGTTAATGAGCCACTGACCAAACTCGCGGAAGGCAGCTGCCATGGCAGGTGATGAGAAGGCGCAGGCATCGATCTCGATGCGCCTGTGCGTTGTGCGTGTCCAGTAACATCGTTCGCACAGACTTCGCCGGCCCGCGGGCATGGCCTCGCCACATCCAGGACAGGGGATCTCGCCTTCGCTTAGACAAGTGGCGCATAACCGGCGCCCGTCAGCTCCTTCCTGAAGACGTCGGTGACGGCGGCATGCAGAACAGGTGCCATGGTCGGCCACGGCACATCGGGGGCAAAGCCGTTTGTCGTGGCCAAGGCGCGTCACTCGGGTCAGTCTTGGCGAGGGGGTTCCGCATGCCTCGCATGGCTCGGGTTCCCTAAAGTGTGGAGAGCATGCATTGCAAACCGGGCCGTACTGCGTGAGTTTGCCGGTCCGGTAGCCAGACTTGCCGCAGCGTATGCACGGTTTGGCTGCAGTGCATGCGCGGCAGACCGCTTTGGGGTCGTGTCTCGGCAAACGTGCCAAGTGCCCGCACGCAGGGCAGATACGTCGCTTGAACACTCGCGCATAGCAAGTCGCGCAGTAGCGATATCCGCCGACGTTACGATGAATCTTGGCCACCGCCTTGCCGCAATCATCGCAGATGCGCTCGCCCGGTGTAATCATCGCAGCGTAGAGCGAAATCTTCGTTGGAGGTGTGCCCATGCAATCTGTACTGACCGCTTGGATCGGGGTTTTGTGATGGCCATCCGCGTAGCCTTCGCTTGTCGTCCACCACTCTGGGCGAGGCTAGGTAAAGGCCGTTGCGTGCTCGGCACAGCGCTATCACAGCCACTTATCGCAGTGCTAGAGAGGCCTGTGTCGCGCGCAACTTGCATAAGTTGATGCTCGCCAGCGTTTAGCACTTGCCAGGCGCCCTGCATCAGAAGCGCGCGCTCGGCTACTGATAGCAACTCTACGGGCAGACCCGGCGAGACGGCCCCAACCGCATTAAGGTCAACCGAGAGCAAGCGCATTGCTCTGCCCAGGCCACTACTCGGGTGAGCGCTTGCCCTGCGAATGAGAACGACAAAATGGCGGATTAGCTTAAACCAATCTGACGCAGGTAGCAGTCGGTCGCCGTAGGAAGCGTGCTTCACTTTCACGGCCGAATCGGCTGCCTGTTGAAGTGCTGCTGCGACTGGCTGCGCCATATCGGCGCAACTGCGACCCAGTGTCGCCTTGCACGTCGCGCAAGTTGCAAGACTGCCGTCGTGCGCCTCCAGGCGGTGCGGCTCCACGGGGGCACCGCAGAACGGGCAGCGATCGGATAGCCACAACCCGTGCTTCGAACAACAGACATGCCACGTCAATCTCCATTGCGCTCGAAAGTACGGCGTACGATCTTCCGCAAGACACGCTTGGCAATACTGAATACCGCCCAGCCGTTTAAGGTTTCGCGATCCAAGTGCAAGCAGCCAGGGCCATGCACTCCTGTCAACGAGTTGTCGACCCGCCACAGCTTCAATGACAGGGCGCAGCGACACGCACGAGAACTCGTCTGCAGAAATCCCTGAAGCCCGAGCCAGTACGCGCAGGCGATTGGGCTCGATACCGCGGTCCGGATCAGTCGTCCAGATACGCCACTTGGGCCACAGAGCCCCTGTGAGGACGAGGGGATCACAGCCTTGCGCGATCGCCGAACGTGTCAGCCATGATGAAATCGACTCGTCCGGCAAGAGCGGGACACGGATGGACCACGCTGACATTAACCGACGATCTCCCTAATGCCCTTGGTCGGCCGCAGCCACGTCTTGCTCTCGACGATCTCCTTGTCGATGCGTTCCTTGCCAGAATTGATCGCCTCAGTTGCACACTCGACAAGCAGTCGATGCAAGTCCCCTAGATTGCCCGAGCAGATCGCATGCAGTGCCGCGGCCAACTCCGGTTGATGCAAACCAGATTCTTCCTTGAGCGGCAGCACTTTCTCAAACCACAATAGGAGGCGCTGAAAGTCCTTGTTCAACTCCCAGAGCGGGACCGAAGCCACGTCGAAGCGGCTTGCGTGCTGGGGGTCTGTGTGCAACACACGTACCGCTTCCCGGGTACCGACACCGACGATCGGGATCATCAACTCATTGCAGAGGAATTTGATCGCGTTCATGATTTCTCGCTGCTTGATCGCGGATCCAGTCAGCAGCGAGTGGAACTCATCGATGATCAACAGGCGAGTGTGGCAGGCGCGAAGTTGATGTATAACCTGATAGCGGAGCTTTGGCAGCGGATCAGTTGCCCGATACGGCGCCCAGAAGCGCTCCAGCAACGCAATGTACAGCCCCTTCTCATCAGCACTCGGCGGCGCTTCCGTTAGGATGACGGGCTTCACGGGTTCAGCGTCGTCATTGACGAAGCCTTGACCGTGCAGCTCGGCAAATCGTCGCACGATCGTCGTCTTGCCGTTATTGGGTTCGCCGACGATCAGCAGGTTCGGCATGCGCGGCCGAGCCGGCTTGTCCATGAAGCCCCGCATCGTATCAAAAATCATATTGGCGGCCGGATATCCAATCCAGCGCGGTTGATCCATGAACGCGATACGATCCCGCTGGGACAAGCCAAGGATATGCCGAAAATCTGGATGGATATGGCTGTCGCTGCTCACGCAATATCTCCGAAATCCTCAGTATCGACATCGAGCAGGCCCAGAGACGCGATGGGCGGCATTGGGGGCGTGCTACGCACTGGCAGGATTGGTGCTGCAGGGGAGATGTTTTTCTCGTGCTCTCTGCGCCGCTGTGCCTGACGACGGGCTTTCTTTGTGCGCTCCGTTGCTTCCTCGACCTTGCCCCGAAGCTCGGTGACTGCGTGCAGAATCTGCACGTCGTTCAACGCCTTGGCACCTTCGCGGCGCAGCTTCTCTTTCGCCTGGTCGTACTCCCACACGCTCATTGCAGGAAGCGACTGATTTGCAAATGGGATCTTGAAATACTGGTTCAAGGACGGATCTCTGAACCACACCGCGCTGATGTCCCTGGGGTCGCGCCGAAAAACGAATTCCCGCTTCTTGCCGGGTGCTTCCTTGTCCTCGGCATTGATCCATGGACGCAGTGCTTCGGCGTAGTACGTCATGCCCTCGATCGTGACCCCAAAGGTCTGGATCGTTCGCCGGAACGAAGGAAGGAAGTCCAATAGAACTGTGAGACGATCGGCAGGGCGTGGTGGCAACCCGACACCCTGATCCTCTCCGTTACCGAAGATGCCGATTTCCCACTTTCTCAACGGCGACATCCCGATGGTGGAGTGGCGGCGCTCGTGATAGATCTTGCAGATCAAGGTTACCAACCATTCTTCAAACTCGGTTTTCGTCATCGTCGCGTGCTTCTCGGGGTCGTAGCCCTCCTTGTCTTTGATCGACGAGAACGTGGTACCTGGCAGGTCGTGGATCTCCTTGAGTAGCGAACCAAGTGCGCGCTCGATATGGCCACCGTAGCGCGGTTGCTTGACCGGTCGGAACTCCAGGTTGATCCCATAGGCAAGGCACGACTGCTTGAAATTGTCGGACCGAAAATCGGAACCATTGTCGACGTGGATCATCCTGGGCATGCCCCACACGGGCCACTGCGCCTCCACCTTGTGAAGCAGCAGCCATTCCTCCTTCGGTAGGATCGCCTGCGCAACGCACATTGCAACAGACGTTTCCGACGGTGGGTCGAAGGACAGGTAGTAGCCGACCACCATGCGGCTGTACACGTCGATCGCCAACGTGATCCATGGTCGTCCGATGGGTTTGCGATGAATGTCGTCGACCAAGATGATGTCGGCAGGGGTATGGTCGATCTGGACGACGGCGAGTGGGTAGTCTGCGTTGGGAAAGTTGCCGGCAGCTGGCAGGAACTTGTTCTTGGCTTTCTCCTTGTAACCGCGCCCGCGCAAGCGTTCCCGCTCGGGGATAGCTCTGAGCCGCGCCCGGATGGTGCTCGGGCTGGGTGCATCGATGCCGCGCTGTTGGCATCGACGCAGCACTTCGATGACCGCCTTTTGGGCACTGGACCGCTGTCCGGTGAGGTAGAAGTCCCGGATCACCTCTTCAATGACGCCCTCGGCAAACGCAGGAATGCGCCTACGGCCAGTTCTCCAGCCGCGCTTCTTTGGAATCAACGCCACAACCGACTCTGTCGCCCGGTACCGCTGCAACCAGCGATAGAGCGTCGCGGTATCGACCCCGATCTCCTTCGATCTGCCGGCGACGTCGATGCGTCCGACCTGGTGTCGACCGAGCAGTGGCTGGATTGCTGCGAACCTGCGTTCCGCCTCGCGCCAGTCAATGTCGGCGATCTCAGTCAGGTCCGGCGCTGCAGCGCGCTCCTTGTCTGTGGCCACCGGGCGCAGCTGCGCAACGGCAAGCACTGTGCTTCGTCCCGTCTCCACGTCGATGCCGAGAATTGATTGGAAGTCCAAGACTTGGGCGATTCGATACACCGCATCGCCTCGCTGCACAAGCGAGCCAGTTTCGAGCGTGACTCGTTCCCGGTTGGGCTCGAAAATCCCAACGGGGATGTTGATCGCATCATCGTCGCTCATAGGTATGTCCTGTCAAACCCTGACACTCTTGACGCTCGCACAACCTGTGAAGGAACTGTTCGATGGCTATTGCCGTGCGCTGTCCCACGTGCGGCAAGCCGGATCCCTCGGGTAGAAAAGTCAGGCGAGCGCTTTTGCTCTGATTCGTCGCGCTGGGCGTTTTTGTCGGCGGATGCTGGTATTTGTGGGAAGTCGCGAGCCCGGAACTGAGCCAGGACTTCGTTCAGCAAAGTCGATAGAAAGCGTAGATCCTCATCAACGCGCCTGCGTGCCACTCCGAAGATGAGCCAGCCGCGAAACGGATCTGTTGCAAGCTCATTGAGACGAGGAGCATGGAGAGTGAAGCACAGCGCATCCGCTTCGTTGAATACACCCTTGAGCGTCCAGTGGGCGTGAAGGCCAGTTCCCGAAGCCCAGGCGTCGCGGAGTGTTCTCTCGATTGCGGCTGCGACCGGAACGGGGCACGTGAAGTACACATAGGGCGCACGAACACCCCAGGCATGGCCTGCGCAGGAGCCGATGGTCGTTACACAGCGACTTGCATTGAGTGTGCTCACGAGTTGTCGAACACCATCATCGATCTGAGGCGGGTCTGGCAAAGCCCTGTCCCGATCACTACTGAAGGCCCTGCGCTTACTCATCGCTCGGCATCCAGAACTCGGTGAACTCACCGAACGGTTGGCTGATATCGCACTCCAGCTGCCGCATGGCCAGAAGGTGCCAGATATGCGCAATGCCTTGGGCTCGATAGATCCCCATGAAATGGCGCGCGAGGAGGTAGTCCATCGTGGCGCAGCCCATCTGCTGCACCGTCTCCAGCACCGCTGCGCTGTCCTCCGGAGCAAACTGCATGCGCTTGTAGCGTTCCAGGAAAACGATGTTCTGGAACGCTTGGTCGCGGATGCGCGTTTCGTCGTGGATGTGGAAGGTACAGCCTTGTTCCTTCGCATACCGCCATGCTGCCTTCCACTTCGGTAGCCACCGGCGCCAGTGCTTTCGCCATTCGGTAGCCGGCTTCACTTCGACGAGTAACGGCTTGGGGTAGTCCTCGTAGTGTCGGTTGCCGAGCCGGTAGTAGACGAGGTAGTCCGGCGTGTAGAGGTAGCTTCGCCGTGTCTTAGGGTCGAAGAACGGAATCTGGCAAGGCTGGGCGATGACGTCGGCGACATCCAGCGAAAACTCCTTCCTGACCAGGAAGTCGCGCTCAAGCGATGACTCGAACGGTATAGATGCTTCCCCGCGAAAGGCATACACCCCAGACACGCTCCGTCGAGTAGGGCCAATGCGTCGAACTTGAGTCAGCATAAGGGAGTCGCACCTATTTCTAGAATTTCGAGGGTGTGTCGCAGCTATTTACATCATTTATATCGCAACAATTTCGAAAAACAAGGCCCTAAGTCATTGATCTATCGTCTGCATTGTCGCATGAATTTCGAAAACTGACAGCGGTGCGAATCCGCGCCCGGGCGAGATCAGCCTGGCGCATCACGGCGTGCTGTTCCTCGACGAGTTGCCCGAATTCGATCGGCGCGTGCTCGAGGCGCTTCGCGAACCGCTGGAGACCGGATCGATCACGGTCTCGCGCACGCGCATGCGTGCCGAGTTTCCGGCCCGCTTCCAGCTCGTCGCCGCGATGAATCCGTGTCCCTGCGGCCACCACGGCAGCCGTTCGGGGCGATGTACCTGCTCGGCAGAGCAGGTGCGCCGCTATCGCCGCAAGCTGTCGGGCCCCCTGCTCGACCGCATGGACATCGTCATCGAGGTGCCGTCGCTCGAACTCGCCGAACTGCAGGGCGCCTCCACGGGTGAACCGAGCCGGGTCGTGCGCGAGCGGGTGGCACAGGCCTGGGCCGTGCAGCATGCCCGCCAGGACGGGCCGAACAGCCGGCTCACGCCTGGGCGCGTCGACCGCCTGTGCGCCCCCGATGCGCCGGGCCGCGAGCTGCTCGCGCAGGCGATCGAGCGGCTACGCCTGTCCGGGCGGGCCTACCACCGCATCCTGAAGGTCGCGCGCACCATCGCGGACCTCGACGGCGCTGCCGGCGTCGGGGTCGCCCACGTGGCCGAGGCGATCCAGTACCGGCGCAGTCTAGACGCCTGAACCCCGGACGATCCGCGGATCCCCGCGACCGCGCTGCGCCCCGGTCTTGATGGTATGCTCGGGCGCAGCGGTGCGCTGCCAGGGTGGCGTGCGCCCAACCGTCCAACAAGAACATGCCCGTCACTTCCCGCTGGTTCGCGGTGCTGCTTGCGGCGCTGGCCGCGCTCGGCCCGTTTTCGATCGACACCTATCTGCCGGCCTTCCCCGAGATCGCACGCTCGCTGTCGGCCACGCAGCTCGAGGTGCAGCAGACGCTGACCGCCTACATGGCCACCTTCGCGGTGATGGTCCTTTGGCACGGCGCCTTGTCCGACCGCTTCGGCCGTCGCGCCGTGCTCATCGGCGCACTGTCACTGTTCGCGGTGTCGTCGATCGTGTGCGCGCTGGCACCGTCGATCGAGTGGCTGTGGGCCGGGCGTGCGATGCAGGGCCTGTCGGGCGGCGCCGGCATGGTGGTCGGCCGCGCGGTGATCCGCGACCTGTTCGAGGGTGCGCAGGCCCAGCGCCTGCTCTCGCGCGTGATGATGATCTTCGCGGTCGCCCCCGCGGTCGCACCGATGGTCGGGGCGCTGCTGCTGTGGCTCGCAGGCTGGCGTGCGGTCTTCGTGTTCCTCGCGCTGTTCGCGCTCACGCTCGCCTGGCTGACCTGGCGTTTCCTGCCCGAGACGCTGCCGGTGGCGTCGCGCCAGTCGCTCCATCCGGTGAGCCTTGGCCGCGCCTACGCACGCGTGCTGTCGAGCGGCGCCTTCCTGCTGCTCGCCGGCGCGGTGGCGCTGAACTTCAACGGCTTCTTCCTCTACATCGTCTCGGCGCCGGTGTTCCTGATGCAGCACCTGGGGCTGGGGCCGGGCGAGTTCGCGTGGATGTTCGTGCCGTCGGTATGCGGGCTGATCTTCGGCGCGATGGTCTCGGGCAAGGTCGCCGGGCGCTGGAGCCCGCAACGCACGATCGCGACCGGCTTCGCGGTCATGCTCGCGGCGGCGACGATCAACGTCGTGCATGCGGCGCTGTTCGCGCCGAACCTGTTCGGCTCGATCCTGCCGATTCCGATCTATACCTTCGGGCTGAGCATGGCCATGCCGAGCATCACCTTGCTCGCGCTGAGCCTGTTCCCGGACCGGCGCGGGCTGGTCTCGAGCTGCCAGAGCTTCCTGCAGGTGGGGACGAACTCGCTGTCGGCCGGGATCATCGCGCCGATCATCTGGACCACTCCGCTGTCGCTGGCGACGGGGATGACCCTGTTCCTGAGCCTGGGGTTGCTGGCCTTCCTGGTCTGGCTGCTTCAGTTCCGCCCGGCCGGGCGGCGTTAGCCAGCTACTTCAGCACTGCTCCCACGGCAGGCCGTCGGCACGCCAGCCGTTGGTCGAGTTGCGGTGGTGTTTTTCGTCCAGGTCGCCCTCGAAGCCGTGCTCGATGTTGTAGACGTTCTTGAACCCGGCCTCGAGCAGGGCTTCGCCCGCTACCGCCGAACGATTGCCGCTGCGGCAGATCAGCACCACCGGCCGTTCGCTGGTATGGCCGGCGAACTTCTTCACCTCGCCGACGAAGTGCGGGTTGATCTCCCAGTCCGGTCCGTCGTTCCAGGACACGTGCAGCGCGCCGACCGGATGGCCGACGAACAGGAATTCGATCTCGCTGCGCACGTCGACCAGCAGCGCATCGGGATGGCTCTGCAGGAATGCCCAGGCTTCCTTCGGTTTGAGATGCTTCATGTTCGTTTTTCTCCGCATTTGCACGGATTATAGGCCTTTCGGCGCCGTCGTCTGAATTTCGCCGAGATAGGCCGCACGCACGCGCGGATCCCCGGCAAGCTCCGCTCCGCTGCCGCGGATAGTGATTCGGCCCGACTCCATCACCCACGCGCGGTCGGCCAGTTCCAGCGCGAGGTGCGCGTTCTGCTCGACGAGCAGCAGGGTCACCCCCGCACGGGCGATCGACTCGATGACCTCGAAGACCGTCT
>JBJHDM010000006.1:109402-110068 GCA_050486545.1 Rhodocyclaceae bacterium | reverse complement strand
GGCTGCCGACTGCGTGATCGACTTCACGCGGCCGGAGGGCACGCTCGAGCACCTGGCGATCGCGCGCGAACTCGGCAAGGCAATGGTCATCGGTACGACCGGGTTCTCTGCCGACGGGAAAGGGGCGATCGCCGAGGCGGCGAAGGACGTTCCCGTGGTCTTCGCGCCCAATATGGCGGTGGGCGTCAATGCCGTATTCCGGCTTCTCGACGTCGCGGCCAGGATCCTCAACGAAGGCTACGACGTCGAAATCCTAGAGATGCATCACCGCCACAAGGTCGATGCGCCGTCCGGTACGGCGCTCCGGATGGGCGAGGTCGTCGCGAATGCGTTGGGGCGGGATCTGGAGGCTTGCGCGATCTACGGACGCGAAGGCGTCACCGGGGAACGCAAGGCCGAGACGATCGGGTTCTCCACCCTGCGGGGGGGCGACGTCGTCGGGGATCACACCGTGATGTTTGCGGGGCTCGGCGAACGCATCGAGATCACGCACAAGTCGGGCGGCCGCATGCCCTATGCGCTGGGAGCGCTGCGTGCGGTGCGTTTCCTGTCGGGCAGGCAGGCCGGCTTGTTCGACATGCAGGATGTGCTCGGCCTGCGCTGACCCCCCGTCGTGCGGCGCGGGGGCGCCGGACGAATCGACCGCGGCCCCCCGGGCCGTGCGGG
>JBJHDM010000006.1:0-109392 GCA_050486545.1 Rhodocyclaceae bacterium | reverse complement strand
GAGCGTGCGCTGTGGGGCGGGATGGGGGGGCGCATGAGCGGGTGTCGCTCAGCGGGGGGTGACGGGCGGGGGGTGCGGGGCGTGGGACCGGGCATGGCTGGGGGCGGTTGGCGGTGGGGGGGGTGCGGCGCGGCACGAATCGACCGCGACCCGCGAGGCGTTGCTGGCGGAGATCGCACGACTCAGGAGCGAACTGTCCGGCAGCGAATGCGAGCTTGCCAGTCTTCGCGAACAACTCGAGGTCGAGACCCGTAATCTGGGTGAAGCGGTCGCTGCCGCGGAAGCGGCCAATCGTGCCAAGAGCGAATTTCTCGCCAACATGAGCCACGAGATCCGCACGCCGATGAACGGGATCATCGGCATGACGGAGTTGCTGCTGGATACCCCCGTCGAACCCGAACAGCGCGACTACCTCAAGACGGTCAAGTCGTCGGCCGAAGCACTGTTGGTCATCATCAACGACATCCTGGATTTTTCCAAGATCGAGGCCGGAAAGCTGCGTCTCGAGCGCATCGAGTTCTCGTTGCGCGAACTGCTCACCGAGGCGACCAAGTCGGTTGCGCTGCACGCGCACCAGCAAGGCCTCGAGTTGTACTTCGGCCTGTCGGCGGACGTTCCGGATCGGCTGCGCGGAGATCCGTCCCGTTTGCGCCAGGTGCTCGTCAATCTGCTCGGCAACGCGATCAAGTTCACCCCGGCAGGAGAGGTCGAACTCGCCGTCCTGGTCCGCGGCCGCGAGGGATCGCACGTATCGCTGAAGTTCGAAGTGCGGGATACCGGCATCGGCATTCCGCCCGAGCGCCAGGAGGCGATCTTCGCGCCGTTCGATCAGGCGGACACCAGTACGACGCGCAAATACGGCGGGACCGGATTGGGTTTGGCGATCTGCCGGGAACTCGTCGACCTGATGGGCGGAACGCTCGGTGTGCAGAGTCTTCCCGGCGAGGGCAGCACCTTCAGCTTCGTGGTGGACTTCGAGACCGTCCACGAGGCGGTCGCGCTCGATCCCGGGGAGCTGAGGGGCGCGCGCGTGCTCGTGGTCGAACACAGCAAGGGTTTCGGTCGCCATGTGTGCGGCCTGCTCGAGCAATGTGGGCTCCGCTCCATGCTCGCGACCGACGGTGAAGCCGCGCTGCAGGCACTCGCCCTGGAGCGGGACGGCTCGGATCCCTATGACTTCCTCCTGCTCGACAGTTCCATGGAGGGGGAGGGCGGCTTCGCACTCGCCGAACGCTTCGCGGGGGAAGGGCCCTGGCTGGAGCGGATCGTGGTGATGCTGCCGCTTCACGACCGGCGTCAGGCGCTGGCAAGGTGTCGCGAACTGGGACTGGCCACTCGCGTGGCCAAGCCCTTTTCGCCCGACGAACTGCTTGATGCCCTGCACATGGCCCGCCGTGGCGGCGCGGAGGCGGACGAAGCGGAATTCCTGGCCTTCGATCCGCAGGCCACGTACGCGGAGATGCTCGACGCCACCGCGGTCAGTGGCCGCGGTCTGAACGTGTTGCTGGTCGAAGACAACCTCGTCAACCAAACGGTCGCGGTCAACCTGCTCGAGCGCGCCGGTTGCGACGTGACCGTGGCGAACAATGGCAAGGAAGCGGTGGAGATGTTCGAGTGCAACCGCTTCGACCTCATCTTCATGGACATCCAGATGCCGGTGATGGGCGGCATCGAGGCGGCGCGCATGATCCGTGCGCGCGAGGCGAGAAAGAGCTGGGTGGCGACCTCCGAAGGCTGGCGACCGATTCAGATCGTCGCGATGACGGCGCATGCGATGGAGGACGAGCGTGCCGCCTGCTTCGAGGCGGGGATGGATGACTTCATCTCGAAGCCGATCCAGCCGGCTCGGCTCATCTCCGTGATCGAGCGGGCCTGCTCGCGTTCAGGCGAGCTGGAAGCCGCGACGGGCGGGTTCGACGTGTTCGGCTCCGATTCGGACGAGGTCGAGATCGATCTCGAGCAGACACTCGAGATGCTCGATGGGGACCGCGAGGCGTTGCAGGAGTTGCTGCGGGTGTATTTTCGGGACATCGGCGAGACCTTCAGCGGCCTTCGGCAGGCGCGCGACAGTGGGGATCTGCCGCGCCTGGCGCAGCTTGCGCATTCGATCAAGGGAGCCGTAGGGGTCTTCTTCGCCGCCAAGGTCGTCGCTTGCGCGCAGGAAGTCGAGCGGTTGGCCAAAGCCGGCAATCCGGAGGCGAGGGGCGATGCCTTGGGCGCCCTGCTCGCGGAGATGGATCGCCTCTCGCGGCTGTTGCGCCAGGCGCTCGCCGACGCCTGAACGGTGCTTCGGATCGTTTGCGCATGTCTTGCGCCGACGCTATAATTCCACGAATTCGATAGCGGGATTGGCCGGCAGGCTCGTCCCGTTTTTTCACGTATGGACGCGGGCACGCTACCGGCGTCCGATCAGCTTGAACTCAGGAGTTTTTCGTGACTGCTTCCCCGTCCGCTCTACTGGTGCTCGCCGACGGCACGGTCTTTCATGGCAAGGGAATCGGCGCGGCCGGCAGCACCGTCGGAGAGGTGGTGTTCAACACCTCGATGTCCGGCTATCAGGAAATTCTGACGGATCCGAGCTATTGCCGCCAGATCGTCACCCTGACCTACCCGCATATCGGCAACACCGGGGTCAATCGCGAAGATGTCGAAGCGCTGCGCATCCATGCGGCCGGTCTGGTCATCCGGGATCTTCCGATCCTCGCCTCGAATTTCCGCATGGAGCAGACCCTCGATGCCTATCTCCGGGCCGAGAACATCGTCGCGATCGCCGGCATCGACACGCGTCGGCTGACGCGTATCCTGCGGGAAAAGGGTGCCCAGGCCGGGTGCATCGTGACCGCAGGTGAAGACGGCAAGCTCGATGTCGAGGCGGCGATCGCCGCGGCCAGAGGGTTTCCCGGCCTCGCGGGCATGGATCTGGCCAAGGTCGTTACGACGTCCGAGGTGCATCCGTGGTCGCAAGGGGAGTGGGTCCTGGAGGGCGGTTATGCCCAACCCGAAGGCGGCCGCTTTCATGTCGTGGCCTACGACTTCGGTGTCAAGCACAACATCCTGCGCATGCTTGCGTCCCGGGGTTGCCGCCTGACCGTCGTTCCGGCGCAGACGCCGGCGTCCGAGGCGCTCGCGCTGGCTCCCGACGGCATCTTCCTGTCCAACGGCCCCGGCGATCCGGAGCCTTGCGACTATGCGATCGAAGCGATCCGCACGTTTCTCGACCAGGGCATTCCGACGTTCGGCATCTGCCTCGGTCACCAGTTGCTTGCGCTGGCCTCGGGAGCGAGGACCCTGAAGATGAAGTTCGGCCACCACGGCGCGAACCATCCGGTCAAGGATCTCGATTCGGGCCAGGTGCTGATCACCAGCCAGAACCACGGGTTCGCGGTCGATCCGGATTCGCTCCCGGACACCGTTCGGCCCACGCACGTTTCGCTGTTCGACGGAAGCCTGCAGGGGCTGGAGCGGACCGACGTACCGGCGTTCTGTTTCCAGGGACATCCGGAAGCGAGTCCGGGTCCGCACGACGTGGCCTATCTGTTCGACCGCTTCGTGAAACTGATCGAAGCATCCAAGTGAATCCGGGCGGCAGCGCAAGCTGCCGCTTCACCATGAAACACCGAGGTAGGCAATGCCCAGGCGCACAGACATTCAGAGCATCCTCATCATCGGCGCCGGTCCGATCATCATCGGTCAGGCGTGCGAGTTCGACTATTCCGGAGCGCAGGCCTGCAAGGCCTTGCGCGAGGAAGGCTACCGGGTCGTTCTCGTCAATTCCAATCCGGCAACGATCATGACCGATCCGGGTACGGCGGATGTGACCTACATCGAGCCGATCACCTGGCAGGTTGTCGAACGGATCATCGAGAAGGAGCGTCCCCACGCCGTCCTGCCGACCATGGGCGGTCAGACGGCGCTGAACTGCGCGCTCGACCTGGCCCGTCACGGCGTGCTGGAAAAGTACGGGGTCGAACTCATCGGCGCGTCGCGCGAGGCCATCGACAAGGCCGAGGATCGCCTGAAGTTCAAGGATGCGATGACGAAGATCGGGCTGGGTTCGGCGCGCTCGGGCATTGCACACAGCATGGAAGAGGCCCTCCAGGTGCAGGGCGGGATCGGCTTCCCGGTCATCATCCGCCCGTCCTTTACGCTGGGAGGCACCGGCGGCGGCATTGCCTACAACATGGAAGAGTTCGAGGAGATCTGCAAGCGCGGCCTCGAGGCCAGTCCGACCAACGAGCTCCTGATCGAGGAGTCGCTGATCGGCTGGAAGGAATACGAGATGGAGGTCGTGCGCGACCGGGCCGACAACTGCATCATCGTGTGCTCGATCGAGAACCTCGACCCGATGGGCGTGCATACCGGGGACTCGATCACCGTGGCGCCCGCGCAGACCCTGACCGACAAGGAATACCAGTTGCTGCGCAATGCCTCGATCGCGGTACTGCGCGAGATCGGCGTGGATACCGGCGGTTCGAACGTGCAGTTCGCGATCAATCCGGACGACGGACGCATGATCGTCATCGAGATGAACCCGCGGGTGAGCCGTTCCTCGGCGCTCGCGTCCAAGGCGACCGGCTTTCCGATCGCGAAGGTCGCCGCCAAGCTCGCGGTGGGCTACACGCTCGACGAGCTGAAGAACGAGATCACCGGGGGGGCAACCCCGGCGTCGTTCGAGCCGTCGATCGACTACGTCGTCACCAAGATCCCGCGCTTCGCCTTCGAGAAGTTCCCCCTTGCCAACGACCGCCTGACCACGCAGATGAAGTCGGTGGGCGAAGTCATGGCCATGGGGCGCACCTTCCAGGAGTCCTTCCAGAAGGCCTTGCGCGGCCTGGAAGTCGGTGCCTACGGGCTGGACGAGGTCGAGACCGACCGCGAGGACCTGGAAAGCGAACTGACCAATCCCGGCGCCGAGCGCATCTGGTACGTCGGCCAGGCCTTCCGCGAGGGCTATACGCTCGAGCAGGTCTTCAAGCTTACCCGGATCGACCCATGGTTCCTCGCCCAGATCGAGGACATCGTGCTGACCGAGAAGTCGCTCGGCGGACGTTCCCTCAAGGCGATCCAGGCACCGGAGCTGCGGGGACTCAAGCGCAAGGGGTTCTCGGACCGCCGGCTGGCGAAACTCCTCGGCGTCGAGGAGACGGCTGTCCGACTGCATCGCCATGCGCTCGGCGTGCGCCCTGTGTTCAAGCGGGTCGACACCTGCGCGGCCGAGTTCGCCACCTCCACCGCCTACCTGTATTCGAGCTATGAGGAAGAGTGCGAGGCGGCACCGACCGACCGCAAGAAGATCATGGTGCTCGGCGGCGGACCGAACCGGATCGGCCAGGGCATCGAGTTCGACTACTGCTGCGTCCATGCGGCCCTTGCGCTGCGCGAGGACGGCTACGAGACGATCATGGTCAACTGCAACCCGGAGACGGTCTCGACCGACTACGACACCTCGGACCGCCTGTACTTCGAACCGATCACCCTCGAGGACATCCTCGAGATCGTGCACGTCGAGAAGCCGGTCGGCGTGATCGTGCAGTTCGGCGGCCAGACGCCGCTCAAGCGCGCCCGGGCCCTGGAGGCCAATGGTGTGCCGATCATCGGGACGAGCCCGGACCGGATCGACGCGGCCGAGGATCGCGAGCGCTTCCAGGCCCTGCTCAACGAACTGGGCCTCAAGCAGCCGCCCAACCGGACCGCGCGTACGCCCGAAGAGGCGGTGCGCCTCGCCGCCGAGATCGGCTATCCGCTGGTCGTGCGTCCGAGCTACGTGCTGGGCGGCCGTGCGATGGAGATCGTCCACGAGCAGCGCGATCTCGAGCGCTACATGCGCGAAGCGGTCAAGGTCTCGAATGAGTCCCCGGTGCTGCTCGACCGCTTCCTGAACGATGCGACCGAAGTCGACGTCGATGCGCTGTCCGACGGCGAGCAGGTGATGATCGGCGGGATCATGGAGCACATCGAGCAGGCGGGCGTGCATTCGGGCGATTCCGCATGCTCGCTGCCGCCCTATACGCTGTCGGCCGCGCTGCAGGACGAGCTGCGGCGCCAGACCGAGGCGATGGCCCGGGCGCTCGACGTCGTGGGCCTCATGAACGTGCAGTTCGCGATCCAGGGCGAAGGCGACGACGCGACGGTGTACGTGCTCGAAGTCAATCCCCGCGCCTCGCGCACCGTTCCGTTCGTGTCCAAGGCGTGCAGCCTGCCGCTGGCCAAGATCGCCGCGCGCTGCATGGCCGGGCAGAGCCTGGCCAGCCAGGGGGTGACCGGCGAGATCGTGCCGGCCTACTACTCGGTCAAGGAAGCCGTGTTCCCGTTCGTCAAGTTTCCGGGGGTCGACACCATTCTCGGTCCGGAGATGAAGTCCACCGGCGAGGTGATGGGCGTGGGGCGCAGCTTCGCCGAGGCCTTCGTCAAGTCGCAGCTGGCCGCGGGCGTGCGTCTTCCCCGTTCCGGCACGGCGTTCATCAGCGTCAAGCCCTACGACCGCCCGGCGGCGGTCGAGGTGGCGCGGGCCCTCCATGAGCTGGGCTTCCGCCTCGTTGCCACGCGCGGCACGGCCTCGGCAATCGAGGCGGCCGGCCTTCCGGTCAAGGTCGTCAACAAGGTCACCGAGGGGCGGCCCCACGTGGTCGACATGATCAAGAACAACGAGATCAGCCTCGTCATCAATACCGTCGAGGAGAAGCGCCAGGCAATCATCGATTCGCGCTCGATCCGCACCAGCGCGCTTGCGGCCAAGGTCACCGTGTTCACCACGATCGAGGGTGCGCGGGCAGCATGCATGGGCATGCGTCACCTCGAAGGGCTGGAGGTCTACAGCCTGCAGGCCCTGCACGGCGAACTGGGGGAGGCGGCATGAGCAAGACGCCTCTCACGGTCAACGGTGCCGAGAAGCTTCGGGCAGAACTCCACCGTCTCAAGACCGTCGAACGTCCCGCCGTGATCAGCGCGATCGCGGAGGCGCGTTCGCACGGCGACCTGTCCGAGAACGCCGAGTACGATGCCGCCAAGGAGCGTCAGGGCTTCATCGAAGGACGCATCAAGGAAGTCGAGGGAAAACTCGCCAACGCGCAGATCATCGACCCCAAAGCGCTCGATGCGGACGGGCGCTGCGTGTTCGGGGCGACCCTGGAACTCGAGGACATGGAGTCCGGCGATGTCGTCACCTACCAGATCGTCGGTGACGACGAGGCCGACGTGAAGGAAGGCAAGATTTCGGTGAGTTCCCCGATCGCCCGCGCGCTGATCGGCAAGTACGCCGGCGACATCGCCGAGGTCAAGGCGCCGGGCGGCGTGCGCGAATACGAAATCCTCGACGTCCGGTACGTCTGATCGCCCTCAAGTCCGGGAGGCTGCCAAGCTTCGCGCGTCAGTTCGCGACCTTGCGCGGACCGCGTTTCGGCCCCCGGGCGGTCTGGCGCTTGCGATCGGCACTGGCCTGGATCAGCGCCGTGCGGCGGGCGTTGGCCGCGAACGCCCGGGCCGATTTGGCCTGGGAAGCGCGTTTCGTGCTCCCGGCACGTTCTTCCTTGGCGGGTGCGGCAATCCCGGATTCCTCGCGGCGCTTGCGCCAGACGATCAGGATGGTACCGATGTGCTGAACCGGTGCGGCTTCGACGGCCTCGCACAGGGTCGCGAGCAACTGTTCGCGTTCGGGGCGCTCGACGCCATGGACCTTGATCTTGATGAGTTCGTGGGCCTGCAGCGAACGCTCGATCTCTTCAAGTACGGCCGGCGTCAGCCCGTTGCCGGCGATGCTGACGACGGGGTTCAGATGGTGGGCGGCAGCGCGCAGTTCGCGCCGTTGCGCCGGGGTCAGTTCGATCATTGATTTTTCTCAACCTTTCGGGGCAAGGATTCTACTCCGATGAAGCGCACCAGGACCAGCAAAGCGTGGATGAGCGAGCACGTAAACGATGCATACGTGCAACGGGCGAAGGCCGAAGGCTACCGCTCGCGCGCGGCCTACAAGCTGCTCGAGATCGATGAGCGCGACCACCTGCTGCACGCGGGCATGACCGTGGTCGATCTCGGTGCCGCCCCGGGCTCGTGGTGCCAGGCCGTTCTGCGGCGGGCCGGCGCGGGAACCCATGTGTTCGCGCTCGATCTGCTTCCCGTCGAGCCGATATCCGGCGTGGAGGTTCTCCAGGGCGACTTTTGCGAGGAAGCCGTGCTCGAAGCACTCGAACGCCAGCTAGACGGCAAGGCCGTCGACCTCGTCCTGTCGGACATGGCCCCGAACATGTCGGGGATCGAACTCACCGACCAGGCGCGTTCGATCCATCTGGCCGAACTCGCGCTGGATTTTGCCGTCCGCCATCTCAGGCCGGGGGGGCATTTTCTCGTGAAGGTGTTCCAGGGCCCAGGCTTCATGGAGTACCGCAAGGAGGCCGAGCGCCATTTCCAGACCCTACAGGTGCGCAAACCCAAGGCCTCACGTGATCGCAGTCCGGAGGTGTACTTGCTGGGACGCAGTTTCAAAGGCGAGCACCGGTGAAACCCACGGCGATCGCGTACGCAGAACGCGTAGGGCGGCTTCGCGAAGCAAGCCGCCAATCGGCGGTTTGATCGCGGTATGCATCGGAATTCGATGGCCTTCACCGGTTCGTTGTCCGGCCGCCTTGCGCTTCGTCGCGCACATTGGTGGATTGCGCCTTCGGCGCGAATCCACCCTACGCCCTGAGCCGCAGCCAGTGCAATTGCTGCGACCGTCACTGACGTCTATGTGTGCGATTGTCGTGCGGTGAAACCACGCGGACATGGCTTGGTGCAGACCGTGTGGCGAGGCGGTCCCGGCTGCAGGTCGTTCTGCTGCGGGTCCGCTATCATTGGAATCGAGGTCATCCGCAGGACGAGGTGGCGACGATGACCGGGGAATCCGGCAGTGGGAGAAGTCCATGGAAAGGCTTTCGGCGAGGCTCGAACGACTGATCGGAGCGCTCGAGACCGGCCTGGTCGAGCGCGGACGGGAGATCCGCCTTGCCCTGCTGTGCGCGCTCGCTGGTGAGCATACGCTGCTGATCGGCCCACCGGGTACGGCGAAAAGCGAACTGGCCAGGCGTCTGCATCGAGCCTTTCGCGATGCGCGGTATTTCGAGCGGCTTCTCACGCGTTTCTCCGTGCCCGAAGAGTTGTTCGGGCCGCTTTCGATCAGCGCACTCGAACAGGACCGCTATGAACGGCATACGGCAGGGTTTCTCCCCGACGCCTCGATTGCTTTCATCGACGAAGTCTTCCGTGCCAACAGTGCCATCCTCAATGCCTTGCTGACCCTGCTCAACGAGCGGGAGTTCGACAATGGGGCCGGTCGCGTGCGCTGTCCGCTGATCAGCGTGATCGGCGCGACCAACGAGGTTCCCGACGACGAGGTTGGAGAAGCCTTCTTCGATCGTTTCCTGCTGCGTCTGCCGGTTGCGCCCGTCAGCGTGGCCGGCTTCCGGCGCCTGCTCGATCTTCCCCTCGCCGAGGTGCCGGATCTGCCCGAAGCGCTCGAGGTGTCGGAACTTGCCGCGCTGTCGCGCGCGGCATCGGCGGTCCGATTGCCAGGGACCGTCGTAGACCGGTTCGTCGAACTGCGGGACTGGCTGGCAAGCGGCGAGGGTTCGGTGCCGGTGTCCGATCGTCGTTGGGTCAAGATCGTGTGGTTGATGAAGATCGCGTGTGCGAGCGAGGGTCGCGAGGCGATCGAGAGCTGGGACCTGTGGCTGCTGCCCTGGTGTGTTGCGGCCGATTCGCGCAAGCGAACCGAGATCGAAGAGTGGCTCGCCAGCCGTCTTGGTGTGTGCCAGGCCATCGCGCCGCCGCGGGTGACCCGGGTGGTCGAAGCCTTCGAAGCCCAGCTTGCGGCCGAGCGGGAAGCCAACGATCTGGACTACGATGAATCGGGGCGCCTGCGCTTCTCCGCCTCCGATCTGTCCGACCGGGTGGCCGATGCCAAGGGTGGGTCGAAGGCGCTGCGTATGACGTATGCGCGCAAGCGCCGCTACGGGGCCACGCACGTTTCGGCCCGCACGTCGCAGATCGACGCGCTGCTCGAACGCATCGACACCTATGCCGCCGAGCTCTCGCGCGAACGCGAGCGCCTCGACGCCTACCGCGGCGCAAGCGTCTGGATGGACGAGGCGTTCGCGCGTCGCGCCGATGCCGTCCTCGCTGCGACTGCTGACGCGATCGCCGACTTGAGTGCCCGGATGTCCGTCGCACGCGCCGGTTTCGAAGCGCTGCCACGGCTGGAGCAGGACCCCGGGCGGATACCGGAGCCCATCGTTCACGAACCCCTGTCGGCCTGAGCGGAAGCGATGAGCACGACGGCACGTCTTCCTTCGGCATTTCTGTTCGAAACCCTCGAAGCGCCGCTCGATCCCCTGGAACGGCTTCCGCGGTCGCTGTGGCTGGGAGGCTCGACGCATTCGCTCGGGCAGCTGGAAACGCGCCTGTCGGGTCTGGAGGCATGGCGGGACGCGCTGTTGGCGGGGCGGCTGCCCGACGGGATGTCGTGCTGGCCCGCGCAGGCCTGGCAGGAGGCGCTGCGCCGGATCTTCGAGCGTCTCGAGCTTCCGCGATGGTGTGCATCCAGGCCGGATCTCGCCGAAGCGGTGTTGCTGGGGCTGCTGTTCCACCTTGATCTGATCCCCGCGTATCGCGATCGCGGGGCCACCGAGGACGAGGCGGTCCGACGGGCGCTGGATGCCTTCGAGGAGGACTGGTCCGAGCGCTGCGGCAACATTCGCGAGTGGGTGGAGATGTTCGGCGATCCCGGCGACCTGCTCAAGAACATGAACTGGGATCGCCTGACCGGTCTGCTGCGCAGCAGCGGGTGGTCTGAGGTGGTCCGGATCCGCGGTCTGATCGAAGGGCTTCCCGAACTGGTCCGCATCCTTCGCAGGCTCGGCCGCGAGCGTGCCTCGGAGCGTCTCGAGACGGTGCCGCAGGCTTCGGCGCCGGTCATGGCGCCGGCCGTCGCATTCGATGCCCGAAGCCGCAGCGTGCGGATTCCGGACCTGCCCGGCGAGACGCGCGGTGTGCGCCGCTCCGGGCAGGTCGCGCGCATGCTGCCGGCCGAAGCCATGCTGCTCGGCCATCCCGCCCTGCGACTGGTCTGGCACGCACGGCGCACCGAGCGCACCTTGCTCACCTACGAGGACGACGAGCGCATGAGCGAGGTGCGCCACGAGCGCGTCCGGACGCTTCGCCCGACGGCGTCCGGACGGCCCGAACGGCGCATGGAAATGGGACCGATGCTGATCTGCGTGGATACCTCGGGGTCCATGCAGGGTGGGGCCGAGACAGTGGCCAAGGCGGTCGTGCTCGAAGCCGCGTGCACGGCGCACGCGCAGCGCAGGGCCTGCCATGTCTTTGCCTTCAGCGGCCCGGACGAAGTCGTCGAGATGTCGCTGTCGCTCGATCTGGACGGCGTGAGCCGCCTGACGCAGTTTCTCGGCCAGAGCTTTTGCGGTGGAACCGACATCGGCGGCCCGCTGGAGCGGGTCCTGGAGCGTCTGGAGGATAACGATTGGCAGCGGGCCGACCTGTTGCTCGCGACCGACGGCGAGTTCGGCGCGACCCGCGTGCTGGCCGACCGGCTTCAAGACGTGTGCAACCGATCCGGCGTGCGGGTGCAGGGCGTGCTGATCGGCGATCGCGAGACGATCGGCCTGCGCGAACTGGCCGATGAGATCTTCTGGGTCCGGGACTGGCGCCGGTTCGGGGGTTCGGAAAACCCCTCGCCGGTTCATTCGAGCCACCTGACCGCTACCTATTTCCCCGGAGCGTTGCGAACGACCGCCAACCGGGCGGCCACGATCTCCGGAACTGAGGCGTCGCAAGCGGTCCGAACGGGCCGGCGCTCGCCCTCCTCATCGAAACCGTGCAAAGGAGACGCATGAACTTCGCCACCGAACTGATCGATCTGCTGGAACGCTTTGGCCGCGCTTCACCCGCGCCGAGCGTCAAGGCCGTACATCTTCCTCCGCCTGAGTTCGCGTACACGAAGCAGGGGGAGTTCTGCGCCGTCGAACTGGAAGACGGTTCGCTCGGATTGTCCTACGTATTGCTGGGCGATACGCTTTCGCGGCTTGCGGCTTCACCGGACCGGTTCGGCCTGGTCGGTGCCGACGCCCTCGAGGCGGCGCGGTGCTACGGGACGGGGCAAGGGGTCGAGCGCACGCTGGGGTTCGCCACGGCGAACGCGCTGACGCGCTGCTTTTTCGACCGCTGCGGCTACGTCCCCGATCCAGCCGGCGACTCGGTCGGACAGCTCGACCCGCAGCCCGAGGACCATGTCGGGATGATCGGACTGTTTACGCCGCTGATCGAGCGCGTGCTCGCCGCGGGAGCCCGGCTCACGGTCATCGAACTCAAGCCCGAGCTTGCCGGCGAGCGCGATGGGTATCGGGTGAGCCTGGACCCGGCCGAGCTTGCGGGCTGCAACAAGGTGCTGTCGACGAGTACGATCCTGCTCAACGACACGCTCGACCGGATGCTGGAGCATTGCGGCGCGGCGCGTTCCTTCGCGATGATCGGCCCCGGCGCGGGCTGCATGCCCGATCCCCTGTTCGCACGGGGCGTGACCGTGTTCGGCGGAAGCTGGATCACTGATGCGGTGGGATTCGTCGAGGCGCTGGCACGGGGTGAGGCGTGGAGCGCACATGCGCGCAAGTTCGCGATCGTCCGCGACCGTTATCCCGGAGCGGCGGCGCTGATGGCCCGGCTGCAGGGGAATTGATCCGACCGTTCAGATCGCACCTTCGCCACGCAGGCGCGAGATCTCCGCGTCGGCGTAGCCGAGCCTGCGGAGCACCGCATCGGTATGGGCGCCGAGTGCCGGACCGATCCATTCGGTCCGGCCGGGGGTCTCCGTGAGGCGCGGCACGATTCCCGGTATGCTGAAATTGCGCCCGTCGGGGAGACGTGCCGAGCGGATCATTTCGCGGGCCAGGAACTGCGGATCGGAGAACATGTCGGCGACCGAGTACACCCGCGTTGCGGGCACTTCGGCCGCGCCGAGCGTGGCCAGCACGTGTTCGGCATCGTGTCCGGCCACCCAGGCGTCGATGAGGGCGTAGAGCTCGTCACGCCGCGCGTCGCGCCCGGCGTTGTCCGCAAGCGTGGGGTCTTCGGCCAGATCGCTGCGGCCGATCGCACGCATGAAACGGGCGAAGATGGCATCGCCGTTGGCGCCGATCTGGATGTGATGGCCGTCGCGTGTCGTATGGATCGACGAGGGCGTGATGCCCGGCATGATGTTGCCGCTGCGCTCGCGGATGAAGCCGAAGACGTCGAACTCCGGAACGAGCGATTCCATCATCGCGAACACCGCTTCGTAGAGGGCGACATCGACGACCTGTCCCGTGCCTCCGTTGACCTCGCGGTGGCGCAGCGCCATGAGTGCACCGATCGCCCCCCACAGCGCGGCGATCGAATCCCCGATCGAGATCCCGGTGCGGACCGGCGGACGGTCGGGGAAGCCGGTCACGTAGCGCAGGCCGCCCATGCTTTCGCCGACGGCGCCGAATCCGGGCTGGTCACGATAGGGTCCGGTCTGCCCGAAGCCGGACAGCCGCACCATGACCAGCCCCGGGTGGTCGGCGGAAAGCGAGTCCCAGGACAGCCCGAGCTTCTCGAGCACGCCGGGGCGGAAGTTCTCGACGACGATGTCCGCTTCGGCCACCAGCCGGCGCACGAGGCGCAATCCTTCCGGATGCTTGAGGTTGGCCGTGACGGACTGCTTGTTGCGCGCCTGCACGTACCACCATAGCGAGGTCCCCTCGTAGAGCTTGCGCCACTTGCGCAGCGGATCGCCGCCGTCCGGGGATTCGATCTTGACGACCTCAGCGCCGAAGTCGGCCAGGATCCGCGTGCAGAAAGGACCGGCGATCAGGGAGCCGAGTTCGAGGACCTTGAGTCCTTCCAGGGGTTTGCGTGGGGTCATGGATGCATCCTGCCAGGGGGCGGTGAATGGAACACGAAACGTTCCGGCAGGTCTGATTCACAGGGTCGTCCGGAACTATTTCGGCACGATCCTGGCCGTCAGTATACGGCGGGTCGGGCCGGTCCCGGGGATCGGCCGGTCGCGTGCGGGCGATTGTCGCATTTCATCGCGCCGATTGGTTTGCTCGGGGGAACGTTCGCTAATAGAATGGGTCAGTTCAGTGCTGCCCTGCAAGGGTGTTTGCTGGAACACTCCTGGGTTTACAAGGAAAAGACGTTGAATAATCTGTTCAAGAATCTGGCGATCTGGATGGTGATCGGCGTTGTGCTGATGACGGTCTTCAATCAGTTCAACACGCGACAGGTCGCGCCCAATACCATGGAGTACTCCCAGTTCATGGATGAGGCGCGTGCCGGGCGGATCACCAAGGCGGTCATCGAGGGACGGGTCGTCAAGGCGACGACGCTCGAAGGCCGGCAGGTGACGGTCTATACGCCGGGTGTGCAGGATATCTGGATGGTCTCGGATCTGATGCGGGCCGGCGTGACGGTCACTGCCGCCAAGCCCGATGACGAGCAGTCCTTCCTGATGAGCATCTTCGTGTCGTGGTTCCCGATGCTGCTGCTGATCGGCGTGTGGATCTTCTTCATGCGCCAGATGCAGGGAGGCGGGCGCGGCGGTGCCTTCTCCTTCGGCAAGTCCAAGGCCAGAATGCTGGACGAGTCGGCCAACTCGATTACCTTCGCCGACGTGGCCGGATGCGACGAGGCCAAGGAGGAGGTCGCCGAGCTCGTTGACTTCCTGCGCGACCCGTCCAGGTTCCAGAAGCTGGGGGGGCACATTCCCAAGGGCGTGCTGATGGTCGGCTCGCCCGGTACCGGCAAGACGCTGCTCGCCAAGGCGATCGCGGGCGAGGCCAAGGTGCCGTTCTTCTCGATCTCAGGTTCGGACTTCGTCGAGATGTTCGTCGGCGTCGGTGCCGCGCGCGTGCGCGACATGTTCGAGCAGGCCAAGAAGCACGCACCGTGCATCATCTTCATCGACGAAATCGATGCGGTCGGCCGCCAGCGCGGTGCCGGCCTGGGCGGTGGCAATGACGAGCGCGAGCAGACGCTGAACCAGCTCCTCGTCGAGATGGACGGGTTCGAAGGACAGACCGGAGTCATCGTCATCGCCGCGACCAACCGGCCCGACGTGCTCGACCCTGCGCTGCTGCGTCCGGGCCGCTTCGACCGTCAGGTGGTCGTGCCGCTGCCCGACATCCGCGGCCGCGAGCAGATCCTCAAGGTGCACATGCGCAAGGTGCCGATCGCACCGGACGTCGAGCCGGTGGTGCTGGCGCGGGGCACGCCGGGCTTCTCGGGTGCAGACCTCGCGAACCTTGTCAATGAGGCCGCACTGTTCGCCGCACGCGGTGCCAAGCGCCTCGTGGATATGGAGGACTTCGAACGGGCCAAGGACAAGATCATGATGGGCTCGGAGCGCCGCTCCATGGTCATGCCCGAGGAGGAGCGCAGGAACACCGCCTACCACGAGTCCGGTCACGTGCTCGTAGCCAAGCTACTCGACAAGACCGACCCGGTGCACAAGGTTACGATCATCCCGCGCGGCCGCGCCCTGGGCGTGACGATGCAGTTGCCCGAGTCCGATCGCTACAGCCAGGATCGTGATCGGCTCCTGCAGACGATCGCGGTACTGTTCGGCGGACGCATCTGCGAAGAGATCTTCATGAACCAGATGACCACCGGCGCTTCCAACGACTTCGCGCGTGCGACGGATCTGGCGCGGCGCATGGTCACGCAGTGGGGCATGTCCGACAACCTCGGGCCGATGGTCTACGGCGAGGAGGAGGGCGAGATCTTCCTAGGCCGCCAGGTCACCACGCACCGCAACGTCTCCGAGGCGACGATGCAGAAGGTCGACGCCGAGATCCGGCGCATCATCGACCAGCAGTACGCGCTCGCGCGCCGGCTGATCGAGGAGAACAAGGACAAGATCGAAGCGATGGCCAAGGCCCTGCTCGAGTGGGAGACGCTCGACGCCGAGCAGATCGACGACATCATGGCCGGAAAGCCGCCTCGTCCGCCCAAGCAGGTCGCGCCGCCGCCGCAAAAGCCGACGGATGATGCCTCGGACGCCGAACCCAACGCACCGGCTCCGGCAGCCTGAGTCCGTCGCCCCGCAAAACGAAAGGACCGGCCGCGTGCCGGTCTTTTTTTCGGGACCGAACGCCCATGACAATCCACAACGACAAGCCCATGCACCTTCGCTGCAACCGCTTCACCCTGGACCTGTCCCGTCCGCACATCATGGCGATCCTGAACGTGACGCCGGATTCGTTTTCCGGTGACGGCCTGGCGGGGCGCCTCGATGCGGCGTTACGAAGAGCGGAGGCGGCCGTGGCGGCAGGGGCCGACCTGCTCGACATCGGGGGGGAATCCTCGCGCCCCGGCGCCGCCGTGGTTTCGCTCCAGGAGGAACTGGATCGCGTGATGCCGCTGGTGGAGCGCCTCGCGTCCTGGCCTGTTCCCGTGTCGGTCGACACCGTCAAGCCCGACGTGATGCGCGCCGCGGTCTCGGCCGGCGCGTCGATGATCAACGATATCAATGCGTTCCGCGCCGAGGGGGCGGTCGATGCCGTGTCGGGGTCCGCTGCGGCCCTGTGCGTCATGCACATGCAGGGGGCGCCGGGAACGATGCAGGATGCCCCGCGCTACGATGACGTGGTTGCCGACGTCGGTGGCTTTCTCGATCAAGAGGTCGGCCGGTTGCGTGCAGCAGGAGTCGCACCGGACCGCATCGTGCTCGATCCCGGTTTCGGCTTCGGCAAGACCCTTGAACACAACCTGCAGTTGCTGCGAGGCATCCCCACGCTGCGGGCTCCGGGGTATCCGGTCCTGGTCGGGCTGTCCAGGAAGTCGATGCTCGGTGCGCTCACCGGTCGCCCGGTCGAAGGTCGCACCAGCGCCAGCGTAGCGGCGGCACTGCTGGCCGTCGACCGGGGGGCACGCATCGTGCGCGTTCATGACGTTGCCGAAACGCGGGATGCGCTGGCCGTATGGGCGGGCGTCGTCGATACGGACGTTCCTCGGCACTGATGTCATAATTCGCTTTTCAGTTTTCGGGACCGTCATGGCTCGCAAATACTTCGGCACCGACGGGGTGCGTGGACTGGTCGGCGAGGGTCCGATCACGCCGGAATTCGTGATGCGGCTCGGCTACGCCGCCGGACTTTCGCTGGTCCGCCATGAGCACCTGCCTCACGGCGAGCATCCGGCGGTCTTGATCGGCAAGGACACGCGCATTTCAGGCTACATGCTCGAAGCCGCGCTGGAGGCCGGTTTTGCCGCGGCGGGCGTGGATGTCATCCTGGCCGGGCCGATGCCGACACCGGCGGTGGCCTATCTCACGCGTGCGCTGCGCCTGCAGGCCGGTGTGGTTATTTCCGCCTCGCACAATCCGTTCTACGACAACGGGATCAAGTTCTTTTCGGCTGACGGGGCGAAGCTTCCCGACGAGGTCGAGATCGAGATCGAGGAATGGGTCGACAAGCCCATGGGGTGTGTGGACTCGGCCCGCCTTGGCAAGGCACGACGCATCGAGGATGCGGCCGGGCGCTACATCGAGTTCTGCAAGAGCACGTTTCCGAACGAGCTGGATCTGCGCGGCATGAAGATCGCGGTCGATTGCGCGCACGGGGCCGCCTATCACATCGCGCCCAGCGTCTTCCACGAACTCGGTGCCGAGGTGGTGTCCGTCGGGGTCGAGCCGAACGGAACCAACATCAACGACGCAGTCGGCGCCACCCGCCCCGAGTCGTTGCGCGAAGCGGTGCTCGCGAACGGAGCCGATCTGGGCATTGCGCTCGACGGCGATGGCGACCGGCTGATCATGGTCGATGCCGAAGGCGAGGTCTACGACGGCGACAAGCTGCTGTACGTGATCGCCTGCGCCCGTGGTGCGGCGGGACGGCTCGACGGGGTGGTCGGCACCCTGATGAGCAATCTCGGTTTCGAGCATGCCATCGAGCGGCTCGGCGTACCCTTCGACCGTGCGCGGGTGGGCGACCGCTACGTGCTCGAGCGCCTGCAGGAGCGCGGCTGGAAGCTCGGTGGCGAGAATTCCGGTCACATCATCTGCCTGGACTGGCACACGACCGGCGACGGCATCGTGTCGTCGCTGCAGGTGCTTTCCGCCCTCAAGCAACACGACCAGACGCTGGCCGAAGCCTGCGCGGATCTCGAGTTCTACCCACAGCGACTCATCAACGTGCGCCTACCAGCCGGACTCGACTGGCAGGCCGATCCCGGCATCGAGGATGCCCGCGCCGCGGCGGTCCGCGAACTCGGCACCAACGGGCGGGTGCTGCTGCGTCCGTCGGGCACCGAGCCCTTGCTGCGCGTCATGGTCGAAGGCCGCGATGCCGACCAGGTGGAGCGGCTTGCGCGCAACATCGCCGACGCTGCGGAAGCCGCTGCGCGCTGATTTTCGCCCCCGCCGGACCTGCGTCGACGCGCGTCCGGCTTTCAGCTTCATGACTGTCATCTTCCTGTAACGGACCGGCGTGAGAATGCCGAGCACGCAATCGGGTTTGCCATCGGGCAGGCCTGCACTGCGGCCAATACTCTCACAAGAGGAAGATCGACATGATGCTGAAGAAGACCCTGGTCCTGGGCGTTACCGCTGCCTTTGGCCTGTCCGCCGGCGCCGCGTTCGCGCAGGTGGATCCCAATCTGCCGGGCTACCAGCGCGTTGCCGGAGTCTCGGGCAATCTGACCTCCATCGGTTCCGATACGCTCAACAACCTGATGACGCTGTGGGCCGAGGAGTTTGCCAAGTTCTACCCCAACGTCAACATCCAGATCCAGGGCGCCGGTTCGTCGACCGCGCCTCCCGCTCTCGTTGAAGGTACGGCCAATTTTGGCCCGATGAGCCGTGCGATGCGCGCCTCCGAGATCCGCGCGTTCGAGGACCGTTACGGCTATGCGCCGACCGAAGTGCCGGTCGCGATCGACATGGTTGCCGTCTATGTGAACAAGGACAACCCGGTCGAGGGGCTGTCGCTTCCGCAGGTCGATGCGATTTTCTCGGCGACCCGTGCCTGCGGCTACGGCCAGGACATCACGACCTGGGGCCAGGTCGGCCTGACCGGCGCGTGGGCCAACCGCGACATCACGCTGTACAGCCGCAACGCGGTGTCCGGCACCTACGGCTACTTCAAGGAAAACGCGCTGTGCGGCGGCGATTTCAAGTCGACGATCAACGAGCAGCCGGGCTCGTCGGCGGTCGTGCGCGGCGTCGAGCAGACGATCAACGGCATCGGCTACTCGGGAATCGGCTATCGGACCTCGGGCGTGCGCGTCGTGCCGCTGGCGAAGGAGCATGGCGGCAAGTTCGCCGAGGCCACCGGCGAGAACGCGGTGACGGGCGACTATCCGCTGGCCCGCTTCCTGTACGTGTATGCCAACGCGAACCCGAACTCGGGTTGGAACCCGCTCGAGCGCGAGTTCTTCCGCATGGTCCTCGCCAAGGAAGGGCAGGAGGTTGTCCATCGCGATGGCTACGTGACGCTCCCGGCGAGTGTTGCGGCACGGTTCCAGGAAGAGAAAAAGCTGAAGTGACGAGCACTTGACGCAAGAACGGGCTTCGCCACCGAGGTGGCGAAGCCTTGCTTTTTCCGGTTTCTGCCCCGCTGCTTGAAACGGTCCGAAAACAGGAGTAGCCCAGGATGTCAGCGATCTTTCCGGATCACCCGCCCACCCGAGAGTCCTTGCTGCCGAACCCGGTGCAGCGGGAGAAGCTGCGCCGGACGCGTCGTATTCATGACGGCATTTCGAGCTATGGCGTCGGGACCGGCGGGATCGGGGTCATCATCGCGCTGGCGTTGATCTTCCTGTACTTGTTTTATGAGACGCTGCCGTTGCTCAAGCCCGTGCGCATGGAGCAGAGCACCGAGTACGCGGTGCCTGCCGACGAGGACAGCGCGGCGACGCTGCACCTGACGCTGGATCGCTTCGAGGAGATTGGCGGGCGTTTTTCGGCGTCGGGAACCATTACCTTCTTCGATACACGCGACGGACGCATCCTCAAGCGCGAGGCCGTGCCCATGCCCGAGGGTGCGACGGTGACCAGCTTCGGCCGTTCGGAGAGTCGCAAGAGCCTGTTCGTGTTCGGGTTCAGTGATGGCTCGATTCTCCCCCTGCGGGTCGAGTACGATCTGAGCTATCCGGGTGGTACCCGGGTGATCACCCCCCGTCTGGCCTATCCGCTCGGCGAGGCGCCGATCAGCATTGCCGGCGCGACCGGTGCGCAGTATTCGGCGCTGGAAGTCGTCGATGGCCGGGGCGGCTACGTGGTGGCGGCCGGCACGCGCGACGGCGACATTGCAATGGCCTTGTTCAGCACCTCGACGAACATGCTCATGGGCACCGTCCAGGTCCGCCGCCAGGACTTCGATCTGCCGAATCTCGGCCGACCGGTCCGTCAGTTGCTGGTCAACGAGTCGCTGCGCAACCTCTTCGCGATCGACGAGGGCGGTACGCTCCATCAATTCGACGTCGTCGACCGGAACAATCCGGTGCTGGTCGAGCAGGTCGAGCTGGTCGGGCCGGGTGTCGCGGTGACGGTTGCGGAGTTCCTCGTTGGGACGCGCTCGCTGATCGTCGGCGGCTCGGACGGTTCGCTCACGCAGTGGATGCTCGTGCGCGACGATGCGAGCGGGCGTTCGCACCTGACGCGCATCCGCGGGTTCCGCCCGCACGATGCGGCGATCACGTTCATCGAACCCGAGCATACGCGCAAGGGATTCATCGCCGGGGACGCGGGCGGCACGGTCGGACTGCACTACGCGACGTCAAGTGTCACGCTGAAGTTCCTGCAGCTGGCCGATACCGCGATCTCGCGCATTGCGATCTCGCCGATAAACCGCATGGCCGTGGTCGAGACCGTCAGTGCCGATTCGCTGCGGGTACTCGCGATCGACAACCCGCACCCGCAGACCTCGATGAGCGGGCTGTGGGGCAAGGTCTGGTACGAGGGACGCGATGCGCCTGCCTACATCTGGCAGTCGTCGTCGGCCGACGACGCCTTCGAGTCCAAGCTGAGCCTGGTGCCGCTGTCGATCGGTACGCTCAAGGCGGCGCTGTTCGCGATGCTGCTGGCCACCCCGCTGGCGATCATGGGCGCGATCTATACCGCCTACTTCATGTCGGCGCCGATGCGGCGCATCGTCAAGCCGTCGATCGAACTGATGGAGGCGCTGCCGACGGTCATTCTCGGCTTTCTCGCTGGGATCTGGCTCGCCCCGTACATCGAGAACAACCTTCCGATCCTGATCATCGGCCTGGTCCTCATTCCCTGCGGCATCGTGGCCTGGGGCTATCTGTGGAGCCGTATGCCGGCCGGCATCCGCAATGCCGTATCGGGCGGCTGGGAGGCGGCCATTCTGGTCCCGGTGGTCGTTGCGCTCGGGTGGGTCACGGTCACGATCAGCCCATGGGTGGAGGTCATGTACTTCGGCGGCTCGATGCGCCAGTGGCTGACCGACGTCGGTATTCCGTACGACCAGCGCAATGCGCTCATCGTGGGGCTGGCAATGGGCTTCGCGGTGATCCCGACGATCTTTTCGATCGCCGAGGATGCGGTGTTCAACGTGCCCAAGCACCTGACCCAGGGCTCTCTCGCTCTCGGCGCGACCCCGTGGCAGACGGTGGTCGGCGTGGTGCTGCTGACCGCCAGCCCCGGCATCTTCTCGGCGGTGATGATCGGCTTCGGGCGCGCGGTGGGTGAGACGATGATCGTGCTGATGGCCTCGGGCAACAGCCCGATCGTCAACTGGAACATCTTCGAGGGGATGCGCACGCTGGCCGCCAACATCGCGGTGGAATTGCCCGAGACCGCCGTGGGGTCGACGCACTTCCGAGTGCTGTTCCTGTCGGCGCTCGTGCTGCTGGCCTTCACCTTCGTGCTGAATACGGCAGCCGAAGTCGTGCGCCAGCGCCTGCGCAAGCGCTACGCCTCTCTCTGAGATCTGACGAACCGGGGTGGATTCGATGAAACAATGGTGGAAAAGCGGGTCGCCGTGGATCTGGTTGAACGGTGGTGCGGTGAGCATCAGCATCATCATGGTGTTCGGCCTGCTCGCACTGATCCTGGTACGGGGTTTCGGCCACTTCTGGCCGCATGCCGTCGTCGCCACGACCTATGCGGTACCGGGTGCCGAACCGGTGCGGGTGATCGGCGAGCTGCGCAAGTCCGAGACGTTGACGGCCCAGGTGTTGCGCGACGCAGGACTGGGGCTGCCCGAGGACCAACGGCTGGTCACCCGGCATCTGTTCAAGCTCGGCAACCGCGACGTGACCGGCCGCGACTTCATGTACCTGGTCGACGATTTTCTCGGCGAGTGGACCTATCCGAAGGACATCATCGTGCTCGAGCGGCGCGAGTGGGGCGACTTCTACGGCCAGCCGCTGCGTCTGCTCGAGCACGGGCGAGTGGTCGCCGAGCGCGATGCGGTGTGGCCGGCGCTGGCCGAGCGGCTTGCGCGCAGCAGCAAGCTGTTCGACGAGATCCGTCGCATCGAGCGCCATGACATCGGCAACGTCAACTTCCGGCTCGAACGCGTTCGGTTGGATCGGCGAAGGGCCGAACTGCGTGGAACGCTCACACCGGAGATGGAACGCGAGTTCGTCCAGCGCCGCGAGGTGCTCGATGCCGAGTACGCATTGTTGCAGGAGCGTTTGAACACGCTGCTCGACGAGGTCCGGCGCGACGCGCTCGTGCTCACGGTAGCCGACGGACAGGAGGTCACGGTGGGCCTGAACGCGATCGTCAAGGCCTGGCAGCCGAACGACATGTCGGTGTTCTCCAAGGTGGTCTTCTACGTCGAGTCGTTCTTCGATTTCATCTTCGGCTACCCGCGCGAGGCGAATACCGAGGGCGGGATCTTCCCGGCGATCTTCGGCACCGTCGTGATGGTCCTGGTGATGTCGATCATCGTCACGCCATTCGGCGTGCTCGCCGCGATCTACCTGCGCGAGTACGCGAAGCAGGGGCCGCTGCTCAAGGCGATCCGGATTTCGGTGTACAACCTCGCCGGCGTGCCCTCGATCGTGTTCGGCGTGTTCGGGCTGGGCTTCTTCGTCTATGTGCTGGGCGGTGCGATCGACCAGGCCTTCTATCCCGAGGCGCTGCCGGCCCCTACCTTTGGTACGCCCGGGTTGTTCTGGGCCTCGCTGACGCTCGCACTGCTGACCTTGCCGGTGGTCATCGTGTCGACCGAGGAGGGCCTGTCGCGCATTCCCTCCACGATCCGCATGGGCTCGCTGGCGCTGGGTGCGACCAAGGGCGAGACGCTGTGGAAAGTGGTGGTGCCGCTCGCCACGCCGGCGATGATGACCGGACTGATCCTTGCGATCGCCCGGGCGGCCGGCGAAGTCGCACCGCTGATGCTGGTGGGCGTGGTCAAGCTTGCCCCGACGCTGCCGGTCGACGGCAATTTCCCGTTCATCCATCTCGAGCGCAAGATCATGCACCTGGGCTTCCACATCTACGACGTCGGTTTCCAGAGCCCACACGCCGAGGCCGCCGAGGCCTTGGTCTACGCGACGGCACTGATCCTGGTGCTGTTGATCGTGGCACTCAACCTGACCGCGATCACGATTCGCAACCACCTGCGCGAGAAGTACCGCGCGGAGGGCGACTGATGGACGCCGCCGTCGTTTCCCACCCCCAGCCGGCAACCCCCGAATCCGACCGGAGCAGTACTATGAACATGGCTACCCCCCCGACCAGCATGAGCGCCGGACTCTTCAGCGACGATACGCGAGCCTACCTCTCGCTCGACGACGAGGAGATCGCGATCACCGTCGAGGATCTGGATCTCTACTACGGAAACGACCAGGCGCTCAAATCGGTCAGCATGCGGATCCCGGCCAAGCGCGTCACCGCGTTCATCGGCCCGTCCGGTTGCGGCAAGTCGACGCTGCTGCGCTGTTTCAACCGCATGAACGACCTGGTCGACTCCTGCCGCATCGAGGGCTCGATCAACCTGCATGGCGAGAATATCTACGGGAAGGGTGTGGACGCCGCCGAGTTGCGGCGCAAGATCGGGATGGTGTTCCAGAAGCCGAACCCGTTCCCGAAGACGATCTACGAGAATGTGGCCTACGGCCTGCGTCTGCAGGGCGTCAAGGACAAGGCCGTCCTCGACGAGGTCGTCGAGCGCTCGCTCCGGAGCGTCGCGCTGTGGGACGAGGTCAAGGATCGCCTGCAGACCAACGCCTTCGGCCTGTCCGGGGGGCAGCAGCAGCGCCTCGTCATCGCGCGCGCGATCGCGATCGAGCCCGAGGTGCTGCTGCTGGACGAGCCGACTTCGGCGCTCGATCCGATCTCGACCGCCAAGATCGAAGAACTGGTCGAGGAACTGAAGCAGGAGTACACGATCCTCATCGTCACCCATAACATGCAACAGGCCGCGCGGGTGTCGGATTTCACTGCCTACATGTACCTCGGTGAACTGATCGAGTACGGGGATACCAAGCGGCTGTTCGTGACCCCCTCGAAGAAGGCCACCGAGGACTACATCACCGGCCGTTACGGCTGAGCAAGGGGGTCCGGAATGATTCGTCGCCTTGTCTTGCGGATCGCCGTGTTCTGCCTGGTGGCCCTGGTGCCGGCTTCCGCCACAGTTGCCGGCGCACCCGAAGCGGCCGCGCCCGCGCCGTGGGTGGACAGCGAACGTGAAGCCCTGCGGCTGATCGAGGCGGATCCGCCGGACTGGACGGGCGCCCATGAGGCGTTTGGCCAGGCGGCGACGCTCGGTTCGATCCGTGCGCAGTCCTACCTCGGATGGATGTACGAGCACGGGCATGGTGTCGAAGCGAACGCGCACGAGGCGGCGCGCCGGTATGCCGAGGTGGCGCGGGCGGGCGGGCACGAGTTCGCGCTCAAGCTGGGCTGGATGTACCTGGGAACGACGCTCGGCCCTGACCGGGAGCAGGCCGAGCATTGGTTCGGGCAAGCGATCGAGGCCGGCTACCTGCCCGCGAACGTCGCACTGGCTTCGTTGCTGGTCGCCGATGCATTGGGTGGCGTTGGGGTCGAGCGGGTGGGCGAAGCACGCGGCTTGCTGGAGTACGCGCTTGCCCGTGGCGAGCGCTTGGCCGCGTTCTTTCTCGCGCGGCTGTACGTCGAGGGCATCGGCGGGCATCCGGTCGAGCCGGTGCTTGCGGCGCGCTATACGCGGCTGGCCGCCGAGGACGGTCACGCCCAGATGCAGGGCTGGCTCGCGCTGATGCATCTCAAGGGCGATGGGGTCGCGGTCGATCGCTTGGAGGCCGCCTTCTGGGCGGCACTCGCCGCAGGCGCCAGCGATCCGCTCGGGCGCGAGCTGCACCGCGTACTGGCGGCCGAACTGTCCGAACCCGAGCGCAAGGCGGTCATGGAGCGCACCCTGTTGTGGGCGCTCGACCAGCCCGAGCGCGGATGAGCACGGGCGTTCCTCAATGCTGAAGACGATCCTCGTCAGTCTGTTCGCGCTGGTCGTGGTGGCCGTCGGAGCCAGGAGCTGCGGCGTCTCGCCGGGCCAGGCCGAAGCGCGCCTGCTGCTCGCCGATCTCAATGCCGAGGAAGGTCAGGCCTACCGTTCGGCCAATCGGAGCCGTGCCGGCGTCATCGAATTGCCCGGCGGGCTGCAGATCGAAGCCCTTCGGGTCGGTGACGGTGCGGTGGCGACCCTCGACGACTGGGTCGTCGTCCATTACCGGGGCCGCCACCTGGACGGGCGCGTGTTCGAGGATTCGCGGCGCCGCGGCGAGCCCGCCACCATTCCGGTGGAACGCACCATCGAAGGCTGGCGGCAGGCGCTGGTCGGCTTGCCCGCAGGGTCCGACGTCCGCCTCGTGATTCCGCCGAGCCTCGCGTACGGCAGGGAAGGGGGCGGCCCGATCGGACCCGAGGAGACCCTGGTCTTCGAGATCGAACTGCTTGCCATCGCCGCACCCCCGGCACGCGCCGAGCGCGATCCGCTGCAACAGGCCGTGCCCGGCCTGGGCGGCTGACGCGGAACGCCCGGCGGCGTCAAGCGCCGGGCAGGTCGACCGCGAGAATCTCGAGGTCGACGGTGAGCGACTTTCCTGCCAGCGGATGGTTGCCGTCGAGCAGGGCGCCGCAGTCGGTTCTTTGGACCACCCGAAGGCTGAATGCCGGCCGGTCGCCGGTGCCACTGAACAGTTCGACTCCCGGCTCAAGCACGACGTCTGCCGGAAGATTCTCGCGCCGCGCCTCGAAGACCAGCTCCGGCCGGTGAAGACCGAAGGCTGCTTCCGGAGGCAGGTGCACGCTGAATCGGTCGCCGGCTGCACGACCTTCCAGCGCCACCTCGAGGCCGCGCAGGATGCGTCCCTCCCCATGTACGTACGTGAGCGGGCCGTTGCTTGCGCTGCTGTCGAGGATCTCCCCCTGTTCGTCGCGAAAGACGTACTCCGCAACGACACGCATTCCCTGGGCGATGTTCATGAAGCCTTCCTGAACCGGGGTGCCTCCAGGGGTGTGAGTCCCATTGCCTTCGTACGGCATTCCGGACAGACCGTCATGTGAGCGGTGTCCAGCCCCTTCGAGGCCAGTACGTCGATCATGGTCGCAAGTGAACGCTCGGCGAGGAACGAGCGCTTGCAGTGATTGCAGGCGAAGATCGATTCGGTTGCAGGCGTTCCGGCCATGGCGGTTTCGGGGAGTTCTGGTGTTTGTGTTTGCGCTGCCGGCGTTGCGGGTAATCGGGCTCCGATCGTCCTGGCATCGTCGGTGAGCGCGAGCCGCGCAAGTTCCGCAAGTTCGCCGAACGTGTCGGGCAGCCCGAGTGAGGATTCGGCTTTGCGCAATTGCGCGAGCAGATGCCCGATGGCGGGAATGCCATGGTGCACGAGGCTGTGTCCGACGTCGTGCAGTACGTTCAGGGCCTGTGTCTCGTCCCCTGCGTCGAGATGGTCCTGCGCCCGGGCGTAGCACCACGCGAGGAACTGGAAGTACAGGGAAACATGGTCCGAGCCGTCGCGGAACTCCGGGTCACGTTGAAGTCCGTACGCGTTGTAAAGGCGTTCGAGTTCGCTGCAACTGTTGCCCATCAGCCCGCCGTCCAGGTAGAGGCCCAGGTTGAGCAGGGCGGGGGCGGGCGGTGCGAGAAACAGCCGGCTGTAGGTCCGGAGCAAC
Organism: Rhodocyclaceae bacterium; assembly: GCA_050486545.1. Taxonomy (GTDB): domain Bacteria; phylum Pseudomonadota; class Gammaproteobacteria; order Burkholderiales; family Rhodocyclaceae; genus DAOMNN01. Next base: position 82,259 of record JBJHDM010000006.1, on the reverse strand, counting down.
GTCGAGTGGTCTGCGAACGAAGCCAGGCTCCGTCTGATCCGGGTCAGCCGGTCGGAGCCGATCCGGCGAAGCTCCGCATCCAGTTCCTCGAGATCGACGGGAAAGTCCATCGTCATCGCGGTGAAATCGTCGTCCTGCAGGGGCGGCAGGAAGGCTCGCGACAGGCACAGGCAGAGTTCCGCGCGAAGGGTCAGTTGGAGATTGTCTTGCGTCATGGCGCTATCCTCTGGGTCCGAAGAAATGGGATCCCGGGGCCGGTATTGCATCAACTCCGGGATCCCGACCGGTTCAGCTTCCGGCGGCAGCCGGTTGCGCGGCGGTCGTCGAACCAGACGGCTCGGAGGCCGTCGGCGGCATGGCCGACAGATTCAATCGCTTCTCTCCCAGCGCATACAGGGTGAAAAGCAGGGCTGAACCCATGATCGTCAGGCTCCATTCGGTGATCGAAGGGGCATATTCGATGAGGCTCCATTCCCAGGTGCCCTTGAACATCGGCACGACCTGCCCGCCGACGACGAAGAAGTAGCGCTCGGCGAACAGGCCGCCGAAGACCAGGATGGAGATGAGTAACTGCGTGCCCGCCTGGGTGCGCATCGACGCCGCGAGCATCACCACGAACGGCAGGACGAGCCCGAGCCACAGTGAGGCCTGGTATACCGGCGAGGCGAACAGGTAGTCCTTCCAGACGTGGTAGATCTCCGGGTTGTTGCTGTACAGGCCGGTGATCGCGCGCACAGCGATGAACAGCAGCGTGCCGCCAAGCACTGCGGCAAAGAGCTTCGGCAGGGAACCTTCCAGCAGGTCGCGCAGGCGCTGCGGCATACGCTCTCGGCTGAAGCCGTGTGCGAGATAGGTGAAGAAGACCAGCGCCGCCAGTCCGCTTGCAACCGCCGTCAGGTAGAAGTAGATCGGCAGCAGGCCGTCGAACCAGAACGGGCGCATGCTCATCATGCCGAAGATCAGCGCGAGATTGCCGCTTGCGAGCAGCACGCCGAGGAAGGAGGCAATGCCGACCTGGCGGCTGGTCTTGCTGTCCCAGTCGCCGGTTTCCATCTTCTGGAACTTCCACAACAGGAATGCGAGATCGGCCACGTAGAACACGCCCATCCAGAACATCGCCGACTGGATCTGCAGGTTGAACGGGATGACCCACAGCATGCGGAAGACATGCCCCAGTTCCATCGCCAGTACCGCCATCCCGGAAATCAGGATGACGAAGGCGAGGAAGATGCAGCGCTTGACGATCGGGTAGAACTGCTTGAACCCGAACACCAGCGGCAGCGAGGCGATCAGCCCGAGACCCGACGAGGCCAGCGCGAAGTACAGGTAGGTCGCGATCGGCTGTCCCCACGGCAGCGTGGAACTGGTGTTCAGGCTGGCGTGTCCCTGGCTGCCCAGGTTGGACACTGCGAATGCGAACGAGGCCAGCAGGACGATTGCCGAGACGATCAGCAGTCCGGTTCCCGCCGGGCCCTTCATGATGTTTTCGTTGCTCATTGGTCAGTCCCTCCTCAGGAACGCGGCTTGGGATCGAAGGCCGGCACGCTTGCACCGGCGCCGAGGTAGTACACCTGCGGGCGGTTGCCGGTATGGTCCTTGAGGCGCACGCCGCGCTTGTCGGCGATCAGCCGGTTGACCTGGCTCTTCGGATTGTCGAGATCGCCGAAGAAGCGTGCCTTGGGCGCACAGGTGCGCACGCAGGCCGGCACGTACTCCTTGACCTCCGGATTGTCCTCGTCCAGGTCGGCGGTCCCGGCCGGCGCGTTGCCGACCTTGTGGTAGCAGAAGGTGCACTTCGAGACGACGCCTGCCGGCTGGATGCCGATGCCGCGCTTCCAGTCCTGTTCCGGGTTCTGGTACGGGGGACTCCACATCTGGCCGTTTCCGCCCGGGAAGATCGAACGCAGGTCGGGCTCGAGCAAGGGCTTTTCGTCGGCATAGAAGCGCACGCCGTAGGGGCATGCGATCATGCAGTACTTGCAGCCGATGCACTTGTTCCAGTCGACGAACACGATCCCGCCCGCGTCCATGTCCTTGTAGGTCGCCCGGGTCGGGCACACATGCACGCACGAGGGGTTCTCGCACTGCATGCACGGGCGCGGCAGCCACTTCATCTGCCCGCTCGGGTAGGTGCCCTCGTGATAGTAGAGGACGTCCTGCCAGCTCTCACCGGGCAGGGTGTTGTTTTCCATCGCGCACGCCGTCGTACAGGCCTGACAGCCGGTGCACTTGTCCAGGTCGATGACCATTCCCCACTTTGCCATTGTCGATAACTCCTATCTGTGCAGGGGATCAGGCCCGTTCCACGGTGACCTTGCCGGTGTAGTAGCAGGCAAGCCCGGAGATCGGATCGGATACGTTCTCGGTGATTTCGCCGGAATGACCCGGCAGGCGTCCCTTGGCCCAGCGTCCCTGCGCCCAGTGGCCATGCTCCATCGGCAGCACCAGCGTGTCGGGACGGTGCGATGGCATGTACCGGCAATACGCCTCGATCGCACCGAGATTGGACTTGATCCGCACCTTGTCGCCGTTGCGGATGCCGCGCGCGCGGGCGGTGTCCGGGTGGATCTCCAGATACACCGTGTTGCGACCGCCGACGATGGGCTGCTGGTTCGCGATCGCGTGGGGAATGTTCCCGGAGCGGCCTTCCGCGTGCAGCGGGGTCTTGGGTGACACGAAGTAGAGATCGCCCTGACCGGAGTGCTTGGGCTCGACCCACTGGATCAGACCGACGCGGTCGGCCGGAACGCCGAGTTCGCGGTGGATGTATTCGGCATGACCCTCGAGATAGCCGGACTTGAACTCGAACTTGCCGGAAGGCGTCTTGATGAGCTTGGCCTTCACGTCGTCCGCACTCATCGCCGTGTTGTAGCCCTTGCCGTCCCACTCGAAGAATTCACCGCGGTGCTGGCGCCAGTGGTAGGGCTTGCGGTACCAGACGCCCTTTTCCTTCCAGGTCTCGAAGCTGTTGACGCCGTTGTCGCCGGGGTTCGTCTCGAAGCCCTTGGCGCGATGGCGCAACACGTTCTCGGTGTTGCCGAGCGCCTTGTAGTACTCGCCCATCGGCCCCTTCATGCGCTTGCCGATCTCGATCAGCGTGTCGCCGAAGTGCTTGGTGTCGTAGATCGGATCGACAGCCGGCACGCGCAGGGCCGTCATCGGCCAACCCTCGAAGGGATAGGTCGGCGAGTCCTGCAGGCGCTCCAGGTAGGTGTGATCCGGCACGACGATGTCCGCGTACATGGCCGTCTCGCCGGGGAATGGCGAGGTGTCGATCACGAACACGTCCTTCAGCGCTTCCTCCCACACCTTCGGGTTCGGCGCGGTCCAGATCGGATTGGTGTAGAAGAACATCGCCGTGTCGAGCTTGTACGGGTCGCCTTTAAGATGGTTCGGTCCGGCTTCCTGCATCATGTGGGAGGTCATCGGCCATTCGGCGGTGCGGGCCTTGTCGATGCGCGGGAACTTCTTCCAGTCCCCATCCTTCGCCCAGTCGTCGAGGTAGTCGTCGGAATTGACCGGAAGACCCCCATAGGGCGTGCCCATCTGGTAATACATGCCACCCTCGGCGAACATGCAGCCAACCAGCGCGTTCAGTGCATGGATCGCCATGCCGTTGTAGGTGCCGTTGGTATGGGCCGTCGGGCCGCGCTCCATGATCGCCATGGCGGGGCGGGTGGTGGCGAACTCACGCGCGACGGTGACGATGTCGCGGGCGGGGATCGTGGTCACGCTTTCGGCCCATTCCGGCGTGCGGTCCTTGAGTTCCTCGTTCCACCATTCGGGCAGCCCGTGAACCCACTTCTGGTCGAACGAGATCGGTGTGATCCGCTGCCCGGTCCGGAAGCGGGTTTCCGGATTGTGGAAATCGCCGACGAACTCGCGATCCCACAGGCCCTCGGTGAGGATGACGTGGGCGATCGCCAGTGCCAGTGCGCCGTCGGTTCCCGGCTTGATGTAGAGCGCCCGGTCCGAGGCCGCCATCGTCGGATTCATGCGTACGTCGATGGTCGTGATGCGGGTCTGCGGGCTCTTGCTGCGCATGTGGCCCCACATCTGCATCAGGTAGTTGTACGGGCGGAAGGCCTCGAGAAAGCCCGCGCCGAAGTTCAGGATGTAGTTGGTGTTGCGGTAGTCGTAGGAGTTGTACGAATCGTTGCCGTCGGTGGCGCGCTTGGCGCGCTTGCTGCCCTCGGCGCACATCGAGGCGTGGCCGATCGCCGAGTTCGGTGTGCCGTACAGCTTGCCGAAGTCGCCGTACAGTCCGGCGTCGGAGGCGCCCCAGCCACGCCCGTAGAAGTGGGCGAAGCGGTGCGATTCGCCCTTGTCGCGCAGCACCTGCAGGCGCGCGGCGATGGTGTCGAGCGCCTCGTCCCAGGAAATCGGCACGAAGCCCGGGTCTTCGTTGCGCCCCTTTCTCGGGTTGGTTCGCTTCATCGGTCCCTTGAAGCGGTCCGGATCGTAGAGGAAGTAGGTGCCCAGGTGACCCTTGGGGCAGAGCTTGCCGTTGGCGATCGGGTTGCCCGTATCGCCGTAGATCGCATGTACGCGCCCATTGGTCGTGTATACGTCGATTCCGCAGCGCGCGGGGCACTGTGCGCAGATGTTCTTGGTGACGGTCGTCTGGCCCCGCGCGGCCTGGGCCTTCGCATCCTTCACCGGCGTCAGTCCGGGCAGGCCTCCCATGCCCGTCACGGCTGCGCCGGTCGCGCCGGCGGCGGCGCTGGTCTTGAGAAAGCGCCGCCGGTTCATCAGGGTGTTGAAGATGTTCATCGCTGGCGTCTCCTCAGCAGCATGAGTGGTGTGTCGTGGTCGCATGGCGCATCACGGTGGTACTTCGTGTCATCGAACCCCTCCTGAATGGATCGTTTTGTTGTCGTCGATGGGTGGAAAAAGTCCGGAGAAAAGTGATCTCCCGAGATCCCGGGATTTCTGGCACTCCGGGCAGATCGGTTCGTCTTCCTGGCGGTCGTTCGCGCCGGGTCCGACGAACGGCATGCCGCATGCAAAGCAGGCCGTCGTCGTGTGGCAGGTGAGCGCAATCGGGGCTGCCTTCGGCGGCTCGGTCGCGGGGCGAAGCGCGAGGGCATGTTCCGGGCAGATGCGTTCGCATGCCCCGCAGCCGATGCACAAGGCGGGATGGAAGTCGATGCCGGTGCGGGTCTCTTCATCCCGGCTACGCAGGGCCGAGACCGGGCAAGCGGTCGCGCACAGCTTATGATCCCGGCATTGCTCGGCAATCGAGATCTCGTGGTACAGCGCTGCGGGCAGTTGGCGGCCACTACGGGCGCCGGCCAGACGCAGCTCGCTCAGAATGGCGAGCCGTTCCGTCGGAACGATCCGTGCATGTCCATCCACTGGTTCCTCCGTGCCGAGGATTTCCGGCGTGGCAGTATCGGTCGCGTGTGCCACCTCACCGACGAGCCGGCGCAGAAAGCCGCGACGACTCACGCCGGCACCCGAGTCGCGACCGGGTATGGAGTCCGGGCATTGCCCGGCCGGAAGCGTGCGGCCGGTGAAGGTCATGCGTCCCTCCAGCGGAACGCCCATGTGTGCGAGTAGCTCGTTGGCCACCGTCATCCGCTCTTCGGCCGGGTGAGCGCTTCCGCCCGCGCTACAGGTGCCGCACCAGCCACGATCGATCACTTCGACCCCGTTCCCGTTCGAGGCATTGGCAAGCGCGAGGAACTGTGCGGTCGATAGCGCTCCGCAGCACGGAACCCGCACCGCATGAGGTTCGGTGACCTGTGCAGGGACCTTGCGGCATTCGATGACGATTGCTCCAGGCGACGGCTCAGGAATCTCCAGGCGGAAGTCGCCGAGTGATAGCGCACTGGTTGGACAGACGGCTGCGCATCGGCCGCAATCGACACAAGCGGATCCTACGGAGAACCCTTCCGGAGTCGCCGAAAAGGCGCCAGTGGGACATTCCTCGACGCAGCGTCTGCAGGCCACGTTGGCAAAACGCTGCGGAAGACAGGCCCCCGCATTGCTCCACAGGTTTGCGTGGGAAGCGATTCGGGTCAGGTTCGAAACAGGGCGGGCGTGGATGGGCATGCATGGTAATCCGCACGATTCATGCCATGTTCGAAATCCATACGGATGTCGGGGTAATTGGCAGATCGATGTTACCGATGGGTAACTGCGTATGCCGGCCGTATCTGCAGGGGTTACGCCCGGGTAACATGACTTCGGTTGCCGCTGTTTTAGCCACGAAACCGGGCGAAAGGCGGACTCGCAGCGGCCGAACGAAGGCGGTACACTCGGTCCGGGGTGCATGTTCGAGAGCGTATTGGTGGCGATGGAACGACGTGATTTCCTGACGGGTCTCGGAGCGATCGCGCTAGGTGCGTCTGTCCCCGCGCTTGGTGCGATCGACGAGCTTGGAAACAGCTTGCGCATCGGCCTGACGCCGGTGTTTCTTGACGATCAGGCCGCGTTTCTGAACCGCTGGCGTGATTACATTGCGCAGAAGACTGGCCTGCCGGTGACCTTTGTGCAGCGCTCGAGCTACCGGGAGATCTCCGAGCAGATCAACGCGAAGACGCTCGACATCGCGTGGATGTGCGGCTACCCGTACGTGATGGACCAGGATCGACTTCGGCTGATGGCCGTACCCTTGCATCTCGGGCGACCCGAATACCGCTCCTATCTGATCGCGCGGCACGATGCCCGTGAGGTCAACGGCATGGAGGACCTCGCTGGACGGGTGTTTGCCTTTTCCGATCCGAATTCCTTCTCAGGATCGCTGTATCCCCGGTTCCTGCTTCACCGCGCCCGTCGCAGTCCCGAGCAGTTTTTTCGCCGCAGTTTCTATACGTGGTCCCATCGCAAGGTCGTCGAGGCCGTTTCGGTCGGGCTCGCCGACGGCGGAGCCGTGGCCGGTTACGTCTGGGAGACGCTCGATCGCATCCATCCGGAAATCACGGCGGACACGCGGGTGATCTCGACATCCCCGGTCTACGGTTTTCCTCCGTTCGTGGCGCGAAGCGATATCGATGACGCGATCTTCGATGCTGCGCAGGGGGTATTCCTCAACATGCGCGATGACCCCGCGGGAGCACGGCTGCTCGAGACGCTGAACCTTGATGGCTTCGTGCCCGGCGACCCGGCCATGTTCGGCGAGATCCGCGAAATGGCGCGCCTTGTCGACCGGCGCTGAGATGTTGCGTTTTCACGACCTCAGTTTCCGCTACAAGATCCCGCTGCGGGCGACGCTGCTGGTGCTGGTCACCGCGGTGATGCTGACCGTGGCCAACGTGATGCGCGAATACGAGCAGTTGCGGACCGATCTATTCGAGAGTGCGGAAAGCCTCGGGCGGGTGCTGGCGATGACGCTGATCACGCCGATGCTGCACGACGACCTGTGGCGGGCCTACGAGATCATCAGCATGCCCGTGCATACGGGGGCGCAGGCGTCGCTGGGTGCCGAATTGATGCTCGTACTCGACGCCCAGCAGCGAGTCTATGCGTCGACTCGTCCGCGCGAGCACCCGATCCAGTTCGATCTGGCCCGGCTGGGCCCGACCTACGCACGGCTCGCAGCGGAACTTGACGGCCGTCCCCTACTGGAGTCGCGGGCGATCGAACTGCCGGATGCAAGCGAGTTTCATCTGCTGATGCCCATTGTCTTCGACGGCGTACCACTGGGCACGCTGGTCATGGAATACCCCAGGTCGATCTTCCAGCCCCGCTTCCTCAGCATCGTCAATCGCGCCGCGCTGATCACGCTGCTCGTGCTTGCGGTGCTGCTGCCGATCAGCTGGTATTGGGGGCGCCGAATGGCCGACCCGCTCGTCCAACTTGCCGACTGCATGAGCCGGGTCGGGGACAGCATTCCGGCCGAGGCCGAATGCCGGCTGTACGAGTCGCGCGATGAAGTCGGGCGTGCCGGCACGCAACTCAAGCTCATGTTGACGGCGCTTCGGGAGAAGGAGGCGCTGGAGCGACAGATCATCGCCAGCGAGCGCCTGGCTGCGATCGGACGGATCACGGCCGGAATCGCCCACGAGATCAACAACCCGCTCGGCGGCATGCTCAACGCGATCAGTACCTACAAGCGGCATGGCCAGCCCGAGCAACTCACGACCAAGACCCTGCCCCTGCTGGAACGGGGACTGCTCCAGATCAAGGAGACGGTCGCCGCGCTGCTGGTCGAGGCTCGGCTGCAGAGCCATCCACTGACCGCGCAGGATTTCGACGATCTGCGGACCTTGCTGCAGCCGCACCTCGTTCGCAAGCGTGTCCATCTCGTGTGGCGCGGTACCCTCGCCGAAGCCGTGTCCCTGCCTTCCACGCAGGTGCGGCAGATTCTGCTCAATCTCCTGCTCAATGCCGTGCAGGCGGCGGAACCGGGGAGCGAGATCGTGTGCGACATCGATCGACGTGGGACCGTATTCGAAGCGCGGGTCGCCAATCGCGGCCAGCCGATCCCGCGCGACCGCCTGACTCACCTGTTCGAACCCTTCGTCGGATCGACTTCCGATGGGCACGGGCTGGGGCTCTGGGTGACGTATCAACTCGTGCAGCAACTGGGGGGCAGCATCGAAGTCGATAGCGACGAGTTGGTCGGGACGGTGTTCACGGTCATCCTTCCCATCACGGAGTCCGTTTCATGAGTGCAAAACCGCGCCTTTGCCTGATTGAGGACGACGAGATCATGGGGGAGTCCCTGTGCGATCGCTTCGAGCTCGAGGGGTTCGATTTCGACTGGTACCGCTCGGGCAACGACGCGGGGCTGGCCGTATCGTCCGGGCGTTACGCGGCCGTGGTCAGCGATATCCGGCTTCCCGACATCGGTGGTGACGAGCTGTATTTTTCGCTCAAGTCGTGCGGGGTGCGCTTGCCACCTTGGCTGTTCATTACCGGGTACGGGGCGATCGATCGAGCGGTGGAACTTCTCAAGGCCGGAGCCTCGGATTACATCACCAAACCGTTCGATCTCGATGCGCTGGTCGAGAAGCTGGCCGGGTTGCTTGCGGAGCCGCCCGCCGAGCCGGTGAGTTGCCGTCTCGGGGTGTCCGGCGCGATGCGCCATATGGAGACGCTGCTGCCACGGCTCGCACAGCAGGCCCGCACCGTGCTGATCTCCGGGGAGTCCGGGGTCGGCAAGGAGGTGGTCGCGCGCGAACTGCATCGCTTGGCGAGCGGCACGGCGGACAGCCCGTTCATCGCGGTCAACTGTGGGGCGATCTCCGAGAACCTGCTCGAGGCGGAACTGTTCGGCCATGAGAAGGGCGCATTTACCGGTGCGGTCCGAGCGCGGCCCGGCGTGTTCGAGCAGGCCGATGGCGGAACATTGTTTCTCGACGAGGTCGGCGATATGCCGCTGGCGATGCAGGTCAAGTTGCTGCGGGCGATCCAGGATCGCCGCATCGTGCGGGTCGGGGGCGAGCGTGCCGTTCCCGTCGATCTGCGGTTGATCTGCGCGACCCATCGCGACTTGCGGGAGATGGTCGAGGAGGGCAGCTTTCGCGACGACCTCTTCTATCGCATCCACGTCATCCACCTCAGGATCCCTCCGCTCCGTGAGCGTCGCGAGGACATCGTCTGGCTGGCCCGCCGCCTGCTTGCCACCTATTGCGCGGATCATCCAGGTGAGCACAAGCGTCTCACGGCTTCGGTCGAGCAAGCCCTGCTCATGCACCAGTGGCCCGGGAATATCCGCGAGCTCAAGCATGCGATCGAGCGCGCCTGCATCCTGAGTCCGGGAGAGGACCTGATGCTCGAAGCACTCTTCGAGACCCCGCTGCCGAGCGAACTGCGCGATGGAGACCCGACCGAAGGGCTGGTGGGGTACTTGCAATCCTGTGAGCGCGCCTACATCGCGAAAGTGCTGGAAGCCAACGATGGCCAGATTGCCCGCACGGCCGCGCATCTTGGGATCAGCCGGAAGAACCTGTGGGAGCGGATGAAGCGGCTGGGGCTCTCCGTGCGCTCGGACGAAGACCGTAGCGGGGTTTCCGGACACTGACCGATGGCCCGGGCCTCGATGGAGGGTGCTTCGGCGAGAAATCAAAGGCTCTCGCTTGCGACCACGTTGAACTCCAGGGCGTCGAATTCTTCCTTCAGATCCATGCCGAACTCGGCCATCATGTCGTCGTCCGGATCGTGGTACCAATGCGTGACGACACGGATCCCGTCGCTGGCCTTCTGTTGCAGCATGGCGACCAGAGCGCGGATCAGCTTCGTGCTGGCGCTGTTGAAATAGCGCAGCTTGAAGTGGGCTTGCACCCCGTCTGTTGCCGATGGGGTTTCCAGAAAGTGCTGCAGGCTGGAGCGGATCGGTGCATAGAAGGCCATGGCGTTTTCCGGATACGATTCCCCGGATAGGTGAAAGCTCATGCTTTCCGTATCCAGATGGACTTCCGGGGTTTCCTTCGTGGCGGGAATGTGCAGGGTTTGCATAAGGCGAACTCCTTGATCGAGGTTTGTCGTGGGTCAGATGACCGCACGTAGATAGAACTCGGCGTGGGATGGCTGGTCGGCGCGATAGACGATCTGGTAGTCGATCGGCTCGCTTGCCTCGCGCGCGACCGTCAGGAAACCCAGCCCTGCGCCCTTGCTGAAGGCGTCTTCCGCATGCGCGTCGTTGCGGAGTTGCTGGCGGTAGGCGAGCTTGATCTCGTCCAGCGTCATGGTGCGTAGCGGCTCGAGCTTGTCGCGGATGCGCTCGACCTGGTCGATCCGCACCGGGTTGCCGCACAAGACGTAGAACTTTCCGATCCCGTGCCCGACCGCCAAGGCGCCGATGCGCCGGCCGCCACCCGGGGTGGCGTCGGCGTAGTGGAGAATGTTCTGCGCCATCTCCATGAAGGTGGAGAACACCTTGCGCCTGTGCCTGTCGGGCGTACCCAGGGCTTCGAGCCGTTCCCGGACGGTGTCCGAAAGGGTGCCGACCACGTTCGAGGTAAACGCGCCGGTGTAGTAGAACAACACGCCGTCGGATGCGGCACGGGTGCAGAAATCGTTGAAATGACCGAGTTTCAAGGGAAAATCCTCCGAGTTCAGAGGCGGAGGCCGATCGCGCTGACGTCGTCCTTGCGCGCTTCGGTGCCTTGGTATGCGGTCAAGGCCTGGAGCAGGGCATGGCGCTGTTCCGGCATGGGGCGGCTACGGTGTTCGATGAGACATTCACGAACACGCCGTTTCCCGAAGGCGATACGTTTGTCTCCACCGAGTTGATCGAAGATGCCGTCGGAGAACAGGTACAACGTGGTCCCCGCGGGGAGCGTGATCTCGTGGTTTTGCCAGGACTGGTCCATGGCCGTCGTGGCGTAGCCCACGCCCTGCCGGTCGCCGTCGATCACGGTGACGCCTTCCGTGTCGGGCAGCATCAGCATCAACGGCATGTGGGCACCGGCATAGGTCAGGCGGCGAAGATCGCGATCGAACCAGCAAAAGGCGGCGTCCATGCCGTCGTCCGAATGCGCTTCCGTTGCCGAATCGGGGCTGTGGTCGAGCTGGCCCATTGCGATCTTGACCTTGCGGTTGATTTCGGCAATCAGCGCGCCCGGGTCGCGGCAGGTCTTTCCATTGATCGCGCCTTGCAGGAAGGCTGACATGATGAGGGTCATGAAGGCACCCGGAACGCCATGACCGGTGCAGTCGAAAAGGACCAGCAGGAATCCGTCGCCAAAGTCCTGGAAGTGGTAGAAATCTCCGCTCACGACGTCACGGGGTTCCCAGATCAGGAAGTGATCGGGCAGATGCTCGCGCATGCCCTCGCGCGAAGCGCGCGAAAGCGACTGCTGAATGATGCTGCCGTAGTCGATCGATTCCATGACGAGACGGTTCTTCTCCGCCTGGAGATGAGCCAGCGCAGCCAGCATGTCATGAGCCAGGCCGAGACCCGCGTAGATGCCCTCGCGCACGATGACGAAGCCGTCGGTGAGCGCCTTGCTGCCGTCTGCCAGGACGCGGAACGACAGTTCCTCGATGCTTGTGTCTTCCTCGACGACGAGCGGGTTCTTGCCCATGAACGCGATGCAGCTCTTGCGGAGGTAGATCTCGCGATGGAACGGACGGGCCAGGCTTTCCATGAAGATGTGGCGATTGATCAGGCCGATCGGGCGCCCATCCTCGACGACGGGAAGGCTGACCAGATGTTCTTGCTCGTTGAAGGTCCGGAAGACCTCTTCGTTGGTGGTCGCCGATCCGATCGGTGGCACCTCGATCAGGAGTTCGCGGGTGTACTCCCTGATCGCGTTCTTGCGCGCAGGTGGCGTGGAGGTGGAAATCGGGCTGGAAGAACTGTGCATCGGGAGGGCTCCGGGTAGGGCGGGAATCGTGATCGTCATGTCGGATGCGAACGAAACGTTCGTCTGCTTCACGGAGCGGCACGATAGACGCCCTCTGTTGCAGGCCGGTGACGATCCGGGGGACGGCGTACTCTTGCCGACATGCCTCCTTGGTGAGAGTGACTTGGATCAAATCCGAAGATCTGTATATGTGGATGTGCGTATGTTTGGTACACTCCAGCCATGACGCCCGAGCAACTCTTCCGCCTTCTCGCCGATTCCACCCGCTTGCGCTGTGCGCTGCTGCTGCAGGGCGAGGGGTCCTTGTGCGTGTGCGAACTGACCTACGCACTGGAGCTGTCGCAGCCCAAGGTCTCCAGGCATCTCGCGATGCTGCGCGAGGGCGGGCTGGTGGAGGACGAGCGGCGCGGGCAATGGGTGCACTATCGCCTGCGCAGGGATCTGCCGGGTTGGGTGATTGATGCGTTGCAAGCGGCTGCTTGCGGCAGTGATTGGGCGCGGGACCGCAGCCGGCTAGTCGGCATGGGGCAGCGTCCCTCGCTGGAGGCTTGCAGCTAGAGTCGGAATGGACACGATGAACGAACGGCACGACGACGAGCCCGCGCGCAGCGGTGGGCTGGGTTTTTTCGAACGCTATCTCACCATCTGGGTAGGGTTGTGCATCGTCGCGGGGGTGGCGTTGGGGCAGCTGGCGCCGGTCGTGCCGGCTGCGCTTGCAAAGCTCGAGTACGCGCAGGTTTCCTTGCCCGTGGCGGTGCTGATCTGGGCGATGATCTTTCCGATGATGGTGCAGATCGATTTCGCTGCGATCGTCGGTGTCCGTCGCCAGCCCAAGGGGTTGTTGATCACGACCTCGGTGAACTGGCTGATCAAGCCGTTCACGATGTTCGCGATCTCGTGGTTCTTCCTGATCGTGGTGTTCCGACCGTTCATCCCCGAGGATCTCGCGCGCGAGTATCTGGCCGGGGCGATTCTGCTCGGGGCTGCGCCCTGCACCGCCATGGTGTTCGTTTGGAGCTACCTGACCCGCGGCGATGCCGCCTACACACTGGTACAGGTCGCGCTGAACGACCTCATCATGTTGTTCGCGTTCGCGCCGATCGTGGTCTTCCTGCTCGGCGTCTCGAACATCATCGTGCCCTGGGATACGGTTGCGCTGTCGGTCCTGCTCTACATCGTGATTCCGCTGTCGGCCGGCTATGCGACCCGCGTCTTCCTGATCCGTCGGCACGGCATCGAGTGGTTCGACAATGTGTTCCTGCGCCGCATCGGCCCGGTTACGCCGGCTGCGCTGCTGGTCACGCTGGTGCTGCTGTTCGCCTTCCAGGGCGAGGTGATCCTGAACAATCCGCTGCACATCGTGCTGATCGCGGTGCCGTTGATCCTCCAGACCTTCCTGATCTTCTTCATCGCGTATGGCTGGGCACGGGCGTGGAAGGTGCCGCACCCGGTGGCGGCTCCCGGTGCGATGATCGGTGCGAGCAATTTCTTCGAACTGGCGGTCGCGGCCGCGATCGCGCTGTTCGGCCTGCAGTCCGGAGCCGCGCTGGCGACGGTGGTCGGCGTGCTCGTCGAGGTGCCGCTGATGCTGGCCCTGGTACGCATCGCCAACCGGACCCGAAACCAGTTTCCCTCGGCTGCGCCGGCCCGGGCTTAGGAGGTCCCCGCATGTTCAAGCACATCGCCGTTGCAGTCGACTTTTCGCTGGCCTGGGACGTCATGTTCCGGCATTTGCCCAAACTGCGCGGATGGGGATGTGAGCGCCTGACCCTGGTGCATGTGCTCGCCAGCCGCTATCCGCAGGCACCTGCCGAAACGCATCGCGACCAGTACGAAGCCCGGTTGGCTGCGAGTGCAGATGCCCTGAAGGTTGTCGGCTTGCCGGCCGACGGCCGGGTGGTTTCCGGTGATCCGGCTGCCGCGCTCATCGACGTCGCTCGGGAAATCGGCGCGGACTGCCTGCTCGCAGGGTCCCACGGGCACAGCACGCTGCACGACTTCTTCTTGGGCAGCACCGTGCTCAACGTCGCACGCCTGACCACGCTACCCCTGTTGCTGATCCCCGTCCACGCAGCATTGCCACCACCGGAGCGTATTTCGCGTGCTGTGCTCGGGTTCGACTGTTCCGGCGCCTCGCAGGGGGCGGAACGTTTTTTTCGCGAACTGATCGATGCCGGGGTCGAGGGGTTGGCGGTGTGCGCAATGGAACGTGGTCTCGCCGAGGATCGGGCCGACGAGCAGCACTGTGCGCAGGAGCACGTCGACCGCCTGAACCGTGGGCGTGCCCGCCCGGTCCAGACGCGCATCGAGGTGGGGCTGGCGGCAGAGGTCATTTTGCGTGCTGCACGCGATATCCATGCTGACCTGATTGTCGTCGGCAAGCGTGGACACAACCACATGCGTGAACTCCTGCTCGGCAGTACCGCCGAAACGGTGTGCCGTCGTGCCCAGATTCCGGTGATGCTTGTGCCGGGCAACTGAGCGGCGGTTTCTGGCGTAACGCAGTCACGAGGTTCCGAAGCTTGGCTCGCCCATCGATCTCACGTTAGAATGGCGAATTTTCCGGGCCTGTGCGGATGAAACCGAAACTCGTCGTCGGCAACTGGAAGATGAATGGCAGCCTGGCGGCGAATCGGTCGTTGCTCGAGGTGGTCTCCGCATCCGTTCCCGATGGCGTGGAATGCGCCGTGTGTGTTCCGTTTCCGTATCTCGCCCAGGCGGCCGAGTTGCTTCGGGGTTCGCCGGTGGCGCTGGGCGCACAGAACGTGAGCGAGTATCCGGAAGGGGCGTATACCGGGGAAGTCAGTGCCGGGATGCTCGCGGAGTTCGGCTGCACGTACGTGATCGTCGGACATTCGGAGCGACGGGCGTTGTTCGGGGAAACCGATGACACGGTGGCGAGCAAGGCGGCTGCGGTGCTACGGGCGGGGCTGCGGCCGATCGTCTGTGTCGGCGAAACGCTGGACGAGCGAGAGGAGGCACGTGTCGAAGCCGTACTCGGTCGGCAGCTCGATGCGCTCGGCGTTGCACTGGACGCCTCGCAGTTGGAGCAGGTCGTCATCGCCTACGAGCCGGTGTGGGCGATCGGGACGGGTCGGGCGGCAACGCCGGATCAGGTCCGGCAGGTGTTGTCGTGGATTCGAGCTTGGCTTGCGGCGCACACGCAGAACTCGGCCGCGGTGAATGTTCTGTATGGCGGGAGTGTCAAAGCCGATACCGCCGCCGAACTGTTCGGCCTTCCCGATTGCGACGGCGGGTTGATTGGCGGTGCGTCGCTTGTGGCGGCCGATTTTACGGAAATCTGCGGGGCGGCGGTGCCGTCCCGGTGTGTCTGAACGAGGAGTGAAGCGGCAAATGGGCAGTTATCTATTTTCGGTAGTGCTGACGATTCACGTCGTGGTTGGCTTGAGTGTGATCGGCCTGGTGCTGATGCAGCACGGCAAGGGGGCCGATGCCGGAGCGGCATTCGGTGGAGGCGGTGGCGCCGCGTCGGGCAGCATGTTCGGGTCGTCGGGTTCGGCGAATTTCCTCAGCCGGACCACGGCCGCACTGGCGACGACCTTCTTTCTCACGAGCCTGGGTCTGGCCTATCTGGCCAGTGGTACGCCCACGCAGCCTGCCAGCGTCATGGAAGGCGCCGTGCCGACCCTGCCTGCGGTCGAAGGCGATCGGAGTGGCGTGCCCGCAGAGCAGGATCCGCGGACTCGTTCGATCCCCAGATAAGTTGTTTCCCGGATTTGCGCACTGCGCAAAATAGGTTATAATTTTTGAGTTCCAGAGAACGTGCCGACGTGGTGAAATTGGTAGACACGCCATCTTGAGGGGGTGGTGGCGCAAGCCGTGTGAGTTCGAGTCTCACCGTCGGCACCAGGTATCTGAAATCGCCCGCTTTCGCGGGCGACTTCATGTTGCAGTGCGCAAAATTGTAGGAATCTTCCGATTCCGATCGCGGCTGGGGGGCGTGCGATGCTGGAAAACTATTTTCCTGTTCTGATCTTCATCCTCGTCGGTCTCGGCTTCGGTTTCGTTCCGGTCATTCTGGGTCGCGTTCTCGCGCCCCATCGTCCCGACAGTGAGAAGCTGTCTCCCTATGAGTGTGGTTTCGAGGCGTTCGAAGACGCCCGCATGAAGTTCGACGTGCGCTACTACCTCATCGCCATTCTTTTCATTCTGTTCGATCTCGAGATTGCGTTCTTGTTCCCCTGGGCCACCGTGTTTCAGGAGTTCATCGCGGCCGGAGAGGTCGCCTGGTTCGTGTTCGGTTCCGTCATGGTGTTCCTGGCGGTGCTGGTGATCGGCTACATCGTCGAGTGGAAGAACGGTGCCCTCGACTGGGAGTGAGGCATGAGCATTGAAGGCGTCTTTCGCGAGGGCTTTGTCACGACCTCGCTCGACGCGGTCATCAACTGGACGCGTACCGGCTCGCTGTGGCCGATGACGTTCGGTCTGGCCTGCTGCGCGGTGGAGATGATCCATGCGGGATGTTCCCGCTACGATCTGGATCGT
Source organism: Rhodocyclaceae bacterium (assembly GCA_050486545.1). Taxonomy (GTDB): domain Bacteria; phylum Pseudomonadota; class Gammaproteobacteria; order Burkholderiales; family Rhodocyclaceae; genus DAOMNN01. Next base: position 65,493 of record JBJHDM010000006.1, on the reverse strand, counting down.
TTCGGAGTCGTTTTCCGGCCCAGTCCGCGCCAGTCCGACCTGATGATCGTGGCAGGAACGCTGTGCAACAAGATGGCCCCCGCGCTTCGCAAGGTCTATGACCAGATGGCCGAGCCGCGATGGGTGATCTCGATGGGCTCCTGCGCCAACGGCGGGGGCTATTACCACTATTCCTACTCGGTCGTGCGCGGGTGCGACCGAATCGTGCCGGTTGACGTTTACGTTCCCGGCTGTCCGCCGACGGCCGAGGCACTGCTGTACGGCATCCTCCAGCTGCAGAACAAGATCAAACGCACGAACACCATCGCGCGCTGAAGGGCAGGCATCCATGAGTGCAAAGCTTGAACGTCTGAGTCGAACGCTGCAGGAAGTGCTGGGCGATCGGCTCAAGTCGGTGGTTCTCGATCGCGCCGAACTGACGGCGGAAGTGGGGGCTGCGGATTACCTGGAGGTCGCCCGTACGCTGCGCGATCACCCAGAACTGCGCTTCGAACAGCTGCTCGACATGTCCGGCCTGGACTACTCGGCCTGGAAGAACGGTGAGTGGGGCGGCAAGCGCTTCGCGGTATCGAATCATCTGCTCTCGATTGCGCACAACTGGCGGCTTCGCCTGCGTATCTTCGCCGAGGAGGACGGATTTCCCGTGCTCGATTCGATCGTTCCGCTGTGGGCGAGCGCGAACTGGTACGAACGCGAAGTCTTCGATCTCTACGGCATCCTGTTCGACGGGCATCCCGACCTGCGTCGACTGCTGACCGACTACGGCTTTGTCGGCCATCCGTTCCGCAAGGACTTTCCGATCACGGGCTATGTCGAGATGCGCTACGACCCCGAGGCCGGCCGGGTTGTGTACCAGCCGGTGACCATCGAGCCGCGCGAGAACGCGCCGCGGATCGTGCGCGAGGAAAACTACGGGGACGTCGGCCATGGCTGAGATCCGCAACTACACGATCAACATGGGTCCGCAGCACCCGGCGGCGCACGGGGTGCTTCGTCTGGTGCTCGAACTCTCCGGCGAGGTCGTCGAACGCGCCGATCCGCATATCGGTCTGCTTCACCGGGGTACCGAGAAGCTCGCCGAGACGCGGACCTGGCTGCAGTCGGTCCCCTACATGGATCGGCTCGACTACGTGTCGATGATGTGCAACGAGCACGCGTACTGCATGGCGATCGAGCGCCTGCTCGGCATCGAGGTTCCGGAGCGCGCCCAGTACATCCGGGTCATGTTCGACGAGGTGACGCGGATCCTGAACCATCTGCTCGCGGTGGGGACCCACGCGCTCGACATCGGCGCGATGACAATGGTGCTCTACACCTTCCGCGAGCGCGAGGACCTGATGGACCTCTACGAGGCCGTGTCGGGCGCGCGCATGCACGCGGCCTACTACCGGCCGGGTGGCGTCTATCGCGATCTGCCCGACCGCATGCCGCAGTACGAGGTCAATCGCTTCAAGAACGAGAAGACCGTTCGCGAACTCAACGAAGCGCGGCAGGGCTCTCTGCTCGATTTCCTCGAGGACTTCACGGAGCGCTTCCCGAGGTATTGCGACGAGTACGAGACGCTGCTGACCGACAACCGGATCTGGAAGCAGCGCACCGTCGGCATCGGCGTGGTCACCCCCGAGCAGGCGCTTGCGTGGGGGTTTACCGGCCCGATGCTGCGCGGATCGGGCGTGGAATGGGACCTGCGCAAGAAGCAGCCCTACGAGGTCTATGACCGGCTCGACTTCGACATTCCGGTAGGCAAGACCGGGGACTGCTACGACCGCTATCTGGTTCGCATGGAAGAGATGCGCCAGTCCAACCGGATCGTGCGCCAGTGCATCGACTGGCTGCGTAAGAACCCCGGGCCGGTCATCGTCGACAACCACAAGGTCGCACCGCCTCCGCGCGAGAAGATGAAAGCCAACATGGAAGAGCTGATCCATCACTTCAAGCTCTTCACCGAGGGCATGCACGTCCCCGAGGGCGAAGTGTATGCGGCCGTCGAGCACCCCAAGGGCGAGTTCGGCGTCTATGCGGTCTCGGACGGCGCGAACAAACCGTACCGGCTGAAGCTCCGGTCGCCGGGTCTCGCGCACCTGGCCGCGATGGATGCGATGTCGCGTGGCCACATGATCGCCGACGTGGTAGCGATCATCGGAACGATGGATATCGTTTTTGGCGACATCGACCGCTGAGTCGGGACATATACAGGCAGGCAATCGGGAAGACGGGCTAGAAGATGCTGAGTCAGGAATCACTGCAACAGATCGATCGTGAGATCGCCAAGTATCCGCCGGACCAGAAGCGCTCGGCCGTGATGGCGGCGCTGCGGATCGCCCAGGTGGAGAAAGGCTGGCTGTCGCGAGAGACGATCGCATTCGTCGCGGACTACCTCGATCTGCCGGCAATCGCCGCCTACGAGGTTGCGAGCTTCTACAACATGTACGACCTCGAGCCGGTCGGCCGTCACAAGATCACCGTTTGCACGAACCTGCCCTGCGCACTGTCGGGTGGCGTGCATGCGGCCGACTATCTCAAGGAGAAGCTCGGGATCGGCTTCAACGAGACGACGCCCGACGGCAAGTTCACGCTCAAGGAGGGGGAGTGCATGGGGGCCTGCGGAGACGCGCCGGTGCTCCTGCACAACAACCATCGCATGTGCAGCTGGATGACCAAGGAGAAGATCGACCAGCTGCTGGCCGATCTGGAGTCGAAATGAGCGCGCACCCGTTGATCCTCGCCGGCCTGGACGGCGACCGCAGCTGGAGGCTCCAGGACTACATGGCACGCGGTGGCTACGCGGCGCTTAAGCGCATCGTCGCGGAGAAGACGCCGGGCGAGGACATCATCGCCGAACTGAAGCTGTCGGTGCTGCGCGGTCGCGGCGGGGCCGGGTTCCCGACCGGCCTGAAGTGGAGCTTCATGCCGCGCTCGTTTCCGGGTGACAAGTACCTGTGCTGCAACTCCGACGAGGGCGAACCCGGGACCTTCAAGGACCGCGACATCCTGCGCTACAACCCGCACAGCGTCATCGAAGGCATGATCATCGCCGGCTACGCGATGGGCGCGGCGCGCGGCTACAACTACATTCACGGCGAGATCTTCGAGATCTACGAGCGTTTCGAGGAGGCTCTCGAGGAGGCGCGCGCGGCGAACCTGCTCGGACAGCACATCCTCGGTTCCGACTTCTCGTTCGAACTGTTCGCGCACCACGGCTACGGCGCCTATATCTGCGGCGAAGAGACCGCGCTGCTCGAGTCGATCGAGGGCAAGAAAGGCCAGCCGCGATTCAAACCGCCGTTCCCGGCGAGCTATGGCCTCTACGGCAAGCCGACGACGATCAACAACACCGAAACCTTCGCGTCGGTGCCGTTCATCCTGAACATGGGTGGCCAGGGGTTTCTCGATCTCGGCAAGGCGAACAACGGCGGTACCAAGATCTTCTCGATCTCAGGCCACGTCAACCGGCCGGGCAACTACGAGGTCTCGATGGGCACGCCGTTCGCCGAACTGCTCGAGATGGCGGGCGGGATGCGTGGCGGGCGCAAGCTCAAGGCGGTGATCCCGGGCGGTTCGTCCTCGCCGGTGGTGCCGGGCGAGATCATGATGGACTGCACGCTGGACTACGACTCGATCTCCAAGGCGGGTTCGATGCTCGGTTCGGGCGCGGTCATCGTCATGGACGAGACAGTGTGCATGGTCAAGGCGCTGGAGCGGCTCTCGTACTTCTATTTCGAGGAATCCTGCGGCCAATGCACGCCCTGCCGCGAGGGGACCGGGTGGCTGTACCGTGTGGTCCATCGGATCGAGAACGGGCTAGGCCGCCCCGATGACCTCGATCTGCTCAATTCCGTCACCACCAACATCATGGGGCGCACGATCTGTGCGCTCGGCGATGCCGCCTCGATGCCGGTCCAGAGTTTCGTCAAGCACTTCGGTCCGGAGTTCGAGTACCACATCGAACACAAGAAATGCCTCGTGCCGCCGGAAGTCCAGTACGAGGGCAGCCAAATCTACGTGAGCCCGTCATGCTAGAGATCGAAATCGACGGCAAGCAGGTCACGGTCGAGGACGGCAGCACCATCATGGATGCTGCGAACAAGGCCGGAACCTATATCCCGCATTTCTGCTACCACAAGAAACTGTCCATCGCCGCGAGCTGCCGCATGTGCCTCGTGCAGGTCGAAAAGGCGCCCAAGCCGCTGCCGGCCTGTGCGACGCCGGTGACCAACGGCATGAAGGTGTGGACCCACTCCGAGCAGGCGATCAAGGCCCAGAAGGGCGTGATGGAGTTCCTGCTCATCAACCATCCGCTCGACTGCCCGATCTGCGATCAGGGTGGCGAGTGCCAGCTTCAGGACCTGGCCGTGGGCTACGGCGCGAGCCAGTCGCGCTACCAGGAAGAGAAGCGGGTGGTGTTCAACAAGAACCTGGGGCCGCTGGTTTCGACCGACATGACCCGGTGCATCCACTGCACCCGCTGCGTGCGCTTTACGCAGGAGATCGCCGGCGAGATGGAGCTGGGCCAGGCCTTCCGCGGTGAACACGCCGAGATCATGCCGTTCATCGAGAAGACCGTCGATTCGGAACTGTCGGGCAACATCATCGACCTGTGTCCGGTAGGCGCCCTGACGTCCAAGCCGTTCCGCTTCTCCGCCCGGACCTGGGAGATGGCGCGGCGCAAGTCGGTCAGCCCGCACGATTCGCTGGGCGCGAACCTGATCGTCCAGGTCAAGCACGACACCGTCAAGCGCGTGTTGCCGCTCGAGAACGAGGCGATCAACGAATGCTGGCTGACGGACAAGGACCGCTTTTCGTACGAAGGACTGACCAGCGACGAACGGTTGACCGAACCGATGATCCGCGAGGGCGGGCGGTGGAAGGCGGTTGATTGGCAGCATGCGCTGGAGTTCGCGGCCAACCATCTGAAGACGGTCGTTTCCGAGGAGGGTGCGAATGCCGTGGGGGCATTGCTGTCGCCGCATTCGACCGTCGAGGAACTCTACCTCGCGCAGAAGCTGGTGCGCGGTCTCGGTTCGGACAACGTCGATTTCCGCCTGCGCCAGAGCGACTTTGCAGCGGACGGCAAGCGTCGCGGTGCGCCGTGGCTGGGGATGCCGATCGCCGGCGTCGCCGACCTCGACCGCCTGCTTGTCGTCGGCAGCTTCCTGCGCAAGGACACCCCCTTGCTCGCGCAGCGCGTGCGCCAGGCGGCCCGGCACGGCCTGCAGGTGAGCGTGGTCCATCCGACGGCCGACGACTGGTTGCTGCCGGTTCGCCATCGGGCTTTGGTCGCGCCTGCGGCGATGGCTTCGACGCTGCTGGAGGTCGTCTTCGCACTCGCTGATTGCAAGGGGATGGAAGTCTCGGATGTGATCGCAGGAGTCCGACCCGAAACCGTCGGTGAGGATGCGCGCGCGATCGCGGAAAGCCTCGCCGGTGGTCGCAAGGTCGCGATCTGGCTCGGGAATCTTGCAGTCCAGGACCGGCACTACGCGGTGCTCGAGCAACTGGCCCAGGAACTCGCACGACTGTCCGGTGGCGTTTTCGGCGTGATCGGCGAGGCGGCCAATTCGGTGGGAGGCTATCTCGCCGGCGCCGTTCCGGCTGCCGAGGGCCTCAATGCACGGCGCATGGTCGAATCTCCGGTGAAGGGCTGCGTGCTCGTCGGGGCGGAACCCGATCGCGACTTCGCCGATGCCGCCGGCACGATGCGGGCGCTCGGTGGGGCCCGGCTGGTGGTTGCGCTGACGGCCTTCGATTCGTCGTCCCTGCGTGAAACGGCCGACGTGCTGCTGCCCATCGCACCCTTTGCGGAAACGTCCGGAACCTTCGTCAACTGCGAAGGCGTTGCACAGTCCTTCACTGCCGTGGCCCGTCCGCGCGGTCAGGCCCGTCCGGCCTGGAAGGTCCTGCGGGTGCTCGGAAACCTGCTGTCGGTCGAAGGCTTCGGATTCAACGATTCCGAAGCGGTGCTTGCCGAGGCGCTTGGCGCGGACGTCGCCTCGCGCCTCGACAACGCAGTCGAGCCGATCGCATTTGCCGTGCCGGCACGGGGGGGTGACGGACTCGAGCGAATTGCGGACGTGCCGATCCACTTTGCCGATCCGCTGGTGCGCCGTTCCGCTGCGCTGCAGCGCACGCGCGATGCGGCCGTTCCGCAGGCGCGGGCGAGGTTGGCGACCCTCGATTCGCTCGGAATCGCTTCGGGTGAACGCGTGCGCGTTCGCCAGGGCGACGCAAGTGCCGAACTCGTGGCGCTGGCCGACGAGACGGTCGCCGCCGGATGCGTGCGCGTCGCGGCCGGTCATGCAGCGACGGCTTCGCTCGGTCCGATCAGCGGCGAAATCAGCATGGAGCGCATGTGATGGAACAGATGCTGCAACCGGTCGCGCAACTGTTCGGCCCGACCTGGCCGTTGGTGTGGACCCTCGTCAAGATCGTCGCGATCATCGCTCCGTTGATGCTGTGCGTGGCCTACCTGACCTATTTCGAGCGCAAGATCATCGGTTACATGCAGGTGCGGATCGGCCCGAACCGCGTCGGTCCGCTCGGTTTGCTTCAACCGATGGCCGATGGCCTCAAGCTCCTCTTCAAGGAAATCGTCGTACCGTCGGGGGCCAGCAAGGGGCTGTTCATCCTCGGACCGATCTTCGCGCTGGCGCCCGCATTGGTCGCCTGGGCGGTGATTCCGTTCTCGGAAGGGGTCGTGCTCGCGAACATCAATGCGGGCCTGCTCTTCCTGCTCGCCGTGACGTCGCTCGAAGTCTACGGGGTGATCATCGCCGGCTGGGCGTCGAACTCGAAGTATCCCTTCCTCGGAGCGATGCGCGCCTCGGCGCAGATGATCTCCTACGAGGTCGCGATGGGTTTCGCACTGATCTGCGTGCTGCTCATCTCGGCGAGCCTCAACCTGTCCGACATCGTGATGTCGCAAGGGCAGGGGCGCTTCCACGACATGGGGCTGTCCTTCCTCTCCTGGAACTGGCTGCCGCTGCTGCCGATGTTCGTGGTGTTCATCATTTCCGGCATCGCCGAGACGAACCGGGCGCCGTTCGACGTGGTCGAGGGCGAGGCCGAGGTCGTCGCCGGACACATGGTCGAATACTCGGGCATGACCTTCGCGCTGTTCTTCCTCGGCGAGTACGCGAACATGATCCTGGTGTCGGTCATGACCTCGATCCTGTTCCTGGGCGGCTGGCTGTCGCCGGTCGGGTTCCTGCCCGACGGCTTCCACTGGCTCGCGCTGAAGACCGCGTTCATCCTGTTCCTCTTCCTGTGGGCGCGGGCGACGTTCCCGCGCTTCCGCTACGACCACATCATGCGTCTCGGCTGGAAGGTGTTCATTCCCATCACGATCGTGTGGGTCATCGTCGTGGCGGTGTGGATGATGACCCCGCTGTCGATCTGGAGGTAAGGCGGACATGGGCGCCAAGGAATACTTCGGTAGCCTGTTCCTGAAGGAACTGGTCAAGGGCATGGCGGTCACGGGCCGTCATCTCTTCGCACGCAAGATCACCGTGCAGTACCCGGAAGAGAAAACGCCGCAGAGCCACCGCTTCCGTGGGCTGCATGCGCTGCGTCGCTATCCGAACGGTGAGGAACGCTGCATCGCCTGCAAGCTGTGCGAGGCGGTCTGTCCGGCGATGGCGATCACGATCGAGTCGGACCAGCGCGAGGACGGCTCCCGTCGTACGACGCGCTACGACATCGACCTGACCAAGTGTATCTTCTGCGGGTTCTGCGAGGAGGCGTGTCCGGTCGATGCGATCGTCGAGACCCGGGTACTCGAGTATCACGGCGAGCAGCGCGGCGACCTCTACTACACCAAGCAGATGCTGCTTGCCGTCGGGGATCGATACGAGGCGCAGATCGCAGCCGACCGGGAAGCCGACGCCAAATACCGCTAAGGGAGGGCGCCGGGAGGCGCCAGTGATTCGAACATGGAATTCAAGACTTTCGTCTTCTACGTGATGGCCTCGATCCTGATCTTCGCGGCGATCCGTGTCGTCACCGCGAAGAACCCGGTGCATGCGGCGCTGTTCCTCGTGCTGTCGTTTTTCACTGCGAGCGGGATCTGGATGCTGCTGGAAGCGGAGTTTCTCGCGATCATCCTGATCCTTGTCTATGTCGGGGCGGTGATGGTGCTGTTCCTGTTCGTCGTGATGATGCTCGACATCAACGTCGAACGCATGCGACAGGGCTTCTGGAAGCATCTTCCGGTCGGCGGCCTGGTCGGCATCCTGCTCGCGGTGCAGATGGCGCTGGTGCTGGGCGGTCGTTACTTCGGCCTCGAGGCGATGCCCGAGCCGCCGCCCGCGCAGGAGAACTACAGCAACACGCATGAGATCGGTCGCGTGCTCTACACCGAGTATGTCTATCCGTTCGAATTGGCTTCGCTGATCCTGCTGGTGGCAATGGTGGCAGCGGTCACGCTGACGCTCAGGAAGCGCAAGGGAGGCCGGTACCTGAATCCGGCAGATCAGATTGCGGCGAAGCGCGAGGACCGGGTGAAGCTGGTCTCGATGCCGAGCGAAAAAGAATGAGCACTGCGACGGTACGGATGCCGGTGCAATCAGGGGGTTTCTAATGTTGTCGCTTTCCCATTACCTCATCCTGGGCGCGATCCTGTTCGCCATCAGCGTGGTGGGCATCTTCCTGAACCGGAAGAACCTGATCGTGCTGCTGATGGCGATCGAGTTGATGCTGCTCGCCGTGAATCTGAATTTCATCGCGTTCTCGCACTTCCTCGGCGATCTGGCCGGGCAGATCTTCGTTTTCTTCATTCTCACGGTGGCCGCGGCGGAGTCCGCGATCGGCCTGGCGATCCTCGTGGTGCTGTTCCGCAACCTGCGCAGCATCAACGTGGATGATCTGGACAGCCTCAAGGGTTAACGATGTCGGACATGAAAGCGCTCTACCTTCTCGTTCCGCTGGCGCCGCTCGCCGGCGCGATCCTGGCCGGCCTGTTCGGTCGGCAGCTCGGGCGTTCCGGTGCCCATGGGGTGACGATCCTCGGCGTCCTGATCTCCTTTCTCGCCTCGGTCGTCATCTTCCAGGACGTGCGCAACGGCAACCTGTTCAACGGCACGATCTACACGTGGATGGAAAGCGGCGGACTGAAGTTCGAGATCGGGTTCCTGATCGATCCGCTGACCACGATGATGATGCTCGTCGTCACGTTCGTATCGCTGATGGTGCATCTCTACACCATCGGCTACATGAAGGATGATCCCGGCTATCAGCGCTTCTTCAGCTACATCTCGCTGTTCACGTTCTCGATGCTGATGCTGGTCATGTCGAACAACTTCCTGCAGTTGTTCTTCGGCTGGGAAGCCGTAGGCCTGGTGTCCTACCTGCTGATCGGCTTCTGGCACGACCGGCCGACGGCAATCTACGCCAACCTCAAGGCCTTTCTCGTCAACCGCGTCGGGGACTTCGGTTTCCTGCTCGGCATCGGTCTGATCGCCGCCTACGCCGGCAGCCTCAACTACGCCGAGGTGTTCGCGAAGGCGGACGAGCTCGCGGCGATGGAGATGGCCGGAACCGGCTGGCCGCTCATCACCGCGATCTGTATCTGCCTGTTCATCGGCGCGATGGGCAAGTCCGCACAGGTACCGTTGCACGTGTGGCTGCCCGATTCGATGGAAGGCCCGACGCCGATCTCGGCGCTGATCCACGCCGCGACGATGGTCACGGCCGGCATCTTCATGGTCGCGCGCATGTCGCCGCTGTTCGAGCTGTCCGACGTGGCGCTGTCCTTCGTTCTCGTGATCGGTGCGACCACCGCGCTGTTCATGGGTTTCCTGGGCATCGTGCAGAACGACATCAAGCGTGTGGTGGCCTACTCGACGCTGTCCCAGCTCGGCTACATGACCGTTGCGCTGGGGGTGTCGGCGTATTCCGCCGCGGTATTCCACCTGATGACGCACGCCTTCTTCAAGGCGCTGCTGTTCCTCGGCGCCGGCTCGGTGATCATCGGCATGCACCATGTCCAGGACATGCGCGAGATGGGCGGGCTGCGCAAGTACATGCCGATCACGTGGATCACCTCGCTGCTCGGTTCACTGGCGCTGATCGGCTTCCCGCTGTTCTCCGGCTTCTATTCCAAGGATTCGATCATCGAGGCTGTCGGTGCGGCGACGATTCCCGGCGCCGGCTACGCGATGGTCTGCGTGCTCCTCGGGGTGTTCGTGACTGCGTTCTACTCCTTCCGGATGTACTTCCTCGTCTTCCACGGCGAGGAGCGTTTCGGCAAGGCGGCGCACGGGCATGACGCGCATCATGGAGACGATCACCATCATGGCCTAGCGCCGGGCGAGAAGCCGCACGAATCGCCGTGGGTCGTGACCGTTCCGCTGATCCTGCTCGCGGTGCCGTCCGTGCTGATCGGCTTCTTCACGATCGAACCGATGCTGTTCGGCGCCTGGTTCAACAGCTCGATCTTCGTCGCCGACCACCACGTGGGCCTGTCGCAACTCGAGGCCGGCTACACCGGCGCGATCGGCATGGCGCTGCATGGCCTGCAGACGGCGCCGTTCTGGCTCGCGATGGGCGGTGTGGCAATGGCCTGGTACTTCTACCTGGTGCGTCCGGACATTCCGGCGGCAATCCAGCGCCGCTTCCAGCCGATCCACACGCTGCTCGAGAACAAGTACTACTTCGACCGCTTCAACGAGATCGTCTTCGCCAGTGGGGCACGCTCGCTCGGCTCGGGGCTGTGGAAGGGTGGAGACCGTGCCGTCATCGACGGCATCGTGATCAATGGCTCGGCCCGTCTGATCGGCTGGATCGCGCAGATTTCACGGTTGTTCCAGAGCGGGCATCTGTACCAGTACGCATTCGCGATGATCATCGGCGTGTTCGTGCTGCTGACCTTCTGGCTGAACCTCGGGTGACCGGACCCGGCCGACAACGAAACCATGACAAACGCGCGTCCCGAAGGGGCGCACTGAACGGAAAGCAACAATGACGGGTATGCCACTCCTCAGCCTCGCGATCTGGATCCCGATCCTGGGCGGACTGCTTGTGCTCGCCACGGGATCGGACCGCAACGCGCCCCTGGCACGTTCGATGGCTCTTGCCGTGGCGGTCATCGGCTTCATCGTCACGATTCCGCTCTTCGTTCTCTTCGATACCACCACGAGCGCGATGCAGTTCCAGGAGTACTCGCCCTGGGTTCCGCGCTTCAACATCGCCTACCATCTCGGCGTCGATGGCATCTCGATGCTGTTCGTCATCCTCAACGCCTTCATCACGGTCATCGTCGTCGCGGCGGGCTGGCAGGTGATCCAGGACAAGGTCGCGCAGTACATGGCCGCCTTCCTGATCATGTCCGGTCTCATGAACGGAATCTTCTCGGCGCTGGACGGCGTGTTGTTCTACGTGTTCTTCGAGGCGTCGCTGATTCCGCTCTACCTCATCATCGGGATCTGGGGTGGCGCGAACCGCGTGTATGCGGCGATCAAGTTCTTCCTCTACACGCTGGCGGGCTCCCTGCTGATGCTCGTCGCGCTCCTGTATCTGTTCATGGAGGCGGGCGGCAGCTTCAGCATCCTCCAGTGGCATCAGGTACCGCTGCCGATGTCGGCGCAGACGCTGATCTTCTGGGCCTTCCTCATCGCCTTCGCGGTCAAGGTGCCGATGTGGCCGGTCCACACCTGGCTGCCCGATGCCCACGTCGAAGCGCCGACAGGCGGTTCGGTGGTGCTGGCCGCGATCGCGCTCAAGCTGGGCGCCTACGGCTTCCTGCGCTTCTCGCTGCCGATCGTGCCCGATGCGGCACAGGCGATGGCGCCGCTGATGATCGTGCTGTCGCTGATCGCCGTCGTCTACATCGGCTTCGTCGCACTGGTCCAGACCGACATGAAGAAGCTCGTCGCGTACTCGTCGATCGCGCACATGGGCTTCGTCACCCTTGGGTTCTTCATGTTCAACAGCCTCGGCATCGAAGGCGCGCTGGTGCAGATGATCTCCCACGGGTTCGTGTCGGGCGCGATGTTCCTGTGCATCGGCGTGCTCTACGACCGCATGCATTCGCGCAACATCGCCGACTACGGCGGCGTGGTGCGCACGATGCCGAAGTTCGCAGCCTTCTTCATGCTGTTCGCGATGGCCAACGCCGGACTGCCCGGCACCAGCGGCTTCGTCGGGGAGTTCATGGTCATCCTCGGTGCGGTGCAGTTCAACTTCTGGGTGGCCTTCCTTGCGGCGACGACACTGATCCTTGGTGCCGCCTACACGCTGTGGATGTACAAGCGGGTGGTGTTCGGCGCGGTGGCCAACGACCACGTCGCACAACTGCAGGACATCAACGGACGCGAGTTCGCCTTCCTCGCGGTCCTCGCCCTGTGCGTGCTCGCGATGGGTGTGTATCCCTTCCCCTTCACCGAGGTCATGCACGCTTCGGTCAACGAACTCCTGCGGCACGTTGCCGTGAGCAAGCTGTGAGCGCGCGGCTCCAAACCCTTTTCGGACTGGTCAGAAGATGAACTTTGTCGTCCCCGACTTCTACCCCGCAGCGGCCGAGATCTTCGTCGCCGTGATGGCCCTCGTGATCATGCTCACGACCACCTTCGCGCGCCGCATCGGACGCAGCCTGGCCTACTTCCTGACCCAGGCGACCCTGATCGTCGCCGCGCTGATCACGGTTGCGACGATGGAAGGCGACGTGGTCCTGACCTTCAGCAACCTGTTCGTGTCGGACCTGATGGGCGATCTGCTCAAGCTGCTGATCTATTTCGCCGTCGCGTTGGGTTTGCTCTACGGGCGCGGCTATCTGGCGGATCGCAACATGGACCGCCCGGAATACTTCCTGCTGTCCCTGCTCATGACCCTCGGCATGATGGTGATGGTGACCTCCAACCACATGCTGTCGCTGTACATCGGGCTGGAGATGATGTCGCTGTCGCTGTACGCGATGGTGGCCTTCGATCGTGACTCGGTACGGTCGACCGAAGCGGCGATGAAGTACTTCGTGCTCGGTGCGCTGGCCTCGGGCCTGCTGCTCTACGGCATGTCGATGGTCTATGGCGCCACCGGAAGCATGGAATTCGCCGGTATCGCCCAGGCGATCTACCATCAGTCGGCCAATAAGACGGTCTTGCTGTTCGGCCTCGTCTTCGTGATGTCCGGCCTCGCGTTCAAGCTCGGGGTCGTGCCGTTCCACATGTGGGTGCCCGACGTGTACCACGGCGCGCCGACCGCGGTCACCCTGATGATCGCCACCGCGCCCAAGCTCGCCGCGTTCGCGATCACGATGCGCCTGCTGGTGTTCGGAATGTTCGAACTGGCCGAGCACTGGCAGTCGATGCTGATGTTCCTGGCGGTGCTCTCGATCGTGCTGGGCAACATCGCGGCCATCGCCCAGACCAACATCAAGCGCATGCTCGCGTATTCGGGCATCGCCCACATGGGTTTCGTGCTGCTCGGGCTGCTCTCCGGCGTCGTTGACGGCGACCGCAACTTTGCGCTCAACGCCTACAGCTCGGCGATGTTCTACGCCGTGTCCTACGTGATCATGGGACTGGCGTCGTTCGGCATGGTCATCCTGCTGTCGCGCGCCGGTTTCGAGGCCGAGAACATCGACGACTTCAAGGGGCTGAACAAGCGTAGTCCCTGGTTCGCCGCGATGATGATGATCGTCATGTTCTCGATGGCGGGCGTGCCGTTCTTCATCGGTTTCTTCGCCAAGCTCTCGGTCCTTCAGGCCGTGGTTGCGGCCGGATACATCTGGCTCGCGGTCCTGGCGGTGGTCATGTCCGTCATCGGCGCGTACTACTATCTGCGCGTGGTCAAGGTCATGTACTTCGACGAACCCGAGGACACCGCACCGATTCATGCGCCTGCCGACCTGCGCATCATGCTGTCCGCCAATGGGCTGGCGGTCGCGGTGCTCGGCCTGATGCCCCAGGCACTGATGTCCTTGTGCGCGTACGCGCTGATCGCCTCGTTGTAGGATGGGCACCGAAGCCGGGATCTACCTGCTGCTGGCGATCGCGCTGGTGGCCGCCAACCTGCCGTTCGTATTCGACCGCATCCTGTTCGTGATCCCTCCACGAGAGGGTACGAAAGGGATTGGCTGGCGCCTGCTCGAACTCCTGGTGCTGTACGGTTTCGTCGGCCTGCTGGCCCGCGTGCTCGAAGTGCAGGCCCACGGCAGCGCCTATCCGCAGGGCTGGCAGTTCCATGCCCTGACCCTGTGTCTGTTCGTCGTGTTCGCCTTTCCCGGGTTCGTGGTTCGCCACCTCTGGCGTAGCCGCAGTACCGGGAGCAGGGCGGCCGGCTGAGGAGGTCGCATGAGCGAGCCGGAGCGTGATCCGCTCGAGGAGATCGAACTCGACTCGGAGCAGGTTTTTCGGGGCCGCCTGCTCGATGTGCGCCGCGACCGCGTGCGTCTGCCGGACGGCAGCGAGGCGGTGCGCGAGTACATCCATCATCCGGGCGCGGTGGTGATCGTCGCCGTACTGCCCGACGACAAGCTCGTCTTCGAGCGCCAGTACCGCTATCCGCTGCGGCAGGCCTTCCTCGAACTGCCCGCCGGAAAGATCGATCCCGGCGAGGATATTTTCGAATGTGCGCGCCGTGAACTGCGTGAGGAGACCGGTTACATCGCCGCCGAGTGGGCAACTCTCGGCCTGATGCATCCGTGCATCGGCTACTCGGACGAACGGATCGAGATCTTTCTCGCCCGGGATCTGGAGCAGGTCGGTGCGACGCTCGACGAAGAGGAGTTCCTCGAGATCCTCGCCCTCGACGCTGCCGAGGCCGAGCGCGCCGTGCTGGACGGGCGCATCACCGACAGCAAGACCATTGCCGCACTCTTCCACGCCTTGCCGCGATTGCTTGATCGTTGAGCGGATGTCCGTTCAGCGAACCAAGGGCGAGGGGACGCCGCATCGGCTACCGGCAGCGCACGTAGGGCGACCCCTCCACGAGCGCCCGGTTGCGCGGCGACAGCGGCGGGCCGCCCGGCCAGCCCTCGTCGTGCGCAGCCACGGAGAGAACGCCGGGCCGCTCTCCGTCGTTGAACGCGAGTACCACCGGGAAGCCGTGTGTGCTGCGAAAGGGCATGAACCACTGGGTGATGCCTTCGTAGTAGTTGCCCCCGAAACTTGCCGCGAACTCCAGGTTGGTGACCTGCTCGCGCTGCCCGCCGTGCTCGAAGCTGATCCCGATGGCGTTGACCACGATCTGCGGCTCGCGACTGCAGTCGCCCCCGGGTGCATAGCGTCCGAAAAGCGGTTCGAAATCCTTTAGGCCATTCAGTTTGATGGCCGCTCCGCTCACGCACATCCCGGCCATGACCATTCCTGCCAGGAGCGAGCGGAGTGTGGATCGATGCGATACGTTCATGGCGCATCCTCCAATGGGAGTCGGTCACCGGGAACGCATGGCTGATCGCGTATCGGCACATGCGGTCCAGACCGGTACGGCCACTGAGCGGGGAGTGATTCTTTATAGCCCGCCAGGCGGGTGATGCAAGATCGCCACGCGGGGTGTGGGTGTAGCGGTGCGCGGCAAACTCGCGCATCCTTTCAGTCTGGACGGATGCAAGGGTGCGAGGACGAATGAACTCCGATTTGGAACAGGCAAGGCAGTATTTTCTCGAAGGCATCGAACATTTCGAGTCCGGAGTGCTGGAGCGGGCGCGAAGCTGTTTCGAGCGGTCGTTGGAACTGGCGCCCGATCGGGCGTCGGTACTGGGCAACCTCGGGGCAACGCTGTTTCGGCTGCAGCGCTGGCAGGAGGCCGTGCCGGTGTTGCGGCGGACGACGGAAGTCGATCCGCATTATGCGCAGGCGTGGATCTCGCTGGGTTTGTGTCACGAAGCGCTCGCCCGGTGGAGTGAGGCGGCAGACGTACTGGAGCGGGGCCTTGCGCTCGAGCCGGAACAGGCCGACGTGTGGCAGATCTGCGGCGAATGCCATGAACGTGCCGGGCGGCCGCAGCCGGCACTGCATGCATTCGATCGCGCGATCGAGCTCGATCCGGATTCGGCCGCAGCCTGGAGCGCCCGCGCCGGTGTCCTGCGTGATCTCGGGCGGCTCGAGGAGGCCGCCGAGAGCTACGAGCGGGCGGTCGCGGCGGGGGGCGATCCCGAGCTCCATGCGTACTATCTCGCCGCCGTGCGAGGTGGCGAGGGTCCGGCGGCGCCGCCCCGCACCTATGTCGAGAGGCTGTTCGACCAGTACGCTACGGATTTCGAGTCGCACCTCGTCGAGCAACTCCGATATCGGGGACACGAGTGGTTGCTGAAGCCGTTGCTCGAGTCCGGTCGGCGCTTTCGTACGGTCCTGGATCTGGGATGCGGGACGGGATTGTGCGGTGCGTTGCTGGCCCCGCTGGCCGATGCGATCGACGGTGTCGATCTTTCCTCCGGGATGCTCGAACAGGCGCGGGCACGTGGCATCTACCGGGAGCTTACGCACGAGGATCTTGCGACCTTTTTGTCCGGCGCAGAACGTCGTGCCGATCTCGTCGTTGCCGCCGACGTCTTTATCTACGTCGGTGCGCTCGACACCGTTTTCCCTGCCGTGCGCCGCATTCTCCAACCGGGCGGTTGCTTCGCCTTTACCGTGGAACTGGCACCCGATACGGACGACTTCCGCCTGCAATCCAGTTTGCGCTACGCACATTCGGAGGCCTATGTACGTCGCCTGGCAGCAACATGCGGATTCCGCGTATGCGAGCTAAACCGTGCCCCCTTGCGTCACAATCGGCAGGAACCCCTCGATGCGCTCTACGCGTATCTCGAATGAATGAGTGTTGCGGGTTCGCGGCCTGAGCGCCGGGTCTGTCGCGAGGCTACGGATGGATCAGTCCGGATCGCACTGCCAGGAGCACCATCTCGGTGGTCGTGGCGAGGCCGAGCCGTCCCTTGATGCGGGTGATGTTGTTGGCGATGGTCTTTTCGCTCAGGTGCAGTTGTTCCGCGATCTGGGCGCAGCTCTTGCCTTCGGCGACGAAACGGAAGATCTCGAATTCTCTGGGGGTCAGCGTGGCGAGCGGGCTCTGCCTGCCGCTCAGTTGTTCGAGCGCGACATCCTGTGAAATCGATGGATCGAGGTAGAGCTTGCCTCGGGCGACCCGTTCGATTGCCTCGACCAGGATCCCCGAAGGACAATCCTTCGAGACGTAGCCACGAGCTCCGGCCTCCAGCGCGCGCTGCACCAGCACCGGGCTGCGATGCATCGAGAAGATGAGGATGCGCGCCCTCGTGTCCCGGGCCAGGATGCGTCGCATCGCTTCCAGTCCGCTCATCCCGGGCAGGGAAAGATCCATGACCGTGACGGCCGGACGATGGGTGGCATAGAGTTGTCCCGCAGCCTCGCCGGTGCTGGCTTCGGCCACCACCGACAGATCCGGGCGGGCTTCGATGAGGCGCCGGAAACCTGCGCGCACGACGGCGTGATCCTCGACCAGCAGGATCCCGGTCTGACCCGTACTCATTCCGGTGCGTCGGCGTTGTGTGAGGAAAGCCGGATCGGCATCCAGAGAAGGATGGCCAGTCCGTTGCCGGGCGCAGAGTTCAGTTCGAAGTGTCCGCCCTGCGCCGTGACCCGCTCACGCATTCCGAGCAGGCCCAATCCCATGCGCACGGTGGCCGGGTCGAAGCCACGGCCGTCGTCCCGGATGGAAAGACACACGAGGTGAGCCGGCGGTGTCCTTGCAGGATGCGAAGCCGCCGGATGGCGGCCGCAGCCTGGACCGGGAACGCCTTCCCCCCGAGGAAACTGGCGACGCTCCGGAAAGGGTTCGAGCGCCGCATCCTCCGCCTTGAGTCGCGTCATGCAGATGCGGACCTCGGTCGCCTGGGCATACCGTGAAATATTGGTGAGCGATTCCTGGACGATGCGGTACAGATCGATCACCAGCGACTCGTCCAGATGCACGAAATCACCGCTGACGTGAAACTCGCAACGGGTCCCTGGGTGGCGCTCTTCCCACTGTCGCAACTCCTGTTGCAGGGTGCTCAACAGACCCAGGTAGTCGAGTTCGAGGGGATGCAGGCGGCGGGTCATCGAGCGGATCCGCTCGTGGGCACGGTGTGCCTGTTCGAGAATGTCGGCGATCGCAGAACGCTCCGGGCCGGATTCGGGTAGCACGCGTTCCAGCAATTCAGCATCGAGACGGATTGCAGTCAGGAGTTGTCCCAGTTCGTCATGAAGCTCGCGGGCGAGATGCTTGCGTTCGTCCTCGCGTGCCGAGATCGCCTCCTGGGCGAGCCAGCGGTTTTCCGCGAGGATGCGCTCCAGATGGCGCCTGTCGGACGTTCCCTCGATGAGCTCGAAGCCGATACGGGCTGTCTGTGGTCTGTCATGCATCGATGTCATCGAGGAGTCGTTTCCCGTTTCTCAAGAGTGCCCGCGGGGGCGTGTGCCGCCATGCCGGGCGATCAAGGCGGTGCATTGCCTCAACGACCAGGCAACCGTCCTCCGGCGTCCCGGGGCGATCGGCGGCGTGCCGTCGAGCCGACGGGAACCTGTCGGGGGAGCTTCAAGTGCACGCGAGGAGTGGGCGTGGGGAACGCTGGACAGCGTCACGGACGATTCGGTGACCCTGTGGAAAAACCGGCATGCGGCGGAGGCGACGGAAGGAAACCTGTGTCCCCGACTTCGATACGCATCCCACCAATGGCCGATCCGCCGGTTTCAATTCCTTCAACCTTACGCGTCCAGGATAAGGAGCACACGAGAAGATTTCCACACTTGTGATCAATGCGGGAAATTTTCCCGACATTGCATGCGCGGGGCTCCCGACGACGCCCGGGTGTGATTCAAGCCCTTGTGGGTCGGGTCGATGAACTGCGATAACGGCCGGCCACCCCGTCAAGTCGTCCCGGCTGGTGTCCGGCCCGAGAAGGCCCTTGGGCTGCGCCGCGGACGCTGCGGCGGTCGGAACTTCCGAATAACGCGAACGAACAGGCTCCGTGCCATGAAGAAAGTCGTCATCGACCCCGTCACCCGGATAGAGGGTCATCTGCGGGTCGAAACACGCCTCGAACAGGGGATCGTTGCCGATGCACGCTGCTCGGGCGACATGTACCGAGGGATCGAAAAGGCGTTGATCGGCTACGACGCCCGTGTGGCGCAGCAAGTCACGCAGCGGGTCTGCGGGGTCTGCCCGTACGCGCATGCCGAGGCGGCAGCCATCGCGCTGGAGCAGGCCATGGGGATCCGGCCGAACCGCAACGGGCAGCTCCTGCGCAACCTGATCGTGGGCGCCTACCAGCTGCATGATCATCTGCTGCATTTCTACGTGCTGTCCGCCCTCGACTTCATCGACATCACGGCGGTGCTCGACTATCAGGGTCGGGATTCCGGCCTCGGCGCGCTTCGCGACTGGGTGCGCAGTGAACTGGCGAGCGGAAAGATCTTTCCCGCAGCGCCGTTCCTGCCGCGATACCAGGGTGCCTACGCGGAAGACCCCGAGCTGAACCTGTCGGCGATCAAGGGCTATCTGGATGCGCTGACGATCATGGCCGACCTGCACAAGATGGTCGCCGTCTTCGGTGCGAAGGCTCCGCATCCGGTGGCGATCGAAGCCGGTGGGGTCACGACGCTGCCTACGGTTGAACGGCTCGGCCGCTACCGGACCTGGCTCGAGCGGGCGACGGCCTTCATCCGCGGACAGTACCGGAACGACGTGCTCGGAGTGGCGGGCGCGTTTCCGTCGTACTTCCATGAGGGGAAGGGGCCCGGGAACTTCCTGTCCTACCCGTACTTTCCCGATGCCGACGGCGAGCAGTACGCGTTTGCCGGCGGAGCGAGTTTCTCGGGGCGCTACGAGGCGCTCGATGTGTCCCGCATCACAGAGGATCACACCTATGCGTGGTACAAGGGGGAGCCATCGAGCGCCGTGCGCCCGATGCAGCTCACCCGGCTGCAGCCGCTCGATTTCGCCGAGTACCAGCGCGAGGTGGCGCGCGAGGACGGCAAGTACAGCTGGACGCGGGCGCCGCGCTATGGGGGCGAGGTCATGGAAGTCGGGCCGTCCGCCCGCGTGATCAACACCTATCTCGGCGGCTCCGATCCCTCGTTCAATCGCAGTGTCGATGCCGTCAACCGGCGATTCGGGTTGGCGCTGTCCGATTACGATTCGGTGATGGGGCGACATCTTGCGCGAGTGCATTGCGCACTGCGCATTGCCGATCTGCTCGAGGAGCAGCTTGCGCAGGTCCAGCCCGAGGCTACCGCCTTCATCGAGCGGGACGTGCCGAAGAATGCGACCGGGTTCGGTCTGACCGAGGCGACCCGGGGCGGCCTGGGCCACTGGATCGAGACCGATGGACGGGGATACATCCGCAACTACGAGATGATCGTCCCGACCACCTGGAACATGTCTCCGCGTGATGCCGCCGGGCGTCCCGGAGCGGTCGAGCAGATGCTCCTCGGAACCCGCATCGAGAACCCCGGGCAGCCGCTGGAGCTGGCGCGGATCATCCGCTCCAGCGATCCGTGCATGGCTTGTTCGGTTCATTGAACACGACGGGAATCAGCATGGAATCGATAACCCGACGCGAAGCGCTCAAGCGGATCTACGGTGCGATCGTTGCGACCGGCGCTTCGACTTTCCTGACCTTCGACGATCTGCTCGCGGCCGATGCACGTGCCGACGGGCGCCTCAACATCGTCTGGCTCCATGCCAGCTCGTGCAGCGGCTGCTCGTGCAGCCTGCTCGACATCGAGTATGTCCCGGTGCTCGACATCCTCACCCGGTTCACGAACCTGATCTTCCATCCGGACCTGTCGCTGGCGACGGGCGAACAGGTCACGGATCTGCTCGATCGCCTGGTCGAATCGGACCTCGAATACATCCTCGTGCTGGAAGGTTCCGTTCCCGAAGCCATGCCCCACGCATGCCTGCTCGGGCACCGGCCGGTGGCGTACTGGGTGGAGCGGCTTGCCGCGCGCGCCAGTGCGTGCGTGGCAGCCGGGACGTGTGCGGCCTTTGCCGGGGTCACGCGCATGAACAACATGGATACCGGCAGCCTCACTTTCGAGGAGTTTCTCCAGGGGCGCAACCTCGACAAGCCGCTGGTTGCGCTGCCGGGTTGCCCGGTGAAGCCCGAGCACGTCGTCTACACGCTGCTGCATTACGCAATGAAGGGAGGTCCTCCTCCGCTCGATGCCCAACATCGTCCGCTGCGTTTCTTCGGCCATACCATCCATGACCGGTGCATCTACTACGCGGATTTTCAGGAGAAGCACTACGCCGAGTTCATCGGCGACAGCGGCTGCCTGCTGAAGCTCGGGTGCCAGGGCGTGGTCACGCGCAACGACTGCCTCATCAATGGCCACAACAACAACACCAGCAGTTGCATCCGCGCCGGTCATCCCTGCGTGGGATGCGCGAGCGAACACTTCCCGCGTCAGATCATGTTCCATCGCCATGGCGACGAGCGCGTGATCGAACGGGACTTCTGACTTCGTTCCGAAGGAAGGGCACATGAGCACGACGGCGCAGACCCGGATCCAATTCACCCGCTCGCTGGTGTTTCGGGCGCTGCTGTACCTGAGCGTCAGCGTGATGCTGGTCTCGCTGCTTTCGGTCGGTGCGTTCTATCACCGGCAGAACCAGATCCTCGAGCAGCGTGTGCTCGAAAGCGGCTACAGCCTGCTGTCGACGTTGATCGAGGACACGCGCGAATCGATCAACAAGGGGCAGCGGCAGACCTTCCAGCACGTGATCGACACCTTCTCGCAGATCGATTCCGTCGACGAGGTCGCGCTGTATTCGCGCTTCGGCCTCAAGAACTACCGGTCCGGTGACGTCACGGTCGGCAAGCCTTTCGTCCACGACTACGAGGGTGCCGGCGCGCACAATCCGAACCGTGCCATCTACGAGCGTACGCGGGGCCGCTATCAGCGCGAGGACTGGAACTCGCGGGATCAGAACGAAAGCCCGGCCGCCGTCGCGCACATCGGCCAGGTCAGGGCTCAGGGGCGCGATTGCTCCGGCTGTCACTACATGATCGATACCGGACTTCCATTCGATGCGAGCGGTCGCGCGCACAGGATCGAAGACGATGCCTCGCAGTTCTACTATCGATTGCCTGTCGTCTCCGAATGCGTGATCTGTCACACCAACTGGAGGGAGGGGGAATTCGGCGGCTATCTCAAGGTGACCGTCAGCAACGCCTTTGCCAATGCACAACGCCAGGAAAATCTCACTGGCATGCTGGCCGTGCTGTCGGCCGTGTTCCTGCCTGCGTTCCTGATCGTGCTGCTCGTCTTCCGGCTGATGATCTACCGGCCGATCTATGCGCTGGTGCACAGTATCGACGATCTGACGCAAGGAGACGGAGACCTGACGCGCAAGCTCGACGATCGCGGCAAGGGGGAGATGGGACTGGTGTCTCGACTGTTCAACCGCTTTGTCGGCAAGATCCACGGCATTGTCGGCGAGGTCAAGCGGCGCATGCAGCACGTACACGTCGCGGCCACCGAGTTGACGGCGACGAGCGGTCATATCACCGCCAGCAATCACGGCATCGCTGCCGAACTGAACGACATTGCCGGGCGCACCGATCACCTCAAGGCGTCCTCGCACCGCGTCCTGGAGGTGGTCGAGCGCATTCACGGCGAGCTCGAAGGGATCGTGTCGGTGATCCAGCGGTCGTGCGACAGTGCGCATCGCAATCGTGAATGCACCCATCAGGTGGTCGGTCGTGTCGAGGATTTCTCGTCGCGCATGCAGACGGTGATGCGCAACTCGCGTGAAGTCGTGTCGCGGCTCGAGAAGATCGACAAGATCGCGCAGCAGACCAACCTGCTGGCCCTCAATGCCGCGATCGAGGCGGCGCGTGCGGGAGAGAACGGGCGCGGGTTCGCCGTCGTCGCCGACGAGGTGCGCAGCCTTTCCAACGAAACCGCGGCGCTGACCCATTCGGTCAACGAGGCGTTGTCGCAGTTCGTGGCCGAAATCGGTGTGGCCGAGGACGTCGTTTCGAGCACCACCGGAATGATCCGGGAAGTCTCGGAAACTTCCGACAGCACCGAACGGGAGCTGTCCGCAGCGGTTCAGGCGATCGAAGCCCTGTATCGCGAGTTTTCCCAGGTCAACGAAGCGGCGCGGGAACAGGACGACATCGCGGACCGCATCGCCAGCCATATCCTCGGTGCCAGCGGCAACGCGGCCAATGCCGAGCGGCAGGCCAACGGCCTCGCGCAGGTCGCGCAACGGCTGCTCGAGGCCGTGACCGATGTCGAACGCGAGACCTCGAAGTTCAAGACGCAGAACGGGCCGGCGTGAGGGCACGCTCCGCTCCGTTCGGGGCGGATGAGTCTTGAGGAACGGTCATGCGGCAGGTCATTTGTCCGGTTTGTCTCGGGTCGACACGCGTAGGACGGTGCGTGCCGAATGCGCCATCCGGTGTTTGCGAACGCGAAGTTCAGCGGGTTAAGATATTCTTACGCACCCATTCATGGAGCCCCACGCGGACGCAGGAACATGGCACAGACGATTCCCGATATTTCACCGTCCGAAGTGGACGAGATCAGCCAGTTGCTGGCGATGCGCTACCGTGCCCCGGTTGAGGTCGAGCCGATCGAAGGGGAGATTCAGGTCGATCCCGAAGGGGACGAACTGACGAACTGTCCGGGACTGTACTGGGAGGCGCGTGGTGCCCATTTCGTCGTGTTCCGGGTCGACGAGACCGCTTACCAGGGGCAGTTCTACTATTCCGAAGCCCAGCAGTTCGGTACCGGGCGCGATCGCTTCGACCGTCTGCAGGACTGCGTCACGACGCTGCTTCAGGTGCAGTCCGACCACGAACGCCAGATGGCAGGGCTGCGAACCGGCCTGACTGCCGCGGGCAAGGGGGACGGGGAGTACGACGGCCCGTCCCTCGTATGAAAATCTGCATCGTCTCCGACAGTCACGACCGCGGACCGTTGCTGGCGCAGGCGATCCGGTCGGGGCGTGATGCCGGCGCGGAGGTTGCGATTCATTGCGGCGACCTCATCGGGGGCAATACGATCAAGGCGTCCCTCGAACTGGGCATTCCGATTCATGCGGTGCATGGCAACAACCTTGGTGACCCGGTCGCCATCGCGCGGATCGCGCACCGTTCGGGAGGGCTCTTCATCTACCACGGACAGGATGCGGCGATCACGCTCGGCGGCCGGCGGATCTTCGTCACGCATTACCCGCATTACGGGCATGCGATGGCCTGTACCGGCGACTACGATCTCGTGTGCTGCGGTCACAGCCATGAGCCCGAGATCCGCAGCCAGCCCAACGTGAAGGGCGGCCAGACCTGGCTGGTCAATCCCGGGACGGTCGCCGGCCTGGGCGCTCCGGAAGCGACCTGGGCGATCGGCGACCTTCGGGATATGACGTTCGAAATCCGTCCAACTCCCGTCTGAGCGCCGGATCTTCCCCGTTCTATGTGGGGGAATCGCCCGTTCTGCGCCATTGCGGCAGCGCCATTACCCATGAGGGTTACCCGGCTACCCCAACGCGGTAATAGACGCAGGGCGGGGCGAACACGCCTAATACAGACTCCCGGGCGCCCGTGCTGCGCCCGCTTGGTTCGCGCCCCGGACTTGGCTCGGGGCGCCTGCGGCACGGCGGCAACCTGCAGCCGTGCCGTTCTCACAAGACCGGCGGTCCGCGTCGGCACCGCAGGGATCCCGGGCAGGGTGAGCCCGTAGGCATTGGAGGAGCAGGCGTATGGCGTTGGTCAATCCACACGGAGGCGGAAGTCTCAAACCCTTGCTGCTGGAAGGCGAGGCCCTTGCGGCCGAGCGCGAACGCGCGGCGACCTTGCCGAAGATCCGGGTCAGCTCGCGCGAGAAGGGCGACATCATCATGCTCGGCATCGGCGGCTTCACGCCGCTCGACGGGTTCATGAGCCATACCGACTGGCAGGGCGTGTGCGATGGCATGAAGATGGCCAACGGCCTGTTCTGGCCGATCCCGATCACGCTGTCCACCGACGAGGTCGTCGCCGACGGCATCAAGACGGGCGGGGAGGTCGCGCTCGTCGATCCGGACGACGGCAGCGTGCTCGCGACGATGAAGATCACCGAGAAGTACCGCATCGACAAGGCGCACGAATGCGCGACCGTGTTCAAGACCACGGATCTCGAGCATCCCGGCGTCAAGATGGTCATGGAGCAGGGCGACGTGAATCTCGCCGGCCCGATCAAGGTCCTGTCGCAGGGCGATTTTCCGACGCGCTACGGCGAACTGTTCCTGTGGCCGAAGGAGACCCGTGCCCTGTTCGAATCGATGGGCTGGAGCCGCGTGGCGGCGTTCCAGACCCGCAACCCGATGCACCGGTCGCACGAATACCTTGCCAAGGTGGCCATCGAAACCTGCGATGGGGTGCTGATCCATTCGCTGCTGGGCAACCTCAAGCCCGGCGACATTCCGGCCGACGTGCGCGCCCGCGCGATCAATGCGCTGGTCGACAACTACTGCGTCAAGAACACGATCGTGCAGGCTGGCTATCCGCTGGACATGCGTTACGCGGGTCCGCGCGAAGCCTTGCTGCACGCGCTGTTCCGCCAGAACTACGGCTGTTCGCACCTGATCGTCGGGCGCGACCATGCCGGTGTGGGCGACTACTACGGGCCGTTCGATGCGCACCGCATCTTCGACGAGATCCCGAAGGGTTCGCTCGAGACCCAGCCCCTGAAGATCGACTGGACCTTCTGGTGCTACAAGTGCGGCGGCATGGCTTCGGCCCGGACCTGCCCGCATGACGAAGAACACCGCCTGTTGCTGTCGGGTACGAAGCTGCGCAAGATGTTGTCCGAGGATGCCGAGGTGCCGGCCGAGTTTTCACGGCCCGAGGTGCTGGCCATCCTGCGCGAGTACTACGCCGGATTGACCGAGCGCGTGGAAGTCAAACTGTCGGGACATTCGGCCCGCTGAGGGGAATTCGTCGCGGCCGCCGAAGCCGGGGTGAATCGATTTGTGACTGTTGCAACCAAGGAGTGAGAAACCATGCCAACCTACGTTCGTACCGAGAAGTGCGACGGCTGCAAGGGGCAGGACAAGACCGCCTGTATGTATATCTGCCCGCATGACCTGATGAAGCTCGACAAGGACGGTTCCGAGACCGGCCACGCGATGAAGGCCTTCAACCAGGAGCCCGAGCAGTGCTGGGAGTGCTACTCGTGCGTCAAGATCTGCCCGCAGAACGCCATCGAGGTCCGGCACTACGCCGACATCGTGCCGCTGGGCGGCATGGTCCAGCCGCTGCGCGGCTCCGACTCGATCATGTGGACGATCAAGTTCCGCAACGGGACGATGAAGCGCTTCAAGTTCCCGATCCGCACCACGGCCGAAGGTTCGATCGACATCTATGGCGGCAAGCCGGCGCCGAAGATGGCGGATCTCGGCAAGCCCGGGTTCTTCACGGGCACCGACAACGGCGGCGTCATGAACGGCTATCGTGCCGGACGTCCCGACGAGCTGATCCGCAAGTAAACCAAACGAATCGAGGGTCGAGAAAATGGCAGGAACATTCGAACAACCGGAAGTCGTCCAGGAAGAGCTGGACATCCTCCTGATCGGTGGCGGCATGGCGTGCTGCGGCACCGCTTATGAAATGATGCGCTGGGCCGATGCCGTCAAGGCCGAGACCGGCAAGGAACTCAAGATCAAGCTCGTCGACAAGGCGGCGATGGACCGCTCCGGTGCGGTCGCGCAGGGCCTTTCGGCGATCAACACCTACATCGGCCCGGAGCAGGATCCGGCCGACTACGCCCGCATGGTCTCGAACGACCTGATGGGCATCACCCGCGACGACCTGGCCTACGACCTGGGTCGTCACGTCGACGATTCGGTGCACCTCTTCGAGGAATGGGGCCTGCCGATCTGGAAGACCGATAACGACGGCGTGCGCCATGACGGCGCCGAGTCGATCCGCGAGGGCATCCCGGCGCTCAAGGACGGCGGCAAGCCGGTGCGCTCGGGCAAGTGGCAGATCATGATCAACGGCGAGTCCTACAAGTGGATCGTCGCCGAAGCCGCGAAGAAGGCGCTGGGCCTGGATCGCATCCAGGAGCGCGTGTTCATCGTCAAGCTGATCAACGACAAGAACGACCCCGGCCGCATCGCCGGTGCGGTCGGCTTCTCGGTACGCGAGAACAAGATCTACGTCTACAAGGCCAAGGCCATCATGCTGGCGGCCGGTGGCTGCGTGAACCTGTTCCGTCCGCGCTCGGTCGGCGAGGGCACGGGCCGTGCCTGGTATCCGGTGTGGAACGCCGGTTCGACCTACTCGATGGCGGCGGAAGCTGGTGCCGAGCTGACGATGATGGAGAACCGCTTCGTTCCGACCCGCTTCAAGGACGGCTACGGTCCGGTCGGTGCCTGGTTCCTGCTGTTCAAGTCGCAGGCCACCAACGCCATGGGCGAACCGTACATGGTGCGCAACAAGGAAATGCTCGACGACTACCCGCCCTACGGGCAGGCCGCCGTTCCGGCATCGTGCCTTCGCAACCACCTGATGCTCAAGGAAATGCGCGAAGGTCGCGGCCCGATCTACATGGATACGGTATCGGCACTCGCGAAGCTGCGCGAGACCCTGACGCCGAAGGAAGTGAAGCACCTCGAGGCCGAAGCCTGGGAAGACTTCCTCGACATGTGCGTCGGCCAGTGCGGCATCTGGGTGGGCGAGAACGTCGAGCCGGAGAAGAAGAACTCCGAACTGATGCCGACCGAGCCGTATCTGCTGGGTTCGCACTCCGGCTGCTGCGGCATCTGGGTGTCGGGTCCGACCGACCTGGGCGCGCCGACCGACGAAGCGCACCCGGAGAAGGACAAGATTCCGGCCAACCTGCCGTCGGGCTGGAGCTGGGGCTATCGTTCCATGACCACGGTCAAGGGCCTGTTCACCGCCGGTGACGGCGTGGGCGCCTCCGGTCACAAGTTCTCGTCCGGCTCGCACGCCGAAGGGCGGCTCGCGGCCAAGGCCATGCTTCAGTACGCGATCGACAACGCCGACGTGACCCCGGAACTCGACACCGATGTCGATACCCTGGTCGCCGAGATCTACAAGCCGGTGCGCACGTACCTGGAGCACAAGGACTACACCACCGCGATCGACGTCAATCCGCACTACATCACGCCCAAGATGCTGCAGTTCCGCCTGCAGAAGATCATGGACGAGTACGTGGCCGGTGTGGCGACCTACTACACGACCAACGAGCACATGCTCAAGGTCGCGGAAGAGAAGCTCGAGATGCTCAAGGAAGACGCGCAGAAGATGCGCGCCAAGGATCTGCACGAGCTGCTGCGCGCGTGGGAAAACTACCACCGCATCCTCACCGCCGAAGCGCACATGAAGCACATCCAGTTCCGCGAAGAGAGCCGCTATCCCGGCTTCTACTACCGGATGGACAAGAACTTCGTCGACGAGGAGAACTGGAAGTGCTTCGTGAACTCGGTCTATGACAAGAACACGAAGAAGTGGACCTGCTTCAAGCGCCAGCACGTCGATCTGGTCGACAAGAGCAAGCTGTTCAAGGCACACGCCTGACGGCTGTTTCGACCGGGCGCAGGATGCCGGGTCCGGCCCGGGGGAGGGTGTGGCAAAGCTTGCCGCACTGCTCCTCCCGGTTCAGACTGGGCGCAATGCGCCGCAGGCCGGGAGTCGCAGGACTCCCGGCCCGTTTTTTTGTAGCAAGCCCGTCTGTGCGGGTGTGTTCGAGGTGATTCCATGTCCCAGATCGATAATCCCATTCCAGGCAGCCCCGTCGTCCCCGAAGTCATGGAGGGCAGCCGGCAGATCCGCTTCTCGTGCCACAAGGGCATCTCTTGCTGGAACGCCTGCTGCGCCAACATTGACATCTCGCTGACGCCCTACGACATCCTGCGCATGAAGAAGCACCTCGGTCTCACGTCGTCCGAGTTCCTGCGCGAGTACACGGTGCCGTACGAGATGGAGAAGGACGGAATCGCAGGGGTCAAGCTCAAGCCGGTGGACGACGGGACCGCGTGCCGCTTCATGCGCGAGGAAGGCTGCAGCATCTACGCCGACCGTCCGACCGCGTGTCGTTACTATCCGGTCGCATTGCTGTCGATGCGCAAGCAGGACGAGTACCAGGATCGGGACAGTTTTGCGCTGGTCAAGGAGTCGCACTGCCGCGGTCACGAGGTGGACCGGCCGATCACGATCGACGACTACCGGGCGGAACAGGGCTTGCCCGAGTTCGACGAACTGGCGCGCGGCTGGCGCCAGCTCGTCCTCAAGAAGAAGTCCTGCGGTCCGGCCATCGGGGCGCCGTCGCTGAAGAGCCGGCAGCTCTTCTTCATGGCCTGTTACGACATCGATGCCTTCCGCGCCTTCGTCGAGAGCGAGGGCTTCGGCAAGCTCTTCGTCCTGCCCGAGGACGAGCGGGCGATGATCCTCTCGGACGATGTCGAGCTGATGCAGTTTGCCTTCCGCTTCCTGCGCCAGGTCCTGTTCGGCGAGCAAAGCATCGGCCTGAACGACGAGGCGGCGAAGGAGCGGCTGGCACGCTGGCGCGAGCGCCAGGAGGCGATCGAACGCGAGGCCGCCGAAGAGCGCGTACGCCGTGAGCAGCGCATGTACGAGGAGGAAGTCGACCCCGATGCGCCCGGCGCGGATCGCGACCCCGCCTGACCCCCGTTCGTACGCATTCATCCTGACCGGAGACCCCGCTTGAGCGAATCGATGACCTTGACCCCGGAGATGATCTGGGTGTTCGGCTTTCTGGCCTTCACGGTATTCCTGTTCGTCTCCGACATCGTGCGCGTCGATGTCGCAGCGGTTCTCGTCATGGTCCTGCTCGGGCTGACCTCGGTGATTCCGGGCATCCCGCATCTGATTCCCGTCCAGAACCTCTTCGACGGCTTTGCCAGCAATGCGGTCATCTCGATCATCGCCGTGATGATCATCGGTGCGGGTCTCGACCGCACCGGACTGATGGCGAAGGTCGCCTCGTTCATCCTGAACGTGGGGGGCTCGACCGAGAAGCGTGTGATCCCGACCGTGGCCGGAACGGTCGGCGTGATCTCCAGTTTCATGCAGAACATCGGGGCGGCTGCCCTGTTCCTGCCGGTGATCTCGCGCATCTCGAGCCGCACCGGCCTGCCGATGTCGCGCCTGCTGATGCCGATGGGCTTTGCCGCGATCCTCGGCGGCACGATCACGATGATCGGGTCCAGTCCGCTGATCCTGCTGAACGATCTCATCCTGACCTCGAACCGCACGCTGCCGGCGGGCGTCGAGCCGATGAAGACCTTCGAGCTGTTCGACGTCACGCCGATCGGGGTCGTGCTGCTGGCCACGGGGATCCTGTACTTCATCCTCGCGGGCCGGTTCGTGCTGCCGGTGGTCGAGTCGAAGGGTGCCGAGGGGGTCGGGATCCTCGAGCACCTGCGTGACACCTACGGGGTGTATGGCGAGGTCCACGAGGTCGCGCTCAACGCCGACAGCGTGCTGGTCGGAAAGACGGTCGAGGAGGCCGAGAACCTGTTCGGACATCGCCATCCGATCATCGCCCTCGACAGTTCCGGAGACGTGCGCATCGCCCCGGCGCGCGACGTCGTGATTCCCGCCGGTGCGGTGCTCGCGCTGTGCGGTTCGCGCGAGACCGTCGAATCGTCCGTGGCTACGTTCGGCATGCGGCGCAGCCGCGAGCTGAAACGCTTCGCCGAGACCCTCGATCCCGGTCAGGCAGGGATTTCCGAGATCGTCATCCCGCCCGGCTCCCAGCTCATCGGACGCACGCTGCACGAGATCCGCATGCGCAAGACCTACGGGCTGGCAGTGCTCGCCGTTCATCGCGGCGAGGAAGCGATCCGCGAGGGCTTGCGTGACTTCGCGCTGGGCGCGGGTGATACGCTCGTCGTGCACAGCCGCTGGGAGGATCTGGCCGCACTCGAGCGAAATCGCAACTTCGCGGTCGTGACGGCGGATTATCCGCACGAGGAGCGACGCCCGCACAAGGTTCCGCATGCCCTCGCCTTCTTCGCGCTGGCCCTCGGCCTGATCCTGTTCACCGACATCCGCCTTTCGCTCGCGCTGATGGCGGGCGCCATCGGGATGATCGTGAGCGGCGTGCTCACGGTCGACCAGGCCTACCGGTCGGTGGGCTGGCAATCGGTGTTTCTGCTTGCGAGCCTGATCCCGCTGGGGCTGGCCGTCGAAACGACGGGTACGGCCGCGTGGATCGCATACTCGACCGTCGCCGTGCTCGGGGATGTGCCGACCTGGGTGCTGCAGGCCGCGCTTGCCATCCTGGCGACCTTCTTCACGCTGGTCATGTCCAACGTCGGTGCGACCGTGCTGCTGGTGCCGCTGGCGGTCAACCTGGCGGTCATCGCCGGGGCCAATCCCGCGGTCTTCGCCCTGACCGTGGCGCTGGCGACCTCGAATTCGTTCTTCCTCCCGACACACCAGGTCAATGCGCTGATCATGGGGCCGGGCGGCTATCGCGTGAAGGACTTCATGCGCGCCGGGGGTATCATGACGGTGCTGTTCCTGGTCGTGATGATGGTCATGCTGAACGTGGTGTTCTGATGCCTGATCACGTCCAAACCCTTGTATAGAGCCGTTCTGCAAGGTCCATCACCCATGTGGGCTACCCGTTTTACCCCAAGGCGGTAATAGACGGGAAGCCCGCCGGAGACGCCTAATACGGCTTGGTTTCACCCGAATCCGGCAGCCCGTCGCATTCGGGGATGTTCCACGTCAGGAACATGACTGGACTCGTGCGTATGGGGACGAATCCAGGATCAACGCTCTCGGAGGCTCGATGACGGCTTCAATCGCAACCAACCAGACCATCCTGGTCGTCGGTGGCGGCATCTCCGGAATGACGGCGGCACTCGAAGCGGCAGAGTGCGGCAAGCAGGTCATTCTCGTCGAGAAGACGCCTGCCCTGGGTGGGCGTACCGCCCAGCTCTATCGCTATTTCCCGAAGATGTGCCACCCGACCTGCGGGCTCGAGATCAATCTCCAGCGCGTTCGCGGCAATCCCAACGTCCGGGTGATGACGATGACCGAAGTGGTGTCGGTGACCGGAGCGCGGGGCAACTACACCGCCACGCTCAAGGTCTCGCCGCGCTACGTCAATGAAAACTGCACGGCCTGTGGCGACTGCGGCCGGGCGGTGAGTGCCGAGGTGCCCAATCCGTTCAACTACGGGCTCGATACCGTCAAGGCGGCCCATCTGCCGCACGGCATGGCCTATCCGCAGCGCTACGTGCTCGACCCTTCCATCGTCGGTACCGAGGAGGGCGAGAAGGCGAAGGCGGCCTGTCGCTTCGACGCGATCGATCTCGGGATGCAGGAGGAAAGCGTCGAGCTTCAGGTCGGCGCGATCGTCTGGGCGACCGGATGGCGCCCCTACGATGCGGCGAAGATCCAGCCCTACGGCTACGGGCGCTTCAAGAACGTCATCACCAGCGTCGAGTTCGAGCGCATGGCCGATCCGGGTGGGCCCACGGGCGGCAAGCTGCTGCGGCCCTCGGACGGGCAGGAGGCGAAGAACGTCGCCTTCATCCAGTGCGCCGGTTCGCGCGACGAGAACCATCTGCGCCATTGCTCGCGCGTGTGCTGCATGGCTTCGCTCAAGCAGACCCAGTACGTGCATGACGCCTGCGGCGACGAAGGGCGCTCGACGATCTACTACATCGACATGCGCGTCATCGACCGCTTCGAGGATTTCTACCAGCAGGTGCGCGCCGACCAGACCGTCCATTTCGTGAAATCCAAGGTCGCACGCATCGCCGAGAACACCGAGAACGGCAACCCGGTGCTGCATGGCGTCGATACCGAGGGCTATCACCGCTACGCCAACGAACACGACCTCGTCGTGCTCGCGGTCGGCATGGAACCCGCGATCAAGGGGGTCAGCCTGCCGGAAGACCTTCTTCTGGACAGCTCGGCCTTCATCGAAGGATCGTGCGACGGCGGCATGTTCGGCGCGGGAACGGCGAGCAGCCCGCTCGACGTCAATCGCGCGGTGCAGAACGCGACGGCCGCATCGCTGCGTGCCATCCAAGTGATCCACAAGACTGCTTCGACGGAGGCCGCCTGAACATGGCCGATAACAAATTTGCAGCCTACGTCTGCTCCGGTTGCGGCATCGGCGATGCGCTCGATGTCGATACGCTCGAGAAGATCGCCCAGAAGGAAGGCAAGATGGCGCTCGTGCGCAGCCATTCCTTCCTGTGCAACGCCGAAGGCGTGCAACGGATTCGCGACGACATTGCGAACGAAGGGGTCACGCACCTGTGTATCGCGGCCTGTTCGCGACGTTCCAAGACCGAAGCGTTCCGTTTTCCCGGCGTGGCGATGTCGCGGGCCAACCTGCGCGAAGGGGTGCTGTGGGCAGTCGCGGAAGGTTCGGAGCACGACGAAGTCCGCCAGGAAATGGCCGAGGACTACGTACGCATGGGGTGTGCCGAAGTCAAGAAGATGACGGTGCCCGCGGGCGCTCCGGTCGAGAACGCGAGCAAGCGCATCCTGGTCGTGGGCGGGGGCATGTCGGGCATGACGGCCGCGCACGAGGCGGCCGAGGCGGGCTACGAAGTCGTGCTCGTCGAGAAATCGGGTGCGCTCGGCGGGTTCGCCCGCCAGATGTGGAAGCGCACGCCGTTCCGCGCGCCTTATGCCGAAGCCCAGCCGACCGGCGCCGAAGCGCTGGCCGAACTCGTGTCGGCCCATCCGCGCATCACCGTCCATCTGAATGCCACCCTGGCCGAGACGTCCGGGGCTCCGGGACGTTTCAAGGCGAGCATTGCCCAGGAAAGCGGTTCGGTGGCCGAGGAGACGGTCGGCGCGATCATCCAGACCTCCGGCTTCACGACCTACGATCTGGCCAAGCTGCCGGAACTCGGCGGCGGTCAGCCCAATGTCGTCGATCAGGTCGGGGTCGAGGCGCTCGCACGCGAAGCCGACGGCAAGCCGCTCACGCGGGCCGACGGCAAGGAGGTCAAGTCCGTCGTCTTCGTCCAGTGTGCCGGCCAGCGCGATGCGGGCGGCCAGCATCTGCCGTATTGCTCGGGCCACTGCTGTGCGACCAGCATCAAGCAGGCGATGTACTTCAAGGATGCCAATCCAGAGGTCGAGACCGTCATCCTCTACGACGATCTGCGCGTGCCCGGAATGGGCGAGGACTTCTACCGCAGCGCGCAGAAGAAGGGGGTGCTCTTCCGCAAGGCCAAGGCCACCGCGGTCACTGGAGGCGAGTCCTGCACACTGACCGTGAAGGATCTGATTCTCGACGAGGAGACGACGAAGGAAGCCGATCTGGTCGTGCTCGCGACCGGCCTGGTGCCCAATGCCGGTGTGAACCTCGACGAGTGGGACAAGGTCGTCACCGTCGCCGAAGGCGGCGATGCACAGGCCGCCGAGGAGCGCGAGCGCCTGCGTTCGCAGTCGGTCCTAAAACTGACCTATCGCCAGGGGCCGGACATGCCCCAGCTGCGCCACGGCTTCGGCGACAGTCATTTCATCTGCTTCCCGTACGAGACGCGCCGCACCGGCATCTACGCGGCCGGTCCGGTGCGCCGCCCGATGGACATGTTCCAGGCGACCGAGGACGCCACCGGTGCGGCCCTGAAAGCGATCCAGGCGGTCGAGAATGCGGAGCGCGGGCGCGCCTCGCATCCGCGTGTGGGCGACCTGTCGTATCCGATCGTACGCCTGGAAGGCTGTACGCAGTGCAAGCGCTGCACCGTCGAATGCCCCTTCGGGGCGATCGACGAGGACGAACGGCGCTTTCCGAAGTTCAACGAGTCGCGCTGCCGTCGTTGCGGAACCTGCATGGGGGCCTGCCCGGTGCGGGTCATCTCCTTCGAGAACTACTCGGTCGACACCGTCGGCAGCCAGGTCAAGGCGGTCGAGATCCCCGACGAGTTCGAGGAGAAGCCGCGCATCCTGATCCTTGCCTGCGAGAACGACGCCTACCCGGCGCTCGACATGGCAGGGCTGCAGCGCCATACGTACTCGGCCTTCGTTCGCGCGATCCCGGTCCGCTGCCTGGGTTCGGTCAACACGATCTGGATCACGGATGCACTCAACTCCGGCTACGACGGGGTGATGATGCTCGGTTGCAAGAAGGGCGACGACTACCAGTGCCACTTCGTGCGGGGTTCGGAAATGGCTTACTACCGCATGAGCAAGGTCGACGATACCCTCGAGCAGATGTCGCTGGAGAAGGAGCGCGTGGTCAGCCATGAGGTTGCGATCACCGATCATGCGCGCATCGCGAAGCTGATCAACGACTACGTGGCGCAGATTCAGGAGATCGGGCTGTCCCCGATGAAGTTCTGATGGATTCGAACGCACATACCCGGCGGACGATCTGCGCGTTGGCGCAGGGGCGGGAACCCGCTATCGAGGAGAATCTCCAACATGAGTGACGCAAACAGCCAGGCCGTGGCCCGCTACCAGGGCAACTTCCTCAAGGAGGTCGAGGAACGGGTTGAGGAAGGGCACTGGGTCAAGATGTGCATGCAGTGCGGCGTGTGCGCGGGCTCCTGTCCGCTCGGACCCCACTGGGAGCACTCGCCGCAGAAGATCTTCATGATGATCATGTCCGGCAAGCGCGAAGAAGTGCTCACGTCGGACTCGATGTGGATGTGCACGTCGTGCTACGGCTGCATCGTGCGCTGCCCGCGCAAACTGCCGATCACGCACATCATGCACGGGCTGGCGAACTATTCGTACCGGCTTGGTCTCGCCCCGGCCGGGCAACCCACGCGCGAGGTCGCGACGATCTTCTGGAACAACTTCGTCAAGACCGGTCGCGTCAACGAACTGAAGTTCTCGCTCAGCGTCTATTTCAAGGACGGCTTCGTGCAGGGCATCAAGAATGCGCTGGCGATGCAGAAGGTGGGAATGGGCTTGATGAAAGCCAAGCGCCTGAATCCGATGGAGATCTTCGGCGGGCACCGTTGCAAGGACCCTGCGTCCATCCAGAGGATCGTCGCCAAGGCGCGCGAGATCGAGGATCGCCGCAAGGGCCTGGCCTGACAGAGAGTGAAATCATGACCAAGAAGCAATACGCGTTCTACCCGGGCTGTTCCTCGCAGAAGGGCGCCTCGGCATCGAACTTCCTGACCTCGATGGGCGTGATGTGCGAGAAGCTCGACATCGAACTCAACGAGATTCCGGACTGGAACTGTTGTGGCGCGTCGATCGGTTACGCCGAGGGCGGTGAGTTGCCCCGCCTGGCGGTCAACGCGCGCAACCTGTCGCTGGTCGAACAGCATCTTCCCGGACAGGACCTCGTCTCGGGTTGCCCGGCCTGCTGGCTGTCGACGCGCGAGACCGTCGAGCGCCTGCACGAATCCGACAGCCTGCTCGCCGAAACCAACGAGGCGCTGCGCGAGGCCGGCCTGCATCTGAAGAATGAAGTGCGTGCCCGCCACATCGTCGAGGTCCTGATCGAAGACATCGGTTTCGAAGGGATCAAGAAGCCCGTCGTCAAGCCGCTCGAGGGACTGAAGATCGCCGGCTACGTCGGCTGTCAGACCAACCGGCCGTTCGGCATCGCCGGAGAATCGTTCGAGGATCCGAAGTACCTCGACAAGATGGTCGAGATCGTCGGCGCCGAGCCGGTGCCCTACGACCAGAAGATCACCTGTTGCGGTGGCGCACTCGCGTTCTCCGAGCCGGACAAGTCGCAGAAGCAGATCCGCGACATCGTCGAGTCGGCCTACGACAACGGTGCGGACATGATCGTGACACCGTGCCAGCTTTGCCAGGCCAACGTCGAGGTCTATCAGAGCGAGATCAACCGCAAGCAGGGAACCAAGTTCAGCATGCCGGTCGTCTACTACTCGCAGCTGCTGTCCGTGGCCTATGGCGGGACCGGGAAGCAGGCTGGACTCGATGGGCTCGTGATCCGCGCCGAGAAACTGGAGAAATTTGCATAGAAAGTCGCCTGCGCGTGTCGGTTGCCGTCGCTGTGCGGCCGCGGTACGAAGGGGCGCACAGAGGAGGGAATCGAGGATGGATGTGCAGCGTAGGGAGACCCTGAAGGCGGGCGGCAGTCTTGCCCTCTTCGGGATGTTGGCGGCGGCCGGCTTGATCCGGCCGGGCGTGGCCGGTGCGGCGGGGGATCGGGAAGTCTTCAAGGCCACGACCATCGCGGAGGCGTTCGCGAGTCTGGGGGCCGATAGCCCGAAGGAAAGCGCGGAGATCGTGATCGGCATTGCCGACATCGCGGAGAACGGCGCGGTCGTCCCCGCCGATCTGATCAGCCGTATTCCCGGTACCGATCAGGCGGCGATCCTGATCGAGAAGAATCCCTACATGGTTGCAGCGATCTTCGATATTCCGGAAGGGACCCTCGCCGAGTTCAAGACCAATCTACGTATCGCCGAGAGTTGCGACGTCTATGCGGTGGTCCGGGCCAATGGAAGCTTCCATTTCGCGAAGAAGGCGGTTCGTGTGACCGCCGGCGGTTGCGGCTGAGTTGCGGCACAGACAGGAGAATTGACGATGACCGAAGCGATGCGTATCCGTGCCGTAGCGAAGGATGGCGTGACCGACGTGCGGATCCTGGCTGCACACCCGATGGAGACCGGTCGGCGAGTGGGTACCGGTGGTGCCTTGATCCCCGCGCACCACATCACCGACCTGTCCGTGAAGCACCATGACCGGATGGTCCTCAACGTCCGGATGAGCGGCGGGATCTCGACCAATCCCTTCTTTGCATTCAAGTTCAAGGGTGGAGCCAAGGGAGAATCCCTTGCCGTGACCTGGGTCGACAACAAGGGACAGACCCGCACGGACGAAGCGAAGATCGGCTGATCCGTCGCGGTCCGGAATCTGGCCCCGTGCGTTGCAGTGGGGTCGGGTTTCGGGCCGTTTCCTTTTCAGTTTCCGGTTGCGTGGGCACGCTCGCCCGTGCGTCGCGGGGCCTCCCCGAGCAGTCCGCGCATGCCCTTGCGGATCGACTCGACGACATCCGGCGCTTCGATCTCCATGACCTGGTCGCGCACCCAGATCGCGTCCCGCTCACCGACCACTTGGCTCAGGCGCTCGGCGAGATAGCGCAGGAATCCGTAGTCGACACGGCTTTCCGAATAGTCGAAGTCGGCGTAGTCGAATGAGCGCAGGTTCAGCAGGTCGATGAATCGGCCCTTGTAGGATTCGGTTTGCTCGTCCGCGTCGGCAGGCCCCAGCAACTCGTTGCGGTTGTCGGCCAGGATGTCGCCAACCCGGTTGGCCATGACCGCGGTGAACTCCTCGCGAGCCTCGGGGCTCAACTTCTCGTAGGCGATCCGGTCGGCGATCTGGACGATGAAGATCAGCCACTCGGCCAGGAAGTCGAAATACTGTTCGCCGGGTTCGATCTCGAAATCGGCCTTGCGCATGTTGCGCAAGCTGTTCTGGGCCACGCGCCAGGCAATGAACGCGGCCGCGCCACCGATCTCCCGGGTCGTCTTGGCGCGCTCGTTCTTGAACCACTGACTCTTGACTCGCATCTTGGCCTCCTTGCGGCCGCTCGTTCAGGTTTCCTTGCGGATGAAGAACTCGAACTCGCCGGGGTCGATCTCGGCCGAGAACAGCAGGCTGACGCCTGTGCTTGCGGTCCAGGACGCGATGTCGCGCTCGACCCCTGGACAGTCGCTGACCAAACGCAATACCTCGTCCTTGCGCATGCCGTGCAGCAGCTTGTGGGCCTCGACGATCGGGCCGGGGCAGACCGCCCCACGAATGTCCAGCACAGCCTGAGCTTCGGGACGGGTCGAGCGCCCCTTGCGGATGTAGTACGCGCTTGCGCCGTCGGGGCGCTTGTCGGTCGTGACGACCTGGTTCTCCGTAACCCTCGCCCAGGCGAACAGATCGGCTTCCGTTCCCGGACAGTCGGAGATCAGGAGCAGGATCTCCCCCTCGGACAGGTCGTTGACCATGCGCTTGGCGCCGACGATGGGCCCGGGGCAGGTGAGGCCGGTCAGATCGATGATGGCATTCGGGGTCGGCAGGTCTTTTCTGCTCATTGCGTGGTTTCCTCGTGTCGTTTCCTCTTGCCCGGGGCGTGTCCTCGCCCCAGGCGAAGGCGATGATTCAATAGCCGGCCTTTCCGAACGGCTGCGGTAGCCCCGCGATCCGTGCGCCTTGCTTTGCGGGGCCGAGGGGGAAGAGATCATAGAGATACTTGCTGTCGGCCTCGGGATTGATGGCCTGCATCTCCTTGAGCATGGTGCGGAAGTTGGGGCTGTGACCGTTCTCGCGGTAGCTGTCGCGAAGATATTCGATGACCTCCCGGTGTGCATCGGTCAGTTCGATCCCTTCGGCTGCTGCGATCACCGCCACGATCTCGTCGCTGAAGTCCGCTTCGATCAGGTAGCCCTGGTCGTCCGCTTCACGGTCCGTGCCATTCACAATGTAGCCCATGTTCTTGTCTCCGTTGTTCAGTTCTCGAGGGGCGACGCCGGGGGCGTCCTTGAAAATGCTCCGATCACGCCAGGCCCGTGATGGCCTTGTGCTGGACGAAGATGCCGCAACCGAGTTCGCGCCGCGTGCCCAGGCCCTCGCACAGGAGTGTGACCGCTCCGTCGGGCTTGAGGTCGTGCAAGGCCAGCGCGTAGCCCGAAACTGTTCTGCCCTCGGCTTCGAGCCGGCGCTCCCGCCCGCAGATGATGCGTGCGGTCACGCCGAGCCGCTCCAGTCCCGCCGCGACATCTTCTCGGAAACGCACTTCGTCCGTGCTGCCCGTGGTGACGAAGTCGGCATACAGGGTGCCGGCCACGGGCAGGGCCCGGACGTGCCCGGTACCCAGACGCAGGGTTTCGCCAGCCACGTCGAGGGCGGCGCGTTCCAGAGCATTCGCTGCGTCGGCCAGGCGTCGCACCGGCAGGCGCAAGGTCAGGTGGGCGCGGCGGGAGAGCAGGGCCACACCGCGCTCGGTGGCCACCGACCGGATCCCGAGCACGCCCGCCCGGGGTTCTTCGGCGAGCCAGGGCATAAGGTCGCACAGTGCGACCCAGAGCGCGTAGCGATAGTCGGACGGGAGTTCGCGGCCGGCGACCGGAACGACCAGATCGGCCATCTCCTCGGTCGCCGCCCCGGTGCGCGTCGTCGTGGTCGCTTCGTGCGTCATGTCCGTTCGTCCGCCTGTGCAAGCTGATCGTCGGCCCAGCGCTGCATCGCTTCGCCCCATTGCCTGGCCGTGACCGCATCGATGTCGAAGATCGTAAAGCGCCGGCCTTCCCGGATGCGTACGCGCAGCAGTTTCACGGCCGTCCCCTCGAAGGGGGTCTCGTTCAGCTCGATGGTCTGGACGCCGAAAGGCACCTTCAGTTTCAGCAGGGATTCGCTCTGCGACATGGTTGGACGGCTCTCCTCAGGGTTTGAGCTTCATGATACCCAGCGCCTTGAGCACCGTCTTCTCGAACGCCGGTTCGGAGGTGCCGTTGCGCATCTTGCGGAGAAAATACTTTTCGAAGGCGACCTTGGCCAGGTGCACCCACTTGCCCTGCGAGAACCAGTTGACGTTGCGGGGCGGGAACTGCGGCAAGGCCACGAAGGCCACCCCCGTATCGCCGAAATCGGCAAGGCACAAGGCATTGAGCGTCGCACGCTTGGACGGTTCCTGACCGTCGAGCAAGGTGCGGATGTTGTGTGCCGTCGCCGTGACCATCGACTCGATCATGTAGCCGGTCTTCGGCGCGCCCGTCGGAACCGGGGTCGTTTCGATCGGGGGAATGCATACGCAAACGCCTACCGCGAAGATGTTCGGCCAGGTCGGATTGCGCTGATGCTCATCGATCAGGACGAAGCCACGCGGGTTGGTCAGTCCCTCGATCCCGAACACGGCTTCGACCCCGCGGAAGGCCGGCAGCATCATCGAATAGCGGAACGGCAGGCGGTGTTCGCGTTTCGGGTTTCCATCCTCGTCATGCTCGGTGACGACCATCGCATCGGCTTCGACCCGGGTCGTGCGTGCGTTGCAGATCCACTGGATATGGCGGCTGCGCAGCGTGGATTCGAGCAAGCCTTTCGAGTCGCCGACGCCGCCCAGTCCCAGGTGGCCGATGTAGGGTTCGGAGGTCACGAAGGTCATCGGAACGCGGTCGCGCAGCTTGCGCTTGCGCAGGTCGGTATCCATGATCATTGCGAACTCGTAGGCCGGACCGAAGCATGAGGCCCCCTGGGCGGCTCCGACGACGATCGGGCCGGGGTCGCGCACGAAGGCCCGCCATGCAATTTCGGCCTCGACCGCATGGTCGACGGTGCACACGGACTGCGTGTAGCCGCCGAGCGTCGCCGGGCCGAGTCCGGGGATCTCGTCGAAGGCGAGTTCGGGGCCGGTCGCAATGACCAGATAGTCGTAGGTGAGACTGCTGCCGTCGCCCAGTTCGACGCGGTTCTCCGCGGGGTGCACGCGTCTTGCGCCCACAGGCGTGAAACGGATGTTGCGGCGCGCCAGGGCAGGGGCGATCTCGACCTCGATGTCGCAGCGGCTGCGCCAGCTCACGGCGACCCAGGGGTTGCTGGGAACGAAATGGAAACGCGGAGAATTGCCGATCACGGTGATCGTGTCGGTCGGGCGGGCCAGGTCTCGCATCTCGTACGCCATCGGCATTCCGCCGATACCTGCGCCGATGATGACGATGTGCGCCATGTGTGTCCTCCTGGTTTGTGCCGTCTCCGCGATGTTCGGAATCTTCAACAGGCGTCGGGGCGTCTTGACGTATCCACAAGCCGGGTAGCATTGTGTACGGCGATGCGTCCCGGGGGCGTTCCGGTGCTGTCAATTAGGCACGCGACGCGCAACCCCGGTCTATAGCCGCGGTGAGCGATGGCCGGATACTCCGTTCGGGTAGCTGTCGGACCCCCCCCGTATGGCGTGGTCTCTGTTACCGACGAGAGGGATAGTTGTCGGGCGCGGCCGGCCTTAGCATTGAGTTCGAAAGGCCGTGTGGCTTCGGGCATCGTACCCGTTCGATCCGCACGGTAACAACGGCGCCTGCGCCGGCAGCCGTACGACGAGGAGACGGTTCATGGCTAAGAATGCACACCCCACCCCAATGCTCGACGAACTCGAAAGCGGCCCATGGCCGAGTTTCGTCACCGGACTGAAGCGCCTGGCCAAGGACAAGGACTATGTCGTTGACCTGCTCGGGCAGCTCGAAACATCGTATCGCACCCGCAAGGGTTACTGGAAGGGCGGCACCGTCGGCGTCGTCGGCTACGGCGGCGGCGTCATCCCGCGCTTCACCGAACTGAAGGACGAGAACGGCCAGCCGGTCTTCAAGGATGCGGCCGAATTCCATACGCTGCGGGTCATGCCGCCGGCGGGCATGCACTACACCACCGATCTGCTGCGCCAGTTCTGCGACGTCTGGGAGCGCCACGGCACCGGCCTGATCGCCTTCCACGGGCAGTCGGGCGACATCATGTTCCAGGGCTGTACGACCGAGAACGTCCAGAAGGCCTTCGACGAGATCAACGAGATGGGCTTCGATCTCGGCGGTGCCGGGCCGGCGGTACGTACGGCGATGTCCTGTGTCGGCGCAGCGCGCTGCGAGCAGTCGTGCTACGACGAAGCCAAGGCGCATCGCAAGGTCATCAACAGCTTCCTCGACGACATCCACCGTCCGTCGCTGCCGTACAAGTTCAAGTTCAAGTTCTCGGGCTGCCCGAACGACTGCATGAATTCGATCCAGCGGGCGGACATGGCGATCATCGGCACCTGGCGCGACAACATTCAGACCGACGAGGCGCTGGTGCGCAAGTATTTCGAGCAGCACGGCATGAACGACCTCGTCAACGACGTCGTCACCCGCTGCCCGACCCGTGCGATCCAGATCAAGGACGTGTCGCAGGTCCGGACGGACGCATCGATCTCCTCCGTGAAGCTCAACGACACCCAGGCGCTGGAGATCGACAACCGCGACTGCGTGCGTTGCATGCACTGCATCAACGTGATCACGGGCGGTCTGGCTCCGGGCAAGGACAAGGGTGCCACGATCCTGGTTGGCGGCAAGCGCACGCTCAAGATCGGCGACCTGATGGGGACCGTGGTGGTGCCCTTCATGAAGCTCGACACCGACGAGGACATGGAAAAGCTCGTGGAACTGGCCCAGAACATCATCGACTTCTTCGCCGAGAACGCGCTGGAGCACGAGCGTACCGGCGAGATGATCGAGCGCATCGGCCTGGTGAACTTTCTCGAAGCCCTCGATCTCGAGGTCGATCCGAACATGGTGTCCTGTCCGCGTACCAACCCCTATGTCCGCATGGACGGTTGGGACGACGAGGTCGCAAAGATCAACGCCAGGAAAAACGCAGCCTGAGGAGAACAGAGGTCATGGCCCAAGCACAAATGCGGCGCCCGGTCGAATGCGGCATACCGGACAACAAACAGTACCTTCATCCGCTGCTCGCGAAGAACTACGGCAACTGGAAGTATCACGACCGGCCGCGTCCCGGCGTGCTCCATCACGTCTCGCACACGGGCTATGATGTGTGGTCGGGGCGTGCCGGCACGCAGCGCCAGATGGATGTATGGACGATTCGCAAGCTGTGCGACATCGCCGACGAGTTTGCCGAAGGACACGTGCGCTTCACGATCCGCTCGAACATCGAGTTCATGGTGTCGTCCCTCGACAAGGTCGGTCCGCTGATCCAGAAGCTCGAAAGCGAGGGGTTCCCGGTCGGCGGGACCGGCAACTCGGTGTCGATGATCGCCCATACGCAAGGCTGGCTGCACTGCGATATCCCCGGAACCGATGCATCGGGCGCCGTGAAGGCGCTGATGGACGAGC
Organism: Rhodocyclaceae bacterium; assembly: GCA_050486545.1. Taxonomy (GTDB): domain Bacteria; phylum Pseudomonadota; class Gammaproteobacteria; order Burkholderiales; family Rhodocyclaceae; genus DAOMNN01. Next base: position 21,783 of record JBJHDM010000006.1, on the reverse strand, counting down.
TCTTCGACGAATTTCGACGCGAGGAGATGCCCAACCGCGTGCATCTTTCAACCTCCTGCTGCGAGATCAACTGCGGCGGTCAGGCCGACATCGCGATCGTCATGCAGCACACCAAGCCTCCCAAGATCAATCATGACCTGGTCGCGAACATGTGCGAGCGGCCCGCGGTCGTGGCGCGCTGCCCGGTCGCGGCGATCCGTCCGGCCCTGGTCAATGGCAAGCCGTCGCTGGAAGTCGATGAGGCCAAATGCATCTGCTGCGGCGCTTGCTATCCCCCGTGCCCGCCGATGCAGATCAACGATCCGGAGCATTCGAAGTTCGCGATCTGGGTCGGCGGCAAGAACGCGAATGCACGCGGCAAGCCGACCTTCATGAAGATGGTTGCTGCCGGCATCCCGAACAACCCGCCCCGCTGGCCGGAAGTGTCCGAAGTGGTCAAGAAGATCCTCTACACCTACAAGGAAGATGCGCAGCCGTGGGAGCGCCTGGCCGACTGGGTCGAGCGGATCGGCTGGCCGCGGTTCTTCGAGAAGACGGGGCTGCCCTTCACGAAGTACCTGATCGATGACTGGCGTGGTGCGCGTGTGAATCTCAACGCGTCGACGCACATCCGCTTCTGACGGTTCGGACGAGGACTTTGCATGAAGTTCGGAATCATGATCAACGAAGGGCCCTACCAGCACCAGGCAAGCGACACGGCTTACCTGTTCTGCAAGGCCGTGATCGAACGCGGCCACGAGGTCGATCGCGTGTTCTTCTACCATGACGGGGTGAACAACGCGACCAAGCTGACCGAGCCGCCGCAGGATGATCGCAACATCGTCCAGCGCTGGAGCAAGCTGGCCGAGGAGCACGGTGTCGATCTCGTCGTCTGTGTCGCGGCGGCATTGCGTCGCGGGATCCGTGAAGAGAACCTGGCCCCCGGATTCCGGATCTCCGGTCTGGGGCAACTGGTCGAGTCGGGCATCCAGTCCGACCGGCTGGTCGTGTTCGGCGACTGAGGAGGGAACGAAGTGAGCGCAGGCAACATCAAGAAGTTCATGTTCGTGAACCGCAAGGCGCCGTATGGAACCGTCTACGCGCTGGAGTCGCTGGAAGTCGTCCTGATCACCGCGGCCTTCGACCAGGATGTGTCGGTCGTCTTCCTGGACGACGGGGTCCTGCAGCTCAAGCGCGGTCAGCAGACCAAGGGGATCGACAACAAGAACTTCTCCCCGACCTATCGGGCACTCGAAGGCTACGACATCGAGAAGCTTTACGTCGAGCGCGAGTCGCTCGAGGCGCGCGCCCTGACCGAGGATGACCTGCTGGTTCCGGTGACGGTGCTGTCGCGCGAAGAGATGGGGGACCTCATGGAAACCCAGGACGTCGTGCTCAGTTTTTGAGGAGAATCCATGCTGCACATCATCAACAAGTCGCCGCTGGAGCGAAACGCGCTGGATTCCTGCCTCCGGGTGGCTCGCGAGGGGAGCATCCTGCTGATCGAGGATGCCGTGTATGCCGCGACCCGCGGACATGCCGCATCCGCGAAGCTTGCGGAAGCCTCGAGCCGGCTCAAGATCTACGCACTGTTGCCGGACCTCGAAGCTCGCGGGGTTTCCGACCGCGTGCTCGAGGGGGTCGAGACGGTCGACTACGGCGGCTTCGTGGACCTCGTGGCGGCACACCCGAACTGCCAGTCCTGGCTCTGATCGAGTCGGCGGACGAGACCGACCGACAAAAGCGTTTTATCAAGGAGACGACATGCCTAACATCGAAGTGAACGGAAAGTCCTACGATACCGACGAGGAAGGCTACCTTACCAACCTCGCGGATTGGAGCGAGGACGTGGCCAACTACATCGCCCAGACCGAAAGCATCGAGATGAGCGACCAGCACTGGGAAGTCGTGAACTTCCTGCGCGAGTACTACGAGGAGTACCAGATCGCGCCGGCCGTTCGCGTGCTGACCAAGGCCATCGGCAAGAAGCTCGGGGCGGACAAGGGCAACAGCCAGTACCTGTACGAACTGTTCCCGTACGGCCCCGCCAAGCAGGCTTGCAAGATCGCCGGCCTGCCCAAGCCGACCGGCTGCGTCTGAACGATCCGGCTGAAGGAACTGCGAACGCCGCCTGTGCGCCGTTCGCAGGGTCTTTGCTCGCCCAGACACCATGATTGCCACCTACTTGTACGCGCTGCTCTTCTACGCGGCCACCGTGATTCTGATCGGGGGTGTGGCGTACAAGATCGCCGACTATTGGCGGACGCCCGCGCCGCTGAAGATCCCGACCACCCCGGCACCCACGACCGGGGCAGGCGTGACCTTCCGCATGGCTCGCGAGGTGATCCTGTTCGAAAGCCTGTTCAAGTCCAACCTCTGGACCTGGGCGCTCGGCTGGGTCTTTCACATGGGGCTGGCCCTGGTGCTGGTGCGCCATCTCCGCTACTTCACCGAACCGGTCTGGTGGTGGGTCGCACTGATGCAGCCGCTTGGCATCCTCGGCGGATTTCTCATGGCCGCCGGACTGGCCGGACTGTGGCTGCGTCGTTTCGCGGTTCCCCGGATCCGCTTCATCTCCACCGTCTCCGACCACATGATGCTGGCGCTGTTGCTGCTGATCGCCGTGTCGGGATTGATGATGAAGTACCTCGTGCCGACCGACGTGGTCGCGGTGAAGATCTTCTTTCTCGGCTTGATGCGTTTCGAACTGCATCCGTTGCCCACCGATGGCCCCTTGCTGGTGCATCTGACCCTCGTGGCTGCGCTGATGATCGTCTTTCCGATGAGCAAGTTGCTCCATGCGCCCGGCGTGTTCTTCTCGCCCTCGCGCAACCAGGTCGACAATCCGCGGGAATCCCGGCATCTGGCGCCCTGGGCGGCAGATCTGGACAAGGGGAAGTCCTGACATGGCCGCCAAGACCGAAGCGCCTGCGTTGCGCGCGTACCCGACCGTTACGCCCCTGCAGCCGGGCGCAATGGCCGAATCCAAGCCCTACGTAGCCAGCGACAAGATCCAGGAGGCGATCGGCTTTCCGGGCGAACTGGTCGAGAACTGGCACGACAAGGCGATCGACAAGATGGGCGAGCTGCTCAAGAAGTACCGCTCGCTCAAGGTCTACCTCGATTCCTGTGTGCACTGTGGCGCCTGTACCGACAAGTGCCATTACTTCATTGGCACCGGGGATCCGAACAACATGCCGGTCGCGCGCCAGGAGCTCATGCGCGGGGTCTATCGCCGTCATTTCACGCTGGCCGGACGCCTGTTTCCGTCGCTCGTCGGTGCGCGCGAACTGACGCCGGAGCTGCTCGACCAGTGGTACAACTACTACCACCAGTGTTCGGAGTGTCGTCGCTGCTCGGTGTTCTGCCCCTACGGCATCGATACGGCCGAGATCACGATGGCCGGTCGCGAGATCATGGATTCGATCGGCGTCGGCCAGAAGTATTCGAACGAGATCATCGGCAAGGTCCATCGCATCGGCAACAACCTCGGCCTGCCCGGGCCTGCCTTGCTCGACACGCTCGAGGGGCTCGAAGAGGACGTCAAGGAAGACACCGGCGTCGACGTGCGCTATCCGCTCGACGTGAAGGGCGCGGAGGTGCTTCTGGTTACGCCGTCTGCGGACTTCTTCGCCGAGCCCCACGTCGAAAGCCTGATCGGCTACGGCAAGGTCTTCCATGCCGCGGGGGTGAGCTGGACGCTCTCTTCGCATGCCTCCGAGGCCGGCAACTTCGGCATGTTCATCGGCAACTACGAGCAATTGCGCGCGATCGCGATGCGCATCCGCGAGGCGGCGCTTGAACTCGGGGTCAAGCGCATCGTGGTCGGCGAATGCGGGCATGCGTGGCGGGTAGCCTACAGCTTCTGGAACACGCTCGTCGGGATCGGGGCGGGGGGCAAGGACCCATTCGCGATCGAACTGCAGAACCAGCTCGACGGGCGCTACAAGCAGCCGATGCACATCTGCGAATTCACCTGGGACCTGATCGAGCGCGGTGTGCTGTCCTTCGACAAGGAAGCCAACGACCACCGCATCATCACCTTCCACGATTCGTGCAACGTCGCACGTGCCTCGCGCATGGGCGACTTCCCGGGGGGGCAGTTCGAGATCCCCCGCAACATCATCCGGGCCGTCGCCAACCGCTACGTGGAGATGGCGCCCGAGGCAATCCGCGAGAAGACGTTCTGCTGCGGCGGCGGGGGCGGGCTGCTCACCGACGAACTGATGGAGCTGCGGGTCAAGGGTGCGTTGCCCCGGATGGAGACCCTGCAGGAAGTCGTCGACAGCCACGGCGTGAACTTCATGGCCACGATCTGCGCGATCTGCAAGGCGCAGTTCAGCAAGGTCCTTCCGTATTACGGCTTCAAGATGGGCATGGTCGGCGGGGTGCACCAGCTGGTGAGCACCGCGATCAAGCTGGGCGGCGAGCAGTAGGCGCCCGCAAGCAACACAACCAGATCAGCAATCGGAGAACAGCGATGTCAGTCAACACCGGAACCACCGAGACCAAGCTGACGTTTCGTCGATACCGCGAAGGTGAATCGGCGATCAAGTCCCTGCGCGACAAGATCTTCCAGGCGAGCTATTCGTACAAGTGCCCGACCTACATCCAGTCGACGCCGCCGTGCCAGGGGAGCTGCCCCTCGGGCGAGGACATCCGCGGCTACCTGTCGATCGTGCGAGGCATCGAGAAGCCGCCCGCCGACATGCCGTGGCAGGAATATGCCTGGCGCCGGCTCACCGAAGCCAACCCGTTCCCTTCGGTGATGGGCAGGGTGTGCCCGGCTCCGTGCGAAAGCGGCTGCAACCGTAACGAGGTCGAGGACTTCGTGGGCATCAACTCCGTCGAGCACTTCCTCGGCGAGTACGCGATCGCCAACGGACTGAAGTACCAGGCACCCGCGCAGCGCAGCGGCAAGAAGGTCGCGATTCTCGGCGGCGGGCCGGCCGGTCTGTCCTGTGCCTACCAACTCGCGCTCAAGGGTCACGACGTCACGATCTTCGACGAACACGAGCATCTGGGCGGGATGATGCGCTACGGCATTCCGGGTTTCCGCACGCCGCGGCACATCCTCGATGCCGAAATCCAGCGCATCCTCGACCTCGGCGTGCAGACCCGCCTGAAGTGTCACGTCGGCAAGGACATCACGCTGGAGCAGATCCGTTCCGAGTTCGATGCCGTATTCCTGGGGATGGGGGCGCAGTCTGGCCGGGCACTTCCGGTCAAGGACGCCGAGGCGCCGAACGTCGTCACCGCGACCGCTTTCCTGCGCGCGTTCAACGACGGGCGGCTCCAGCATGTCGGCAAGCGGGTGGTGGTCGTTGGCGGCGGCGATACGTCGATCGACGTCGCGACCGTCGCACGCCGGCTCGGGCATATCGAGCATGCGAATCCGACCGATTTCGAACAGGCCATCGGCGGGCGGCTCGCGCACGACGTCGCGGAGGTCTCGGCCAAGCAGGGTTCGGATGTCGTGCTGACCTCGGTGTTCTCGCTCGAGGAGATGCAGGCGAGCAAGCACGAGGTCGAGCAGGCACTGGCCGAAGGCATCGCGATTCGCGGCGGGCTGGCTCCGATCGGCGTCGTCAAGGGGCCGGACGGGCGGGCGACGGCACTGCGCGTGATGGAATGCCAGGCCAAGATGGTCGGCGGCAAGCTCGAGATCAACATGGTCGAAGGCACGGAACAGGATCTGGAGGCCGATCTCATCGTCTCCGCGATCGGCCAGGCCGTCGATTTCACCGGTCTCGAGGAGTTCGACAGCGGCCGCGGCACGGTCGCGACCGACCGCAACTACCAGGTCCAGGGCAAGCCCGGCACGTTCGCCGGTGGGGACGTGATCCGTCCGCACCTGCTGACCACGGCGATCGGCCACGGCGCGATCGCGGCCGACGGCATCGACCGCTTCCTGGCCGGCGTCGAAGGGCTCAAGCGCCCGAAGATCGATGTCCATGTCTTCGATCTCAAGCGCAAGATGGTCGAAGAAAAGGGCTTGCCGCTCACCCAGGCCGAGGAGCCGATGTGGGGAACCGACAAGAGCACGGTCGGGATCCACAACTTCGACAATCGCGCCGAGCGCTACGTCATTCCGCACGATGATCTGTTCCTCGGACACTTCCCCTATACACCGCGCAACAAGCGCACGTTCATCACGCTCGACGAGGCTTCCGCACTGGGCAACTTCCAGGAGCGGATCGAGGCGCTGAGCGAGGAACTCGTGGTCGCCGAGGCCAAGCGTTGCATGAGCTGCGGGATGTGCTTCGAATGCGACAACTGCGTCGTCTACTGCCCCCAGACCGCCGTGAAGCGTGTGCCGAAGAAGGAGGCGACCACCGGCCGCTACGTGTACACCGACTACAGCCGCTGCATCGGATGCCATATCTGTCACGATGTCTGCCCGACGGGCTACATCCAGATGGGCCTGGGCGAGTAAGCACAGCGGGCAGAAAAAGCGATGACGCCGATGGCACGGATTCCGATGACGAAGCGATCCGGTACGGACTGGATCGGACGGGCGCTGATGTGGATGGCGGTCGCCGTCATGCTGGCATGGACGACCGGGGCGGCCGCCGATGGCGGTCGCACGCCCCGGCCGGTGATCGTCATCGAAAGCCAGGAGGCCTGCGTCGCGCCGCCGGCCGAGATGCGTCGGCAGCATGCGCACATGCTCGCGGCCCAGAAGGACCGGACGGTCCGCCAGGGGATTCGTGACGAAGTGGTAAACCTCAATGGCTGCATCGCGTGTCACGCGAGCCGCGAAGACAACTCGGTCGCTGGAACGGATCGAAATTTCTGTCAGAGTTGTCACAGTTTCGTGGCGGTCAACCTGACCTGTTTCGAATGCCACCAACCGAGCCCGGAGCCGGGCCGGCAGATGGGAATGGCCGAGCGTGGCTTCGTTTCCTCGACGCGCGGCCTGATTACGCCGTTGCCGGGTGCGGAGGGGTCGAGATGAGCGAACACAAACCCAAATCCGGGGCTTCGCGACGCGATTTCCTGGCCGGAACGGCGGCGGCGCTGGCCGGGATCCTGGTCGCCCCGGGAATCACGCTGATCGAGGTCGCTGCCGCACGCGCACCGGGCGAACCGGCTTCGGGCAAGGTACGGTGGGGGATGCTGATCGATACCACGCGCTGCAGCTCCGGCTGTGACGAATGCGTGTCGGCCTGCAACCGAGAGAACGGTCTCGAACTGCCGGGGCAGACGGGAGTCGACGAGCGCCAACGTCCGCAATGGATCCGCAAGATCGAGCTGAAGGAAAACTCGACGGGGCGGACCGCCTCGCTTCCGATGATGTGCCAGCACTGTGCCCATCCGCCCTGCGTCGATGTCTGCCCGACCGGGGCATCGTTCAAGCGCGCGGACGGAATCGTACTGGTCGACCGGCACACGTGCATCGGCTGCCGGTATTGCATGATGGCCTGCCCGTACAAGGCCCGTTCCTTCGTGCATGAACCACTCACGCAACAGAATCCCGATGTCCCCCGGGGACTTGGATGCGTCGAGTCGTGCACCCTGTGCGTGCATCGCGTCGACCGGGGCGAGACGCCCGCCTGTGTCGAAGCCTGTGCCGAGGCCGGCCACGGCGCGATTCTCTTTGGTGACCTGAACGATCCGGAAAGCGAGATCTCGCGGCGCCTGCGCGAGGTCGCATCGACCCAGGTCCGTGCCGATTTGCGCCTGGATACGGGCGTCCGCTACCAAGGAATTTGAACGTGTCCACGACCGCCAACTCTCACCCGGATGACCGCAACTTCTATCTCCTGCTCGCCCTCGGAGGCGCGCTGGTAGCTGGTGGCGCCTGGGCAGCCTGGGTGATGCATGCCCACGGCCATGCGATCACCGGGATGACCAACCAGGTGGTCTGGGGCATTCCCCACGTCTTTGCGATCTTCATGATCGTGGCAGCGTCCGGGGTCCTCAACGTGGCCTCGGTCGGGTCTGTGTTCGGCAAGCCGGTGTACAAGGCGCGAGCCAAGCTGTCGGGGCTGCTGTCGCTTGCATTGCTCGCCGGAGGCCTCGCCGTGCTGATGCTCGACCTGGGCCGGCCCGACCGCGTCGTCATCGCGGCCACGCATTACAACCCGACCTCGGTGTTCGCCTGGAACGTGCTGCTCTACAGCGGCCTGTTCGCGATCGTCGCGATCTACCTGTGGACGATGATGGAACGGCGCATGAACCGGTACTCGAAGATCGCCGGCCTGGCTGCGTTCGTGTGGCGCTTCGTGCTGACCACGGGCACCGGAGTCATCTTCGCCTTTCTCGTCGCGCGCCAGGCCTATCACTCCGCCGTGCTTGCGCCGATGTTCATCGTGATGTCGCTCGCCTGGGGCATGGCCATCTTCCTGCTCGTCCAGGCGGCGATCTTCTCGGCCAACGGCCGCGAGGTCGAACCCGCCGTTCGCCGGCGCATGGCCCGTCTGCTCGGGATCTTCGTTGCAACGGTATTCTACTTCGTCGTCGCCTACCATCTGACCAATCTGTATTTCGCCCGGCAAGCGGACTTCGAGCGCTTCATCCTGCTCGAGGGCGGCATCTTCCCGGTGCTGTTCTGGGGCGGCTACGTGCTGCTCGGAACCGTCGCTCCGCTCGTCCTGATCTTTCACCCGGCCTTCGCCAACGCCCGCATGCTGCTGCTTGCGTGCGCCCTCGTGCTGCTGGGCGCGTTTGCGCATCTCTATGTCTTCATCATCGGTGGGCAGGCCTTCCCGCTCGAGCTCTTCCCCGGCTACACGATCACGAGCAGCTTCTTCGATGGTGCAATCGAGCACTACCGGCCGAGCTTCCCCGAGTTTGCCTTGGGTTTCGGTGGAATCGGCGTAGCGTTCGCCGCGACCGTCATCGGCCTCAGGATCCTGCCGTTCATGCGGGTCGAAGACGTCGTTGCGGTCGATGCCGCCGAGGGTTGCACCGACTGAGGTGCCCGCATGTCGCGCCTGCTGATCTCCGCCGCCCACAAGTCCTCCGGCAAGACCACGATCAGCATCGGTCTGTGTGCGGCGCTCAGCGCTCGCGGACTGGCCGTACAGCCGTTCAAGAAGGGGCCCGACTACATCGACCCGATGTGGCTCGGACGGGCCGCGGGCCGGCCGTGCTACAACCTCGATCCTTTCCTCATGGGCATGGACGAGATCGATCACCTGTTCCGCAAGCATGCCGCTGGCGCCGACCTGTGCCTGGTGGAAGGCAACAAGGGACTCTACGACGGCCTGGCGCTCGACGGCAGCAACAGCAATGCGGCGCTGGCAGCCGCACTGGCTCTGCCGGTCGTGCTGGTAGTCGATGCGCGCGGAATGACGCGGGGCATCGCGCCGCTCCTGCTTGGCTACCAGGCCTTCGACCGGAACATCCGGATCGCCGGCGTCATCCTGAACAACCTCGGCGGAGCGCGTCACGAGGCCAAGCTGCGCGCGGTCATCGAACACTATACCGACATGACCGTGCTGGGTGCCGTGCATGCCGATGACCGGCTGGCCATCGTCGAGCGCCATCTCGGGCTCATGCCGAGCAACGAGGCCGGTCAGGCCGAACGGCAGATTGAAACCATCGGCGAAGCGATTGCCGCGCAGGTGGACCTCGCCCAGGTGATCGAGGTTGCCCGCTCTGCAACGCCCTTGCCGGGCCACGAAGAGGAGGGGGTCGAACCGGATCCCGCCGTGCATGCCGGCATCGGGCACGCCCGGGCCACGGGTTCCGGCGATCCTGGGCCGTTGCGCCTGGGGGTGGCGATGGATCGTGCCTTCGGCTTCTACTACGCGGACGACCTGGCCGCATTGGAAAAGGCCGGTGCCCGGATCGTACCGATCGACACGCTCGAAGCGGCCTGTCTGCCTCCCGTCGATGCGTTGTTCATCGGGGGCGGGTTTCCGGAAATGTTCGCGTCCGAACTGGCGGCCAACGTCGGTCTGCGAACGAGCATTCGCGATGCCGTCGAAGGCGGCCTGCCCGTGTATGCCGAGTGCGGCGGTCTGATGTACCTGGCGCGTTCGCTGCAACTCGAGGATGGCACCCGACACGACATGGTGGGTGCGCTGCCGGCCGACGTCGTCATGCATCGGCGTCCGGTCGGACGCGGCTACGTTGAACTGTGCGAGACCGCCTCGGCACCGTGGCCCCTGGACGCGGGAGCACCGAAGACCGTGAAGGCGCACGAGTTCCATTACTCGAGCCTCGAGAATCTCGACGCCGACGTCCGGTTCGCGTATCGCGTGACCCGCGGGCACGGGATCGATGGGCGGCATGACGGCCTCGTGTGGAAGAACGTGCTGGCGTCCTACACGCATCTGCGCAGTGTCGGATCCTGCCACTGGGCGAACCGATTCATCGCATTCGTGCACGGAGTCCGGGCGTCTCGCAGCCGTCCCGGTCGGAAGACGGCGGCTGCCGTCACTTCTTGAGCCGGGATCGATCCGCCCACGATCCGGGCCGAACCCGAGCGGGAGAGCTACCCATGATCACCTTGACACCATCGGCGGGAGAGCAGGTCCGCAAAGCCATGCAGGACCTCGATGACGAGGAACTCGCCTTGCGGCTGGCCGCCAAGGAAGAAGCGGACGGCAGCGTGTCACTGGGAATGGGATTCGATCTGGAGCGCGACCAGGATCTCAGCGTGGTCAGCGAAGGGGTCGTGGTCCTCGTCTCCCCGATCAGTCAGCCACTGCTCCAGGATACGGTTCTCGACTACGTCGAATTCGAACCGGGAAACTTCGGTTTCGTCCTCGTTCCGGCCACTCCCGCCGAGCCGGGTTGCGGCACGGGCGGTAGCTGCGGTGGTTGCGGCAGCGCAGCAAACGGCTGATCTCAGCTCCCGCCGTGCGCGCGCTGGCTGCCGTGCAGTGCATGCTGATCGGTCGGGTCGTCTTCTCCATCGGCGGATGGATGGTGGGGAACCATCCCTTGCTCGACGGCATAGACCGCCGCTTCGACCCGCGAGCTGAAATTCAGCTTGGCCAGGATGTGCCGGACATGCAGCTTCACCGTGTCGTGGCTGATATTGAGTTCGCGCGCAATGGCCTTGTTGCTTTTGGCGCCGGCCAGTAGCTGCAGGATCTCCTGCTCGCGCGCAGTCAGCCGTTCGGTCTTTTCCGGAGCCGGTTCGGTGTTGCCGCTCTGCAGGATCTTGGCGAGCTTGAGCGACATTGCGGGGGCGACGACCATCTCTCCTCGCGCGATGCGGCGGATCGCGTCGATCACGTCATCCGGGTCCATGTCCTTGAGCAGGTAGCCACGGGCGCCGGCTCGCAGGGCGCTGGCCATGTCGTCCTGGGATGCGCTCATCGTCAGCATCGTCACGGGAACGTCGCAACCTTCCTTGCGCAGGCGCTGCAGCAACGAGATGCCGTCCATCGAGGGCATCTTCAGGTCCATGATCACCAGATCGGGGACCTGCTGCTGGATGAGTTCCATCGCCTCGTCGGCATCGCCCGTCGTCCCGAGGACCGAAATGCCTGCACGCAACTCGAGCAGCTCCTTGAGGCCGCGACGACACAGTCCGTGGTCGTCGATGAGTACGACGCTGATCCGTTCGTTCATGTGGGATTTCCTTCCGATGCGATTGCGGGAAAACTCAGCCGGATACGGGTTCCCGCACCCGCACTGCTTTCGAACGCAATCTGGCCGCCGAGCTGGTCGACGCGTTCGCGCATGATATTGAGGCCGAAGTGGCCATGTCGGGTCACCGAATCGACGTCGGAGGCCATGCCGACCCCGTCGTCCTCGACCGAGATCAGATAGCGTCCATCTTCCTGGTCGATGCACAGGCGGCAGTGGTCCGCCTTGGAATGCTTCATTACGTTCGCAAGCGCCTCGCTGACCACGTGGAACACCTGCAGCTCCTGTTCCACGGTCAGGGCGAGTCGCCCGACATGGTTCTCGAGTTCGATGTCGACGCCCCCCATCTCCCGCACGCCCTCGATCGCTTCGTCGAGCGCATGGAGGAAGCCGCGCGGGTCGATCTCGGTACGGAAATGGGTGATCAGCGCGCGAACGCGGCGATGGGAGACGATCAGCGATTCTTCCAGCTCATCGACGTAGCGCAAGGCGCGGACGTCGTCGTCCTTTGCGATGGCATCGCGCATCAGAGGCGTTCGCATGCGCATCGACACCAGGTTCTGGGCCAGTGAGTCATGCACCTCGTTCGCGAGCATGTGGCGTTCGTTGTTCAGGCTCGCCTGCAGATTCTTCTGCATCAGGCGGGAGTTCTCCAGCGTCAGGCCGAGCATGTCGCCCAGGGCCCCGAGCAGGGGAGAGAGGGTCTTCGGAGGTCTGCGGCGGGCGGGCATGAAGAGTTTCAGTACGCCACAGACCGCTCCACAGTGATGCAGGGGCACGACATAGGTGCGCTGGCTGCGATTCGAAGGCAGTTGCTTGCCGATCTCGATGGCGCAGTCGCAGGCCTTTGCGGACAGGCGCACGGTATTGCGGGCGACGGCTTCGCCACAGGTCCCGCAGGAGTCCGGAACCCGCAGCGACGCCGTAACGAGCGTCTCGGGCAGTCCGGTCGACGCGACCAACCGGAGCTGATGCGTTTCTTCCTCCAGATGCCGAATGGCTGCCGCCTCCGCACCGGCGAGTTCGACTACGGCACGCAACAGCTTCTCGAGCGGCGCACGAAATTCGTCGTCGGTTTCGCCGAAGACCGATGACTCGATCGGCTTCGGCTGGCTACAGGATGAAAGGCTGTCCCGCCGCCGGTTCGGCTGGATGCGCATCGACTCCTCCTCGCTCCCATCAATTCGGCTGCTTCGGTGGCTTGCCTGTCCGGCAGCCGCAGCTCGCTATACTTCAGTCGTAACTAATATAGAGGAAAACACGTATTCGTGCGACAAACTTTGACTGAAATCAGGATCCCGTGCATCGGTACCCACATTGCCTCCCGAATCGAACGCCGCGGCATGCCGGCCTACCCACATGGGCAGTGGTCCGCTGCCCGAGCCGGGTATGGACATGGGTGGCCTGCTTGCGCCTAATAGGGACTGCCCGGTTGCGCGCGGGCCCCCAAGCCACCCAACGGAGAGCCTCCCCAAGATGGCCGAGACACCGCTGCACGATCCCATCGGGTCACCCGCCCCGGACGCCGCCACCGAGATCCGCACGACCACCTGCTACATGTGCGCATGTCGCTGCGGCATCCGTGTGCATCTGCGCGACGGCGAGGTCCGCTACATCGACGGAAACCCCGATCATCCCCTGAACAAGGGAGTGATCTGCGCCAAGGGAAGTTCCGGGATCATGAAGCAATACTCGCCGGCACGGCTGACCCGGCCGCTGCGGCGCAAGCCGGGATCCGAGCGTGGCGCGGGCGAGTTCGAGCCGATCGAATGGGAAGAGGCCTTCTCGATGCTCGCCGAGCGGCTCGGAAAGATCCGTGCGACCGACCCGAAGAAGTTCGCCCTGTTCACCGGGCGCGACCAGATGCAGGCGCTGACGGGTCTTTTCGCGCGCCAGTTCGGCACCCCCAACTATGCGGCGCACGGAGGATTCTGCTCGGTCAACATGGCGGCCGGCATGATCTACACGATCGGCGGTTCGTTCTGGGAGTTCGGTGGGCCGGATCTGGATCGGGCCCGGCTGTTCGTGATGATCGGCACCGCCGAGGATCATCACTCCAACCCGCTGAAGATCGCGATCTCGAAGTTCAAGCGTGCCGGCGGCCGGTTCATCTCCATCAACCCGGTGCGCACGGGCTATTCGGCGATCGCCGACGAATGGGTGCCGATTCGTCCCGGCACGGACGGTGCGCTGCTGCTGGCCATCGTGCATGAGATCATCGCGCAGGGGCTGTACGACCGGGAGTTCCTCGTCCGGTACACCAACGCTGGCCAGCTGGTCAATCTGGACGAACGGAGCGATGAGTTCGGCATGTTCCTGCGGGCCGAGGTGCCCGAGGAGGAAGGATGCCCGGATTCCCCGAACAAGCTCTGGTGGGACCGCAATGCCGACCGGCCGGTGATCTCCCACACGGAAGGGGCGGACCCCTTCCTGCGCGGAGACTTCACGCTTTCGGACGGTACGCCGGTCAAGCCGGCCTTCGAACTGCTGCAGGAGCGGGTGAAGGACTACACGCCGGAATGGGCCGCCCGGATTACCGGCATCCCGGCCGAGGTGATCACCCGGCTGGCCCACGAGATGGGCATCACCGCACGCGACCAGAAGATCGAACTGCCGATCGCGTGGACCGATTCCTGGGGGCGGGAACACGAGACGGTCACCGGCAATCCGGTTGCATTTCACGCGATGAGGGGGCTGGCTGCGCACTCGAACGGCTTCCACACCATCCGCACCCTCTCCATCCTGATGACCTTGCTGGGGACGATCGACCGCCCCGGCGGATTTCGCCACAAGGCGCCATTCCCACGCCCGATTCCGCCGTGCGCGAAGACCCCGAACACGCCGCTTGCGGTGCGGCCGAACCACCCGCTCGACGGCATGGCCCTGGGCTGGCCGGCCGAACCGGACGACCTGTTCGTCGACGAAGATGGCAACCCGGTGCGTATCGACAAGGCCTTCTCGTGGGAATATCCGCTGTCGGTCCATGGCCTGATGCACAACGTCATCACCAATGCGTGGCGGGGCGATCCGTACCGCATCGACACCTTGCTCATCTTCATGGCCAACATGGCCTGGAATTCGACGATGAACACGGTCGAAGTGCGCAAGATGCTCAACGACCGGGACGAAGAAGGCGAGTACCGGATTCCCTTCCTGGTCGTCTGTGACGCCTTCCAGTCCGAGATGACCGCGTTCGCGGACCTGATCCTGCCCGACACGACCTATCTCGAACGCCACGACGTCATGTCGATGCTTGACCGGCCGATCTCCGAGTTCGACGGTCCGGTGGATTCGGTGCGCATTCCGGTGGTGCCGCCGACCGGCGAGTGCAGGCCGTTCCAGGACGTGCTGATCGAACTGGGCACGCGCCTGGGGCTGCCCGCCTTCGTTACGCGCGATGGGCAACGCAAGTACCGCGACTATCCGGATTTCATCGTGAACTACGAAACCGAACCGGGGTCGGGCATCGGTTTCCTCGCAGGGTGGCGGGGCAAGGGTGGCGAAAAGTTCATGCGCGGCGAACCCAATCCGCGCCAGTGGGAGATGTATGCGCAGAACAACTGCGTGTTCCACTACGAGCTGCCGCGCTCCTACCAGTACATGCGAAACTGGAACAAGGGCTATCTCGAGTGGTCGCAGCGCAATCGCATCACCCGCCATGCAGAGCCGATTCTCATTCACCTGTACTCGGAGGTCCTGCAGAAGTTCCGGCTCGCCGCCCAGGGCAAGGGCATCACACGCAAGCCGCCCGAGCATCTGCGTGAGCGGCTGATCACCTACTTCGATCCGTTGCCCTTCTACTACGATCCGCTCGAGACGCGCCTGACCGACAAGCACAAGTACCCGCTTGCGGCGGTCACGCAACGCCCGATGGCGATGTATCACTCGTGGGATTCGCAGAATGCCTGGCTGCGGCAGATTCATGCCCACAACTATCTCTACGTCAACGCACGGACCGCGCGGGTCAACGGCATTTCCGACGGCGACTGGATCTGGGTCGAATCGCAGTGGGGACGGGTGCGCTGCATGGCCCGCTGTACCGAGGCCGTCGAACCCGGAACGGTGTGGACCTGGAATGCGATCGGCAAGGCCGGCGGGGCCTGGAATCTCGGTCCCGAAGCCAACGAGTCGCGGCTCGGCTTCCTGCTCAACCATCTGATCTCCGAGGAGTTGCCGGACGGGGGGATGACCGTGTCGAACTCCGATCCGGTGACGGGGCAGGCCGCCTGGTACGACGTGCGGGTGCGGATCTACAAGGCCGAGGACTCCGAACCGGCCGAGAGCGCACCGCAGTTCGCACCGATGAATCCGTATCCCGGCACGCAGGGGGTGCGCAACCGCTGGCTGGCGTACTTCGCCGGTCGCCGGAAGTGAACGGAGGAGCCCGTCCATGACACAGCTTGCCCTGGTCATCGACCTGAATGTGTGCGTCGGCTGCCACGCCTGCGTGACGAGCTGCAAGGAGTGGAACACCTCCGGCGCCGCTGGCCCGATGCCCGACGAGCGGCCCTACGGCGCCGATCCGACCGGCACCTTCTTCAACCGCGTGCAGACCTTCGAAGTCGGAACCTTCCCCAACACGGAGACGGTCCATTTCCCGAAGTCCTGCCTGCACTGCGAAGACCCGCCGTGCGTGCCGGTCTGCCCCACGGGCGCATCGTACAAGCGGGCCGAGGACGGAATCGTGCTCGTCGATTACGACAAGTGCATCGGCTGCAAGTACTGCTCGTGGGCCTGCCCATACGGTGCGCGCGAAATCGACGAGCAGAACAAGGTGATGAAGAAGTGCACGCTGTGCGTCGACCGGATCTACGATGCCGCCTTGCCCGAGCGCGATCGCAAGCCGGCCTGCGTGCTCGCCTGCCCGACCAGCGCGAGGCTGTTCGGCGACATCCACGATCCCGAGTCGGTCGTGTCGCGGGCGATCCGGGAGGAGGGCGGCTACCCGCTCATGCCCGAGCTCGGCACGCGTCCGGCCAATCATTACCTGCCACGGCGCAAGACGCGGGTCAGCATCCACGAGGACGAACTGGTCCGTGCGGACAATCCGCTCAAGATCGATGCGAAGCTGCCGCGACCGGCCAAGCAGGAGCCGTCGCTCGACGACGTGACCTCATGGTGAGCGGCAAGGAGAGCGATCCGACATGAATCCCGCCTTTTCGGTCATCTTGCTGACCACGCTGATCGGTGCTGGGCAAGGCCTGTTCCTGGCGTTGTTCACGGTCGAGTCCTATGCGGCCTTCGACCTGCTGCCCATGCAGCACCGAAGCTTCTATGCGGCCGGCAGCCTGCTCGCACTGGGGCTGCTGGCGGCCGGGCTGCTCGCCTCGTTCTTCCACCTCGGTCACCCGGAACGGGCGTGGCGGGCCGCCTCGCAGTGGCGCACCTCGTGGCTGTCCCGGGAAGTGATCGTGCTTCCGGCCTTCATGGGCGTCGTGTTCGTGTATGGCGCGGCCCATCTGCTCGATTTCAATCCGCTGCTGCTGACCTTGCCATCGGGCACTCCGGTGAACCTCACCGCGATCGTCGGGGTTGCCGGCACGCTGCTCGCCTTCGCCCTGTTCGTGTGCACGGCGATGATCTACGCCTGCCTGCGTTTCCTGCGCGAATGGCATTCACCGCTCACCGTGCTCAACTACACGCTGCTCGGAGGTGCCTCGGGTTTCGTGCTGGCCACGGCACTGGCTGCCTTCATCGCGCCCGGAATCGCGACCTTCCTGGCTGGGTGGGCCATGATCCTGACCGTGATCGCCTTTGCTGGCCGGGCGGCCTCGCTGGTCCGCAACGCGAAGCTGCGGGGAGCGTCCACCGTGCAGAACGCAATTGGGATCAAGCACCCCCACATCACGCAGCGCTCCCAGGGTTCGATGGGCGGTTCGTTCAACACGCGCGAGTTCTTCCACGGCCGCACTCCCGAGGCCTTGCGTGCCGTGAAGTGGTCGTTTCTGCTGTTGAGCTTTCCGCTTCCGCTGCTGCTGCTTGCGGGGGGCTGGGCCTTTCAGTCTCCGGTGTTGCCGGTCGCTGCGTTCCTGGTCCAGTACGTCGGGCTGATTGCCGAGCGCTGGTACTTCTTTGCGCAGGCCAATCATCCGCAGAACCTGTACTACCAGTCGATCGGCTGAGAACTCAGAGGGTCAGTTCCCGCGGATCGGTCACCCAGCCGTCGAAAATCGCTTCGGCCCGTTCGGCCTCCTCACGGTGCAACGCCAGGAGTCGCAGGGCGACGTCCGTCCAGTGACGGCGTCCGTCGGCCACCGCATCGTCCAGCGCTTCGGAGCGGTCCGTTTCGCGCCAGGCCTGGTAGGCCCGTTCCAGGCGGGGGAAGAGGAGGCTGCGAACGCCCTCGAAGTTCGCGAAATAGAAATGCAGCGAGCACCACGCCTCGCGCTCGATCAGCTTCGGCAAGGTCCACAGGCAATCTGCAAGGTGGTCGCGCACCGCGCGGGCGAGCAGTTCGGCGCGGCGTCCGGAGAAGCTTCCGAGCATGTCTTGCCAGGCGGGCCCCAGTATCGGCTCTGCGAGACTTTCGCCGATCTCGTGCAGGATCAGGGTTTCGCTTTCGCGCTCGGCCATCCGTTCGAGTGCAGATTCTGAATCCTCCTCGAAGCCGTAGCAGTCGAATGCCGATTTCAGTGCGCCGTCGGCCCGGCGCACGCCCCAGATTTCCATCTTCTCCCACAGCCAGCGACGCAGCGCATCCTGGCGCAGGAATACTGCGCCGTCGCGGAAGGCCGCTGGCGCCGCGTGCAGGTCGCGGGCGAGCTCGGCTCCGGAGACCAGAATGTGCAGGCCTTCGCGCCGCTCGCTGCGGAGCAGGTCGCCGAGAAAGAAATGTGGTGCGCCGAAACGTCCGAGCCCGGCGCCATAGACCAGGCCGAGTTCGATCAGCGCCGTGTTGATGCCGGCGATGTCGAAGGGCTCGAAGCGGGTTCCGCACACCGGTATGTCGATGAAGTTCCGATGCTCGAGGCCTTCCCAATGCGCTTCGCGACGTGTCAGCCAGTCGCCGATCTCCTGTCGCGACAGCGGGTGCGCCAGGGGCAGGCCGCGTTCCCAGCGATACAGCTCGCGCATGCCCAGCAGGTAGTTGCACATCGTCATGTCGCGAGCGTGGCGCGCGTCGGCGATGTGGCAGTTCGTGCGCACCGCTTCGATCAAGGGTCGGAGCTCGGTTTCTGACATCCGGGACATGGGCTTGGCTCGCGCTTGGCACCGTATGGGCCGTTTGACGTTGCGCCGTGGCACATGGTTCTCCGGCCGCCGGGTGCGGGAAATCCGCCGTTCAGTCGTCGCCGGGACCCTGGGGGGTTTCCCGCACCTGGGACAGCAGGTCCTCGGCGTGCAGTTCGGTCTCGGCGAAGATCATC
This sequence comes from Rhodocyclaceae bacterium, assembly GCA_050486545.1. Lineage (GTDB taxonomy): Bacteria > Pseudomonadota > Gammaproteobacteria > Burkholderiales > Rhodocyclaceae > DAOMNN01. Next base: position 2,884 of record JBJHDM010000006.1, on the reverse strand, counting down.
TTGATTGCGCCCGGATCGTCCGGGCTCAATTCTGCACGCAGAATTTTCGCGCGTTCCCGGGCCGTCCGGAAAGCCGCGTGTTCCTCGACCTTGCTCACGATCCGGATCGGGGCTTCGGTGATGCGGTAGATGTAGTAGGGCATGGTCAGCCGCCTCCGCAGTCGAGTGCGTCGTGGTAGCGTGCGCGGAACAGCAGGCGTGGCCGTCCGGGGTGATCCTCGAACGCCGAGCGGTCATGCAGGACGTTGTTGCAGAGAAGCCCCGCTCCAGGCGTAAGCCGTGTGCGGAAGATGAACGGCGATTCGCTGGCGAGAATCGCCTCCAGTGCGGCCACGGCGGCCAGGGTTGCGGCATCCTGTTTCCATTCGATGCTGCGCGTGCGAGCGGTATAGCGCATGTGCAGGTGCCCGCTGCGCGAATCGACGATGAACACCGGTCCGGTCTCTGCCGGCCGCGATACGCCTTGCGCATCGCAGCGCTCGGGTATCGTCATCGCGTCCGGGGCCATCAGCGCCTCGATATGGCCGGGGTCCTGGTCGCGCAGCAGCAGGTAGGCGATCTCGTGGTCGAGCAACGCGTTGTCCCCGCCGTGGGCGGCATCCTGGACGCAATGCAGGACCATGGCCAGGATCCGTCGATCCGGCGGGTTGTAGTAGCCGTCGGTATGCCAGCGGATGCCGTGGTTGGTATAGGGGATGAAGTCCACCCGGTCGCCGCCTTCGCTCACGGTCAGGCTGCTGATCCCGTCCTCGTCGGCGAGCCAGTTCGCGTCCAGACGCACGAGTCCGAACTGGCGGCCGATGCTGCGCGGCAGGTCCTTGTCGGCCTCGCGATGCGGGCTCACGTAGATCGCCATGTTGGCCCTGCGTACGCGTTCGGAGATCGCTTCCCGTTCCGCCTCGGTCAGCCGGCGCGGGTCGGCGACCTCGACGACGAGTTCCTCCACGCGGGCCGGATGCGCCTCGAGCTTGGCTTCGCGCCAGCGCGCGTAGGCCTGGTCGTCATGCAGGTCGAAGGGGTTGGTAAGGGTCATCATGATTGCCATGTTGCCGGGTGTTGCGTGGCAGGGGAAGAGCCTGGCCGGCGGGCTGCCGAGGCAGCCCGCTTGCGACCTGCTCAGAACCGCCGCCCGTATGCGATGCCGAGCGAGTCCTGGTACATCGTGTTGGAGATGCCCGTGCTCGCACCCTTGCCCTTGATGGTGTTCTTGAAGGCGTGCATGTAGGCCAGTGACAGTTCACCCCCGCCGGCAAGCTGCCAGGTCGCACCCAGCGTCGCGTGCCGCTTGATCACCCCCGGGGCCAGGATGTTGAAGAAGGTCTCGTCGCCGGAATACGGCTCGTCGTTCCAGCTGTAACCGGCACGCAGCGTCAGTTTCTCGCTGACGTCGTAGGAAATTCCGAGCTTGTACGCGGTCACGTCCTTCCAGCCGAATCCCGCACCGTTCTCTGCGCCGAGCGGCCCGCCCTCGAGCATCTTGTTGGCGATCGAGCGCACGCTGCCGTATTTCATGTGCTGGATATCGGCCGCGACCAGCAGCGCGGGTGTCGCCTGCCAAGCCATGCCGACACCATAGCTTGCCGGGATGTCGAAGTCACCCTTCTCCGCGAACAGTCCCTTGTACTTGCTGAACTTCTGCATGTAGGTGCGGGTCTGGTAAACCGCCCCCAAGCTCAGGGTCGGCGTGACCTGGCCCGTCCATCCCAAGCCGAGTCCGTATCCCCACGACCCGTCATAGCCCTTGTTGCTGCAATGGGTTGGGCTGGTCGACATCATCGGTGCACCGCAGATGCCCTGGATGCCAAAGGCCTTGAAGCGCTGATAGGCGATCTTCAGGCTCACCCCTACTGCATGATACTCGTTGAGCTTCATGGACAGCGTGGGTGCGATGAAGAGCTGCGAAAGATCCACGCCGAGGTTGCCGATACCGAGGGCCGCAGGTGACGAATTCAGATCCTTGTAGTCGGTAGCCATGCCACCATTCCCGTACACCGATACACCGACCGACATCGTGTCGCTGATCATTCGGTTGTAGCCGAACTCGGGAATGAGATAGTTCTCCGAGTCGTTGCCGTCGAACGAGCCCAGCCCGGTAATTGCCGATTTGCGCTGCGGCCGGAAGTAATCGACTCCAACGTCCCAGCGCCCGCCAACCAGCACCATGTTGGCCGGGTTCGTGGCGGCGGCGAGCGCATCCTGGCCGTAGGCGATGCCGACCCCGGCCATCCCCTTGGACTTGATGCCGTAGCCGTGCGAGAAGTAACCGCTGGTGGCAAAGGCCGAACAGGAAAGGCCTGCCATGGCGAGCAGTACGGAAAGGTTCTTGAGGTTCATGTCTCCCCCTTTGTGGGTTGTGCTGCAGAATCGGGCATTGATTCAATGCGATCCGGTCAAAGCGGCTTGCGCAGGGTGAGCGCCCCGCGGATCTGGCCGATCTGGTAGCCGACCGCCTTGTCTTGGGGATAGTGGCTCGCCAGTTCGGCCTGGACGGCTGCACTGATCCGTTCCGCGGTGCCGTGGCAGTTCATGCACACCTCCTGCGTCGGCAGGGCCTTCATGTAGCGGAAGAACTTGCGGTCGCCTTCGGTCACGACTTCGCCTTTCTCTAGCTCCATCAGGTTCTCGCCGGCCGCCGCGCGCTGCTCGAATTCTTCCAGTACGGCCTGCTCCCAGGGATCGGGGACCGCTTTGGGATTGCGGTTCTTCATGCTGACGCGGCGGATGCCCCAGCCGGTCTGTTCGGAGGCAGCCTTGGCCATTTCGGGCGCCTTGTCACGGCACACGCCGATGGCGCCTTCGGGGCCGCCCTTGCTGATTTCGTCGCTGAGGACGGTCATGAGCTTGGGCGGGATCGACGAGGCGACGCCGCGTGCCTCGCCGAGCA